>JAQUKV010000005.1 GCA_028718905.1 Candidatus Peribacteraceae bacterium | reverse complement strand
CATAAACAGACGTTCTACCTTCACTTGAAAGAATGCGAATTCAGATTTAATCATCGTCACGAAAACCTGTATAATCTCTTACTGTCCCTCTTTCGAAAACATCCTCTTAACTAGTCTTGAGCCTAAAGATTTTCCATCCGACCCACACGGCGATGGCGGCAATGCCCAGGGTCACCAGCGCGTGCGTGTTGAAACCGGTTTCGGCGGCCAGTGCTGTTTCATTCAGTGAGCGCATGCAGTCAAGCGGCGGTTGCGAGCACATCTGCGGCACGAGTGCGCGTGTGTCCTGTAAATCCTCCCACTGCATCGCCGAGGTCTAAGGGAATATCTGTCGTGGCGACGCGCCATGCGTCCGTGACGGCCCGAATCGGGTGAAGCGTGACGACATTCTTCGCAAACTGCCCCACATCGCGTGTGGTGCGCAGGCCCGTACGACCTTCGTATTTCACGGGATTATCGAATGCACCGGCCACTGCGGCATCGGGTGCCTCCAGAATCGCGCTGGCAACGGCCATCACCGAACCCATCACGGCTTTGACGGGATTTTGCTGTTCCACAGGACCTGCGATGTAACGGTCGGCTGTGTCTTTTCCCCATGACGTGAGATTGCTGCCCACTTCTTTGAAGAGGGCGGTGAGTCGCCGCTCCCGCACTGATTCCGGCCGCGTGTTTGGACTTCTTTTCTGTTCCATGTGTGCCTTCAGTATAGTACAAGACGCTCTTCGCCGGCATTTCTTACCGGTTTTTCTTGCATTCACTTCTTCGCTTCGGTATACATTCACCGCTTCTGATTCCTTCCGCCTTGCGCGGATACGTCGGAACAATCGTTCTTTCCACCTTCGAATGACCGATTCCGCGTAAGCGGGCCGGTCATTTTTTTATTCGTGTGAACACAAAAAACGGGGATGCAGCGGTTAAGCACACATCCCCTAGTAACCAGAAACGCAATCTCATCGACGATGGGCATTGGGCACCAGAGCAGAGCTCTAGTGCAGCAAGACCCGATTGAGAGAACAACGGTGCTTGCGCATCGACCCTCCTTGCAGCCCTGTGGCTGCTCGACAAAGAGCGGAAACTGGTCAGGTATGTTTTATAGTATTATTTTATTCAGTCAAGCAGGGTTTCCTGTTTTTCTTCTCCTGCAGATTGCTCATGTCTTTATTTAGACCGGCATCCCACAAAATGTGAAATGCCGGTCTTTCTCGTCGTAGCGTCGTAACTCAGTCACTCAGCGCGGCTCTTGGTGCGCTAGAGCAACGCTTGGGCCGCTTCGTTCTTCTTGGCCTTCTTCATCGCCTTGTTGTTGGCCATCATCTTGAAGTCGAAACGGCCGAGGAAGCGTTGACGCTTCATGGGAATACCCTCCTGTCTTACCCGTGGGGCAAAACGTTAGAGGAAACCAGTGGTGACCGGGAGCCAGAACCATTCCGGCCCCAAAGGACGAGATGTCGGATCCGCTGGGGAATCCAACTAATCCTGTTATAGATACCGGAGTTCTTTGTGTCAAATCTGTCATTCCCTGTAGTACACTCTCAGACAATGCTCCCGAAAGCATATGACCCCAAGGCTTGTGAAGATAAGATTTACGCTCTGTGGGAAGAGAGCGGGGCCTTCATGGCCGATGCGAAGAGCAAGAAAGAACCCTTCGTGATCAGCATGCCGCCGCCCAATGCGACAGGGCAGCTGCATCTGGGCCATGCCGTGATGCTGGCGCTGGAGGATATCTTCACGCGTTTTGCGCGCATGCAGGGCAAGGAGGCGTTGTGGGTTCCCGGCACGGATCACGCGGCCATCGCCACCGAGAGCGTGGTGATCAAAAAGATCCAGAAAGAGGAGAAGATCAAAGACCCGCGTGCGCACTACGGGCGCGAGAAGCTTGTGGCCAAGATCGCGGAATTTGTCGACATAAGCCGCGGGGTCATCCGCTCGCAGGTGCGCAAGATGGGCGCCAGCTGCGACTGGAGCCGCGAGCGCTACACGCTGGATGCCTCGCTCAACCGGTGCGTGAACGAGGTCTTCAAAAAGATGTACGCAGACGGGCTCATCTACCGCGGCCAGCGCATCGTGAACTGGGATCCCAAGATGCAAACGACGGTGTCGGATGATGAGATCGAATACGTGGAGGAGAAGGCGCCGTACTACACCTTCCAGCACGGTCCGTTCCAGATCTCTACGGCGCGTCCCGAGACCAAATTCGGTGACAAGTATGTGGTGATGCATCCCGATGATGAGCGCTACAAGCAGTACAAAGACGGTGATACGTTCGAGTGCGAGTGGATCAACGGCAGGATCACGGCGACCGTGATCAAAGATGACAAGGCCATTGATCCCACGTTCGGCACGGGCTGCATGACGATCACGCCGTGGCACGATATGACGGATTTTGATCTGGCCGAGCGGCGTGGGCTGAAGCGGGAACAGATCATCGGGTTCGATGGCCGTCTGCTCGATGTTGCCGGTGAATTTTCCGGATTACCCATCGAAGAAGCGCGTTCCAGGGTGGTGGAAAAGCTCAAGGAGAAGGGGCTTCTCGTGAAGGTGGATGAGAATTACGTGCACCGCATTGCCGTGAGTTATCGCGGCAAGGGCATTGTGGAGCCGCAGATCAAGGAGCAGTGGTTCATTGACGTCAATAAGCAAGTAGTGGAGTGGCCCGCCTCCGCCAAGGCTACGGCGGGTAAAAAGAAAAAAAAGATGAGCCTGAAACAGGTGATGCAGGACGTGATTCGTTCCAAGGATATCCGCATCATTCCGGAGCGTTTCGAGAAGACGTACTTCCACTGGATCGATAATTTGCGCGATTGGTGCGTCAGCCGCCAGATCTGGTGGGGGCACCGGATTCCTGTTTATTATTGTCCGAAGTGTGTGGATCACGGCACTCCGGCCGCAGAAGGGATGAGGGATTCGGGATTAGGACAGGGGGGAATTATCGTTTCAGGACAGTCATTGGCGCAGTGCCCGAAGTGCGGCGGTCCCGTGGTCCAAGATCCCGATACATTGGATACATGGTTCTCCTCGGGGCTTTGGACGTGGTCCACGCTCATCGATCCTTCGCAAGCTCAGGACAAGTCCCTGACGCTCCGAGAGCTTCTCGATCGGAGCCCCGATTTCCAGAAATTCCATCCGACGACCGTCATGGAAACGGGTTACGACATCCTGTTCTTCTGGGTGGCGCGCATGATTCTCATGACCACGTATACCACGGGACAGATCCCGTTCAAGCACGTCTACCTCCACGGGCTTGTGCGCACCCGCGACGGCAAGAAGATGAGCAAGTCCGATCCCTCTACCTGCATTGATCCGCTGGAGATCATCCCGAAGTACGGTGCCGATGCGCTGCGGCTTTCCATGATCGTCGGACAGAGCCCGGGCAACGATTTCAGGCTCTACGAAGAGAAGATCGCTGGCTATCGCAATTTCATCAACAAGCTCTGGAACGCGTCGCGCTTCGTGCTCATGCAGTGTGAGAAGGCGGGAGTGGATCCGAAGGGCGTAGGGGATAGGGCGTCGGGCGTAGGGAATCTTTCAGTGGCGGATCGGGCGCTACTCTCTGCTCTACAGGAATTGATCGCTGATGTGACGGACGGGCTTGCAACGTACCGTCTGAGCGAGACCGGAGAGCGGCTCTACAGCTTCGTCTGGGACTTCTTCTGCGATTGGTATTTGGAGCTTTCCAAAGGCGAGAGTAATCCCGCTGTGCTCGTGCAGGGCTTAAGAACAATCGTTCACCTTCTCCACCCCTACTGCCCCTTCGTGACGGAGGAAATCTGGGCTTCTATCGCGCCGAAAGGGAGCGGTCAACTCATCCGTGAGCCGTGGCCTCTTGCAGAGAAGAAGCTGATTGATCGTGAGGCTGAGGGACAATTGCAGTTGCTTATCAGTGTCATTACCGCCATTCGCAGTCTTCGTGCAGAGTATGGCGTGGTTCCGGAAGCGAAGGTGCCTGTCACAGTGCGTGCTACTCGCTTTGGAAAATTTCTTGAAGAGCATCAATCGCATGTATTGCGCCTTGCGAATGTGAGCGAACTTACGGTTACTGCCGAATCTCCCACACACCGTCATGGCATCGTGAGCACCTTTCTTAATTGGGCGGATATACATCTTTCGCTCGAAGGAGTGGTGGATCTTGTAAAGGTGAAAGCCAACCTCGAGTCCGAACGTGCGCAACTCGAAAAATTCCTCTCAGGCGTCCGCGCCAAGCTCGGGAATGAACAGTTCCTCGCGCGCGCCAAGACGGAAGTGATCGAGACGGAGCAACAGAAGCTCAAAGATGGGGAAGAGAAATTGAAGAAGATCGAGGAGAGGCTGAAAGCATTGAGGGATTAGGGATTGGTATATTGGGGATTAGGGACAAGGAATAGCTTTTTTCAGTGCCCAATACACTCATTCCCAATCCCTAATCCCTTGTTGTGCCGATGTGGCCGAATGTGTTGGGAAGAGACGAACGGGAGGATTTTCGCTGCAGGCCTGTTGCCCGCATGATGCTGTCTCGTCCGAAGCGCGCGCGGACCGTATCGAGTGTTTTCTGCACGCTCTCGGAACGGTCGGCGTTCTCCGGCTCTTCGAAGAGCGAGTACTGCGCGGGACCCGCGGGCAGCAGATTGCAGAGAGCGACGCCCGCCTGCGTGCAGCCGTTCATGTGTTTCCACAGACGCGCGAAACAGTGCCGCACGTAGGGGAGAAGTGTGTCTTCCGTATCCATCGGTCGCGGCAGGCGCACATGCGCGTCGGCGTACCGAAACGCGGCATCCCGCACCCAGAGCGTCAGGTGCCGGCACGCGAGGTGCTGCTCGCGCATGCGGAGCGTACACACGCTCACGTGCCGCACGACCATGCTGAAGACATCCGCGCGTTCCCGCGTGCAACGAAAGCTCCTTCCGCGTGAGACGGACTTGGGAGGGGCGCTTTCGCGCACGACGGATGCCACCGGAATGCCCCTCAGCTCCTGCTGCAGGTCCTTCCCGGGCCGGCCGAAGAGGTGAACGAATGTCTTTTCCTCTGTGCATGCAAAATCGAGGGCTGTTTGCCAATTCAGGGAGGCGGCATGGACCTGTCGGGCGCGTCCGATGCCCGGAATTGATGCTACAGGCCGGTCTTTCAGGAAGGCAGTACGCAGTATGCAGTACGCAGTATGCAGGGATTTTTCCACTACGATCGTGATCCCGGCGGGTTTTCGGTATTCACTCGCCATCTTGGCGAGCAGTTTCGTTTCCGCGATGCCTACGGACATGCCGATGCCCACGGATGAGGAAATGGTGTGCTGCACATTCTTAGCCCAGAGCGCGAGGTCCGCAGGGATCCCGCCCACGAGTTCCCGCAGGTCGAGGAACCACTCGTCTACGGACATTTGTTCCACCGCCGCTGTTTGCGCTTGGAGAATCGTCTCGATCTGCTCCGATGCCCTGCAGGCTTCGGTGAAGTCCGAGAGGAGCGCGATCGCATCCGGGCAGAGCTTCTTTGCATCCTGCAGGCGCATGCCGGTCTTCACGCCTTTTCTCTTCGCCGGATAGCTGGCCGCGATCACGATGCCGCCCCCGGCTCCGAGAGCGAGTAATGGCTTGCCGCGGAGACGCGGATCTTTGCGCTGGAGGACGGAAGCGAAGAAAGCGTCAGCATCGACATGACAGTACATTGCAGTAAGCAGAAAGCAGTACGCAGTACGCGTCAGTTCAAATCCTCCCGCACTTTTTTGATGAGACCATTGAGAATTTTGCTTACTATTGTTGTTTGATCAAAAATTTTTGAATACGACTCATCTGTAAGATACCCAATGTCTCTCGATGCGATTATTTGATTCTGCACTTCTGTCAGTGATGAGAGTGCCTGATAGCAAAATTGGATTTTCTCTTTCGGGAATTGCCTACTGAATCCCTCAGCGATGTTAGAGGTGATAGAAATGACCGCTCGGCGCAATTGTGACACAAGACAGAAGATTTCTTCTTTGGGGAATACCTTGGTTGCTGTGTAGACCAAGAGCACTAATTTGTGAGCCTCTTGCCATGCACGCAAATCCAAAAACGACTGAATTTTGGCCGGTGACTGGCACATCGTATTCATATGCTTACTGCTTACTGCATTCTGCTTAATACTTTCTCATCACCCCGCGCACAACGCCCGCTACCTGCAGATCTTCCACGGCGTACATGTCGGGATAGGCGGAGTTTTCCGCCTGCAGGTAGAACTTCCCTTTATCTTTTTTCAGACGCTTCAGGGTAAATTCCCCGTCGAGAACACCCACGACGATTTCATTCACTTTCGGTTCCTTGCCGCGCTCGACGATGACGATGTCGCCCTCCTGAATTCCGGCATTGATCATACTGTCACCTTTCACACGCAGCAGAAATGTGCGTGCGCGGTCGCGAACGAGGAACCCCTCCAGATCCACCATCTCTTCCGCCTGTTCCTCCGCCGCCGTGGCAAAGCCGGCCGCAATGGGCCCGAAGAGAGGGAGCACCATCGGCTGCGGACGCTCGTGCGCTTCGGACATTTCCAGAATCTTGATGCGGCCCTTGGGGTCCTTCTCCAATTGTTTTTCCCGAAGGAGCGCATTCACCACCTTGGCGATGGCATTCTTGCTCCGCACGCCGAATGCGAGTGCGAGATCAGCGAGAGAGGGGGAGTACCCGCGCTTCGTCTGAAATTCGCGGATGTAATTGAGCACGGTGCGCTGGTGGGGAGTGAGCGTCATAAAATTTGGGGGACGAACGTCCACCATCATAGGTGTACGATCGTCTTCGATCAAGTAGACGGAAAGACTAGAATCTGTCCTTTCTTTGTCAGGCGCGACAAAGAAAGGACGAAAGAAAGCGCTGCGCCTTGAGACCTCCCTCCGCTATCGCCGCCACATAGGCGCGTTTCCGGGATTTTGTTTGTTGTGGGTTGTTCAGTTTCTATCTTGGTTTTTGTTGCTAACATTTCGCTATGGTTCGTGAGCTCACTGCAGCCGACCGGCAGGCGATCCTGGATCTGGCGTACCGGAGAGAACGTGAGAACCTGTTTCTCATCGGAAATACGGAGTCCCCTGCGGCGTTCTCGGACAATCGGTACTTCGGATCATTCGATGGGCTTACTCTGCGCGCGGTTGCGGCGTGGTTCGGGCGATGGGGCTCTTTCGTGGCGACGGGGGAGGCGGCGGATATTCCTTCCATTGTCGATGCGGCACTTGACGCGAAGGTGCACATAGAATCCGTTCCTGCTGTCCAGCCCTATGCGGATCTTATTGTGATGCGATTGAAGGAGCAGGGTCTGATTCCCCGTGTGCAGCATGTTTCTCTGTTTCTGGAGCTCAAGCGGCAGGTATTTCATCCCTTCGGGTCCGCTGCGCGAAGAGCGCGGGAGGAGGATCGCGATGCACTGGTGCTCCTGCAGCGGGATCTCCATGACAGGACCGGCGATATCCCCATTACGGCGTTGGAGCGAAGCAGGATTACGCTTGAAAGAGCTTTTGTCGTGGAAGAAGACGGGCACATCGCCGCCACGGCGACAGCAGGGGTAGATTCCCGCCGCTTTACCCAAGTCGTCGGCGTCATTACCGATGCCAGATTTCGTCGGCGGGGGTACGCGGCGGGGTGTATGAGCGCGCTCTGTGCGCAAAGTTTTGTGGAGGGGAAGGATGCAGTTGTCCTGTTCACGGAGGCGAAAAACACAGCGGCCCAGGCTCTCTATGCGAAGCTGGGTTTTACGGTGATCGGGGATTTTCTTCTGGCGGAGTATCCAATCTAGGCGCGGACTCTTCGTATCATCATGAACGTGACGGCCAGCGCCGTGATGCCGACGGCCCCTGTGAGCAGGAAGGCCACGGAGAGCGAATAAGCATCGGCCATATACCCGAGGAATGGCGTGAGTGCGGCGAACAGGATCCGTGCGGCGAACGAGCGGATCGAGAGCACCGTGGCGCGCACGTCGGAAGTGGTCTGGTGGTTGATGATGTTGCTCGCAATCGGATCGAAGAGACCGAACATCATTCCCTCCAATACGAAGAACGCCAGTCCCCACAGGGCGGAGACGGCGCTCAAGGCAAAACTGGTGGCAATGAGCACAAAGGCGATGGCAAAGAGCGTTCCCAACCGTTCGGAGCGCTTTGCAAAGCGATGCGATTCCTTGTAAGCCAATGCCCCCAGCAGGCACATGGCCGCGTTCGCGATGCCGAAGAACGTCATGGGCAGGCCGATTTCCAGCTGGTAGCTTTGCAACAGCCAGAACATCTGAATATCGATGGCGGCGACCACGGTGAAGAGCAGGATCGTCGATTGGAGGATTTTGTTGTGCACAAGCGCATGCAAAAAGATCTTTCCCATGGCTTTGAGATGCTGTGTTTCCTTCATAACGACGCGGTCCGGTTCCACCAGCGTGAAGGAGAGGATGGTCGCTGATCCGAACAGGCAGACATCGGCCCAGAAGGGCAGGCGCAGGCTCACCGCAGCCAGACTGCCGACGAGCAGGGAGGTGACGGCCTTGCTCCCGAGCGCGAAGAATCCTTGCAGTCCGTTCACCTTCAGGTAGCGTTTTTTCTCTCCCAGTGTGTCCAGTGTGTCATAGGTGAGTGCCTCGGTGGTGCCCGAGTGGAAGCTAAAGCCGATTGCCAGGAGCGTCTCTGCGAACACAAATCCCCAGAAACCGCCGGTCACCGCGTAGCTGAGCATCCCGAGGAAGAGCGTGAAAGAGCCGAGGAGGATCGTATTTCTCCGCCCCCAGCGGTCGGCGATGTAGCCGGAGGGCACCTCGAGAATGACCAGCACGATCGAGTAGATCGATTGCAGCGCAAAGGCCTGTTGCAGGGTGAGTCCGTGCTCCTGCTGGAAAGGAATCACGATCGGCATGGCAAAGCCGAACGTCGCGATGGCGCTCAGGGCGTAGAGTTTCCAGAGGTTCGATCGAAGAGGAGTGTCGGTGGTTGCCACGGAGTGAGTGTACAGGGAGGTAGCTCGTAGCTGGTAGTTCGTAGTTCGGGAAGAGTAAACAGTCCCCAACTACCAACTACGAGCTACCAGCAACTAACTTTCAATCACATCCAGCTCCTTCAGTTTGCTCAATTCGAGATACGTGATCGTCCACACGTTCTGGCGGAAGACCTCGAGGTAGGCGAAGAGGTAGCTGGCGAATCCCAGGATGATCAGGCCGAGCACTGCACCGATGGTGATGGCGATGCCCAGAGGGAGGAAGCTCGAAAAGAGGAGGACCACACCGATCACGAGGGCGGGCAACAGGAAGATCATGAGCACATTTGCCAGGATACGCAGACTGATGAGAAAGCCGAGGATGAGCAGAAAGACCACATGGCCGAGATAACTGAGCACGAGCTTGAAACTGGACTTCATGGCTTCCCCGATGCCGAGCTTGCGGATGACCACGGCCTCTTCGGACATGATGAAGAAGAAGCGCAGGATATTGGCGCCGATGAAGAAGATACACAGCAGGAAAATGCCGAAGGGCGCGATTTCCGGCGCGTACCGGAGCATGATCGAGCTCAATGTGATGACCGTCGAGATGCTGCCGATGAAAAAGAATTCATGGATCGCGAAGAGCGGGAAGAAGTTGTACACCGCCAGCACCAGGCCGCCCTTCACCCCCTCTTTCTTGTAGGATTTGGCCGCGAGACCGATGATCGCGCCTTTGGCGAAGTGGGGGAAGATCCACTCGATGAATATCAGGATGAGGAAAAAGGTGACGATCGTCGCCACCCACGCGAACGAGAGATGCGCGCTCAGCCACTCCACGTCGGCGAAGAAGCCGATGGGGTTGCCTTCGATGAAGCTGATCAAAAACCATGTCTGATAGATCAGGAGTTTGGTGTTGAGCAGCGTTTCCAGTAATGCCGATGCAAATCCCCAGCGCCGCAGCTGGCGTTCCTTGAGGGTGATCGCCCAGGCTTTCGCGATGATTGTGCGCGGGTTCATTCCTCCATCTCCGGCACCTGTTCCGCCGGAGGGGGGGGGAGCGGAGACGGGCGGGGGAATTTCCATCGTCATTGTCCGGTCGAAAGAAGGTCCTGCAACGGTTTGAAGCCATAGTCCCTGTCGAGCACGATGACGATCTGCGAAGTCTGTTCGGCGGGGATGAGCGGCACAGGATGGGTGACGATCGGCAGGTGCAGGAGGTCTGCGAAGAAACTCTTTGTGGTTGCATCTTCCGGATTCTCCGCATAGACGTAGCTGCCCATGTTCGCGTTCCTGAGTTCCGCCTTGGGAATGTTGATGTTCTCGATCCGCTGCACGTTGAAGCCATAGCGGGTGAGTTCGTTCCCGAGCTTGCGCGCCAAACCGGTTTTCGCCCCTGCATTGAGAACGGCGATCGTCGGGCGGGCGAGGTAGAGGGAGCGCCGGTAGAAGAGGAGGGCAGAGAGCGTATCGATCTGTTTCCAGGTCACCGGGAATTCGGGAATGGAAACCGGCAGCAGGACGGATGCTCCGTCAAACTGGTCGCGTGGCGGCGTGTAGAGGAAACCACCGGGTTCCACGATGCTGTCATAGAGGGCGTTTCGGTCATTCAGCTGCATGGTGATGACATGGTCGGACGTGAGGTCCTCCGCCAGTCCGGCCAACCCGATGAGCTCACGCACGGTCATTGTCATGACGACGTTGTCCGAGAAGACCTTGAGCAGATCCGTGATGGTGGCGGGATTTTTGTAGAGGCCATCCTTCTTCACCTTCTCCCCGATGGCGACGATGATCTGCTGCTGGCGACCGGAACGGTCAAAGTCGCTCGATGTATGGCGGCTGCGGGCGTACTTGAGAGCGGTTTTACCGTCCAGGTGCGCAGGGCCGGCGGCGATGGAGAACGTCTCGTAGCCGTAATTCTCGTCCGGATATTCAGTGTCGTTGATGGCCTCGGGGACAGTGACGTCGATCCCGCCGATGGCATCAATGGCCTGCTCAAAGCCGGTGAAATTCACCTTGATCACGTGGTGGATCTGCAGATGGAGAGCGCTGCCGATCGTCGTTCCCAGCTCTTTCATCGATTCCAGCGAGGCTTCCCGCTCACTCATGCCCTGACGTTTGAGCAGAATTTTGTAGTCGCGGTAGAGACTGTTGATGCGTCCCTTGCCCATCTTATCCGTTTTGAGGAGATACAGGTCGCGGGGGAGCGAGAGCAGGACGGCGCTCTTCGTCTGCGCCGGATCGAAACTGACCACCATGATCGTATCCGTGAGGTCCTTGCCGTCATGATCGGCATTTCCCTCGCCGAGCAGAAGGATATTCGTGAAACCCGCTTCGTCCTTCGGCAATTCCGTTCCGGTCAGTGAGACCAGTGAGCGCATGGAAATGACATGCAGGCCCACGAGCGCCTTGACCGTACCGGCGAAGAGCAGGAATGCGCAGAGCACGGCGATGAGCACGAGCAGGAAACGCTTGAGCAGCAACGTGCGGTGTGACGCGCGCGCTTTTTCCTCCTTGCGCGCTTTTGCGCTCGCGTACCACCGCGACAGCGGGCGCAGCACGCCGATCAAGAGCGGCAGCTTCGCCCACGGGAAACGATACTTCTTGCGCGCCTCTGTGACGCGGCGTACTTGGAAGGACATCGGGGAGAGTCTATCGAAAACCGCGGCATAAGACAAAGGTTCTCCGCATCGCAAAACCGCAGCCGGGAACGGATCCAAGCTGCGGTCTGCAGATGACGAGGTTTACTTCAGTGTCACCTTCGCTCCTGCCGTCTCGAGCTTCTTCTTCATCTCGTCGGCATCCTTCTTGGCCACGCCCTCCTTGAGCACCTTGGGGGCGGAGTCCACGGCGGCCTTGGCTTCACCCAGACCCAGACCCGTGATTTCGCGGACCACCTTGATCACGGCGATCTTCTGCGCGCCGGCGTCGGTGAGTTCCACATCAAATGAGGATTTCTCCTCGGCGGCTTCACCACCTCCCGCGGCGGGAGCGGCGGCCACGGCCACGGGGGCGGCGGCGGAAATGCCGTACACTTTTTCCATGTACTTCACGACGTTATTCAGCTGGACCACGTTCAGCTTTTCAACGGCGTCAATGACCGCTTTCTCTCCTGCAGAGAGAACCGGTGCGTCTGCGACGTCTGCCATAATAATGGGGGGAATGAGGGAAGTAGGGAACTAGGGAAATAGGGATAATTAGGACGCGGAGGGAGCGGCTTCCGGCGCAGTGGAAGCAGCGGGGGCGGCAGCGGCGTTCTTCTTCGCCAGCTCCGAGAGGCCACGGGCCATTCCGGTGAGCGGGGAGGAGCACATGCTGGCGAAGGAAACCAATGGTGACTGCAGCATCGAGGCGAACATCGCAAGCAACTCCACTCTCCCCGGCATCTTGGCCATTTCCATCGCCTCTTCTTTCGTCAGGAGTTTACCGTCGTAGATGCCGCCGATCAGTTTCACCTGCGCATGATCTTTGGCGAATTTGAAGGCGACCTGCGCGCCCGAGAGGGGATCGGCGAAACTGAAGATGCACGCAACCGGCCCTTCCAGATTCTTTTCAGAGATCTCCGGCAGGCCCGAATCTTTGGTGGCAAGACGCATGAGTGTCTTCTTGGCCACTTTCATTTCGGCATTGGCTTCACGAAGCTTCTGGCGGAGTTCGCCGACTTCGCTCACTTTGAGGCCGATGTATTGGGCGAACATCATTGACTGGGCCTTGCTCATTTTTTCCTTGAGTTCCGTGAGGGTTGCCTCTTTCTGAACGCGGGTGACGGCCATGATTTAGGGGGTAGGGTTAGGAGTAGGGTTAGGAGTAGGGCGTAGGGAGCAAAGTACAGATACAAAAATCTCCCGTTTGACCGGGAGACCAGCGAGGCACACGGCACGAAGCACCAAGTCGGAACCGGGTGGCCGATGCTGTATGCCTCGGAGGGGCTTATTTCGGCCTGCGGCCTTGTGCCCTCGGTCTTCGGTCGAAGCCAAAGAATAGAGTGAAATATGGAGAAGTCAAAGATTCTCAGGAGTTTTCCGGTTATATGCCCCAATATTAAGTTTTTGAAATGAAATGATTATATGTCAAATAATTCCCCTACGCGCCTGCATGATTTCGTCGTTCCTCAGTGTAAATGCTGGACGATCTTTATCTACCATTTCAAAATATTCTCATGCAAGAAACACAGGAAACGCCGTCACGTGTTGTGGAAGCCACGGTGCACGGTCATGCAGGCGATGTGCTCCATACGATACGCGGACAAGGACACTCGATCGACGAGTTCACCATCACGCCCGCTGAGGACGATGGCAGCAAACTGACACTGATCCTGCCTCCATCGGCTCAGACGGAAAAAAAGTCAGTGTCGCATCGCTCACCGGAAGACACTCTCGTTCGAGCGCGTGGCGTCGATACGGTGCGGAGTATTGAAGCCTCTGCACGGCAACATCTGCGTATGGTGCTCAACATCCAGCATGACCAAGCCGCATTTCTGAAATATATTGTTACGCATCTTGGAGGTTCGATGAAAACCGAAGAGGGCGAGGTGAAGCTCCGACTGACAGCCGGTGTCGCCACCATCGAGAGACTTTTGACGTTTCTCCATGCAATGCCAGGACTGGGCAGTCATGTGCGTGTGAATCCCGTCTTCGAAAGCCTTGCTTCTCGGCCGGAGGTGGAAGACCTCATCGGTACGTCGGCTCGCACCACGCACGAGCAGCATGGCGCCGAAGAAGTCATCATACGCATTACGGGCGATCGTCGTGGAGATCCGCAATTGGATGTCATCCGTCAGCTGGAAGCGGAAGAGAGAAAGCTGGATATCCGTCAGATCAGTTGCCATGCCCGCCCGCCGATGTCGCAGTTGTTTGAGATGATTGTGACGCTGCGTTTGCGTGATCCATCCAAAATTGCCGCTCTGCAGGGTGCGATCATCTCTGGTCATGTCGGTGTTTATGGTGCGGATCTCGTCCGGCCGGACAAAGCACGCCAGACCGTTCAGGTGGTAACGGATGTGCAGGGGGCGCGGGATTTGGCCCATGCTTCGGGTGGAGCACTGCAGGCACACTACAAGCGGTGGGCTGATCCCCGTTTGGTCGTTTCCGGCGCGCTCAAGCCACAATCCGTAGCCCGCATTGTCCCCGATGTGGCAGACGCACACGTGCCGTATGCGACGGATGTTCCTGTTGCGATTGTTCCCCGCGCCGTTCGACCGCCGCAGAAAATCCGACATGGAGCCGGAGCATTCAGCGGCATGCCAGAGACGGCGGATCCGCAGGAAACCAATCGGGATATTCGGGATGGCATGCGCCGCTACTTATTATTGGAACTGTTGCCGGATATTCGATGAGATGGATGGCAGTCCGCGCTACACTGCCCGCATGCGTCTCGTGCTCCAGCGCGTGAAGGAGGCCTCCGTCACTATCGACGGGCAAACCGTCGGTACCATTGGTGCGGGGTACCTGATTCTTCTCTGTGTCATGCGGGGCGATACATCCCTGCAGGCGCAGTTGCTTGCCGAAAAAATATCCAGGCTCCGGCTGTTCGATCATTCTTCCGGCAAGATCAACGATCAATCCGTCCTCGATATCGATGGCGACATTCTGGTCGTCTCACAGTTCACGCTCGCGGGCGACACCCAAAAAGGCAACCGGCCAGACTACACCGCCGCCGCGGGACATGGAGAGGCGAAGATCCTGTACGAGTATTTCATGAAGAAGCTCGCGGAGCTTGGGGTCCGAAAAGTCGAAGGCGGCATCTTCGGGGCGATGATGGATGTGCGGCTCATCAATGACGGACCGGTGACATTGGTACTGGAGAAGTGATAGTTTTTGTTTCACTCTCACGTTCCTGCCTGTCGTTCCGTTGGTGTCTGAGAAGTCACTGAGATGGGAGAAGTGGCCATCCGGTACGAAAAATCCGAAGACGGGAGATGCCTTGCCTCAGGTCGATTTGGGCTTGGAATAGGCTTTTCTCCTCTGTTGCGGGTGGTAAAATGCGACTCCTCCCATGGCACTCGTCACCACCGCGGAACTTACGGCCGTCTTGAGCCGGCTCGCCATCGACGGCGAAGCCCCCAAGCTCGATGAGCGGCGCCTCATGCGGGCGCTCAGTCTGGCGCAGGATGTCTACGGACACCGGATGCACCATTCCGGCGTGCGCATCCTGGATCATGCACTCGAAACCCTGACAGCACTGGCTCCGTTCCGTCCCGATGAGGAATCGGTCATCGCCGTCCTCCTGCACCATGCGCTGGATGACGGAGCTTTCACGATCACGCGTCTGCAGGAGGAGTTCGGACCGGCCGTGCGTTCCCTCGTGAGCAACGTGCACCTGCTGTCGCATGTGACGCTGCGCGCGCGACGCAGCCGCATCGAGGATCTGCGCATCATGCTTCTCTCGGTGTCGGATGACGTTCGGACGGTGCTCATCACGCTCTGCGACCGCGTGGCCATTCTGCGCCTGCTTGGCGATATTCCAGAAAATGAACGCAGGACCGTGTGTCAGGACGTGCTGCAGCTGTTCGCTCCCGTCGCGGCGCGGCTGGGTATCTACTCGATCAAGCACGAGCTCGAGAATCATGCGTTTCCCGTGATGTATCCGCTGGATGCCGAGAGAATTTCGGAACAGATCCGGCAGTTCAACGATGAGAAAGGCAATTTCCTGCCGCATGCGGCGGCGGAGCTCAAGGGATTCTTTTCCGCCCGCGGGATGACGGCCGAGATCGAATGGCGCAGCAAAGAGATTTACTCGATTTTTCTCAAAATGCAGGAGAAAGCGATCACGCACATCCGCGATCTGTTCGATCTGTACGCACTGCGCGTCATCGTCGAGAACGAGGCGGAGTGTTACCAGGTGCTCGGGCTCCTGCACCAGCTGGGTCGTCCGGTGCCGCACCGTTTCAAGGATTACATCGCTTTCCCCAAGCCCAACGGCTATCAGAGTCTGCACACGACCATTCTCCAGCTTCCCGGTGCGCCGTCCGACGCCTTCATAGAGGTCCAGATCCGCACGAACGCCATGCACCGCGAATCGCAGTACGGCGTGGCCGCCCACTGGGCGTACAAAGAGGGCGTGACGACCGAGGCCATGCGCAACGCGCAGCTGAAGAAAATGCTCCTCTCCCACGAATCCGTGGCGGGCACGAGAGCACATCCCTATGCGGATCACATTTTCGTCTTAACGCCCAAGGGCGAGATCGTGGAATTGCCCGAAGGCGCCACGCCGCTCGACTTTGCGTTCACCGTGCACACGGATCTTGGTATCGCTTTCAGTTCCGCCCGCGTCAACGGATCCGTGGTTCCGCTCTTGTATAACCTCGACAACGGCGACGTGGTCGAGATCCAGAAGCAATCGCCGCCGCATCCCTCCACGCGCTGGATGCAACTGCTGAAAATGGCGTCCTCCCGCGCCAAGCTCAAGCGTTATCTTGCCGTGCAGGATCGGCCGCGCCTCGTGGACCGGGGACGGCAGACGCTCAATGAGGAACTGCGCAAGCACCACCTTCCGCCTCTCGATACCGATCTTGCGATCCTCAAGGTCTGTGACGGCGAGGTGCTCACCGTGTTGCAGCGGGAGGATTTGCTCATGAAGATCGGGCAGGGATCCGAGAAGCCTTCTTCATTTTTCCGTCGTCTCGAGGCATTGCGCGGAACGGTGATCGAAGCGGAACAACGAAAAAAGAGCACGGGCAGACTGCAGCGCAAAGACAATGCTCTCCTTGTGGAGGGGAGTGTGCCGATGCCCACGCGTTACGCCAAGTGCTGTTCGCCGGAGGCGGAACCGCGCGGGAAGATCGGGGGTGTCATCAACCGGATGGGGACGGTCATGGTGCACCGCGAGAAGTGCAAGATGTTCAAACAGTCCAGTCTCGAACGAAGGATCGGGGTGAAATGGAGATAAGAACGAGGGCGTAGGGCATCGGGTGTAGGGTGCAGGTTTCTCGAAAAAGGATTTTCCGGCAATGCCTACGCCCCACACCACACGCCCTTTTTCGTCATGAGAAAAGGAGATACATCACTCAACTCAACATCGTCTCGAACAGCTTTTCCACTCTCTTCTGCCACTTGAGCTGATCAAACGCCTGCTCGCCTTGTGCGTAAGCCGGTTCCACTTCGGCGCGCTCCTTTGCCGAGAGGGGACTCAAGAGACCGTTCACCGCTTCGTGCATCTCGTCATCGCTCACCGTGATTTTCTTCACTTCGAGAAGCTCACGAATGCCGAGGCGCAGTGTCAGTCGTTCGGTGGCGCGTTGCTCCAGTTCTTTCTTCAGTTCTTCCGGTTTCTTTTTCGTCGTCTCCATCCAGTCCTGCAGGGTCTTGCCCTGACGTTTCAGCTGTTCCTCCATGTCCGACAGAATGCCTCTTTCCTCTTCTTCGAGGAGCTCCTTGGGCAGATGCACCGCGGTGGCCTTCTGGATGGCTTCCATGAGGCTCTGTTCGCGGCGCTGGCGGTCTAAGCGTTCTTCCTGCAGCACCATCGAGCTGTGCAGTTCCTTTCGGAATGCTCCGGCGGATTCCACATGCAGGTGTTCTTTGGCGAAAGCATCGGTCAGTTCCGGGGTCTTCACCTCCTCCACCTTGGTCACGGTCACGTGAAAGGTGACGGGTTTGTCCGACAGCTCCTTGGCGTGATAGTCCTTCGGAAAGGTGAGGGTGAAGGTTTTTTCCTCGCCTTTCTTTGCACCGAGCAACGCATTCTCAAAGCCGGGGATGAGGGAGCTACTTCCCAGCACGACGGCGTGACCCTGCGTGCGGATCGGGGCGATTTCTTTCCCCTCACTATCCGCGCCCCAGAAATCCATCGTGACACGATCCTTGTCGGCTGCGCCGCGTTCCACCTCGGCGGAGGTCTCGTGCTTCTGCAGGATGAAATCCACCATGCGGTCGATATCCTTGTCCTCCACCTTCGGCGCCTTCTTGTCGATCTTGATTTTGTCGACGCCCTTCAGCGTCACCGCGGGCCGCTCCACGAAGACGATGCTCAACGTCAGAGGATCGCGTTGCCTGAGCGTCACCTTGGGCGAGATGATCGTCTGGATATTCTGCTCCTTCACGAGTACCGCCATCGTTTCGGGCAGCAGACGATGAATGGTTTCCTCCATCAGGTCATCCGGATTGATCTTTTGCAGCAGTGTCTCGCGCGGAGCCTTGCCCGGGCGGAAGCCCTCCACTTTCACCTGTGCCGCCAGGGCGGCCAAAGCCTTTTCTTCGGCGGCATGAGCTTCCTCCTTCGTAAACTCCACGGTGCACTCGATGCGGCCGTTCTTCTCCCGTTCGATTTTCGGGGGATGGATCATTGTAAGGTGAGAGAAAGCAGAAAGGGCAGGAAGGTGAGGAAGGCGAAGCGAGCCGTTGCATCACTCCTTCTTGCGGAGGAAAACCAGGAGCGGGGTCGCGACAAAGTACGACGAGTAGTTGCCGAGACAGATGCCGATGATGAGCGCGAGGATGAACCAGCGGATGCTCTCGGACCCCAGAAGGTAGAGGCAGAGCAGGGTGATGAGCGTGGTGAACGAGGTGTTAAGCGTGCGCACGATCGTCTCGCGGAGACTCCGTTCCGCCGTGACGGCGAAATCCTCGTGCTTGTCGGCGAAGGCCACATTCTCGCGGATGCGGTCGAAGATGATGATGGTGTCGTTCACCGAGTATCCGAGCACCGTCAGGAGTGCGGTGATGAAGAGCGTGTCGAATTCGAAGTTGGTCAGGCGGCTCAGGATAATGAATACGCCGGCCGTGATCAGAAGGTCGTGGATCATCGCCACAACGGCGAAAACGCCGAAGCGCCACGGCGAGAGCTTGCGGGGAACGCGGTAGAACGCGAAGGCGATGTAGAGCACGATGCCGACGGAGGCGATGATGAGGGCGTACACCGACTGACGCTTGAGGGTCGCGCCCACGGTCGGGCCGATGGTCGTGTATTGCTTTTCGTCGATGGTGCTCCCTGTTTTCTGTTCCAGGAGCGCGAGGAGCGCAAGGTGTTCCTCGTTTGTCAGCGTGCGCGAACGGATGAGCAGATCCCCTTCGCGCGTCATCGACATCGTGAAGTACCCGAGGGATTTGCCGTCTTCGGTGCGAAATCCCTCCATGATACTCTGAATGTCCGCTTTCGTCTTTCCTGCCGGAGGCACGATATTCATCAGCGTTCCGCCGGTGAATTCCATGCTGAGCATGGGCCCCGGAATGAAGAAGAGCACGATACTGGCCGCCACGGCGACGGTGGAAAGTGTCAGAAAGAATTTGGAGAGCCTGATGAGAGACATTTTTAGGGTGAGGAGTAGGGCTAGGGGGTAGGTGATTTCAGCCGGGAGCCTAGCGGGTAACGTCCGGTGAATCCAGAAAAGAACGCGGGAAGATCGCGAAATCCCCGGTTTCACTCTAGGGGAGCGGGAGGAGGGTGAGCGTGCGGATATCGCCCTGGCGGGACAGGGACCACTGCAGTACGTCCGTATTCACCGGGTGAAGAGGGGAAGAGGGGCCGAGCAAGACGGGCAGGGCATGAGCCAGGGACGAGAGCGTTGAAATGGAGAATGTTCCTGTTGCGAGCGCAGAGGCTCCGGGGCCTTGCGGCTGATCCAGCAGAACGTGCTCCAGCAGAGCGCAATCCGTTGCCAGCAGGAATGCCTCCCCCTGTACGGCGGAGCAGAATTCCCCCTGCAGAGCATGGATTGTTTTTCGCATCTGCATGCCGCCGACCGGTGCGTATTCATCCGTGATCATGTGCGTGTCGTCCCGCACATTCCGAAACGTGTACCGGCCGTCAAAGACACGCGAAATCGTGCGGGCGGTGGTGCGGCTGCCGCGAAAGGCCTCGTGCAGCCGCGCGATCTTGGCTTCTGCATCCGGAGCGTTGCCCTGCAGCAGGACACTCAAGGTTCCGGATGCCGATTGGGCCAGTGTCACGCGAGCAGGGCGCGTGAGGAGCGGCAGCACATCGTAGGTGAAACTGATATCAGCGCCGAATGTCGCAGAGACGAAGGTGAGAATTTTCGTCTCGAGCAGAATGCGCTGTTCCCGTGGGAGCGTGTCCTGCAATGTCCGGAAGGTCGATTCCGGTCGGGCGAGTGCAACGGAGAAAACAGATGGTTCTTTCGTGGGATGTGCAAGGGGCAGCGATCCCTTTTCCGTTCCTGCAGGGAATAACCGCACGACCATGCCGCTGCCCGAGCGCGGGAAAATGCCGAGATGCGTTGTCGTATTGAGGAGGAGCGTATCCAGAACGGCATCCGTCAGCGAAGCAGGTGCAGGCAGGAGCGTACGGCGTACGAAGATCCACGGATTGCGCTCCGCGTCTCCCCGCGAGAGGAGTGTGAACGCTTCCGAGGCACTCAGCGGATGGGGCGGAGACTCAAGGAGAGGAAAAATATTGGGGGACGAGGCAGACACGAACAAGGGTCCCACTTCACGTTGCGTCCACTTTGAACCGGAGGGCAATGCATCGGGAACCACGGGACGTCGCGCGAAGACGGCGATGATTTTTCCCTCATCCGGGACCTGCACGATGGCAATGGTACGGGGAATTTCGGCTTTGGGCAGGGTCTTTAAGATGGGCATCCACGGTTCGTATTGGCGCAGGAGCACGTCATCTGCGGAGGAAAAGAGCACGAGCGTCTCATCCGCGGGCAGCAGATCCGGAGGGGTGAGGGTGTAGGTGTGCAAGGAGGTGATGAGGATGGTGATCACACCGACCAGCAACATCCCTCCGAGCAGTGCGAGGAGCGTGATGATCGTGGCGCGGAGGAGGGAAAGCGTGCGTGACAGAGTGCAGCCATTCTAGAGGCACCTTCTCCAAATAGTCGATTCATCACGTTTTATGAGCAAAAAATGTATTCATAAAACAATCCCCCCGCTTACGCCAGTGCAGTTTCTTGAAGATCGGACTTACAGGACATAAGATGATCAGATTTGCATCGAGCAAATCATGGCCTGCGGCCTTAGACCCTTCAAAAGAAACACGGATACAAACACAAAAACGCCTGCCCGGGCAGACACTCATACGTCTCTTCACCCTTCGACTCACTCCGTTCGCTCAGGGTGAAAGATGAGAACAAAGATCTTTCACATCACCGGTTCCGTAGAGAGGAGGATGTTGATGGGGATTAGGGATTAGTTATTAGGGATTAGGAAAATTGGTCGTCCCTCTCAGCATCCCCAAATACACTAATTCCCAATCCCAAATCCCTCACTATCCTCCTCTCTGCTCTGCAATGTTGTGTCACGGAAATCGAGGTGAATCCGTGACATACATTCCCCCCCACTCCTCCCTGCTCCCTTCCGCTTGTCGGTTGCTGCGAGCAGCCAAGAGGAACTCGTCTGGTTGCGAGAATAAACAAGACACCCAAGCAAGGCAGAGAACCGCGAGCGCCTCATCGCATCGTCTTCCCATCAGAATTCGGCTCAGTCACCCATAGGCGTGACCGATAGCCCGGGGAGCGAAACAAAAACAAAAAAGGCCAGAGGTTACTTCTGGTCTTTTTTGGTAGCATGAGAGACAAACCTGCGGTTTTTCTCTCATGAGCTCTCTTTTCCCTAAGAGGTGTCCCTCCAGGCGGGCAAAGCCCGCCTTCGGTACGAATTGTTTTATTGGGAAATCTACGGTTTCCCCCTCCACCCTTCGACTCTCCGCCTGTGGCGGATCGCTCAGGGTGCCCTGAGCGACGAACGAAGTGAGGAGTCGAATGGGCACGAGCTCCCCCCTTCCCTCAGTGGTATCGCTCCAGGCAGACGGAGCCTGCCTTCGCGATGGATTATTTCATGCCTGCGGGGACTGTTTTGTTTTGTATGTGTATGAGCAATGGGCGGAGCCCGACTTCGGCAGGGATATTTTTCAATGCGCGCTATGCGCAGTCATTCACTGTTTCGGTGGATTTCTGGTATTCCTTTCCAGACTTGATGTATTCTCGCCCGCCAATGGAGACATCGAACTCATCGGAATCTTCTCAACCCATTGCGCCGGTTTCCATGGGCGTTGCGGGGCAGGAGCAGTCCCAGCCAGAGCGGGAGCGCATGCGTCTCTGCTGCGGCGTCATCCGGCTGCTCTGCGAACGGACCGGCTGCACACCCGCCGAAGCCGCGAAGTGTCTGGATGAAACGGAGGAACAGATTTCAGCATGGCAGACGATTTTGCAGGAGAACAACGCTCCTCCACCCGGACTGGCGGAGATCAGCGATTTCTGCCTTTTTTCACTGCCTGTTTCGCAGCGCAGGGCTGTCATGACCCGGCTGAGCAGGAGGCATGCGGATCAGCCGTCCGGCCAAGCGCAGAAGCCGTCGCCTTCCCCCGCCCGAAACGCCTTGCAGGAGCACCGCAGAATTTGCGCGATGTCCGACTATCTTCGTGGGCAGTTCGGATTCCTACAAAAGGATGCAGCTGCAGCACTCGGTATCGCGCCGTCGGCGCTCTCGAACTGGAGAACGAAAGTCAACGCGATCGGTGGTCACGGCATTACGTCGGAGAAAGTACTTTTCCTGCTTGCGAAAAAGGTGGGGCTGGAGAAACTGACAGACCTTGCGGATGCCAGTCCGCGCATAGCACGGATGCGCGGGGAGGAACGGCAAAAACCTCTCCCCCCGAGGAACGAGTACATCCAGTCGGACTGGCGGCGGATCTGCGACATGATTGATGTACTGCGGGTGCAGTTTCTGTACACAATATCGCAGGCGACGGAGATCCTTCACGTCGGTCTTCCGAACTACTATAAATGGCACCGAAAGCTCAGTCAGAACGGAGGGCACGGCATTTCGCCGGCAGAAGCATTTCTCCAGCTTGCGAGAAAACTGGGTCCGGCACAGATGACAGCTCTTGCGGATACCTGCCCTCGCATTGCACAGAAGATGGTTCCTGTTCAAGATGAAGCTGACATCCATGAACCGTATGACCAGGAAGAAGCCGAGTGGCAGATTTTTCTCGCCGTCGAGATCCTGCTGGAAGTGCCGGGCATTGACCGGACTCTCGCGTGTGCCTCGGTACACGTGAGCGAAACCGTCTATGAGCAATACAGAGAGAAATTCGGACAGAGGGAACAAGCGGCGGAGGACCGACAACGTGCGGCTGTCTTGATTGTTGATCTCTTCGACGGTGAATTGCCGAGGACACAGGAAGAAATCCGGCAGCGTCTGCAGGAGTCTTACGGGCAGAAGGCCGACTGCTTCAGGAATGTCCTTGATGCTATCAGGGCGGGTTCCGGAGACTCATTTGAAGGACGGGCGTCGGATGACTACGTGCCGACCGATGCAATGCCGGGCAGCTGGGAGAAGTGCGAAGTGATTCTGGAGCGGATCCGTTGCGGTGACCCTTCCGGTTTCCATCCGCAGGACCGGTGCGCCTATCTCGATGTGAAACGGGCGGATTTCATCCGCATGGCGATTGCAGAAGGGATGGAGAAGTGATTTCTTCAATACACCTCCTTGGATAGCAGCAAGCAGTAAGCAGTACGCAGTACGCAATCATTTTCGAGCATACTGCATACTGCTTAATAGACTTCTTTGAGATAGCACCCTTCGACTGCGTCTCAGGACAAGCTCCTCGCCCATTCGATTCGTCGCTTCGTTCCTCACTCAGGGTGAATCCTGTATCTCAATACACTTCTTTAAGGTAACAGGATTCGCAGTACACGATCTCGGAGCGGCCGGGTGCATATGCGGTTTCGATGGGCTTCTGGCATTTCTGACATTGCCGTTTCCAGAGTTTGCGCGGTCTTCTCTGTGCCATGCGATCTTGGTAGCGCTGATCCGGATGCCGACGAGGAACAGGGAGACCGTTACGGCGGTAAAAATCCAATTCCTGTTTGGTGATCCGGAAGGGCCTCTTCGTCGCCTCACATTCAATGGCCCAGTTGAGGATGTCATCGGGAATGTCGTCGATGGAATCGGGCAATTTCTCTGCGGGAATGACTTTGGAAACCTTCGGTGCTTCCTCTTTTTCCTCCTGCCATTGCCATCCACGTTTCTGCGCTTCCTCCTTCGTCAGCGGAAAGTATTCTTGTGCCACGGTCTCGTTGTAGGCGAAGGGTGAGAGCTCGACAGGGAAGAATTCTCCCCATTTCTTGTCCGCGCGCATCTTTGCGATGATCTGCGGCACCAGCCGCTCATACTCTTCCTTCGAGTACTGCTTGTTGAGGATGCAGTACTGACGGTCGCGTATGCCCGCGCACCCAAAGAGGTGCTTCGCATTGATGCAGTATTCCGAATACCATACGTCGTACGTGTGTCGTGAGAACGTGGAGAGGAACGTGTTCTTGGCGCCGTACATTCCGAGGTACTCGCAGCAGAGTTCGTCCTCTTCCGTATAGTTACAGTCGCGACAATCCTTGAGATCCACCACTTGCATGCAGTAGGCCGAGTCTTCGCAGCGATCGACGAAGAACGACTGAAACGTGTTCTTCGAGTTGTAGAGGTGAGTCCCGCTGACGTTCTGCACGCTGCTCGAGGGCATGTAATGGCGCGGCGTCGCGAGCTTGACGGCTTCCATCTGCGCTCGCAGGGCTTTCGTAGTTCTGGAATCACAGAGTGTAATCTTCGCTTTCACCGCGTCGTACTCCTCCTTCGAGTGTGCCTTGTTTCCAATGTGGTACTTCTTGTTCCGTAATCCCGCACAGGCAATGCATTCGCTGCATCCCTGCAGGTCGTAGCAGTAGAGGAGGTGATCGGAGTGATAGCAATCCTGGCAGAAGAGGCAGGAATAGAGTTTACGGCTGTCGGTGCATTCATAGCAGAGCTCGCACTCGCGGGTGACGAGATTATCCACACAGTCCTTCGAGTAGTAGGCGGATCCGTAGAGACAGTCCTGCGAGTAGACGGAACCGAATGTGAGGTAGCAGCTTTTGCAGTCGCCGAGGTAATTGCAGTAATCGCAATTTTCCGAATTGACGAGGTAGAGACCGATACGCGGCACGTCTCGTTGGAGGAGGGCGAACTGCTCAAAGAACGGCTTGTCGAACGCAAACGGACGCCCCGCCGATTCCCCATGCCATTGATCGCTCCACCAGCAGGAGGGGCAGTAGACGGGGAATGGCTTCTCGCTGTCGTACATGGCGAGACCGCTCTTCCCGCACAAATCGCATGTTCGTTTGTGCAGGTTCCTCTCGTTGCGGATCGCGTAGCGGCGCTGCTGGCGACACTCCGGGCACAGCGTCGGAGCCGGAATCAACTCTTTCTTACCCGCGAATACGGGTGAGATCTTGTCGTAGAAAGCGAGATCCTCCTGCGTGATCTCGAATGCCGCAGAGCATTGTCGACACTGTCTTTGCATGGGAGGTCAGTATACCTCCTTCAAGTAGCACCCTTCAGCTTCGCTTCAGGGCAAGCTCTTCGCCCTTCGACAGGCTCAGGGTGAATCTTGTTGCGCCGCTGTCTGATGAACCAATGTGCATATCTCAATACACCGAAGATAGGTAACAAGATTCACAGTACACGATCTCCGGTCTTTCCGGCGCGTAGGTCGTCTGCATCTCCTTTCCGCACTTCATGCATGGTCTCTTCCAGAGTTTGCGGGGGTTCCTCAGATCGAAGCGGTCCATGCGGCGGCAGTCAAAGCAGCGGTGCGGTACGGGCAGTGAGCGACTGCGGTAGAGACCCAGTTCCTGCGCGATGACCTTGTAGTTCCGCCCGCACTTCTCGCAGCGGAGGATTTTGTTCACGATGTCATCGGGTACGTCCTCGATGCGGTCCGGGATGCGTTCCAGTGTTTCCTTCCCTTCCGTTTTGGGCAGGTTGTCCTCCCACGGCCAGCCGTTCTTCACGGCCTCGGCTTTCGTGCGGGGGTACCACCACTGCGCCGTCGATTCGTTGTAGCCGCTCGCGCAGAGCTCCATCGGAAAGAATTCGCCCCACTCACCGTCCGCTTTCATCTTCGCGATGATGTTCTCTTTGAGCGTGCGGTACGCAGCTTCCGTGTACTGCTTGTTCAAGATGCAGAATTTGGCGCGCTGAAGCTGCACGCAGCCGAAGCAGTCGGTCGTCCCCCCGAAGCAGTACATGCAGTACCGCAGTCGCGCGGCGCTCTCCATGCAGCAGGAACAGAAGGCGAGGTCGTAACTGCTGTAGCCGATGGAGAGGCAGTCAAAACAGAGTTCGATCCCGATGCCGAACTGGAAGATATCGCGACAGTACTTCACGCCCAGTTGCAGCTGACTGCAGTTGCGGGAATGTTCGATATCGCTGCAGTCGAAACACTCCTTCGCATCGCGTGCACGGTAGAGATAATTGCCCCGCGCATCTTCCACCATCTCCGTCTGCAGGCATTTCCAATGGTGAGAGAGCTGGAGCTCTTTGAATTTCTTCAGCATCGCCTGAGTCATGGCGTACGAATCTGTCGAAGCCTCGGCTACGCGCTTCTTGTATTCTTGCGGTGACAACTGTTCATTGAGGAAGCAGTGTTTCTTGTTGCGCAGTCCCACGCAGAGGAAACACGCACTGCACCCGATGCAGTCGCGGATGAAACTGCTTTCGGAGCAATTTTGGCAATCCTGACACCAGGAGAGCCCGTAGCATCCCACCACGTCCACACATTCATAACACAATTCCGATTCGTGGCAGTAGTGCACGTCCATGCAGTTCTTGCTCTTCTTCACCCCGTAGCCGTAGTAGCAGTCCTCGCAGAGTGAGGTGTGAAAGACCAAGTAGCAGTTCTTGCTGTGGCCCGTCTGGTGCGTGTAGTCGCAATTTTCGAGCACCGTGTCGTTCGTCGTGCAGGCGTAGGGCACGGCCATCTCGAGTTCATGGAGTTGCTCGAAGAACGAGCGGTTCGGGTCGTAGGGACGTCCGTAACTCAAGGGATCCCACTTGTCGCTCCACCAGCACTGCAGGCAGTACTGGTTTTTGGCTCGCGGATTCCTCGGCTCAAATTGCGAGATCACGTTCTTCTTGCAGAGCGCGCACTTGCCGGGATAGAGGTAGCGCTCGGTGTACCACGCCATCCGGCGCATTTCGCGGCAAGACGGACACCACGTGGGGGCGGGCACATCCAACTGCTCATAGAATGCGAGATCATCGTCGGTGACCTCGAATGCCGCAGAGCATTGTCGACACTGTCTTTGCATTGGAGGTCAGTATACCTCCTTGAGGTAGCACTGCTCGCAATACACAATCTCTGGTCTATCGGGAGAGTACGTTGTTTGCATTTCTTTCTGACATTTCATGCACGGTCTCTTCCAGAGCTTGCGCGGGTTTCGGAGCGCCAGGCGACGCCGGTGCCGTTCATCCGGATGGAAGCGGGGGATGGGCAAGCGCATCTTCCGGTAGAAATCCAATTCCTGCCTGATGATGCGAAACGGCCTCTTCGTCGCCTCGCATTCAATCGCCCAGTTCAGGATGTCGTCGGGAACATCATCGTTGGAATCGGGCAGTTTCTCTGCGGGAATGACTTTGGAAACCTTCGGTGCTTCCTCTTTTTCCTCCCGCCACTTCCAGCCTCGCTTCAGCGCCTCTGCTTTTGTGAGCGGGAAGTACTCCTGCGCCACGGTCTCGTTGTAGGCGAAGGGTGAGAGCTCGACAGGGAAGAATTCTCCCCATTTCTTGTCCGCGCGCATCTTCGCGATGATCTGCGGCACCAGCCGCTCATACTCTTCCTTCGAGTACTGCTTGTTGAGGATGCAGTACTTCTTGTGTTTGAGGCCGACGCAACCGAAAAGGTGTTCGCCATGATCACAGGAGTCGCAGTACCAGCAGTCATCCAGGTAGGTACTGTTCATACACCATCCCGTCTGGTGCGGCCAATCATCATTGAAACAGTCGTAAGCCAGCTCTCCGAGGCTTGTCCCCAGTGCGTCGTGGGAGTCTTTTTGTTGAATGCACGCGGCAAGACGTACGACATCATGACATCCGTCAATGTTGTAACAATCATGAGCATTCTTGGAATGGTAGACGAAGTCTCCGCTCACTTCCTCGCTTCCAACACTGATCATCGGGCGGTGGAGGGCGCGCAGAGCGATGGAGCGGAGCGTATCGGCAGGATGGGCGAGAAGTGCGGGAAGCTTCTCTTGCCGGTAGCGGTTGAATTCCTCCGCAGATACAGCAACGTTCTCGATGAAGTATTTCTTGTTGCGCAGGTTCCAGCAATTGATGCACGAATCACAATCGCGGCAGTCGAAGAGGAAGGCGCTGTTGTGGCACTGCTGACTTTGCAATGAGTGCACGCAACGGTAGCACTTCTCACAGTTCGTCACTTCATAGCATTCCTCGCAGCGTTCGGAGAATGTGGCATCCACGCAATTCTCACAGTAGAAGATATGCGTTCCGTAGTAGCAGTCTCTGCTGAAGCCACTCCCGACGAGCAGGTAGCAGTTTTTGTTCTCCAAAGCGATATTCGTGAATTCACAGTTCTCCGAACTCTTCACGTAGAGGTGCAATTTTGGGATACGGCGAAAGAGTGTCGAAAACTGCTGGAAGAATGGCTGTTGCAGGTTGCCGTCGCGAGCCTGTTCCACGCCATCCCACTCATCACCGAAGTAACAATCCTGGCAGTACTGAATCGTTTCCTCCGCAGGGACATACATGGAGAGAATGTTCTTCTGACATGAGTTGCAGGTGGCATGATGAAGGTGCCGTTCATTCCGCCAAGCAAGCCTGCGTTGCCAGCGGCAGTCCGGGCAGAGTGTCGGTGCCGGGATCAGTTCTTTCTTCCCATTGCCTGCCCCGAGCGCAGTCGAGGGGAAGACCGGAGAGATTTTTTCGTAAAATGCGAGGTCCTCCTGCGTGATCTCGAAGAGTCGTTTGCACTGGGGGTTGGCGCATGTCCGCTGCATCGCAGAGGAGTATAGCCCGTTGTGTTTGCTGCCTCACCCCCCGACCCCCTCCCCCTTGCCACTCCGCTCTCCTCGGGGGAGGGGGAGTGCGCAGAAGTTCTTGATCATCTGGAGCACGAAAGGAAGGTCGTCCACAATCTGATCGTTCGTCAGCCGCAGGATTCGCAGTTGTTTCTGCCGCAGAATCTCATCACGTTCCTGATCGTATACCCGCTGTTGTTCATGTATAGGACCGTCGATTTCGATAATGACGCTCCGTTCAACGCAGAAAAAATCAACAACAAACCATTCAAGGGGGAATTGACGACAGAACTTCAATCCTGCGCATTTCCGGTTACGAAGAGCTTCCCACAGAATGATCTCAGTTCTCGTCATTCTTTTCCGGAGTCGACGTGCGTACAGCATCTTCCGCCTCCTTCGCTGCCGGAGTGTTTCTTCATTTCTCATACGTTGAGAAAGGAGAAAACTCTATTCCAGATATTATGGATGCTCAAGCTCACCCCTCTCCGGTGGCGTTGGGTGGAAACGGAGAGGGGACGGGGGTGAGGCAGTTATAAGGAAACCGCAGCCGCGAAGGGCCGCTGCTATTGTGGTAATTTTTCCAGCCGCTCCTTCGCACTCAGGAGGTAAGGATCCAGTTCGAGCGCCTTCGTGATGGCGGTGCGAGCCTCTTCTGACTTGCCTGCCTCGACGTACGCCCAGCCAAGCAGATCGAAGGAGCGTGCATTCTCGGGCATGCGCTGCGTTGCGAGCGTAGCCAGAGCGATTGCTTCGTCATTGCGCTTGAGGGCGATGGCCGTCGAGACGGCGCCATCAAACGCTTCGAAAGGGGCATCCGGTTCCTCAACGATGGCTTTGTACTGGCCGAGGGCCTGAGCCGCGTCACCTTTCTTCAGGGCTTCGGAGGCGATGAGGCGGCGGATCTCACTCTTGGGCGTGAAGCCGTTCTGCAGCGCATATTCAAGGAAAGTGATGGCGTTATCGTGCTGGTCGAGAGCCGCATGCGCGCGGGCGAGGAAGTACTGGATCTCGGGCTTTTCGGGATTCAAATTGTAGGCGCGTTCGAGGGAAACGAGTGCCTGCTGCGGCCGTTCGGTGGTGAGCTCGCAGTAGCCCTGCACGATCCATGCGTCGCGGTAGTCCTCCTTCTCTTTGGTCACCTGTGCGAGGAGCGGAAGGGCCAATTCGCACTCCTGCACCTGCGCCAGCGCGCGTGAGAGCAGGGTGATCAGGTGCAGATCGCTGCTCTCGGGGAAGAGAGCGAATTCCTCGTAGGCGCCGATGAGTGTTCGCGCATTTGAACGGAGTGCCGGCTCCCACCCCGTGGTGACCATGCTGAGTTCCTGCTGTGCGACGGTGTGATTTCCCTCAATGATGTTCAGCAGGGCGAGGGCGTAGTGCTTCTGGGGGGAATCCGCCGCGCCGTCCAGCCGCTTGCGGGCGGTCGAGAGCTCGCCAGTGCGCAGGAGCACGATGTTCTCGATGAGGGCCACATCTTCGGGACGCGCACCTGCCGCCTTCAGCTTGCGGATGGTTTCCTGCAGGGCTCCCATATCGCGCCGCTGCAGCTCAGCGAGGGCAAGTTTGCGCAGCGCCGGCAGGCCGCCATCCAGTGCCACGGCCTGTTCGTAGGACGCGGCTGCTTCGGCCCACTCGCCGCGTACGGCATACAGATCGCCTTCACGCAGATGCAGAAGTGAAAGATCGCGCGAGTCGGCCGGAGCAAGCTGTGTCTGGAAACCGCCCGACCCCGTCAGATGTTCTGTCTGCAATCCGGGATCCACAGTGCGTCGGAGGGCGGAGTGCGAAGCGGCGGTGAGCTGCCACCAGAGGAATGCGAGCAGGGCGGCCGCGCACAGGAGTGCAAAGGTGACAGGGAAAAGGATGCGTGCGGGGATCTTCATGCAAGGAGAGAGTACAGGCGGGGCGGTTGATTTTCCACTTGTGGCAGGAAGGGATTAGGGGTTAGGGATTAGTGTATTAGGGCATACGAAATCGGTGTTTTTTCTAAAAAGATCCTTCTCATTCTCCTCCCTAATCCCCAATAACTAATCCCCAATCCCTACAAGGGTTTCAATTCCCCGTCGTCACTCTGCGCGCGGCTGACGGTTGTGCGGGCGGCTGCCTCCGAGAGGTGCTTGGGGATCACAGCGTCCACCGCACCCCAGCGGGCATCTCCCTCTTCGGGGAGCAGGATGGTCACCTGATCTCCCACTTCGGCGCGATAGAATGTGACTGAAGCGAGGAGCACACGAAATGCCTTGCCCTCTGCGAGCACTTTGTACTGGCCGTCCTCCTGAATCAGCACGCCGACTACGGTCCGTCTCTTGACCGGGGCAATTTGTTTGTAGATGAATTTGCCTTCGTCGGTAATCGTGAGTTTCATGCCATCCCCCTCCATGAGCTTGCTCTTCGAAGCATAGTTCGCGGGAACGGGGTAGGTGTTGCCAGAGCTATCCACCATGTTCTGTCCGTCGAAGATCCCTTCCACCACTTTACCGCTGACCGAACCGCCGACCATGGAGCCCGCACGCGTCATGTGCCGCTCGCGATCGGTATCGGAAATTCCCGTGATGGAACGCAAAAGCGTATTGGCGGTCTTGAGCGACGATGCCGCGCTTTCGATGAGTTCCTGAATCTGGAGGAGCTGATCATCGGACATGGGAGTGTGTGGGAGGTTTGGAAGGTTAAGGCAGGAATGAAAGATGAATCAGAGTGGCCGGTCGGTAACGGAGAGACGGGTGGACAAGAGTCGTTCCTGCAGCTGAGTTTCTGTGAGCAGTCCCCGCTGCGCGCCGAACGCGCCCACCACACCGGCTGCATTCAGTGTACCTGCTTTCAAAGCCGTTGGGAAGGGGAGTCCCTTCAACAGAGCCCACGTGACACCGGTGCCGAATGCGTCGCCCGCGCCTGTGGTATCCACCACTTCCACGGTGTCGTCGCAGGGGCACTGATACAACTTCTTCCCGTCGGTACCGGTGACGCCTTTCCGTCCGTCCGTCACGCAGATCTGTCTGGCACCGCTCCGGAGAAGACAGGAGAGTGCGGCTTCCAGCGTGCTCGCGTGCGTGAATGCCAGCGCCTCCTCGACATTGAGCAGTAACAGATCGGTGAAGGGGAGCAGCCGGCTGTTCATCTCGGTCTCGATGCCTGCGGCAATCTGGCGTCCGCCCGGATTCCACGTCAGGCTGGGACGCTTCTGCGCGAGGATCTCGACAATGTCCTCTTGAATGTCGTGTGCGGATTCCTGAATGTGATTCAGGTACACCCAGTCCATCTGCTCGGCGATATCGCGGTCGAAGTTCGACTTGTGGAGATGGGCGTTGGCGCCGGGCGTGTAGAGGATCACTCGTTCTCCTTCGCGTGCAGAGAGGATGATCGAGAAACTGGATACTTCACCCTCCACAATGAGGGCGTTCTGCGTGTCCACTCCCTCTTTCTGCAGATTTTTGAGCAATCTCTCGCCCCACAGATCGGAGCCGATCACACCTTCGAAGAGCGCGGCGCACCCCAGTCGTGCGAGCCCGACGCTCGTATTCGATGCGCCTCCTCCGCAGGTTTCGATGACCTCATCCACGTGCACCTTTTCGCCGAGCGGGAGGGCGAACATGTTTTTGTCCCCTTCCTGACAGAGGGCATCATGATTCAGACGCACGAACAAGTCGTACGTTGCCCCCCCGATGGACATCGTTCTTGGGCGATGAGTGGCACGATGGGTTGATGGAAGTGCCATGAAGGTCATGGGAGCATGGGTACATTGTTACACTGTTACAGTGATACTGTGATAGGGAATCGGAAATTGTGTCATCTTGGAGATCGTTTGAATCGATAAACAATGTAACCATGTAGCAATGCCAGCATTGTCTGATTCATATCTTTTATCGCAGCTGCAAGACTTCATTATCAAAGCTGGTAGCGCCGCTGCATATCCTGCAGAAACGCGGAAGTCACATGCAGGGTCATGCGGCGTTGCCGGCGGATGAGCAGGAACACGAGACCCGCCGCACCCGCGACGAGGAATGCCCATGTGGCCGGCGGCATTCCCGGAGGAGGAACGGCGGAGGCCGGAGGCATGGGGGGCAGCGGGATGTCGATCTGTGTTCCCGAACCGGCGACCGGATGGAAGCCCGCGCCGTTCGGCGTTCCCTCCGCCGTTGCGGCCAGATCCTTCAGCACTTCACCGGGGACGGTGATGGGCGTCAGACGCAGCGAGTACGTCACGCCGTTGATCAGATCGCGGAGCGTGTAGCTCTCGGCGTCGCCGTTGATCATGCGTTTCTCCGTCAGGTTGTCGGCTTCCACTCCGTATTCCAGAAGGTAGGCGGAGAGGGGGGTCGATTTCTTCATGGATGACCATCGCAGCATCAGGCTGGTGTCGCCGGGGATGACCGCGAGCTTGAGTCCCAGCACGGTGGCGCTGGCGATATTGCTCTTTTCGGCGCTTTCGGTGCCGTTCTTTATGGCCGTGATGGCGAAATAGTACGTGGTGGCCTGCTTGAGTCCGGCAACGGTGGCGGCGGATACGGAGGCGTCGGTATCCAGCGAGTACGTGAAGTTATCGGCTTTGTCCCCCACGTAGACGCGGTAGGTGTCGGCTTCGTCCTTGGCCACCTGTTCCCACTTGAGCGCGACGGCATTCATCTTGGCTTCCGCAGTGAGATTTTTGATCGTCGGCGGCGTCTTGGGTTTCACCGTCAGACTCGACAGCATTTCCGTCTTGTTGCCCAGCCGGTCCGTTGCGGTGACCAGAGGCTGGTACGTTGCCGCCTTCACCGGTGCGGTGAAGCTGGCGGTGTACGTTCCGGGTTGTGACGGCGTTTCATTGAGCGTGTACGACGCTCCCTCGAGTGTCATCGTGACGGGTGCGCTGCCGGCCTCCCCTTTGACGGTGATCTGCGTCGTCTGGCCTTCGGCCGGTTGCAGCGGCGAAAATTCCACTGCATTGATGCGCGGTCCCACGAGGTCGATCAGAAGGTGGAGGGGATTCGATTTGTACTTGCCGCTCGCTTCCTCGATTTGCAGCGTCGCACCGGTGACAGTGGTGTTGAGCGTGACGGCGATCTGGAAGTTCCCCGTTTCATCGCTGTCCCCGCGGGCGATCTCCTTGCCGCCGGTGACGAGTAGGTTGACGAGCGGAGGAGCGATACCGCGCAGATTCACTACAGAGGCGTTCACCGTGGTGCCCTCAATGGGTTCGGTGACGGTGATGCGGGATGTGTCGGGAGTCGTGCCGCCGCCGGTCACCGTTACGGTCGCGCTTCCCTGCACGTTGCCGGGCGTGTCTTCGACGGCGAGCGTCTGTTCCCCGCCGGTGTTGAACCGCAGGCCCAGCGTGAATGTTTTAACACCGAGGTCCTTGAGCGTGAACTGGCGTGTGCCGAAGGGCAGGATCGCCTTCGGATCGGTGGAAGAGAACCGGATGGTTCCTGCATAGTCCTCCACGGTCCGGCCGGAGCGGTCTTCCGCGACGACGCGGAAGGTGGTGTCTTGCCGGATGGGAACGCTCGTTTTGCCGCCCTCGATCTCCATGCGGAAGTGATCCACGACGTCGAAGGTATTGGTCAGTTGTCCGTACAGCGTGCGTCCCCGATATTCACCCACGGGAACGGCGACGCCTTGATTCCAGGCGTTGTCCCAGCCACCAGAGCGTGTGTCGGAGGCGAACGACGGATCGCCGGTTCCGCCGCGGCCCCATTCCTCGCCGACGGTGATGGACACGGGGGCATCCAGCGGTTTGCCGGACAACAGGTCGATGGCGCGCAATGCGGCGGTTCCCGGTTTGAGTGTTGTGAACGAGAACGTCTGTTGTCCTTCGCTGCCCGTCTGTGCAGTCAGCGCCCGGATCTGATCTTCCGTTCTGCCCGAAATCAGCTGGACCGGCCGGTTGCCGAGAGGATTCAAATACCGGTCACGCAGGATGACGGTGATGCGCGCGGCGTCCACTCCGTCTGCCGCGACGGCGTCGCGGTCGGTTTCGATGCTGCTCTCGCGTTGGTCCAGTGCATCGGGGAGGACCAAGAACGATGTGCAGGATCCCTTTCCGTCCGTCTGTACCGCGTAAGAGCCTGCCATCTGCGTGTCTTCCCCGCTTACATGCAGGACCAGTGTGCCCTGCGCATCGGCGGTTCCTGTGAGGGGGAGTGCGGCACCCAGAGGCGGCAGGATCCGAACGGAAATTGTCTCGTTCTGCGCAAAGCCCTGACAGGTGATTTCCGCTCCGAGTCCTGCAACCGTTTGCGTCCCTTCGGGGGAGGCGGCGCTGAAGACGGCCAGCGGAATGAGGCTTAAGAATCCGACGCACAGGGTAAGGGCGGTGTGTTTCTTCATAAATCCAACCATTGTATCAGTTTTGCCCTTCTGACTCAATGCACGGGGGTTTATCAACACTATTATTTGACTGTCTGTCCAGTGCAGATCGATGGCTTGGAGAAGCGAAGCTTTATTCTTCATGTCCGTACCAGAGGCCCATTTCTTCTTTTTGCCGTCACTCCGTGGTCGATGCGCTCTTTCCGGCGGGTCGGTCCTTCTTTGTGTTGCAGGTGCTCTCCAGTATCATGACGTCCGTGCGACGATTCTCTCCTCTTGTCCTGTTGCTCTCCCTTTCTCTCGCAGCCTGCGGGTCAGGCAGCAGCAGTAGTGCGACACAGTGTCAGACCTACTGGTTCGACCAGGTCGGTGCCTGTCTTCCGACAGCATGGAAGCTCCTCGACCGCTCCGAGCTCAATCAGCGCGGAGTGCCCGAGGATGTGATCATCGCCTTCCAGAGCGACACATCGGTGTCGGGCCAGTTTCCGACGATCAGTGTCACGCGCGAACCCTTAAGTACGGTCGTGACCCCGGCGGATTACAGTGATGCGACCATGCGCTCGGTTGCGGTGCTGCCCGGCTACAAACTCATCGATCAGAAGAAGGTCACGATCGACGGCGTTTCGCTGCCGGTACACGTCTTTTTTGCACAGCCCGTCAGCGGCGAACCGCAGCGGCGGTTTTTGCAGGTGAGCACCGTCGTGGGACAGAACGGCTATGCCATCACCGCCCTCACACCCCTGACGGTTTCCAGTGCGCTCGAGAGCGACATCCTCACGATTCTCGGGAGCATCACGTTTATTGCTCCGGAAACGACAACGACGAAGTAAGGATGAGGACTTGGAATGAGGAATGTTTAATGTCTTGCTTCTGAAATGACTAGATGGGGGCTTTCGAAGACCATTCTTTCTGTTAGGCTGTTCTCGGTTCTGGTGCCGTAGCCCCACCTTCGCCTTGCATCCGCGGGGACTGCGGTGGGCAGGCAGGTCACTCAACTTTCATCGCTCTTTCCATCCGTCGGTGCCGTAGCCAAGTAGTAAGGCAAGGGTCTGCAAAACCCTCATGCGTGGGTGCGATTCCCACCGGCACCTCCAGTTCTGAGCAAGTGTCCAGAAATTGACTAATATTACAAAAAATTGTATAATGTAAATTATGCAGGAACGGTCGCTTTCCACACCATTTCCGCCTGAGAACGAGAATCCCTCCGCGTTTCCCACACTCAAATTTCCCATGCCTCCTCCATTGAGGAAAGCTCTCTTTGGCGAAATCAGTGGGAGGAGTATACGAACAATGGGGTTGCCTCCCCCCAGTAAATGGAACGAGAGAGAAAAGGAAATCTTCCATTCAATGAAACACATCCTGCAGGAATATGAACAGTGGGAAGACGGCAGTGTCAACGATCGTGATGCGGACGCTCTCCTCGGGAACGCCTTGGAGGCACTCGAAGATTCGTTGCCACGCAGTGTGGCCTTGCACGTGCGGGGAATTCGTTTTCCCGATGGCACAGAAGGAACGGTTAGTCGCTCGAAGAAAGGCAAAGAGAGTATCACCTATACTCTCGATGGTAAACGTATGCATTCACTTTCATTGCCGGAGGGCAATGTGGGATTCGAGCTGTTTGGTTTCATAAGGGATGGTGGAGAATTGCGCTCGCCCCTCACCAAGCCTTTGGCGCTTCTCTCGCTGTACTGCCATGCGATTACCATTCCCATGGGAAATCAGCGCCGTACCGGAAGTGCATTGGCTCAGGCTGCACGTGAACATTTTCCCGATGCCGTGGGTCATAAGCGGAAGAAGGAGCGGCGTGCCTTTCTCGGGGAAGCATTGAGCGAGCAGTACCATACGCTCTCTGCGATTGCGGCAGATTCCGCGATGTTCGTCTCGCAGAATCCGAAGGCGGATTCCCTCGACACAGCACTTGCAGTGTTCACCGATGAGAGGTGCCAGGCGCTGTCACCTCAGCAAATAACCGGCGCCGTTCAGGCGCTGAAAGATTTTTTCAGAAAGCGCCGTGCGACGGGAAAATGGTTTCCTCTTCTGCAAAAACGCGCCGACGAACTCATTCAACACATGTTCCACCTTTCGCAGAAGGTGCAGGGCAAGGTTGAAGTGCGGCGCACCATGAGCGGCATTCATGTCATTCTCGATGATGCGAGCTTCAAACTCGTCGACACGCGGGAGAACGTCGGTGGATTCGTCGTTCGTACACTGAAGGAACCGTTTGCTGCCCTCAATGGCGTATTGAGCATCGGCAGAAGGAAATACGATGAACAAGAGGTAAGTCTCGATAGCATTTTCCGTTCCTTGGCTGCAGTCGACACTTTGATCCATGAGACACAGCACAAGTATAACGACATCCTGATGCCCGAGATTCAATGGGACGAAAGACTTGGGCGAATGGAAGCCCGTGAACTTGCCCGGGCGAAGGGTGAAATCCTTTCTTACCTGAGTACGGGAATGTCGGTTTCCCGTATACGAGAACGTCTCACAAAAAGAGGGGGGACCTACGATTACTACAACAAATCGATCGAAGATGTGAAGACTTCTGGAGATGTAACGAAGGGGAGAATACTTGCTCAACAGCGAAATCACCATGCGCGCGTTGTGTGTCATCTTCTCGCGATCGCGGAGAAAGTGAGGACGCCGGATGGGAGGATCGATCTCCCGCTTCTGGCAGTCACACCTGCGCAGCATTGGGAAATCTATCGGCAGAAATCTTCCACACGTCATGCGCTGCGGCAACAGTTTCGGGAGGTTCGAAAACATACGTAGTCTCTACGCAAACGTCAGCACCTCCGGCGCAAACAGCAGCAGCGCCCCCAGCGCGTACATCAAAAATCCGCCGAAGATCAGAGTGAAGCGGGCATATTTCTTGGTGAGACCGGTGGCGTGCAGCGTATAGACCGCGATGGCGAAAATGATCACATCATCGATCATGTAGAGCAGGATGTAGAGGGTGATGTATCCGTAGCGCGCGAGCGTACTCACCTCATTGAAGGCGAGGATCTGGGTGAAGATGGCGGGCAGGCCCGCCGTGCAGACGAGCTCGATGGCATTCACCGAGATCGCGAGAATCGAGACGCCCAACAGCATGGCCGGCCACGCCGATTTTTCGAGAATGGCTTTCATGCGATCCATGATTTTCCGTTTCTGCCTGAGGTCGGTCACGGCGCAGGCGTTCGGGTCCTTGCCGAAGGCTTCGTAGAAGTAGAAAGCGCCGCCGCCCACCGCCACGATGCCGATGAGTTTCTGCACCCACGCGTTGAAGCCGATGACGAGGAAGGCGTTGAGCCATGCAGCGATGAAAAGGTAATACATTACACCGCTCACAATCAGGAACGTTCCGCCGATCATCCACACTTTCTTCGGGTCGCGTGTGGCGACGAGCAGCGTTAAGAGCGTGACCAGCACCCACATGGCGCACGGATTGAAGCCGTCGAGGAATCCCAAAAGAATAGAAAGAGACGGTAACGACAACAGCGCCAGATCCACTTCTCCCATAAAGGGTACGTCGATCAGGTACTCACCCAGGTCAACGGGGCATCCCCCGTCACAGGTTCCTTCGGCGGTTTCGAGCTGTGCCTCGGTATCACTTTCTAGGAACGTGTTGAAATCCATTCCTCCGCCTCGATTTGCTTCGTATTCCTGCAGCAGTGCGGACAGTCTCTTGCCGGTTGTCGCATCGTCTTTGTATCCCTGAATCACATGCCCATTGATCACGATGGTCGGCACGCCCTGACGCAGCAGGGGGGCGTGTTCCTGAACGCGGACGAATAGAGACTGACTCTGTGCCTGGGCAATGTCGTGCAATTCCACCTTCCATCCCTGTGCCTTCGCGAATGCTTCGAATTCGGCGCAGTGGGGGCAATCCGCACTTACGAATGCCACCATGTCTGCATGAATTTCTGCTGCGGTTGGCGGCAGTGCTTCGGGCGCCGCGATGCGCTTGGGCAGCACTCGTCCCGGAAAGAGAAGTGCGAGAGCCACCATGGGTACGAATGCGCCGATGAAAAAGAGAAGAAGACGTCTATTCATGTTGCGGCAGTATAGGGTGGTTTTTCCTTCTGGAGAACAGTCCATTTTCCTAATTTTCCGATAGGTGCGTGATCTGTTGGAACAACCGCCGGTTGCGTCGCTCGGCGCACAGACGTTCGCAGGTCCATCGAATTCCACGGAGGATCCTGAGCGGGTCCATGTTTTCTTCGCACGAAGGACTCCCCGTTTCATCCGCCAGTTTTCCTTCGTAGAATAAAAATATTTTCTCAGCCTCAATTTCATCTGTTCGATTGTACGAAGCGATCATGAGACCGATCGCATGGCGCAGGAGAGCATGCAGTCGGAAGAATTCCGCGGCGGTGATGTCTGTCTCTTTCAGAAGAGTGCTGACATGTTCTTGCAATTGCTTCACAATGTTACCTTAGTCTTATGCGCATATTTGTCAATATTCTGCGCATATCGTTGAGTAACAACGTATACCGCATTTCCGGCAACTTGATTTACAGTAAAATACTGCTAAGATGCCTAAAATACCATGACAAAGCCGAAGCCCATTCTGCCGGCCTCCACGAACACACAGGATTACTGCATTGCCACTTTGGGCAGCCACTCGGCCCTGCAGATTCTGAAGGGCGCGCGCGACGAAGGGATCCGTAACCTCGTCATCTGCAAGAAGGGGCAGGAGCGGCCGTACAAGAGTTACGGTGTGGCCGACGAGATCCTGCTCGTGGATGACTGGTCGCAGTGGAACGAAGCGCTGGAGGAGGATCTCATCCGGCGCAATGCCATCGTCATTCCCCACGGCTCCTTCGTCGCATACCTCGGGCCCGAGCGGGTGATGAAGACGCAGGCGATGTACTACGGCACCAAAGAGATTCTGAAGTGGGAGAGCGATCGCACGCTGGAGCGTAAATGGCTGGAGGCGGCGGGCATCCAGATGCCGACGTTGTTTGCAAAACCCGAAGACATCGACCGGCCCGTCATCGTCAAATTCCACGGCGCCTCGGGGGGATTCGGCTACTTCATCGCCAAGACGGCGGAGCAGTTCTACGAGGTCAAAAACCGCAAGTATCCCGAACAGAAGGAATATGCGCTGCAGGAGTACATCGTGGGTGTACCGATTTACGCGCATTACTTTTACTCGCCGATCACCAAGGAGCTTGAAATTATGAGCTTCGACAAGCGGTACGAATCCAATGCAGACAGTATCGGTCGTATCCGCGCCGAGGATCAGCTGGCCGCGAACATCCATACGAGCTACACGATCGTGGGGAATATTCCGGTGGTGGTGCGCGAGTCGCTCCTGCCGCAGTTTTTTCAGATGGGGGAGAACGTGGTCGCGCAGAGTCAGAAGCTCAAGGCGGGGAAGGGCCTCTTCGGTCCGTTCTGTCTCGAGTGCATCGTCACCAGAAAGCTCCAGATTTTCGTCTTCGAGATCTCGGCCCGCATCGTGGCCGGAACCAATCCTTTCGTGGAGGGTTCGCCCTACACCGCACTTCGCTACACAGAGCCCATGAGCACGGGGCGCCGTATCGCGCGCGACATCAAGCAGGCGATTGAGCAGGGCAAGCTGGATGAAGTGTTGGGATAGGTTTGGAGGTTTACTCGTTTACTGGTTTACTGGTTTAAGGTTTCACTCAACTCTTATGAATATTTCAGAGTTCCTCAAAGGCTACGATCCAAAGAACATATCGGTGGGAGTTCTTGGGGGCCACAGTGCATTGGATGTCTGCCACGGGGCGAAGAAGCACGGGTTCAGGACAGTGTGTATCGCGCGGAAGGGGCGGGAGAGGACGTACGCGAAATATTATCGGACTTCGGACTTCGGACTTCGGACTTCGGAGCGGAAGCGTGGATGCATCGATGAGGTGATCCTTGTTGATAAGTTTGAAGATGTCCTCAAAGAAAATGTGCAGAATGAGCTGAAAAGTCTGAATACAATCTTTGTACATAATCGGTACTTCTGGGTCTATTTCTCCGACTATGCCAAGGTGGAGAACGACTTTCAGATTCCCATCTTCGGTTCGCGTACATTTGTGAAACTGGAGGAACGTGATGGTTCGGCTACGCTCACCACAGGTCAGCCGTACAACCAGTATCACCTGCTCCATGACGCGGGCATCCGCACGCCGAAGATCTTCGCCAAACCAGAAGACATCGACCGGCCGGTTCTGGTGAAGGCGGCGGAAGCCAAACGCGGATACGAACGTGCGTTCTTCGTGGTCGGCAGCAAAGAGGAATGGGAACGCGAGGGGACGCGCCTAGAAAAAGAAGGCAAGGTCGGCCCGAAGTGGCGGCAAGCGACCATCGAGGAATTCATCGTCGGCGCGCCGGTGAATTTCAACTTCTTCTGGTCGCCGCTTACGAAGGAGCTTGAGCTTCTCGGCACGGATACCCGACGTCAGACGAATCTCGACGGATTCCTCCGCATGACGGCGCCCGAACAGACGAAGGCACTTGCGTCTGGCATTCCGCTCAAGATGATCGAGACAGGTCACATCGCCTGCACCGTGAAGGAATCCATCCTCGAGAAGGCATTCGATCTGGGCGAGAAATTCGTTGCGGCCACGCAAAAGTTGCCGAAGAAACTGGATCCATCCGGCAAGGGAATCATCGGACCCTTTGCGCTGCAGGGAGCGGTGACAGCCGAGGACGGCAAAGAGGACATCGTGATCTTCGATGTCTCGCTGCGCATTCCCGGCTCTCCGGGTACGTTCGCAACACCATATTCCCGCTACCTGTATGGCGAGACGATGAGTGTGGGCGAGCGGATCGGGATGGAGCTGCGGCTTGGCGCAGACGCAGGAAAGCTCGAACAGCTTCTCACGTGAGGGATCAACGGGCGGGGAGAGTTTCTCCCTTGCGGAGGATCGTATGTTCCCAAATGTGCATGATGGCATCTGCCAGAGTCTTCAGGATGAGGAAGCCGCGCATAGAGGAACCAACTGCCACGATGAAGTGCATGGGGAGGATCCGAGCGTATGGGAAAAGCATGAGGAAGCCGATGTTCTGTTTATGGGTGTCTCTGGGCCTGTTGTAGAGATATGAGTAGAGGTGATTGAGGAAGAACAGTGCGGCGGTGAGCATGATAAAATGCCATTCCATCACATCCTGCCCGATCGGGTTTCCTTGAGTGAATGTTCCTGAGAGGATGAGTGCCAGATACGTTGCATGAAAGAAGCCGTAGTGAATGAGGAAGAAAATCGCAATTTGGATTTTCGTTTTGTGCGTCGGTGCCACAGGTCTGTCATTAATGGTTACACCTTCGGTGGAGAATTCTTTCAGGTTCAGTATGCGCAGAAAATTGAATATGCCGATTGTGATGCTCTGAAGCCAGTACACGAGTAAGACATTCATCAGGCTCCAGCGCTGTAAGTTCGCGAGCAGTATTGCGATGGTATTCGTCAGGAGCAGCAACCAGAGCGACGGATCCTTCTGCAAGTTTCTGCCCGAGGATACAATTGCGGACATATAGAGTAATGGTGGAGCTGAGGAGATTTGTACTCCTGACCCCCTGCTTGCAACCCCGCACCTTCCTCTTAAAATTTTGAAGTAGGATGGTGGAGCATGCCGGATTCGAACCGGCGACCTTCTGGTTGCAAACCAGACGCTCTACCAACTGAGCTAATGCCCCGATGATGGTAAGGAAGGTGCGGGGCTACCAACTGCCTGTCCGTCCGTAGCTCTGAGTGGAGCGAGGAGCGGTGGCGGGAGCTACAGCCGCACGGCGATAGTACTTGAATTTCGAGGTTCTGCCCAGATGCTGAAATTGAATAGAGAGTGATTGCCTGTTGTTCTGTCGCTCGGTACGCTCCGGGCAGCCCAAAACATTGCCTGCTCATTTAGGTGATTTCTGGGTCAGGGCCGAGTTCCTTAACTCGGTCCGCTTTTATTTCAGGGCATGTCCAGCAACGTATCGGGGGCGGAGGAGGGCAGGAGCCAGCGCACGGGCGTGAGGAATAAGTCGAGCGTTCCCGTGAGGGCGGCGACGGAAAAGAAGAAGAGGAAGATCGAAGCGATGATGATGACGTTGTAGACCCCTCCGAAGTAATCCATCCATTCCCCCGCGCCGAGCGATTCCGCCGCGCGCTCCCTGTACTTGATGAGCAGAATGGACGAGACCAGGCCGACGAACCCGAGAAACGTCACCATGGATCAGCTGATGGCGCGGTCGAGTTCCTGCTTCACGCTCTCTTTGGGCTTGGCACCGATGAAGGAGGCAAGGGGTTTGCCTCCCTTGAAAATGATGAACGTGGGAATGCTCATGATATTGAACTGACCGGGTGTTTCGGGATTCTCATCCACGTTCACCTTTACGATTTTCACTTTTCCTTCGTACTCCGTTGCCAGCTCATCCACGATCGGCGCCATCATTTTGCACGGGCCGCACCACGGCGCCCAGAAATCCACGAGCACGGGGATCGGGGATTGCAGCACTTCGGCCTGAAAGTTTTGATCGGTGACGGAATTGGCCATGGGAGAAGAAGCGGAAAGTTGAAAGTAGAAAGTTGCACGTTGAACGTACGCAGAAGCATCCTACACTTTCTATTTTTCTCTTTCCACTTTTCTCTTTCCGTCATTCCTCCGTCCTTCCCTTCGTCAGGATGTCTTTCGTGATTTTCTTTCCGATTTCCACGGCGGGCTGGCCGTACGGATCCATGCGGTACAGTTTGCCGAGAAAGAGCACCTCGGCCAGCAGCAGGAAGAAAAGCTGGCCCAGATGCCGCTCATCCAGACGCGGAAGCGTGATGGTGGCGTGCGGGCGTTTGGCGGATGTGAGGGCGGCGGAAGTTCCGGTGAAACATGCGTCGAGCAGCTGGCCGAAGGTTTTTCCCTGCAGGTACGCGAATGGTTCCGGCAGTTTCTCGGGCAGATGCACGCGGGGTTTCTCCTCTTCCCGGATGAAGAGGTGCCACTGCGTCCTCGGACCGGCCATCCACTGCTGCAGGAGCGAGTGTTGATCCTGTGTGCCGATAGCGGCGACGGGGATGGGGTTTTTGGTCTCCGTCTTGCCCAGGCTCTCGGCGATGAGCTGCTGGTCCCACCGGGCGATGGATGTGAGGCGCTGGCTGTACGGCATGATCACGCGGATCGGATAACCGCGCTTGAGGTCGAGCAGGTACTGTACCGCGGCGAGGAGGGCGGCCGGGTTTTCGTCAATGGATGTGTTCTGGCAGAGCGTGTCCATTTCTTTGGCACCACGGACGAAGCTCCCGACATTGGCATCGAGGAGGGCGAGGGGGAGCAAGCCTACGGGCGTGAAGATGCAGAAGCGGCCGCCCACGTCCGCCGGGATCGAGAGCATGCGGATGTCCTCCTCGAGGCAGAAGCTCCTCAGGGGGCCGCCGAAGGGGTCTGTGATGGCGACGGTGTACCGGGCGGCGTTATTGCCGCGCGCCGCTTTCAATTTTTCGTAGCAGGTGAAGAAGAGGCTCATCGGCTCCAGTGTCGAGCCGGACTTGCTGGCGACGACCAGCAGCGTGGAGCGCCAGTCGACGATCTTGAGCACGGTTTCGACGAACGAGGGGTCGATGGAATCGAGGACGATGAACTCCACTGTTTCGGGTGTTTCGAATACCTCCTGAATCACTTTGGGGCCCAGCCCCGACCCGCCGATGCCCACCCAGACGACGGTGCGGATGCGCTCGGCCTTCGCCCAGACCGCTACTTCTTTTACAGCTTCGAGAGCATCTTTGTCGTAGGGGGTCATGGCCCAGATGTGCCGGCCTTTCTCCCGTTCCTTGAGCCATTCCTGCACGTACCGTCGCACTCCTGTGCGCAGTGCGCTCAATTCCTGATCGGGGACGCCGAAGGAGGGCGTGATGGCCTTGGCGAGTGCCGGTGAGACGGAGAGATCAAGCACGGGAGGTAAGGGAGGTAAGAAAAGAAGGCGAAGAAAGAGAAGAAAGCAAAGAAAGAAAAGAGAGGAAGGAAAGAAAGGTGAGGAAGGTAAGGAAGGAAAGGAAGGGAGGGAAGGTTAAGATGGAGAGCGATCTACGCGGCGGCGATCAAAGGGAGCGGAGAGCGGCGGCCACGCGGTCTTCGGTCGAGGCGAGATCAGCGGGGAGAGATTTGAGCGCGTGGGTGATCGTCGGTGCGTCATAACCCAGTGCCTCGAGCGCAGCGACGGCGTCGGGATCCATTGCGACGTACACGGCACCCGCATCGGTTCCCATAAAGAGCGCGGGGAGCTTCTCGGCGAGGGATTTCAGCTCCACGAGCAGTTTTTCCGCTGTTTTTTTGCCGATGCCTTTGATGGACGTGAGCGGAGAGGCATCCTTTTCGCGAATTGCCATGCCGATCAGGCTGCGTGGGACGCTGCAGATCTCGAGGGCAGTCCGCGGTCCGATGCCCGGAATGCCCAAAAGTTCTTCAAAAAGAGTGCGACTCAAGGGCGAAAGAAAACCGAACAGGTCAAACCGGTCTTCCCGCACGAATGTCGAAATCCAGAGCTTCGCCGTCGCACCTTCTTCCAGTTGTTCCCAGACATCGGGTGGAACGAGGACGCGGTAGCCCACCCCACCCACATCCACGGTGGCTTCTCCCGGGGAGTGACGCGTCACGGTGCCGTGGAGGTGAGCGATCATAGTGATGCAGTGTAGCAGAAGGCGATGCGTGCAGGCTGCACATCATTCTTGACAAGTTTCGCAGTCCGCCGAGGGAAAACAGCGTTCACGCAATGGCGTTTTTCCGCTATAATAAGGGAGAAAATGGACACAAAAACCAACCCTTCGACTTCGCTCAGGGCAAGCCGCATCATCGTTGCGACAGTCCTGCTTGTTGGGTGTATCCCGCTCTTCACGTTCGCCCTCGTCTTCTCGGACGAGAAGATGGATGCCGAGCGGGCGTTTCGCACGGCGATCGATGAAGCGTCAGCCGAGTACGGGCGCACGCGCAGTCTCCCTGCACTCAGGCGCCGCTACGAGGCGGAACTCAAGCAGGCGCAGGCGCGTCTGCCGGCGCTCATGAAGGACAAGCGTGCGTCACGTCTGCAGATTGCACAGTTGCAGCATTCCATTGCACAGTTGCAGCAGCGATTCGGGTGGCAGGCGGCTACAGAGACTCCTGCATCCGCCATACAGTCCAAAGATATTGCGGACGCGTTCCGTTCTGCGGAGCGCATGCAGTCCGTGCTGGGTACCGATCCTCTCGGCCGCTCGTTCTTCCGGCGTGTGCTCGTGGCCTCATTCGGCGATGTGCTCGAGGAGGATCTGCAGGCAGGACTCAAACACAGCATCCTGCTCGCACGGGTGGAGGTGACGCGGCAGGAGCAGCGGCTGGCGGCTCTCGAAGCGCAGCACGAAACACTCCGCATCGAAGCGCTGCAACTCACGGAGCAGGAGGAACGTGCATCCCGCGGACTCAAGGCGACCGACGAGCAGATGAAGAACATCCAGACCACGGTCGCAGAGGTGCACGAACAGGTGCTGAAGATGCAGGGCGCGCTCGCACGCATCGATGCCAAGATCCGCGCCCGTATCGAGCGCGAGCTCATCGAAAAAGGACTGCTCACGCCCGGCACAATCGACCGGTCGGCCATTCCGGCGGCTCCCCAGTTCGCCTGGCCGGCCTATGGTCCGCTCTCGGCCGGTTTCCTCGATGTGTCGTATCAGGAGCACTTCGGCATTCCACATTACGGGCTGGATATCGTCATCGGCCAGGGATCGCCGGTCTTCAGTGCGGCGGACGGCGTGGTGTTTCTCGCGCGTGACGGGGGTCCGTCGGGATACTCCTACGTGCTGGTGGGGCATCGCGGCGGGTCTGCCACCCTCTACGGCCATCTGTCGAAAATTTCCGTGACGAGCGGACAAGATCTGCGTCAGGGCGAGCTCATCGGCTTGAGCGGCGGGGCGATCGGGGCCCACGGTTCGGGTCCCACGACTACGGGGCCGCACCTGCATTTCGAGGTGATCAAAGACGGCACGAATGTCAATCCGCAATCGGTGCTGCCCTGATGTTTTCCGGCGCTATCGGGTGCTGCGGCGGTGATTTGGCCGTGCAGAGGGCGATGCTGTCGATGATGCCGAAGAAGTTACAGATGGTGCAGCGGGTTCACCGATGGCTTTCCATTTTCGCGAACCTAAGAAGACGAGCCCCGGAATGCGCCTGAGGGTATAGAGCCGGCTTGGGGATTGGTCCCATCCTCTGTCCGTGGTGACGGCGGCGGTGAATCCCGCCCCCTCAACGATTTTCTCGATGCGCGGCGTATGCGCACCGAAGGGATAGGCGAACGAGGAGACGGTGATGCCGAATTTCTGTTCCAGTTCCTCTTTACCGCCTCTGATCTCCTGCGTTGCCGCGGCTGTCGAGAGGCGGGGAAGATTTTTATGGTGGAGCGTGTGGGCGCCGATTTCCACGAGGCCCGTATCGTTGATGGCTCGCAGCTCCTCTTCCGAGAGGTAGCCGGTTTTGCCGATGAAGCCCGGGACGACGTACAGCGTCGTTTTCATCCGGTATTTCCGGAGGAGAGGGAGCACGTTCCAGTAAAAATCCTCGTACCCGTCGTCGAAGGTGAGGGCGATCGCGGGGAAGGAACGCAGGGGGGAAACGAGCCGGCTGGGAATGTCACGGACGAAGACGGTCTGATAGCCGCGCTCCTGCAGTGCCAGCAGTTGTTTCTCGAACACAACAGGTGATGTGATGAGTGCCGCAGCCCGCCTGGTCGCATCTTCCAGTGATTCCACGTAATGGTAGGTGAGAATCGGGAGGGGGATTGTTTGGTCCGGCTCCGTCTCGCTGTCTGCCAGTGCGAAAGACGGCAGGAAAAATGCGCAGGCAAGGCTGCAGAACACGAGAGAGGGTGTTCCCTTCTTCATGGCGCACTACTCAATCAGAGGTCACCGAGAGAAACAATGGACGGTTATGGTCGGGAATGCTTTGACGCACCAGAGAAAGAGCGGGATCATGCCACGTCCGGTCAGGATCCGATCCTTTTCACTATCGCAGAACAAGAAAGGAGGTGGCCCATGGGATACCTCTTCATGTTTCTCGCCGGGCTCATCGCAGGAATCGGCTATGCGTGGCTTCAGAACAAATCCATCTGGGACAACGTCGAGATGGGCTGTCTGCACAGCTGTCTTGTTGCCCTCGGTTCTCTTGTGGCTATGGTGACGATGGCCATCATCATCGCTCTCCGCATGAATTACTGGAGCCACATCGGCGTGCTGTACGCGAGTTTCTATAGCACGTTCTTGCTGCTCTACTTCTGCGAGTGCCTCGAGGAACGCTGGAAAAACAGATCGCCTTGATCGGGGAGGAAGGCAACGGGCTTTCCTCTTTTTTTCGCGTGTTTTCCTTTTCTTTCACCTACTTTTCCTTATTGTGGCATTATTGGTCAGTCGATCGTTCCTTTACCCGAAGGGGGTGGATCATGGTGGAGATGGTGGTGTGCGGTTTTTTTGCCGGATGCGGAGGTGTACTCCTCCTCCTGCGATCCCAGCAATCTGATGGGTTGTTCTACAAGGTCGTTGGACTTTTTGCCCTAGTGGCGAGTGTCCTGTACGCCGTGACGGTGGCGAAGGAGCAACTCATGCGGGAGTTGCCCATCTGGCATCTCGTCGGATGGTACGCGTTTGGTTCCGCCCTCATGCCGATGGCTCCCGTTATCGGCGCGGTCCTCCAACGGCTGCGTCGGGGGAGGGAACTCTGACTGCTCAATCTCTGCGGGGGGAGGCCTCGGTCTCCCCCTCATTCTCTCAGTAGATCATCTGTCGTAGAATCCGAAAACATACGGCAAGATGTTTGGATGTGCCAAGCGCAGGCAGCGTTGCTTTGCGTGCAGATAAGGTCAGCGGGAGCAAGCGTTCGTCCAGGGGTCTCTCGTAGGAGAGATCTTGCCAACGAGATCGTTCTATTGGTGATGCAGTGCCATGCCATGGGACATTCGGCCCGTGTCATCATCAGGGAGACGGCGCCAGAGATGGCATGCACGTTCGCACACAATTCCGGCGAAGCATTCTGTAATTTGTAAGCCACTTCTTGTTGCGCCTTCATTGCGCATGCGATTCTCTCTGATGAGTGCCGTGCAGGGGTCATAAAGGAAGAAACATGTTACGCCGGTACTCAGCGAGCGCCAACAACCACCACGAATTCGCCTTTCTTCATAACCGACTGTGCGACCAGCGGCAGGTTCGCCGCGGTGGTGCTGACGATCTCCTCGTGCATTTTCGTTAGCTCCCGTGCGATGACGACCGGACGCTCCGGTTGCTCCTTCAGTGCCTCGGCGAGTTCATCGAGTGTCTTTCCGATCCGGTGCACGGATTCGTAGAAGACGATTGTCCGCTCCTCATCTGTGAATGATTTGAGCAAAGTCTGGCGGCCCTTTTTCATCGGCAGGAATCCCAGATACACGAACCGGTTGATGGGGAGTCCGCTCGCGCTCAAGGCCGCCAAAAACGCCGCCGGTCCCGGGATCACTTCAATCGGGATGCCTTCGCCCCGTGCACGGGAAACCAGTGCGTACCCGGGATCCGAAATGCCCGGAGTCCCGGCGTCGCTCACGAGAACGAGGTGCCGGCCATCCTTCAGTCTCCTGATGAGATCATCCACTTTCTTCGGATCGCTGTAGCCGTGGCAGCTGATCAATTCTTTCTTTTCCAGATTCAGGAGCTTCAAGAGCTGCCCCGTCACCCGCGTGTCCTCGCAGACGACGGCGTCGCACTTCTTGAGCGTTTCGAGGGCGCGCAGTGTGATATCACCGAGGTTGCCGATGGGAGTGGAAACAATCGACAGCATATGATTCAACTACAGCAATAGCGGGAGAAGGTCCTGAGTTTAAGCCGAAGGGCTGATGGGGGTGGAAACGATGGAGAGCACGCGTGGAACCAGCATACATTCTTTCATTCATTAGTCAGTGGCTTGTTTTGCCACTTTTGTTCTGCGGCAGGGGAAGGATCCTCTTTTCGTTGCAGGGCCGGAGAGGGGGATAGGAGGTAAGGCAGGGAAACGTGTGGTTGATTTTTCTGTTTGTTATGTGATTTTATGTTTTTCTTTCTTGAGAGTTTTCCTGCCTGTTGGGACTTTTTTCCTTCCGAAAAATCTGTATCATCCGTCTGATCTTCAACACTCCGATTTTCCATGCCCAAGAAACCCATCGATCCCCCTCAGGGCAAGTCCGACAAACCCGCAGAGCCCGAAAAGAACGATAAGAAGGAGAAAGCCGAACAGGCCGTCCCCGAGACGGTTCCCGCTGTGACGAACGGGCTTCCCGTGCAGACCGGTCTGGCCAACATCGGCAAGATCATGCCGCGGCCGATCGTGCAGGAAATGGAGGCGAGTTACCTCGATTACGCGATGAGCGTCATCGTTTCGCGCGCGCTGCCCGATGCCCGCGACGGACTCAAGCCCGTGCACCGGCGCATCCTGTACTCCATGTCGGAGCTGGGGCTGCGGTCTTCCGCTAAATTCCGCAAATGCGCCCTCGTCGTCGGAGACGTGCTGGGAAAGTACCACCCCCACGGCGACAGCGCGGTGTACGAGGCGCTCGTGCGCATGGCGCAGGATTTCTCGATGCGCTACCCCATCATCCACGGGCAGGGGAACTTCGGCAGCATCGACGGGGACGGCGCAGCCGCCATGCGTTACACCGAGGCGAAGATGGCCCGGTTCGCCGATGAGCTCCTGCAGGATATCGACAAGGACACGGTCAACTTCATGCCCAACTACGACGCAACGCGCAAGGAGCCCGCCGTGCTGCCCGCCAAGCTGCCGCATCTGTTGCTCAACGGCACCGTCGGCATCGCCGTCGGCATGGCCACGAATATCCCGCCGCATAACTTGGGTGAGCTCGTCGATGCCTCCGTGCATCTGCTGGAGCATCCCGAGGCTACGGTGGAGGAGCTGCTCGAGTTCGTGCAGGGGCCGGATTTCCCCACGGGCGGCATCGTCTACAACAAAGAGGCGATCAAGCAGGCATACCTCACCGGCCGCGGGTCCATCGTGGTGCGCGCCAAGGCGCAGATCGAAGAGGTGAAGGGGCGCTACGTCATCCGCGTCTCCGAGATTCCCTATCAGGTGAACAAGTCCACCATGATCGAGAAGATGGCTCATCTGGTGCAGGATAAGGCGATTGACGGTATTTCCGATATCCGCGACGAGTCGGACCGCACGGGCATCCGCATCATCGTGGAGCTGAAGAAGGACAGCTATCCGCAGAAGGTATTGAACCAACTCTTCAAACATACCGATCTGCAAACGAGTTTCGGCTACAACATGATCGCCCTCGACGGGGGACTGCAGCCACGGCTCTTAAACCTGCAGGAGGCGCTGGAGCTCTTCATCGCGCACCGCCGCGAGGTCGTGCGACGGCGTGTCACCTTTGATCGCGATCGTGCCAAGGAGCGCGCGCATATTCTCGAGGGCTTGAGCATTGCGCTCAATGACATCGACAAGGTGATCCAGACCATCAAGAAGTCGGAGACCAAAGAGATCGCAAAAGAGAATCTTGTGAAGAAGTTCAAGCTCTCCGAGATTCAGGCCGATGCCATCCTGCAGATGCGTCTGCAGACGCTGGCGGGTCTGGAGCGCAAGAAGATCGAGGATGAGCTGGCCGAAAAGAAAAAGTTCATCGCCGAGTGCGAGGCGATTCTCAAGGACCCCAAGAAGATCGACAAGATCATCAAAACGGAGCTCACGGACATCAAAGCATCGTTCGGTGATGCGCGCCGCACGACGATCGTGAAGCACGATGTGGGCGATTTCTCGGCCAAGGACACGATCCCGAATGCGCCGATGATCGTCACGCTCACACAGACGGGCTACGTGAAGCGCTTAAGCCCCATGCAATTCCGGGCCCAGCAGCGCGGCGGCAAGGGCGTGAAAGGCATGACCACCAAAGATGAGGATGAAGTGCTCTCGCTCCTGCACGTGATGAACCACGACGACCTGCTCTTCTTCACCAATACGGGGCGCGTCTTTAAATTGCCCACGTACGAACTCCCGCAGGGGAGTCGCGTCGCCAAGGGGCAGGCGATCGTGAACCTGCTGCAGCTGCAGCCCGAGGAACGCGTGACGGCGATCCTGCGCGCGCAGATGGAGGATAAGAAATTCCTCTTCATGGTCACGCGCGGCGGCACCGTCAAGCGCACGGAGCTCACAGAATTCGACAACATCCGGCGTTCAGGTCTGATCGCGCAGAAGATGCCTGCCGGTGATGAGCTGAGGTGGGTCGTCGAGACCAACGGCAAGAACGAGATCATCCTGCTCACGCAGAAAGGAAAGGCCATCCGCTTCAAGGAGGACGATGTCCGTCCGATGGGGCGCGCGGCGGCGGGTGTGCGCGGCATCAAGCTGGGTGCCGGTGACAAGGTAGTGGAGGCAGCGGCCATTTCCGATCCGGTGAAATCAAAACTTCTTGTGGTGATGGAGAACGGACTCGGCAAGATGACGCCCGTTTCACAGTACCGCTTCCAGGGGCGCGGAGGCACGGGAGTCAAAGCCGCGCAGCTCACGGCGAAGACGGGTGATATCGTGGGCGGATGCGTGCTGGAGGAGGGTGCGGAGGGCGATCTGCTGTGTCTGAGCAGGCAGGGGCAGGCCATTCGCATGGAGCTCAAGGACATTCCGTCCCTCGGGCGCGCCACGCAGGGCGTCATCATCATGCGTCTCAACGGCAAAGACAAAGTCGCGACGGTGAGTGTGGTGATGTACGACAAAGAGGCGGAAGAAGCGGTGCTCGAGGCGGCGGAGGAACAGCGCACGGAAGAGGTTGAAGCAATTGAGAAGGAGGAGCGACGGGTGAAGCGGGCGGCCAAGGCGGCGCAGGGGTAGGCGTAGGAAAGCGAAGAAAACAAAGAACGCAAAGCAAGTGAGGATTGAGTTTTCCTTGTTTTCCTCGCTTTCTTCGCTTGCCTGTCATTTCTTTATCGCTACACTCTTCCCGTTATGAAAAAGGCTATCCACCCGCAGATGTTCCAAAACGCCAAGGCGACCTGTACCGCCTGTGGTGCCGTATTTTCCATCCCTTCCACGGTGAGAGAAGTGACCGTGGAAATCTGCAGGATGTGCCACCCCGTCTACACGGGCAAGAAGCAGGGCGAGGCTCGTGGCGGGCGTATCGAGCGCTTCCGCAAGCGCATGGCGGCAGGAAAGACCAAATCGAAGTAAGTGTGGGAGCGCTGGCACTCCTCTGCGCCGACTGCTATACTTTTGTCATGGATGCACGGCAGGGAAAGCTCCTCGTGGCGATCATCGATCAGTTCATCGAAACAGCGCTCCCGGTGGGCAGCAAGCGTCTGCTCGAGGCGGGTGAATTCTGCTGCTCTTCTGCGACTCTGCGAAGCGAGATGGCGCGGCTCGAGGATGAAGGATTCCTGCTCCAGCCGCACGTGTCCGCCGGCCGCATTCCCACGGCGCAGGGGTACCGCATGTACGTGCGCGACTATCTCGAGCCTTCGCGCCACGCAACCGTCGTGCGCAGGCGTTTCGATACGCTCAAGGAGCAGTATTTCAAGCGCAAGGATCAGGAGCGCGTGTACGAAGCCGTGTCACTGCTGGCCCACATGGTCCCGAATGTGGCCTTCGCCAAGGTCCCGCACAAATCGCAGGTGTATTACTTGGGCTTAAGCAACGTGCTGAAACAGCCGGAGTTTCAGGGGGATCCCCGTCTCGTGAGCGAGGTGGCGGAAGTGCTCGAGGAACATCTGAGTGCCATGCTCGGGCGCATCGCAGTGGATGAAGAAATCCGCTACTACATCGGCGACGAGCATCTGATGGCGCAGATTCCGAGCTGCAGCCTGATCGTCACGGAATACCAAATTCGCGGGGAGAAGGGCGTGATCGGTATTCTCGGTCCCATGCGCATGGATTATTCCTACAACACCGTCGCACTGGAACTTGCAGCCGACCTCCTCCGCTCACACTAAGTTCATGTCCACTGTTTTTCTCAAAGTGCGGCCGGCTCTCGAAAACGAGCGGGGACCGTTGTACGTGGAGTCGATGATTGCCTCTCTTCATTCTTTCCGCGGAAGATCCGCACGCGTCGGGCTCGAGATCGGTGTGGGCCCGGACCGCAAAATCGCGCTCTTCGTGCGTGCCGATGAAGAAACCGTTGGCCTCATCGAAAGCCAGCTCTACGCGCAGTTCCCGGATATCGACATCGAAGAGCTCCATGAAGATCCTTTTGCAGTCAAAGAAGAGGAGTGTGCGGTTTCGGCGGATCTCGCGCTCCATGCGCCCGAGATTTTTCCGATCAAGCGCCATCCCCAGTTCGACGACATGCTCGCGCGGGTGAACATCGATCCGATTGCGGGTGTCACCTCCTCCCTCGCGCGCTACCCTTTCGCCGGAATGCGCGGTCATATTCAGATCGTCCTGCGTCCTCTTGGAGGGAGCTTCAGAACGCGGGCGCTGTGTTTTTTGCCGTTGCTCCAGAAGGGACTGCCGTCACTCTCCCGTCGTTACGCGAATTTCTACACACGCGTCGTGCTTGCGCGCGGGTGGCGTCGGCTCGCGTATTGGATGCTCTCGATGCTGCTCGGAGGATTCCGCGCTTCTCCGCTCCTGCGCAAAGTCCGCGCCGCATCCATTGATCTTGTGGAGCGGTCGCAGGAAGACGAGGAACGCGAGGGCGAGCGCATCGCCGGGCGTACCCACGATCGCGAAGACACGGTCTCGGGAGCGGTCGACAAGGTCAATCGGCTTCTCTTTACCTGCAATATCCGCGTGAGCGTCATCGCTCCGAAAGATAAATCCATCGAAGCCGGTCGCAAGGTGCGCGAGATTGTCGGGAGCTTCCGTCAGTTTTCGCTTCCGCACAGCAATGAGTTCGCCGCGCTGCCCGAACGCGTTTCCCCCGCAATTCCATTCGGCTTTACATCGCGGCCGTTCGTTCTGTCGGTGGAGGAGGTGGCGACCATCTGGCACATGCCGACCCTGCTCGTGCAGACGCCGAATATCGATTGGGTGCTTTCAAAAAAGCTCGGACCGCCGGTCAATCTGCCCCTGCCGGGGGTTTCGGATCCGCCCGAGGCGCTGACTGTGCTCGGCGAGGCGGTGTATCGCGGCCAACGGTCCAAGTTCGGCATCCGTCTCGATGACCGGCGGCGCCACGTCTACATTCTGGGAAAGACAGGCATGGGTAAATCCACGCTGCTCGAGAACATGATCTTCTCCGACATTCAGGCGGGCAAAGGCGTGGGCATCATCGATCCGCACGGCGATCTGGCCGAGATGATCCCCCAGTTCGTGCCCAAGCACCGGAGCAACGATGTGGTGATCTTCGATCCGTCCGACCGCGATCATCCGATTTCCTTCAATGTGCTCGACTGCCCCAATCCCGATCAGCGCGTGCTCGTGGCGTCGGGGCTGATGAGCGTCTTCACCAAGATGTGGCCGGGCATGTTCAGCGGGCGCATGGAGCACATCCTGCGCAATACCCTGCTCGCGTTGCTGGAATATCAGGGATCCTCCATGCTCGGCATCATGCGGATGTTCGCTGACGACGTGTACCGCAAGAAAGTCGTTGCGCGCGTCACTGATCCCATGGTGAAGAGCTTCTGGGAGCAGGAGTACGCGTCATGGAACGACAAATACCGTACCGAGGCCACGGCGGCGATCCAGAACAAGGTGGGCCAGCTGCTTGCGACCCCGCTCATCCGCAACATCGTGGGACAGGTCAAGAACGGCCTCGATATCCGTCATGCCATGGATACGGGCAAAATCATCATCGTGAACCTGAGCAAAGGAAAGCTGGGCGAAGACACCTCCGCATTTCTCGGCTCCATGCTCGTCACCAAGTTCCAGATCGACGCCATGAGCCGTGCCGATGTGCCCGAAGAGGAGCGGCGGGATTTTTACCTCTACGTGGACGAATTCCAGAACTTCGCCACCGAGTCCTTCGCCAGTATCCTTTCCGAGGCGCGCAAGTACAGGCTCAACCTCACCATGGCCAACCAGTACGTGGCGCAGCTCTTGATCGGTGAGGGAAAAACGACGCTCAAGGATGCGGTCTTCGGCAACGTCGGTTCCATCTTCTGCTTTCAGGTGGGCTCGGATGATGCGGAGGATTTGAGCCTGCAGTTCGAGGAACTGGCCATGCCCAAGGATATCCTGAGTCTGCCCAAGTACCACGCGTACGTCCGTCTGATGATCGACGGCGTGCCCTCGAAGCCCTTCTCCGTCACCACGCTGCCGCGTCCGCCGATCGCGTATGACGCCAGGCGCCTCGAGATTCTGCTCAAGCTCTCGCGTGAGCGTTACACCGAGAAACGGTCGATTGTCGAAGAGAAGATCTCGAAGTGGGCGGCGAGCACCTTTGAAGCCTCGGCACACGCCAAGTCGGACGAAAAGGCCAAAGAGAAAGAGGAGGAAGAGGTGAAGAAGGCGAAAAAGAAGGGGATGAGCCTCAAGGACTACCGCGCATGGCGGGACCGCGAAATGTGGACCAATGAATTCAACAGTCTCCGCAAGAAGCAGATCTTGGGAGAAGCATTCACTCCCGATGAGCAGAAGATCTATCAGGACATCGAAAAGAAACTGGAGGCGAGCGGGGGAGTGCCCGCCCTGAGTAAGGCACTGCAGGAATTGAAGGAACGCAGGAAGAGTACGATATGAGAAATCCCGTTTAAAAAAGACCGGAGTGATCCGGCCTTTTTGTGTGGGTGTTTCCCTTTCCGGCTATCGGGAGCAAAGAATCTGCGCCGCGGGCCAAAGAGAGAGGGAAGAGCTTGTCCCGCATCTTTGCAGGGCAAGGGTGCGGGGCGAAGGAAGGAAACCTTCATCTTTCTGCCGTGCTCTGGTCCTTGTTTCTCCTCGTGACCGGCCGAGGTCCCCGGACCAGGATCTTTAGACCTCGCGAATGCGAGGGATCCATGGGGAGTGGAGGGGGCGCGTCCAACTGACTCCTGAGTCAGTGGGCGACATTGCACAGCAGAGAGGATGGTAGTCACCCTTCGACTACGCTCAGGGTCTTCGATTCCGCGCTTTCGCCCGGAATCTCGACAGTGCCTCAGCCCGGGACGAGTCCACGGGAGAAGCAGTATGGGTCACCATTGAGTGCGTAAGGCGTTCCAATGCCCATCAATTCCTTGAGTGAAGGAGGAAAAGGTGAATGGGAGGAACGCGGAGCACTCGTGGAGTGACCACCATTCTCTCTGCGTTTCAGACTGTGATGTGAAAGATCTTCTATCTTTCACCCTGAGCGAACCAAGTGAGTCGAAGGGTGAAGGGGCGGTGGGCTTCCGCGTCCCCGCCAGCATTCTGACGGGGCGCGGATGCTCTTGTATGTGTGTGTGAGAGAAGGAACAAGGCCGCAGGGCTTTTGATTTGCACGTTTGCAAATCTGGTCATTGTACCGCGCTTTGAGGCTCAGGCAAACTCTTGCTCTTGCTCTGCATCAGTTTTGATAGTATTGATCACAATAATTGAACAACACAAAAGAGAGTATTATGGCTATAAAAAGCCAAATTTCGCAAATCACTCTCTGTATATCCCTCTTTACTTTCAGCGAGACAACTTTTGAAGACAATTCAGGAGATATCGGCGGATCGCAGCTCAATGTGCTGCTCGGCAAACCGCTTGAGAATCTCTTGCGTGATCTGGGTCATGACGACGCGGCGGCGGCCGATCGGGGCCGGAAAACACAGACGGAATTCGATCTCTCCGGCGGGAGTGACTTCGACGTATGCGCGGGGCGCGGGGGAAATCTGCGTGAAGTAGTATCCGCGCATGCGCCGGTCCATCTGTCGTTGTGCCTGTGCGGCGAAGTCTCCTGTTTCCTTCTGTAAAATCTCTTCGAGAATGCCCTGCGCCTGTTCATACTGATCGAATTTGCGGAGGCGGATGGGCATTTCTACGTTCTCGAAATCCGAAGTCGAGTGGAAGTTGACCAGCGGATCCGTGAGCATTTTCTGGTTGGGAATGCGCACGATCTTGCCCACGTGGCCCATGAGCTCCGCATTCATCGTCCGTGAAACAATGAGTGTGGTGTAGAGAATGCCGATATCGATGACGTCCCCCACCGTGTCGCCGATCGCGATGCGTTGCCCGATCGAAACGGCATTCCTGAGTCCGAACCATCCGGCCATGCCCTTGATGGGATCCTGCATGACGATGATGAGAGCCGCGCCCACCAGGGCGATCACGGTGAGGATATCGGGGAATTCGGAGAAAATACGCTGGATGAACCAGAAGGCGAGGGTGACGTACACGATGAACGTAAATACTTTTGTAATGGCATATCGCACGCGACGATGACGTATGTGATTGAGCAGGAGGTTTCTGATGAGACGCTCGGCCCAGAACACCACGAAGAAGACCGCAATGTACGTGAGAATGGTAAACAGAATGCCGAGATCCCGAAGCTGTTGCTCCGACTGCAGTTCATTCAGGCGTTCCTGCTGCGTATTCTGCATCGCCTGCAGTGCCGCCAATTGTTCCGACAATATGGCCTTTTTCGCCAGCAGCTCGGGGTAACTTTTTGTCTGCATGATCAGCCCCGGAGGCGGAGACCCCGTGCCTGTTTTTTCTTTTTGAATGTAGAATGCTTCTTCTTTCTCCAGGAGCGCGAGGTCCGCTTTGGTGGAATCAATGCGCTGGCTCAAGAGGGAGACAACGGATCGCTGTTGATCCAGTACGCGGATCAGGTCCGTCGTTTCAGGAGTACTTCCGGCTGTCTGAATCGTCTTGGTCAGAGCCTGCTCGGTTTCTTTGCGTATGGCTGCCCGTTCACTGTCGATGCCCTGCTGGATTTCGGACTGGGCCTGCGGGGTCTTTGCCTTGAGCAGGCTGTCAAAGCGCCATTGCAGGCGCGGGACATCCTTTTGCACGTTGTTCTGCTGTGCGGCAACCGGCAGGGCGAGGAAGAGCCCTGCGAGGAGGACGAGGGGCCAGAAGTGGACAGGTGAACGGGACATGTGAGCACTGTAGCACAGCACGGAAGCCCCGCGAGAAACGAACGGTATTTTCCTTCTTGCGATGTTATGCGCGTGGCATGGCCACCGGACGTTCGGCGGGTTTTTGAACGGAGGCGGCAGCATGATCGATCCAATTGCGCGGATCCATGCCCGGGCAGGGGAATGCCTTGCAGAACTCTTCGATCTCACCCGCGATGCGGTCCAAAACGTCTTCGTCCTTCGCATGCATGAGGACATCGTTGATCCAATCACCGATTTTCACCATTTCGGCCTCCTTCATGCCGCGCGAGGTGACGGAGGGGGTGCCGATACGCACACCCGAGGGGTTCATGGGTGTCTGGGTGTCGAAGGGCACCAGGTTGCAGTTGGCGACGATGCCGGCACGGTCCAAGGCGCGGGAAGCATCGCGACCGAGGATGCCTTTGCTCTTGAAGGTTTCGAACAGGATCAGGTGGTTATCGGTCCCGCCGGTGATCAGTCTGAAGCTGTGTTTGAGCAGCTGGTCGGCCAGCGTCTTCGCATTCTTCACGATCTGTGCGGCATATTCCCTGAAGGCGGGCTGGCTGGCTTCTTTGAATGCCACCGCAATCGCGGCCGTCGTCTGGTTGTGTGGTCCGCCCTGCAGACCCGGCATGATGGCTTTGTCGATGGCTTGGGCGAATTGTTCCTTGCACATCATCATGGCACCGCGCGGGCCCCTGAGCGACTTGTGCGACGTGGTGATGCCGGTGTCGGCCATCGGAAAGGGGCTCGGATGCACGCCGCCGAGGATCAGCCCCGTGATGTGCGAAATGTCGGCATGGAAGAGCGCACCGACGTCGTCACAGATCTCGCGGAAGCGCTGCCATTCGATGGTGCGGGGATAGGCGGTGTAACCCGCCACGATGAGCTTAGGTTTCACCTCTTTTGCCTGTTTCCAGATCTGATTGTAGTTCAGCCTCTCTGTCTGCGGATCGAGCTCGTACGGTGCGGAGTGGTAGAGCTTGCCCGAAAAGTTCACTTTCCATCCGTGCGTGAGGTGGCCGCCCTGCGCGAGTGCCAGGCCCATGATGGTGTCGCCCGGTTGCAGCACCGCCGTGTACACGGCCATGTTCGCGGGGCTGCCCGAGTATGGCTGCACGTTGACGTGGTCCACTTTGAAGGCCGCCTTCGCCCGTTCCATGGCGAGTGTCTCGATCTGATCCGTATTCTGCTGCCCTTCGTAATACCGCTTGCCGGGGTACCCTTCGGAATAGATGTTTGTCAGCACGCTGCCTGATGCCTCCAGTACCGCAGACGAAGCGTAGTTCTCGGACGGGATGAGGCGGATCTTCGCCCACTGGCGTTTCTCCTCGGCGATGATGAGGTCGCGGATCTGCGGATCCGTCTTTTCGAGAGCGGGAAGGTACGTCATGGGCGGGGGAGGGAAGGGCTGAAGACCTCTTCAGCCTACCACGCACGTTCCTGTAGAAAAGCCCGATGAACACAAAGGTTGTTATTTCTGTGCGGGGACGAACCCGCGCGGGGTAAATACGCCGTCAACGGGAGCGTCGTGCTCTTCCATGGGAACGGAGTTCACCATCTGACAATCGAAAGCGACGCCGAAATAGCGTGATTGGGCGTTCTCTTGACGATGAGCGGTGATCCACCGGTCGTAACCGCCGTTGCCGCGGCCCAGTCGTCCTCCTGCGGCACCGAACGCACGTCCGGGAATCAGCACTGTTACCGGCGTTTTGGTATCGAGTATCTCGGCATCGGACGACGGTTCGGGAATGCCGAAGGACCCCGTCTGCAACTGCGAGAGGTCCAGTACGCGGTGCATGACAAGGTTTTGGCCGTCGAAGGCGGGCAGAAAGAGCGGCTGGTTGCGTGTGAGGATTTCTGCGAGCAGGGAAAGAAGATCCGGTTCGGTGGAGAGCGGGTAATAGACGCAGACTGCCCGGTCTTTCGGCAGTGCCTCCAGAATCCGGAGGGCGATCGAGCGGCTTTCGGCGGCGCGCTGCTGCTCATTCATGTGCCGGATGCGTTCGAGGATGGCGGCGCGGAGCTCGATTTTTTGCTCGGAGATGTGAAGCATGAAGAAAGTATACGTAAATCATCGTTTGTTGGGCATCTGTTTTGGCTTGGTTTTGTTGCGTCGCGAAGCGACAAAAAGTAATCCATCGTGAAGCTGTGGGTGGCTCTGCCCGTTCGACTCCTCGTTCCGCTTCGCTTCACTCGTCGCTCAGGGCACCCTGAGTGCAGTCGAAGGGTGCCGGGACCCACAGCTGGAGCGATACCGCTGAAGGGAAAAGAGAGTTCGTGACCCGTTCGGCTTCGCTCAGGGTCACCCATAACCTCAACACTCTTGTTGTATTACGCTGTCACCCCGAGCGTAGTCGAGGGGTGAGAGAGAAACCGTAGGTTTCTCGTTCGCGATCAGAATACTTCCGCAGCTGCGTCGGCGAGATTCACGACATTCTCCTTCGTATCCGGTTTGTCCTGCTCTTTTTCCAGCACGCAGTCGAGCTTGAGTGACCGCTTGAAGATCTTGTGCATGACCTGCTCGATTGTACGGCTGGCTTCAGTGGTCGCGACTTTATCGCGATGGAAGGCCGAGGTGAAACCCACGGTCACCGTTGTCCCCGCGACATTCTGCAACTCGCCGTTCTTGAGCGACATGCGCACGGAGGCGGGGGCCGTTCCTTCCAGAATCTGCTCCCATGCGGCGGTGATTGTTTCGCGCGTCACTTCCGGTGCCTCGACTTCGGCAGCGGAGAGCGGCGATTCCTCCTTCTCCTGTTTTGCCGTTGCGATCTGCGCCGGTTCCTCTTTTGTGATTTTCTTTTCAGCTTTCTCCGTTGTTTTTGCGGGGAGCACGTCGGAGTGGCCTTTCGCAGCCGGAGCGCAGAGGGTGAGCAGGGCGGATTCCACGACGAGCCCGGGTACGGGCGAAAGGCGAAGGTTCCGGATGGCTTCGAGCAGGATGTCGAGAGCCCGGATGGAGGCATCGATCGGCTTCTTCTGCTCGATCGCGCGGTGCAGTTCCGCGCGCACGAGTGCGAGGAGGGAGCGGAGGAAGACGTCGAGCGGCGTGCCGGTTTCCTCCAGCTCGCGTACGGCTTTAAGCAGCGCGACCGGATCATTGTGACGGATCGCTTCGGCCACCGCCTCGATGTACGCCTGCCCGGTGGCGCCGATGCGCTGTTCCACGTCCTGCACCGATATTTTGGCGAGTGAGCGCATCTGGTCTAAGAGCGATATCGCATCTCTGAGACCCCCTTCCACGTGGCGGGCGACAAGTCGCAGCGCTTCGCGGTCGACGATGATATGTTCCTGATCGGCGATGTACTGGAGCCTGCGCACGATGTCTTCCTCTTCAATGGGCCGGAAGGGGAAGCACTGGCAGCGGCTCTGGATGGTGCCGGGGATCTTGTTGAGCTCTGTTGTGGCGAGAATGAAATGCGCGTACGCGGGCGGCTCTTCGAGTGTTTTGAGAAGAGCATTGAATGCGTCTTTGGTAATCATGTGCGCCTCGTCGATGATGTAGACCTTGGCCGTGGCCACCACGGGAGAGAACTGGATCTTCTCGATCAGGTCCCGCACATCATCAATGCCGCGGTTCGAGGCCGCGTCGATTTCGAGCAGGTCGACAATCGATCCATCTTCGATGCCTTTGATGATCTGGCGCTTGAGCGTCTCATCCGCGATGCCGCGCGTCATGATGTGCTTGGCGAGAATGCGGGCGACGGAGGTCTTGCCCGTGCCGCGGCTGCCGGCGAACAGGTAGGCATGCGAAAGTTTGTCCTGCGTGACCGCCTGCTCAAGCGTTGTGACGATGGCATCCTGCCCCACGACATCCGCGAAGCTCAAGGGCCGGTAGGTTCGGTAGAGGGCCATGTTTTAGGGCGTAGGGAGTAGGGGTAGGGCGTAGGGGACTTACTACAGAGGATGAAAAGGAGGACATCATAGCATACGCTCCTTCGCCGGCTTTCTCCGTCCTCGGATTACGCCGAAAGTGCAAGCGACTGATGCTGTGCCGATTTGGAGGGCGATTTTTGGAGTGAGCGGGGCACCATGCTGTCTGTCAGTGAGAAAGGAATTCCCTGTTCCTTCAGCTTCTTCACACCGCTCTTCAGTACCCAGTTCAAGTTCCGGACGAGGTGCAGCTGCTGTTCGTAGGTCACGTCGGTGGGGATGAGGGTGGTCCAATACCGGAATGCATGATTACTCTTGCGGGTTTCCAGGATCGAGAGGAAGTGCTGATGGGTTTCGGGTGGCATATGGATGATCGTGGGTCCCCACTCTCCCTCGTCGTACCGGCGGACGGCAGGATCGTGTTGTTTGTCTGTCACGACGCCGAGCTTCACGTTATCGAGCCCTTTTTTATTGTGTTTCCCCTGCCGGGCGAGTGCCTGCGTTGTGGTGGTTGCTTCCTGTTCCAGTTCCTTCTCGCGGTCATCCGTCAGATACCCGTGTTCACGGCACCACACGCGGTTGTAGGTGCAGGCTGCGATGGCTCCCAGCTTGTCGGGGTCATTCATGGCGGAGAGGTACAGAGGCTGGAGGGGCCGCGGAATCTGGTCGTAGGCCATGCGCGTCTGCTCCAGCGTTTCGTGCGCATTCTGCATGGGTTGTTCCTCTTCGTGCTCCTTTGTCCTGAATTCCTTGAGATACCGTTCCATCGAATCGAGCTCGAAGCGATCGCGATCCACTCCTTTTCCCTGTTCAAAGAGCTTGCGTGCCTGTCCGAGCAGATCTTCGGCTTCGTCCCAGTCTTTGGTGTCGAGTGCGTGACGGATCCCCAGCTTGATATTCTCCATTGCGCGCGGGGACGGCGCTTCGGTCAGATTCAGGCGTTGCTTGGCCTGTTCCACGTAGCTTCTGCGCTGGTTGTAACTCAACAGCAGAAACTTTTCTGGCGAGAGACGGTTGAATCCCTGCGGGACGGAGTTCTCTTTCATTTTGGCTTCCACCCAGTCGTATTCCGTCCGGAGCTTCATCCAGTTCTTGATGTACTCGGGGAGCTGGTGCTCCACGAAATCCTGTAACGTCATCGCGGTGGGGAATTTTCGCAGTTTTTCGAGCAGCCAGCGCCCCAGCCGGTCGTGGTTGATGGCACCGGCGGCGGCGGCCGTTTCCAAAGCGGATTTTGCTTTGTTGTGCAGATGTTCGATCTTGCGGGTTTTGGCGGTCATCGCGGCTTCGATGCGCGCATTGAGATCCGCACGTTTTTCGAAGTGGAGGTCCAAAAATTCTTTGCCCTTGAGAAAGGTTTCCATGTCCGAGACATCTGCTTTCGTAAGGGATTTGATCCTCGGATCATGGAGGAGCTTCACACGCTTCTTGGCCACCCGTTCCCATGCGGCGAGGTACGAGGGCAGCTGATGCAGCACGAAGTACTCTTTTGCTTTGTAGTTGAGGGAAGCATCTTCGAATCGGTCGAGCCATCGTTGCCTGGATTCGCGGGTGATGGTGTGCTCGGCATTGGCACGATCCAGTTGTGTGTGCAGGTGATCCGAAAGCTCCCGGGCGGATTCCCTCTGTCGTTCGGCGACTTCGTCCCGGTACCGTTCCCACTCGCCGATCTCCTGTTCCGTGAGGCCGATGTGCATCAATCCCTGGTGCAGCTGCGCCGTTTCCTCCGCGGAAGCGACGTGCAGTTTGTCAAAGGTCTCTGCCATGAATCCCCGGAAGTACTGGACGAGAGCAGAGCGTCTGTGCGCCAGCACTTCCTTTTCCGGATCCAGTGTTTCTGTGGTCTGGCTGTCTTGCTCCAGTACGTCCGACAGATTGTCCGCAAAGGTGACCATGGACGTCCATTCTACAAGGCGCGGAAGGCGCACGGTGCAAATTCCGCGATTTTCTTGCCTCATTCTGTGTTAGAATCGCACTCCATGATTCTCTCCGATAAGGACATCAAAGCGGCGATTACATCCGGACGTGTGCAGGTGACGTCGCCCAAGCGTGACGTAACAGAGCACATCCATGCCAGCTCCATGGATCTGCACCTCGGGTCCGTCTTCAAAATCTACGAACACAGCCGTTTTGCCGTGCTGGATCCCAAGAAGCCAGAAAGTTTTCATGGCAACACACGGACCATCGAGATCAAAGAAGGGGAGCCCTTCATCGTGCAGCCGGGGGAGTTCATCCTCGGTGTGACGGAAGAGACGCTCACGGTGCCCGATGATCTGGTGGTGCGCGTGGAGGGCCGCAGCTCCTTAGGCAGGCTTGGCATCATCGTGCACTCCACGGCGGGGTTCGTGGATCCGGGTTTCTCGGGCACGATCACGCTCGAGATCAGCAACTTAAACCGCCTGCCCGTGGCGCTCTACCCGGGGATGCGCGTGTGCCAGCTGGCTTTCGAGCGGATGACGAGTGCCGCCGAGCAGCCCTATCACCTCAAGCCGTTCAGCAAGTATCAGGGGCAGTCACTTCCTGAGGAAAGTCGGCTTATGATGGACCCGGAGTTTTCGAAAGCATAGTTCATTGAAGATCCCGGGTGCTTTGGTACCATGGGCGCACCGGACGATTAGCTCAGCTGGTTAGAGCGTGCGGTTCACATCCGCAAGGTCACTGGTTCGAATCCAGTATCGTCCACCATCCTCACGTCACACGAAGCAACTTCACTCAAAGATCCGTATCAGCGAGACACCGCACAGCACCAGGACCACTCCCAGCAGTTCCAAGAGGTGAACCTTTTCTTTGAAGAAGAAAATTCCCGCGGCCACGACGAACATGATGGAGAAGGCGGACCACAGCACGTTGACCACGCCCATTCCCTCGTACTTGAATGACTTCACGAGGAGCATTGTCACGACGACGTAGAAGAGGAGTCCCAGACCGTAGAAGAGGATATTGGCATTGGCGGCGTATTCCTTCAGAAAACTCAGGGCGATCGTCTCTGCAATCAGGATGCCGATCACGAGAAGGTAGACCATTTTGTTGTTGTGAGAGGTGAAGCTGAGGTGCTTCGTACTCCTTGTTCCTGTGTATTTCATGGGAGTCAGAGAGAAGAAGCAGACACGACACTATTATATCTTAAAATTACATTTCATACAATTGTCAATATTCAGCAGTTTGGCTTAAACATGCGCACTTTCCACCTTCATTGTTACGCTTCTTTCGTTTGTCGCCGGAATGAGACCGTTGAGGAGAAGCACAACGTGGCGCACGCATCCGTCAGCCAGCAGGCTGCGTATGACGAGATCAGGCGCTTTTTTCCGAAGAGCCAGATGAGCAGAGAGGCGCCGGAGCTTGCGGCACTTCTCTATGGCGATGACACAGAGTGAAGAGACTACTGCAGTGTTCCGATTCTGAGAGATTCGAGTGTCGCTACGGCTTTCTCCTGACCGCCGTGCTTCTTTTCGAAACTTGCGGTTCCATCCTTTCCGCAGAGAGCGAGAACTTTCTCTGCCCCTCCTTTGTGCACATTGGCGAAGGAGGTGACGTCATAGACGCCGCCGTTGATCACCGTGTAGCAGCTCTGCGCGTCCGCGTGTTCTGCCACCTGTGTCATGGTCCACGTTTGCTGCGTCACCTGTGATGTCGCCGATGATTGTGCCGATTGGGCACTCGCGCCTTCCTGTGCGGAGGAAGAAGCGGCAGCCCCGGGAGTCGGCTCGGTGACCGCTACGGGCGCGCCGCAGCCGGCGAGCAGCACCGGAAGGAGGAACAGAAGAGTCAGCTGTGTCCGTTTCATAAGGGTGGAGGGAAATGAGCGCGCATTGTACGCAATAATTTTCCGATGAGGAAGTAAAAAGTTGGTGTCCCTTTCCAATTTTGTTAATCTTCTCCTATGAATATTTTCCGTCCGCTGACGATTTTGGCCGATGCCGTCACCTACCGTGTATTGGGACTTGCCGCCGAGACACGCCTTGCAGCAGCCGTGCACTTTTTCATCGAAGACACGCTCAAGATCTTTCTGCTCCTCATCGTCATCATCGAGGCGGTTACGGTCATCCGTACCTTTATTCCGCCCGAGCGCATCCGCTCGCTCCTCTCACGCCGCGGGCGGTTGGCGGGGCACGTGATGGCGGGCGGCATCGGTGTCATCACGCCCTTCTGCACCTGCAGCGCCATTCCGCTTTTTCTTGGGTTTCTCGAGGCGGGAGTCCCACTCGGTGTGACATTCACCTTTCTCATCGCGTCGCCCATGGTGAATGAAGTGGCGCTGGCGCTCCTGCTCGCCACATTCGGGCTGAAGGTCGCACTGCTCTATATTGCGAGCGGACTCACCATTGCCGTTCTTGCCGGGTTGGCCATCGGGTCCCTGCATCTTGAACATCTGGTGGATCGTGCTGTGCAAGACGGAAACTGCGGCACAGGCCGAAAACAGATGGATACATGGCCCGAACGTCTGGCCTTTGCCGGCAGGTATACGCGGATGATTCTGAAGCGCGTGTGGTGGATCGTCCTGATCGGCATCGGTGTCGGAGCGTGGATGCACGGATACGTCCCTGCGGATTTTCTGGGACGCTTTGCGGGCGCGGACCGGTGGTATGCGGTTCCGTTCGCCGTGCTGATCGGCATTCCGCTCTACGCCAATGCGGCGGGAGTGATGCCGATCGTCGCGGTGCTCGCCGAGAAGGGTGTCGCGATGGGCACGACGCTTGCGTTCATGATGGCGGTGACGGGGCTGTCGCTGCCGGAATTTCTCATTCTTCGCCGGGTGATGCAGACGAAACTCATTCTTCTTTTTGCCGGCGTGGTGGGGATCGGGATCCTGTTCACAGGATTTCTCTTCAATTCGGTGCTCTAGTCCATAGACTTGATCCTTTTTCCCGCTACCCTATGGTGGCTATGGATTCCTTCGATGCCACGCTGACCCGTTCCCGGAGATCCCTGAAGCCGATCATCGGCGGCATTGCCGTGGTTGTATTTCTCGTAGCGGTGTTCTTCTTCGCCCGATCGGGCGGAAACTCGCTCCCGAAGGATATGGTGCTCTACTACGGCGACGGCTGTCCGCACTGCGCCAATGTGGAGGCATTTGTGACCGAGAACAATGTGGAGCAGAAGGTGCAGTTTGTTCGCAAAGAGGTGTACAAAAACAAGAGCAATGCCCGCGAGATGGGCAGGGTTGCGAAAAGTTGCGGGTTCCCGACGGACAACATCGGTATTCCGTTCTTCTGGACGGGGACACAGTGTCTGACAGGGGATAAAGACATTATTGCGTTCTTCCAGCAGCAGCTATGACCAGATTTCTCCGGCTCCTTCCCTGTGCAGGGTTCCTGTTCCTCGTCGCCGGAAAAGCGATGGCGGTCTGCCCTGTTTGTACCATCGCCGTGGGCGTGGGATTGGGCATTTCGGAGCGTCTCGGCATCGATGATTCCGTCACGGGTGTGTGGATCGGCGGACTGACGGTATCGATGGCCATGTGGAACATTGCGTGGTTTGATAAGAAGAACATCCATTTCTTCGCCCGCGACTTCCTGACGGCGCTCGGCTATTTCGTGCTCGTCGTGTTGCCGCTCCCGTTCGCGTTCAGCGATATTGTGGGTCATCCCGATCATCTGCTCTGGGGCGTCGACAAGCTTCTGCTCGGTATCATCGCGGGTGCCATCGCGTTCTACATCGGCGGGTCGTGGTACCAGCGCATCAAAGCCAGGCGCGGGCATGCGCACTTTCCCTTCGAGAAGGTCGTGATGCCGGTGTTTCCGCTGATTCTGCTCAGCCTTTTCTTCTACTACGTCACCCTCTGATCATATGGCCGACCCTACCCCCCAGCAGCTGCAGGCCTTCATCGACAAAGTCGACACCATGAAGAAGCAGGAGAAGATGGATCTCTCGTCCGATCAGGATCTGAGCATTGCGATCATGAATCTGATCTCGATCGAGGAGCATTTCTTCTTCACCGGGGCCAAGCTCGACAAGAGCGAGTACTACGATATGATCAAGGACGTGCGTGAGATGCGCAAAAACCTCTTAAAAAAGATCATCAAGGAGTACGAGGGGGAAGTGTGGTGCATCAGTAAGCATCTGCTCGCCGCGTCGATGCGGTTGATGGAAGTCGGCACAAAGCAGCTTGGCATGGGGAAGAAGGATGAGGCCTATGATCTCTTCGGCAAGGCGTACAACCTCTACTCGCTCTTCTGGGGACTCAATATGAAGCTGCTCAATGTGGGGGATATCAAGAAGATCGATGATGGGGCGCTTAATAAGCAGGATACGGCGAAGAAGGGGTTTATGGGGGCGATGGGAGCGTTGGTGAAGAAGGTCATTGATTGCTGTATCGAATAGTAATTTCCACCTTTGTCGCGACAAAGGTGGAGCCAAAACGCTGGCGCGTCAACGCCCACTCCACTTTCCCCTTCACCCCCCGTGACGCGCCCCAACCCGTGTGTTGTTTTGTTTGTTTTGTAGGTGTTTTATTAAGTCGGTTCTTGTTGCATACTGTTTGTTGTTCCACATGCTTTTATGATTTTCTCCCCGCTTCCCGGCACACCCACGGTCACTCAAGGTTTCGGTCAGAACAAAGAGATCTATCAGCAGTACGGATACCTCGGGCATAACGGTTTCGATTTCGGATGCCCGGAGGGGACGAAGGTCTTCGCGCCGCACGATGGCGTCTGCACGGTGAAGGACGACGGGGCGACGGGGTACGGAAAGTATGTTGTCATTGATGGGCCGACCAGAAGGAGTCTTCTCGGACATTGCTCCCAGATCACCGTGAAGAACGGGCAGTCCGTTTCGCAGGGTGATCCGGTGGCATTGAGCGGCAAGACGGGCAGCTCCACCGGTCCGCATCTGCACTGGACATTCAAGATCCTCAAGAACGGCGTTGTCCAGAACAAGAACAATGGCTTCGACGGTGCCATGGATTGTTCCGAGGTCACGCGGCTCTGGCAGCAGCAAAACGTGCACCAGCATGCGCAGTACACGGATGCCGCCAAGCCGTATCTTTCGATGACGTTCCAGCCGAATCAGATCATCAAAAACACGACGGGGGCGTAAATCTCATTCTAATAGGTGCGGGGGTTTTCTCTGTGCGAATGGTTGATATATATTGAAAATTATGCTCAAATGTAACGCTTTTCCATGACAGAGATCCATGCGAATTCTGCGGCCCATGATCACCAAAAACCGCATTCTTCGGGAAAGCGCGGTGGCCCGAGCCGCAAGGCCATCATCAGTGGTTTTACCATAGCCGGTGCGATCAGTCTGATCGTCGGCATCGGGTACTGGTTGAACCAGCAGCGCTACGTCTATACCGATCAGGCGGCAATTACCGCGCCTCTCATCAATCTCACGCCGCTTCAGGCAGGTCCCTTAAAAAGGGTTTCGGTGGAGGAGGGGGATCATCTCTCGGCGAACCAGATTGTGGCGCGCGTGGGGGATGAGATGGTCCGTGCGGAAGTGCCGGGCGTCGCAATCAGCGTGCGTCAGGATCTCGGTGCCATCATCCGGACGGGAGAGGCGGTGGTGACCATGATCCAGCCCAAAGAGCTTCAGGTGGTGGCACGGGTGGAGGAAGACAAGGGGCTCAAGGATATCGTCAAAGGACAGCGCGTTCTCTTCACTGTGGATGCGTTCGGATCGAAAGAATTCGAGGGGATCGTGTCGTTCGTCAGCCAGACGGATCGTACGGGGGATGTCGTCTTCAATATTTCCGACAAGCGTCAGGAGAAGGAGTTCGACGTGAAGATCGATTACGACGTGAACGCCTATCCGGAGCTGATCAACGGCATGTCCGCACGTGTGTGGATCGTGAAGTAATCTTCGTATGAGTTCCAACGATTCCACCGCCGGCAGCGCAGTCCCGCGGTGGATCATTCTCCTTACGGTGATCATCGGCACATTCCTCGGGCGCCTGGACCAGACCATCGTGAATCTGGCTTTACCAAAGATCATCGATGACTACCACATTACGGTGACGGCCGCGGGCTGGATCGCCACCGCCTACATTCTGGCGAATGCCGTCTTCGTTCCCGTGTGGGGAAAATTGGGCGACACCATCGGCCGCAAGCGCGTCTATATCATGGGATTTATCCTCTTCATTGTGGGATCCATGCTGGCCGGTTTCGCATGGAATTTGAGCTCCATGATCGTCTTCCGCGTCATTCAGGCCATTGCGGGTTCGGCCGATTATCCCACTGCCATGGCGATTCTGGCCGTGACGTATCAAGACGAAAAGGAACGCGCGCAGGCGCTGGGGATCTGGTCCTCCTCTTTCGCCGCGGCCGCGGTGTTCGGCCCGCTCATCGGCGGCCCGCTGATCGATCATTTCAGCTGGCGGGCGGTCTTTCTCATCAATATTCCCGTGGGAATCATCGGCGTGCTCATGGCCATCGCCTTCATCACCGAGTCGGTTTCGGAACGCAAGACGCAGGCGTTCGATCTTAAGGGGGCGGTTGTTCTCGGCATTGCGCTCTCGGCGCTGGTGTTAGTCCTCGACAAGGGGCTCGATTGGGGGTGGCTCTCGCTCAGAAGCTTTCTCTGCTACGGCATATCGCTCTTCAGCACGCTCTATTTTATTCGCGTTGAATCCCGCCACCGCGAGCCGATCGTGGACATCAAGTTTTTCCGCAATAACCTGTTCGTGCAGGCTCTGCTCAACAACTTCGTCGTTTTCATGGGCATGATGGGGTCCATCTTCCTCATCCCCATTTTCGCGCAGACGTTCCTCGGCTACGACGCCACCCATACGGGGCTGCTCTTCATTCCGATGGCGGCGGCTATCATGATTGCGGCTCCGTTCGGCGGGCGCCTGACCGGAATTGTCCAGCCAAAGTACGTCATTTTGATTTCCACGCTCGTAGCGGCGTGCGGGCTCTTCCTTTTCCTGTCGCTCGATCCGCGTTCCGGTCCGATCGACATTATCCTTCCGCTCATCGTCATGGCGTCGGGAATCGGCTTCGGAATGGCGCAGCGCACGAATATCATTGCCAACGCCGTTCCCGTGCATGAAGTGGGCATCGCCTCTTCGGTGCTCGCGCTCGCGCGCAACATCGCCGGTGCATTCGGCATCGCCGTGTTCGGCACCATCCTCCAGACCACAGCGGAGAACAATGTCATCACTCTCTCGCGCTTCAGCACCTTCCACTCCACCGATCCGAACGCCTATGCGCAGTTCATCGCCCTCATTTCGCTCAAGGCACAGATCGGCGCCTACCACACGGTGTTCATCGCATCCGGTCTCGTGGTGCTTTTCGGGGCTCTGCTGGCCCTGTTCATCCCCAATGTCCGCATGAAACCGGGTGTGAAGGTGCACGTGGAATGAAGGCGTGGAAGGCAAATCTACGGTTTTGCCTCACCCCCAGCCCCTCTCCCCACCTGCACCGCATTCCAACGGGAGAGGGGAGAACTTTTTCCGTTTGCCAAATTTGTTCAAATAGAAGGGGTACCCCCTCTCCGGCTTGGCCGGCGTAGCCCGAGCGAAGCGAAGGGCGAAGACGGGTTGGCGTTGGCCGGAGCGGAGAGGGGGATAGGGGGGTGAGGCAAAGTATCTTATTTCGCCACGAACGCCGTCGCTCCCAACCAGGCCAGATCAAAGACCGCCTTCATGGTGCGCGTGAAGGTGGCGCTCTCGACAATGATCCCCAAAAGCTCGGCGGGATTGAGCGAGACCACGCCTACGGCATTGCCGAAAAGCAGGATTTCATTTTCGAAGGGGAATTGCTCGCGATTCACGAGCAGGATTTCGATGAGCGACGGATCGTATCCTTTCGGCAGGAACGGCTCGATCGCACGTACGCTCTCCACGGTATTGGGCGAGAGGTAGCGTGCTTTGATTTTCCGCTCGAAACGCTTCTTGGTGTATTCGCGGAAGAAATCCGGAAAGAACTCCGTCACCTGTTTCAGGTTCGTGTAGCCCAAAAGTTCCCCTTTGGCCGAGAGGGATTCCAGGAACACTCGCTCCACACCGTCACGTCCTTCATAGGAACGGATCTTGGGGCGGAACCCGTGAGGGCTTAAGAGTGCCTTGAGATCGGGGATGATGGATTTCGCAATGGTGGCTTTCTCCAGCTGGAGCTCCTGCAGGCGCTCGGGCGGTTCGGGAGCGAAGCATTTCACGCCATTGCGGTTGTACTGGCTTAAGAGTTTTTTCTGGAGGAGTTTTTCCAGCGTGTGGTAGCAGCTGACGCGGTGCGCTCCCGCCTTTCGTGCGATCACCGATACCGCCCCGCCGTTCACCTCGAGGCAGGCGAGGTAGACTTTTGCTTCTTCGTCACTGAGGCCGAGCTTGAGGAGATCTGTGATCATATTGTCATTCCGTGCGTAGTCTAATGATGGTGAAAGACGTCATGGTTCGACTGCGCTCACCATGACACAGTAGCACTGTTGTAGATAATTTTCTACACAATTTGAACCTCTGTTTTTGGCTTTGTGAAAAGGAAAAACAAGTAATGCACATCAAATTGTTGGACAATAATGACTATACATTCCAGAATGGCGATGCTGGGGCCGGATGACAAGCCCAGTATTTTTTGTATGGATCGCATCTGCACCCAATGTTCGGCCCTGTTTGAGATCACGAAGGAGGATCTCGCAATGTTGCGTGAGCTTTCTCCTGTCATCGGAGAAAAAACAATGAGTCTTCCTCCCCCCACACTCTGCCCCGATTGCAGGCTTCGGCGGAGACAGACGCATGTCAATCACGTCAATCTTTACGAGAGGAAGTGCGATTTATCCGGAGCGCAGATCATTTCCAATGTTCATCCGTCTTCCCCTTATAAAGTCTATGATCAGGAAAACTGGTATAGCGATAAGTGGGATCCGCATGATTACCAGCGGGATTTCGATTTCTCGCGCCCGTTCTTTGAGCAGTGGAAAGAATTGTTCGATGCCGTGCCGCGGCCAAACCTGATGACGGGGTACGAGTTCGACGAAAACTGCGACTACACGAACTACGCCGGCAAGAACAAGGATTGCTACCTGATCTTTGACTCCGATGAAAATCGGGATTGCTACTATAGTTATAGCTGTAACCAGTGCGTGAACTGTGTCGGGTGTTTTCGCGCACGGAAATCGGAACTCTGCTACGAATGCATCGATTGCGTGAAATGCTACGGTTCGGCATATCTGCAGGATTGCGACAATTGCGCGGAATCGATGTTCCTGAAAAACTGCACGGGCTGCAAGAAATGCCTGATGTGCAGTAACCTGAAAAACAAAGAGTACTTCGTCGAGAACAAGCAGGTGACCAAAGAGGCATTTGAAAAATTCCGCGCCATGCTCGGGAGCCATTCGGTCGTGGAGTCCGCACGTCAGCGCTTTGACGCTCTCAAGCTGGAGTTTCCGCAAAAGTACATGCATGGAGTACAGAACGAAGACGTCGTCGGCGACTATCTGGTGAACTGCAAGAATGCCTTCAACTGCTTCGACAGCGAGGATCTGTGGGACTGCAGGCATGTCTTTCAGGGATTCATGCCGCTCAAAACCTGCATGGACATTCACGAGTGCGGTGAGGCGGAGAGACTCTACGAGTGCTCCGTCGCGGGGTATGAGTTGCACAGTTGCTGCTTCTGCAACCATACGCTCGCCAGCATGAGCGACATGATCTACTGCCAGCTGTGTCACCACTCGAAGCACTGTTTCGCCTGCGTGGGACTGCGGCGCAAGGAATACTGCATTCTGAACAAGCAGTACACCAAAGAGGAGTACGAAGAGCTTGTGCCGAAAATCATTGATTACATGCGGAAAACCAAAGAGTGGGGCGAATTCTTTCCCACAGAGACATCGAGCTTCGCCTACAACGAGACTTTGGCTCAAGAATATTTCCCGCTCACGAAAGCGGAGGTTTTGGCGCGCGGATTTCGATGGTTTGATGCAGTGGAGAAAAAGGATCAATACCTCGGCCCGAACGTCGAGATCCCGGACAGCATCGACGACGTGACCGATGATATCTGCAAGAAAATTCTGACCTGCTCCGAGAGCGGAAGACAATATAAGATTATTCCGCAGGAACTCAAATTCCATCGGCAGTTGCATGTGCCGCTGCCCCGGACCAGCTTCTTCACGCGATATAGAAAGCAGCTCACGATGCGAAACCCGCGTGTTCTTTACGAACGCACGTGCAATGCCTGCGGCATTCCGATGCAGACCACCTACGCGCCAGACCGTCCCGAGAAAATTTTCTGCGAGAAGTGTTATCAGCAATCGCTTGTATGACGCAAAAAACCTGTTTTCAGTGCTCGGCCCCGTTTGAGATCACGCAGGACGATAAGGCGTTCTATCGCGAGGCAGGGCTAACGGTTGCGAGCAAGCACTTCTCCATTCCAGAGCCGGTCACCTGCCCTGCTTGCCGTATGCAGAGGCGGATTGCGCACCGGAACTTCTTCAATCTCTGCCACCGTACTTCTAGTCTCTCCGACAAACGCATCATCTCGATGTACGATGAGGATGTGCCCTTTCCGGTGTACGAGATTCACGAGTGGTGGAGTGATCGTTGGGATGGGTTACGCTACGGGAGGGAAGTGGATTTTGGGCGCCCGTTCTTTGATCAGCTCGGCGAACTCTTCAACGTCGTTCCCCGGATGTCTATTTTCAACAACAACTGCGAGAACACGGATTATTGCAATTTCTCCTTCCAGAGCAGGAATTGCTATCTCATCGGCGGGAATGTCGGCAACGAAGACTGCTGTTACGGACATATTGTTTGGCTCTCCAAGAATTGTTACGACTGTCTCTACATTTATCGGTGTGAACGGTGCTACGAGTGTGTGGATTGCGTGCAGTGCTATGAGCTGGCGTTCTCCCATGGATGTGACAACTGCAGCAATGGGACGCTTCTGGTTCACTGTTCCGGATGCAAGGATTGTATTGGCTGCGTGGGGCTTAAAAACAAACAGTACTGCGTATTCAATCAACCGTTTTCCCGTGAGGACTACGAGCGCAAGATGCAGGAGTTCGACCGCGGCTCTCATGTCATGATCGAACTGGCACGCAAGAGGCTTGCTGATCTCACGCGAAAAGAAGTCGTGCGTCATTACCATGGCGTGAATTGTGAGGATGTCACAGGGGACTACCTCTACAATTGCAAGGGGGTGCACGATTCCTACGATGCGAAGAATTGCGAGGACTGCCGTTTTCTGGCCACGGCGGAATCATTCGTTCATTCCTACGATTCCAACTACTGCCCGTCAACGTGCGAGTGGAGTTATCAGTGCGTGGCATGCAATGGAAGCAGCCTTTTTTGCTGCCACAACACGATGTACAGCGCCGAAACGGCGTACTGCCAGGATTGTTCGTCGTGCAAGAATTGTTTTGGCTGCGCCAGCCTTAAGAGCAAACAGTATTGCATCTTCAATCGGCAGTACACGCGGCAGGAGTATGAAGAGTTGGTTCCGCGCGTGATCGAACATATGCAGCAGACGGGCGAGTGGGGACAATTTTTCCCCATCACCATGAGTCCGTTCGGCTACAACCAGACCATGGCGCAGGAATATTTCCCACTCACAGAGGAGAAGGTGGAGAAGCGGGGATGGCGATGGGTGGTGCAAAAGAGCACAGCCGATGAGTACCTTGGCCCGCGCGTAGCTGTTTCTGATCGTATCCAGGATGTACCCGATGACATCACACAGAAAATTCTGCTCTGTTCCGCAAGTAAGCAGCCCTACAAGATTATTCCTCAGGAGCTGGAATTCTGCCGATCCATGACATTGCCTCTGCACACGGAGTGTTTTGCAGAGCGTCACCGCAGAAGGATGCGCCTCAAGAATCCACGTCATCTCTGGAGCCGCACATGCGCGAAGTGTGGGAAGGGGATCGAGACGACCTATGCGCCCGAGCGACCGGAGATCGTGTACTGTGAATCTTGTTACCTATCTTCGGTGTATTGAGATATGCACATTGGTTCGTCAGACAGCGGCGCAACAAGATTCACCCTGAGCCCGTCGAAGGGCGAAGAGTGTTACCTCGCTTCCGTCTACTGAGATGCCCGTCTGCAGACAATGCGCATCGGCATTCACGGTGGAAGCGGAGGACCTGGCATTTCTGGAGAAGGTTTCGCCGGTGTTCAATGGGAAGAAGGAATTGATTCCGTCGCCGACCTTGTGTCCGGATTGCCGGCAGCAGAGGCGGCTGGCTTGGCGCAATGAGCGCAAGTTCTACCAGACCAAGTGCGCACTCACGGGAAAACAGATGATCTCGATCTATGCGCCGGAGAACGGATACACCGTCTACGGGTTGGATGCCTGGTTCTCCGATCACTGGGATGCGCTGCATTGGGGAAGGCCGTTTGATCTCTCACAGCCGTTTTTCCCGCAGTTTGCTGCACTCATGCAGGTGACGCCGCTCCTCTCGCTCCTTATCGGTGAATGTGAGAACTGTGATTACACCAACTATAGCTACGGAAATAAGAATTGCTATCTGCTCTCTGCCTCGGATTTCAATCAGGATTCGTATTTCTCGAGCTACATTTTCAAAAGCCGGAACTGCGTGGATTGCCTTTTCGTCACGGATTGCGAACGGTGCTACGAGTGCATCGACTGTGAGCACTGTACGAATGTTCTCTTCAGTCAGGATCTGAAGAATTGTGCAGACTGCTCCTTTTGCTCGAGCTGTCAGGGATGCACTGATTGCATCGGGTGCGTCAACCTCCGCAACAGCCGTAACTGTGTTCTCAATGAACAACTGACTCCCGAGATGTACGCAAAGCGTAAGCGCGAACTCATGGAGACCCTGACATTGAGCCGGACCCGCTTGGAAAAGATGGTGCACGCCGCCACCGCCAAAGAGCCTCGCCGCGCAGTCAATCTACTCAATTGCGATCGTTCCACAGGTAACAACCTCTTCCACTGCGAGGATTGTTATCGATGTTTTGATCTCATTGAAAGTCAGGATAATCGTTATGTCTGCCAAGGCATTAAGGCGCGGGACTGCATGGATGTGAATGGCGTTCCTGATAGCGAACTTCTTTATGAGTGTGCCGCTACCCCTACTGTGTCTCGGAGCGCCTTCTGCGCTTCAACGTGGGTCGGGTCGCATGACCTGCAGTACTGTTACCTCTGTCGCGCATGTCAGGACTGCTTCGGCTGCGTGTCGCTTCATCGTAAGCGTTACTGCATCCTGAACAAGCAGTACTCCAAAGAAGAGTACGAGGAACTGGTTCCGCGCGTCATCACGGCGATGCGGTCCGCCGGTGAATGGGGTGAGTTTTTCCCGCTCACTCTATCGCCCTTTGCCTACAATGAAACGAGCGCAGTCGATTACTTTCCACTTGATCGCAGAGATGCGGAACATCGGGGATGGCGGTGGAAAACGGAGGAAACGGCACGACAAACGTACCTGGGTCCTGTAATCGCCGTCCCCTCCCATATTGGTGAAACGGACGATTCCATCACGAAGAAAATTCTCACCTGTACGGCATCCGGACAGCCCTACCGGATCATTCCCCAGGAATTGAAATTCTATCGGGAAATGGGCATTCCTATTCCGAATAAGTGCCCCGATCAGCGCCACAAGGAACGTATGGCACTGAGGAATCCCCGCAAGCTCTGGAGTCGAAAGTGCCAGAAGTGCGGGAAGGGGATTGAGACGACGTACCCCCCCGAGCGGCCGGAGATCGTCTACTGTGAAAATTGCTATTTGAAAGAGGTTTATTAATGGGTATGCAGTATTCAGTATGAAGTATGTATGCAGGGGGGTTCGCTGAATACCGCATACTGATCCCTGTATACTTCTCCGGTGCAGCAAATCTGTCGTAATCCCTGGTGCAAGGCTCCCTTCGAGGTCACGGAGACTGATCGGAAATTCTATAACGAAATATCTCCTATTTTTGGTGGGAAGAAATGCGCTATTCCAGAACCCGATCAATGCCCCACGTGTCGGCACATGCAGCGCTATGTCTATCGGAACGAATGGAAATTGTTTCGCCGACAATGCAGTAAAACAGGAGTTTCAATCATTTCGACCTATGCACCGGACTCATCATTTCCCGTCTTCGATAATCCCGTGTGGTGGGGTGACAGTTGGGATGCGAAGGACGATGGGCGAGATGTGGACTTCTCCCGTCCGTTCTTCGATCAGTTTTTCGAACTCCTCAATTGCGTACCTAAAATGGCGCGCGTGCAGCAGGGAACAATTATGAATTCCGATTTTACGAACTGTGCATCCGATAATAAGAATTGCTACCTCCTTTTCTCGGCGAATACCAATGAGGATTGTCAGTATGGCACGCTCATAAACTACTGTAAGGATTGCACCGATAATTTCCACCTGGATCGTTGCGAGATTTGTTCTCACTGTATCAATTGCGTTTCCTGTTACAACGCGCTCTTTTCCAGAAACTGTAGTAACTGTTCCGATGTCACCCTCTGCAATAATTGTACCGGGTGCCGGAAGTGCTTCGGGTGCATGAATCTCCATGCCAAGGAATACCACTTTTTCAATGAACAGCTTTCGCGGAAGGAGTATGAGGAACAGATCAATGGGATGAATGCGGGGAGCTTCGCCTACTTCGAAGACATGAAGCGGCGGATGGCGGAGTTTGCCCTCACGCTCCCGCATCGTTTTTATGAGGGAGTACAGAACGAAAATGTGACGGGTAATTATGTTCTCCATTCCAAGAATGCATTCGAGTGCTATGACTGCGATTATCTGGAGGATTGCAAGAGTTGCTCCCGCTGTTTGCATATGAAAGATTGCCAGGACATTTCGAATTACGGTGCGGCGCAACTCAATGAGCTCTGTTACGATTGTGAGGGAGTGGGACACGGGGTCTTCCGTGTGCTCTTCAGCAAGCTCGTGTGGGGTGGATCGAGTGATGTTCTGTACTCCTACGAGTGTTTTGCATCCAAAAATCTTTTTGGGTGCGCAGGGCTTAAGAAAGCCCAGTATTGCATCTTGAACAAGCAGTATTCATTAGAGGATTACAACAAGATGGCACTCCAATTAGCGGAGCACATGCAGCGGACAAAGGAGTGGGGCAGATTCTTTCCTCGAGGCAGTTCTCCGTTCGGGTACAACGAGACCGTTGCTCAGGACTACTATCCGCTTGGGCGAAACGAGGCACTTGCACAGGGGTTCCAGTGGAAGGAGCGGGAAGAAGAAATACCTGATGTTGCGAAAGTCATTCCTGCGGAGAAGTTGCCGGATAGCATCGATGATATTCCCGATGATGTGCTTCGGTGGGCTATCCGATGCGAGGCGACTAAGCGTCCTTTTCTCATTAATAAGCGCGAGTTGGATTTTTACCGTCGCCTGCGTCTCCCGCTTCCGCGCTACCATCCCGATGAGCGGCATCGGCGTCGCATGGCTCTTCTCAATCCCCGCACGCTCTGGAAGCGGCAGTGTGCCAAGTGCAAGAAAGCAATCCAGACAACCTACGCCCCCGAGCGACCCGAGAAAGTCTATTGCGAAGAGTGCTACCTGAAGGAAGTATACTGATCGTATGCCAACATGCATCGAATGCGGCACGTCCTTTGGGATCACCGAGGATGATCAGAGGTTTCTGGATGATTTCGGCGTTCCGGATCCTTTGTCCTGTCCTGACTGTCGGCTCACACGGCGTCTTCTGGAGCGCAATTCGCGCAAGCTCTACTGGCGGACCTGCGATCTCACCGGCGAGCGCATTCTCTCCCAGTTCCACGTCGATCATCCCTTTCCGGTCTTTAGCCCTGAGGCGTGGTGGAGCGACAAGTGGGATGCCCTCATGTACGGACGGGATATCGATTTCTCCCGCCCGTTCTTCGAGCAGTTCGCCGAACTGCGAAACACGGTGCCGCATCAGGCGCGCTTCGTGATTCAGGGGACGATGGAGAACAGCGACTACGTGAACAATGCGGGCTACTCCAAGAATTGCTATCTAATTGCCGAGGCGGATTACGACGAAGATTGTCTTTACAGTAACCGTGTCTACCACTGTAAAGACGCGGTGGACTGCTTCAACTGCCACCAGAGCGAGATTTTGTATGAGTGTCTGGATTGTACCGAGTGCCACGGTCTCTTCTTTTCTCAGGATTGCCAGAACTGCTCTGGTAGTTTCTTCCTAAAAAGCTGCATCGGCTGCCGCGATTGCATCGGCTGCATCAACCAACGGCAGAAGCGGTACTTGATCATGAATGAGCAACTTTCGCCGGAGGAGTTTGAAAAGCGGAAGGCGGCTCTCCGCCTCGATACCGCAAAGGGAGTCGCGGCCTTGCGGACGCGGTGTGCGGACTTCTTCTGCAGTCAGCCGCAGCGCTTCGTACAGGGCGAGCACAACGAACACTCCACGGGCGACCACATCAGCAATACGCGCGACGCGTTCCACTGTATGGATTGCAAGGATCTGGAGGATTGCCGCTACTGCCAGCGCGTCTCGATGGGCGTAAAATCCTCCATGGATTACACCTTTTGGGGGGACAACGTCGAGCGCGCCTACCAGTGCGGGGCGTGCGGCAACAATGTCTACAACCTCAAGTTCAGTTCGATGTGTACCACGAACTTGAGCGACTGCGAGTACTTAGACAGCTGCACGGGCTGCAAGAACTGCTTCGGATGCGTTTCTCTCAAGAAGAAGCAGCACTGCATCCTCAACAAGCAGTACTCCAAAGAAGAGTACGTAATTCTGAAGGAGAAGTTGATCAGTCACATGAGGACGACGGGGGAATACGGCCAGTTCTTTCCGAAGAGCATGTGCTCGTTTTCCTACAACGAATCGATCGCACTCGAGTACTTTCCGCTTACGAAGGAGGAGGCGATAGCGCGCGGCTACCCCTGGCGTGATGAAACCGACGAGAAGCCGGATGTGAAGAAAATGATTCCGGCGTCGCACCTGCCGGAAACCATTGCGGAAATTCCGGACGATATTCTCAACTGGGCCGTCACGTCCGAGGAGTCCAAGCGTCCGTTCCGCATCGTGAAGCAGGAGCTGGCCTTCTACCGCGCGCACAACCTGCCGGTCCCGCATTTGCATCCCGAGGAGCGGCAAGAGCGCCGGACTATGCTTCGCCCGCCGAGGCGCCTCTGGAAACGGCCCTGCTCCGCATGCGGCAAGGAGGTGGAATCCACGTTTGCGGTTGAACGCAAAGAGCGCGTGCTTTGTGAGGAGTGCTACCTGAAGGAGGTATACTGACGCCCCATGAAACAGACCTGTCGCAACAGCTGGTGCAAAGTCACGTTCGAGATCTCGGAAGAAGATCTTGCGTCCCTCGACAGGCTCTCGCCGAAAATTGCAGAGAAGAAAGAGCCGCTTCCTCCGCCCCTGCTGTGTCCCGATTGCCGGATCCAGAGGCGGCTCGCACAGGTCAATCAGATGAATCTCTACGAGCGGACGTGCGATCTCACTGGTGCAAAAATCATTTCCAATACGCATCCATCGGTTCCCTGCAAGGTATTCCGCCAGGAGGATTGGTACAGCGACAAGTGGGATCCATTCTCGTACGGTCTGGAAGTGGATTTAGGGCGTCCGTTCTTTGAACAAATTCAAAAACTTCTTGATATCGTTCCGAGACCGAGTCTGTTCACAGGGTTCGAGTTTGATGAGAACTGCGAGTACACGAACAACGCTGGCAAGAACAAGAACTGCTATCTCATTTTCGATTCCGATGAGAACTGGGATTGCTACTACTGTTATAGCATCAATCAGTGTCACGATTGTGTGGATTGCTTCCGCTCGCGCAAATCGCAGTTGTGCTACGAGTGCGTTGATTGTGTGCAGTGCTACGGAAGTTCCTTTCTGCAGGATTGCGAGAACTGCTCAGACAGCATGTTTCTCAAGAACTGCACGGGCTGCAAGAACTGCTTGATGTGCAGCAATCTTCGGAACAAGGAATACCATGTGGAGAATAAACCTGTCAGCAAGGAGGCCTTTGCGCAATTCCGCGCCATGCTGGCTTCGCGCCAGGCGCTCCGATCCGGAATCCAGCGCTTCGCCAAGATCAAACTGGAGTTTCCGCAGAAGTACATGCACGGTGTACAGAATGAAGATGTGGTGGGCGATTACCTCGTGCACTGCAAAAACGCGTACCAGTGTTACGACAGCGAGGATCTGTGGGATTGCCGGTACATCTACCAAGGGTTCATGCCGCTCAAGGATTGCATGGATGTTCACGAGTGTGGAGACGCCGAGCGTCTGTACGAATGCAGCGTGTGCGGGTATGGCATGCAGGAAGGGTATTTCAGCACGCTCACGCTCACGAGCGTCCATGATGTGTTCTACTGCCACCATTGCCACCATACCAAGCACTGTTTTGGGTGCGTGGGACTGAACCGCAAGGAGTACTGCATCCTGAATAAGCAATACACAAAGGAACAGTATGAGGCGTTGGTTTCGCGGATCGTCGCGCTCATGCGCACGCACGGCGAGTGGGGGGAATTCATGCCCGTCACGTCATCCATCCATGCCTACAATGAAACGCTGGCTCAGGATTATTTCCCGCTGACGAAGCAGCAGGCTCTGGATCGCGGGTGGCGATGGCTCGATGAGCCGGACAAACGCGCGCCGCACACGGGGCCGAGGATTCAAGTTCCCGATTCGATCGCAGAAACCGGGGACGAGATCTGCAAGTCGGTGCTGACGTGCGAGATTTCCAAAAGGCCGTACAAGATCATCCCTCAGGAGCTCGCGTTCTATCGTCGGATGAATGTACCTGTTCCTCTTCGCAGCTTCTCCCAGCGTCATGCCGATCGCAGGGCGCTTCGTAATCCGCGGCATCTATGGACGCGCACATGCATGAAATGCAGCAAGTCGATCGATACCTCGTACGCGCCCGACCGACCGGAGAAAGTCTATTGTGAGCAGTGTTACCTGAAAGAGGTATACTGACGCCCCGATGCCCCGCTGTCCCGTCACCGGCCAAACCTTCGAGGTCAGCGCTGCCGAGATGGAGCTACGAAAGAAGCTCAATATCGACGGTGAGCCAAACTTAAGCCTCATTGCCCGATGGCAGATCCTCGGCGCTTTCTGGCAGCACTGGGCGCTCCATAAGCGAAAGTGCGACAAGTCCGGAAAGCCGATCGTTTCCGTCTTCTCCGCAGACTGTCCTTACCCGGTTTGGCATAAAGATGAGTGGATCAAGAATGCCGATCCGCCGTCCGCGGAGATCGATCTCACGAAGCCCGTTTTTCCGCAGATGTGGGAGCTCTTCCGGCGCTGCCCCATCGCGCATAACGTGGGTGCGGGGAACGAGAATTGCGAGTACACCGATGACTGGTGGTACTCGAAGAACTGCCATCTTTGCCATTCGGGTCTGAATGACGAGGACCTGCGATACTGCTATCGCGTTTTCAACGTGAAGAACAGTCAGTACGGTGTCTTTTCGTATGACAGCGAACGCTGCGTTGATCTGATCAACAGCCATCTCTGTTTCCGCGTCGTGTTTACGCTGAACTGCTGGCAGTGTACGGAGAGTGCGTTTCTCTATGACTGCCGAAACTGCAATCACTGCTTCTTCTGCACGAACCTTCGTAACAAATCCTACTGCTTCGCTAACCAGCAGTTGACGAAAGAAGAATACGAAAAGCGCATAGCGGCTTGGGATCTTAAATCACGTACCGTGTACGAACATGCCAAGCAGGAATTCAAGAAGATGTTGCGCGAGAACGCATGGCATCGCGCCATCTTCATGGATCAGTGTCAGGAGTGCGATGATGCCAACTACATCTACTCGAGCAAAGGGTGTTTGAATTGCTTCTTTGTGGATGAGCTGGAGGATTGCGCCAATATTTTCCGCGGCTTCGGGGGCAAGGATTGTCTGGATACGGTATGCGCCGCCGTGGGGTCGGAACTCGTGTACGGCTCGATAGAGCCGCAGGACAAGTGCTACGACATAAAATTTGGCTACAATGTGATCCAGTGCAAGTTCATGGAGTACTGCGCGCAGTGTTTCCAGTGCAAACACTGTTTCGGGTGTTGCGGACTTGTCGGAAAGGAGTATCACATCTTCAATCGGCCGTATGCGCCCGAAGCATTCGAAGCGAAGAAGGCGGAGGTCATTGCGGCAATGAAGAAAACGAAGGAGTACGGACAATTTTTCCCGCCCCATTTCGCCGCAAATCCGTACGAAGAGAGTCTTGCCGGCTTTGTTTGGAAGATGACGACGGCAGAGGGAAAGAAGCGGGGGTTTCGCATGTTGGAGAGGGAGGAGCAACGCGAATCGGACACGCGGGATGCTTCCGAGGTTCCGGACCGTTCAGACCATGCGGATGCATCCGTGCCCCGTTCGCCCTACTGGGATCCGGTTGCGAATCGGCCGTTCCAGGTTCTCAAAGAGGACATCGCTTTCGCGCAGGATCTCAAAGTTCCGTTGCCCTACACCTACTACATGCGAAGATTGCAGGAGAACTTCCGGCTGATTCCCTTCGACGGGACATTGCGAGAAGTTCAGTGCGGCAAGTGCCGGCAGAAGACGAAAACGAGTTGGCCCAAGGAGTACGACGGCAGAATTCTGTGCGAATCCTGCTATCTGAAAGAAGTATATTAGCAGTCCTTCGACTGCGTTCAGGACAAGTACGCAGTACGCAGACAGCAGTACGCAGTACGCAGTAAGCACGAAGACAGACGCGTACTGCTTACTGCTTAATACTTACTGCTTCAATGCTGCTTACTGCGTTATACTGACTGCTGTCGTATACTGACCTCCCATGCAATGCGTCTGCAACAATCCCTGGCTTGCCCTGAGCGAGGAGCGGAGCGACGAGTCGAAGGGTGCAAATACTTGTTGTTCTCTCCTGCCATGCAGTTAAAGTGCAAAAATTCTTGGTGTCGCCAGCCTTTCGAGGTCACCGACGATGATCTTGCTCTCTTGAAGGAGCTTTCTCCGGTATTCGGAGGGGAAAAATTTTTGCTCCCTCCCCCAACGCTCTGCCCCGATTGCAGGCAGCAACGTCGATTGATGTATCGCAACGAGAGACAGCTTTACCATCGCACTTGTGACAGGACGGGAAAGGAAGTGATTTCCATCTACTCTCAGGACAAACCCTGCACGGTCTACGACCAAACCGTCTGGTGGTCTGACGATTGGGATCAGCTCGCGACGGGTCGCGCATTCGATTTCCGCCGGCCGTTCTTCGAACAATTCTCCGAGTTGAGCTACGTGGCGCCGCGTCCATGTATTATGAACATGGGAAGTGAGAATTCCGCATTCACGCATCACGCGCCGTACAACAAGAATTGTTACATGTGCATCAATTCGGGGTACAACCAAGATTGCCTCTATATCACCAATTTCAGCATCCATTGCAAGGATTGTGTCGACTGTCTCGGAACACAACACTGCGAGCTTTGCGCCGAGTGTGTGGACTGCAAGAAGTGTGTTTCGAGCACGCACCTTCATGAATGCGAGAATTGCTCCGATTGCAGGTTTTGCTACGACTGTCAGGCGTGCAGCGATTGCTTCGGGTGCTGGAATCTCCGCCACCGAAAATATTGCTTCGAGAACGAGCAGCTGACCGAAGCGGAATACCGGCGCAAACTCCAATCCCTCGATACCGCCCGATGGGCGATTGCCGAGAAGTACGAACGCGCGTTCCACTCACACCTCGAACAGAAAGCGATCCATCGCAATATCCTCACTATCCAGAGCGAGCGTTCCACGGGCAATCGCATTGTCCAGTGCAAGAATGTTCGTGATTCCTATTACATGTTCGATTGCGAGGACTGCATCCATTGCTTCGACTGCGGAGACACGAAGAGTTCCATGGATGCGCTGGAGCCGTACCATGGGGAACTGCAATACGAGACAAATGGCTGCAATCTCGGATATCACCTCTACGCTTGTTCCAAGAGCTACGAATGCCGCAACGTGTATCTGAGCGAGTATTGCTTCTCCTGCACCGATTGTTTCGGGTGCTTCGGCTTGCACCGGCAGCGGCATTGCATTCTCAACAAGCAATATTCCGAGGAGGAGTACGAACGCCTTGTTCCGCAGATCATTGCAAAGATGCGCGCCGATGGAGAGTGGGGCGAGTTTTTTCCCGAAGAACGTTCTCCGTTTGCCTACAACGAAACCGTTGCACAGGAGTATTACCCGCTCACGCAAAATGACGTGACAAAACGTGGCTGGAAATGGAAAGAGAGCGAGGAGATGCCCAAGATGAACAGAGTCATCCCGGCGGCAAAACTCCCGGACCGCATCGATGACATCCCGGATGATATTGTGAACTGGGCGATTGAATGTGCAGCTACGAATCGTCCATTCAGAATCATTAAGCAGGAATTGGAGTTCCTTCAAAAGATGCGACTGCCGGTTCCCCGTTTCCATCCCGACGAGCGGCATAAAAGACGCATGGCGCTCCGCAATCCCCGCCACCTCTGGAGCAGGAAGTGCCAGAAGTGTGGGAAGGGGATCGAGACGACCTACGTTCCAGAGCGGCCGGAGGTGGTGTACTGCGAGGAGTGCTATCTCAAAACAGTGTACTGACAGATTGCATATTATATTTTATATTGTAATATATCAATTATGTCACTCAACAGCACGCTTGCACCTCTCCTCGCCGATGTCGGTCTCTCAGAGGCCGAAATCACACTGTACTTGGAACTCTTGCGGGAACCGGCAGAGAACATCTTCAGTTTGGTTTCCCGCACGGGGCTGAGTAAGAGCAGTGCGTATCGAGCTTTCGATAAACTGAGGCATCTTCATGCGGTGAAGCACGGGAGGGATGGGATTTCCGTTCGCTCTCTGACGTATCTGGTTGCTGAGTTGCAAAAAAAAGAACGGGGTCTGCGCAAGAGTATCTTGAAGCTCAAACACGCTGCACCATTCCTCCATGCTGGCCGCGATGATACTGAAGTCTTCGAAACGCTCCACACTCCTTCCCAATTGCACGATGCATACCTGTTTATGTCCGATATCGACTACGAGACGAACTTCGATTTCGGAGATTTTGAGTCGTTCATTCCTCTCATTGGGGGAGTCGAGACCGGCGATGAATTCCGCAAGAATCGTCTGAAGCATGCACAACATAGGGCGATCTGCACCACATTCGGTCCTAGTACGGAACACTTCTGCACGCGTGAGGCCACAAATCGCTTCAGAACTCGCATTGATATTTTGAATATCGACTTCAGGAACCGCTTCATCATTTTTTCCGATACGAACGATTATGTCCTCTTCGCGAATGTCTGTGATCGTGAGAATCCCTATGGTGTTCTCGTGAAATCGCGTTCGATTGCAGACGCACAGCGGGTCCAGTACAACGCTCATTCCCAGAGGATTGGGAACGAATAAGCGAACGAAACAGCTTACCGGCGTGTCAGAAGGACGATCCATTTGCTGAATTGACGGCATTTTTATCGAGACGAGTCTATGTCACATGTCACAGCGTGTTCTTTGCAGGCAAACCGGAGAGCCATTCGATGTTCGCGGGGAGGACATTTCGTTTCTCGAAAAAGTGTCCCCAGTGTTCCGGAGAACGCGGGAACTGATTCCGGTTCCAACACTCTGCCCCGTCGAGCGCGAACGCCGACGGCTCGCATTCCGAAATGAAAGAACCTTCTTTCGAAGGCAGAGTACATTGAGTGGTGCACCGTTACTCTCTTTCTTCTCTCCTGATTCTCCGTTCTCTGTTTATTCGCACGAGGAATGGTGGAGTGATCGGTGGGATCCTCTCGCATTTGGTGCGCCCTTCGATCCGGGCCGTCCTTTCTTTGTGCAATTCCGTGATCTACAGCGGCGTGTCCCCCGACCACCGCTCGTAAACAATAATGCGGTGAACAGCGATTACTGTAATTTCGCGGATGACAATGAGAACTGCTATCTCCTCACATCTGCAAATCGGAATCGCGACTGCTACTACGGCTTTCTGAGTGTGGATAATCGGTCCATCGTCGATACTCTGTGGTGCACTGCTTCGGAATTGCTGTACGAGTGCTGTGACTGCCGCGGCTGCTACAATGTGCATCACTTGCAGAATTGCGAAGACTGCCGCGATAGCGCGTTCCTGCGGGACTGCCGGGGATGTAGCCGGTGTTTTCTTTGCATAGGTCTCCGGCGCAAAGAGAATTACATTCTCAACCGTCCGTGCACAAAGGAAGAAGTGGACAACTTCATTGCGTCTCTAAGCGGTAGTCACCAGGCGCACCAGAGGGCACTTCAACACTTTGATGCTCTCCTGCAGAGTCATCCTATTCGTCGTGCAGTTAATGCGGTGTCGTGCGAGGATGTTACAGGAGATAATCTTTTCCAGTGTCGGAGTGTGCATCTGGGATTTGATGTCTTCGAATCGCGTGACTGCGCAAATCTTCACGATGGACTCAAGGCGATCGACTGCCAGGATATCTGCTTCTTTGATCAGACGGAGCTCTGCTATGAGTCAACCAGTCTTATGGGGCATGGATATCGCTTTACGATGTTTTGCCGAGATTCCTCCGATCTTTTCTACTGCGACAACTGTCACGGCTGTCGCGACTGTTTCGGATGTGTCGGCTTACGCAAGAAGCAATATTGCATTCTTAACCGACAGTACACACCGGAAGCCTACGAGTGTCTTGCTGCGGAGATTGTTGCGCACATGCGTGCAACCCGGGAATGGGGTGAGTTCTTTTCCACAGAATGTTCTCCGTTTGCCTACAACGATACGCTCGCACAAGAAATTTTTCCTCTCGGTGCTGAGGAGGCCACGAAACAGGGATGGGCATGGCGTTTCGGCGAGGAAGAGGTTCCAAAAGTGTCAAAAATCATTCCAGCCGAAAAGTTGCCGGACCGCATCGACGACATTCCGGACGATATCGTGAACTGGGCGATTGAATGCGAGGCGACCAAACGACCGTTCCGCATCATCAAGCAGGAGCTGGAGTTCTTCCGGCGCATGCGACTTCCGGTTACGCACTTTCATCCCGACGAACGCCACAAGCGGCGCATGGCACTGAGAAATCCCCGCCACCTCTGGAGCAGGAAATGCCAGAAGTGCGGGAAGGGGATCGAGACGACCTACGCTCCAGAGCGGCCGGAGGTGGTGTACTGCGAGGAGTGCTACCTTAAAGAGGTGTATTGACAAATAAACTTTACATGTTCTCACATTCGTCTATACTGCATCGGTGCTCAAAAAGCTTCAGCAACTTCTGATTCTGACAGGCTTGCGTGATGAAGAGGTCACACTCTATCTCCATCTCCTCCGGATGCGCCGCGCCACGATGACGGAGCTCATCGGCGAATCCGGGCTCAATATTATGACCGCCTATCGCACGGTCAAACGCCTGCAGGAGCGTGGTCTCGTGCAATCGTTCTCCGTGAACCAGAAACAGTCGGTGTACGCGCCGCTCACGCTGAGGACTCTCATTCACAAGCTCGATCAGGAGCAACGGTCACTGCGCAAAGTTCAGCTGGCCCTGCAGGATCTGGATCATCTGTTGCCCTATGTCGATCTGGAGCAGGAGGCTGAGAGCGCACCGCACGAACTTATCCAACTGCGCGAGGGAGTGGATGCCTTCCGCGAGGAATACCTGAAGCTGCCGGATGAGTGTGACGGTGAGTATTTGCACGTCGGTTCCATGCAGAATTACTGGGATGTCGCTGGCATGGGGGATGAATCGCCCGAGGAACTTGCGTTCCGCGCAAAGCGCTACCACCGCGGTGTCTTCGCGCGCGTCATCAATACCGATAGTCCGACAATGCGCGAGATCGCGAAGCGCGATTCCAAGGAGCTGCGCACGCTGCGTATCCTCGATGACATGCCTATTCGTCGCGACTACATCGGCTTCGCCGCACATCACATCGCGCACTTTGTCTGCGACAAGGAGCATCCAAAGGTGCTGCTCATCCGGCATCCCGAACTCATGGCGCTGTATCGAAACCAGTTCCGGCACATGTGGGATCAGGGGAGTGGTGCCTGATCTTCACGGTGGCCTGTGAAAAAATTATCGGATAAACCGATGCAATGACGTTTTTTGTGCAGAACGACGTTCTATGCATTGGCCAGACTTCTTGCGCTCACTAGAATCTTTTGGTCATGGCGCGATGCCGACAGTGTTCATCGGCCTTCGAGGTCACTCCCTTCGATCTCGCACTCCTCGATAAGCTTTCTCCGATTTTCGGCGGAAAGAAGTATTCGATCCCGCCGCCCACGCTTTGCACCGATTGCAGGCAACAACGGCGTCTCTTCTGGCGCAACGAACGCGCGCTCTACCGGCGCACCTGTGATCTGTGCAAGAAGTCCGTCGTTTCGATGTATCCGGCGCCTTCGCCGTTCCCGGTGTACTGCACGGAGTGCTGGTGGAGTGACAGCTGGGATCCGCTGTCCTTCGGTCGTGACGTGGATTTCAACCGGCCGTTCTTTCCGCAGGTGAAGGAACTGCAGAACGCCGTTCCGCGCCTCGCGCTCAACGTGATCAATAACGAGAACTCCGAATTCATCAATCTCTCCGGCTCGAACAAGAACTGCTACCTCATCTTCGCGGCGGAGTTCAACGAAGACTGCCTGTACGGATACCAGGTCATTCACTCTGTGGGCTGCACCGATACGGCGGACTGCACCGAGTCGCAGTACTGCTATGAAGTGATCGATGTCGACAAGTGTCACACGGTTTCCTTCTCCCAGAACTGCACCAACTGTGCCTCATCCGCGTTCCTCTTCGACTGCAAAGGGTGCACCGAGTGCCTGCTCTCCGTGAATCTGCGCAACAAGCGCAATTGTGTTCGGAACAAGCAGTGTTCTCCCGAGGAGTACAAACGGCTGAAGAATGAAATTTCGGATCAAATCGCACAGGGGCGTTTGCCGGAGCTCCTTGCGGAATTCGGGCGCATGAAGGAGCAGGGGATCCACCGCGCGCGGGAGGTGGTGAACTGCGAGCAGAGCACGGGTGATTACATCAAGAATTGCCGCAACGCGCAGGGGTGCTTCGACGTGTCGTACGCCGAGGACTGCGCGCACATCTTCACGGGGTTCCAAATCAAGGATCTGATGGACGTGTGTCACACGACGGATGCGCAGCTCGGATACGAGTCACTGAGCCTCGGGTATGGCTCGTACAACACGATCTTCACGCACGGTTCGTGGGGATCAAAAAATCTCCTCTACTGCGACATCATCCAGACGGGTACCGACATGTGCGGGTGCGTGTGCATGAAACCAGCCAAGCATTGTGTCCTCAACAAGCAGTACTCTCCTGCAGAATACGAGGTTCTCGTTCCGCGCGTGATCGAGCTTATGCAGCGGCACGGCGAATGGGGCGAGTTCTTCCCTGCGGGAATTTCACCGTTCGCGTACAACGAGACGACGGCGCAGGTGTACTTTCCGCTTGAGGCCACCGAAGCCAAGAAGAGAGGATGGCCCTGGCGGGAGGCTCAAGAGGAGCCGCTCAACGTGACGAAGACCATTCCGGCGGCCAAACTCCCCGCTGCCATCGACGATGTGCCGGATGACATCCTGAACTGGGCAATCACATGCGAGGCGACGCAGCGGCCATTCAAAATCGCAAAGAAAGAGCTGGAATTCTACCGAGAGCACCGCCTTCCTGTTCCATATTTCCACCCCGATGAGCGCCACCGGCAGCGTATGCAGAAGAAGAATCCCCGTAAACTTTGGCGCAGGAATTGCATGAAGTGCAAGAAGCCCGTCGAGACGACTTACGCTCCTGAGCGGCCCGAAACAGTCTATTGTGAGGAATGCTATTTGAAGGAAGTGTATTAAGGGGTAAGTATGAAGGGGTAAGGAAAATCGAAGAAGAACCCCTTATCCCATAATACTTTTCCCGTATCTCTTGCTAGAATCATTTTATGCAACAGATATGTCGCAATCCTTGGTGCAAGCAGCCCTTCGAGGTCACCGACAGTGATCTCAGGTTCTACGAGCAAATTTCACCGATATTCAACGGCAAGAGGGAGCTGATTCCGCCGCCTCGGTTGTGTCCCGAATGCCGGATGCAGCGCAGGCAGGCATTTCGCAACGAACACTGTCTCCACCGGAGAAAGTGCGATCTCTGTCAGAAAATAACCATTTCCTCCTTCGCTTCCGATGTTCCTTTTCCGGTGTATTGCACGGATTGCTGGTGGTCAGACCGCTGGGATCCTTTGCAGTATGGGAGGGAGTTCGACTTTACTCGCCCCTTCTTTGCCCAGTTCGAAGAACTTCAACACAGAGTCCCGCAGGCTGCCGCTCTTCAGCTCAACAATGAAAACTGCGAATTCAATCTGCTGCTCGCCTTCAGCAAGAACGCCTATCTATGCCCGGGGAGTTACTTCGTCGAAGACTGCTACTACCTCCGCAAGAGCCAGTACTGCAAAGACTGTGCCAACTCCAATGTGCTCAACCGTTGCGAGCTTGTCGCAGAGAGCACCAATTGCGATGGCTGCTTTGGCGCGCATCATCTCGTGAATTGTCGCCAGTGTTCCTCCAGCAATTACCTGAGGGACTGCTCGGGCGTGAAAGACTGTTTCATGTGCAGCGGTATCCACAACAGGCAGTACTGTTTCAAGAACGAGCAACTGACGAAAGAGGCATACGAAGAAATGCTCCGGTTTCATCAGCCTGTTTCTCCCAAGGATCTTCTGGCGGAGTTCGCCGCTTTTGACGTCACCGTTCCCAAGCGTGCACAGATCCAACTCAATTGCGAAGGATCCACGGGCGCGTACCTCGCCAATTGCCGCAATGCCATCCACTGCTCCGATTGTTTCAACGTCGAGGATTCCAAGTACCTTTTTGAGTGCGAAGGCATAAAAGATTCCATGGACTTGACCTCGCACGACAAGGATATCGAGCTCTGTTACGAGATGTCCTCCGGCGGAGAGAAGAGTTACCTGACGCGCTTTTGCTACTGCACCATCTGCTCCCCGCGTTCTGCCTACATGAGCTCCTGTTTCTATCAATCCGACAGTTTCGGATGCGACGGGTTGCACGCACGCGGCCAGTATCGCGTCCTCAATACACAATATTCGAAGGAGGAATATGAGCGGCTGGTGCCCAAGATCATTGAGCGGATGAAACACGATGGTGAATACGGCGAATTCTATCCCGTTGAAAAAAGTCCCTATGCCTACAACGAATCCGTCGCCCAGGATTTCTTTCCGCTCACGCAGCAGGGAGTGGAGAAGAGGGGATGGCGATGGCGCGACGAAAAAGACGAGATGCCGAAAGTTTCGAAGGTGATTCCCGCATCCAAACTGCCGGATTCCATTGATGAAGTTCCCGACGACATCGTGAATTGGGCAATCGAATGCGAAGCAACCCGACGGCCCTTCAGGATCATTAAGCAGGAATTGGACTTCTATAGGAAGATGAAGCTCCCGATCCCGCATTTCCATCCCGACGAGCGTCAACGAACAATCATGGCTCTCAAGAATCCGCGAACAATCTGGAAACGGCCGTGCATGAAATGCGGAAAGCAGATGGAAACGACGTATGCTCTCGATCGGCCCGAGATCGTATATTGCGAGGCGTGCTATTTGAAGGAGGTCTATTAGCAGTACGCAGTAAGCACGAAGATAGACGCGTACTGCTTACTGCGTACTACTTATTTGGCGACGAACGATGTTGCCCCCAACCATGCAAGCTGGAATACCGCGCGCTGCGTGCGAGCATAGATGGGACTCTCGATGATCAGGCCCATGCGTTCCTCCGGATTGAGTGACAGGATGGCCACCTTCTCGTTGTAGATCGTGATCTCGTACTCGAAATGGAATTCACGCGGATTCACGAAGAGGATCTCAACGAGATTAGGGTCAAATCCTTTTGGATAATACGTCTTGAGGTAGCGCAGGGATTTCTGCGTGTGGGGCGAGAGCATGCGGGTCTTGATGCCCTTGGCGATTTTGCGCTGCGCATAGTCACGCAGAAAGTCCTCGGGAATGACTTTGGGGATGTCTTCCAGATTCGTGTAGCCAAGGAGCTCACCCTTTGCTGTGAGGGTTTCTTCAAATATATTTTTCATCCCCTCAAGACCTTCGTAGTATTGGATCTTCGGTTTGTAGGCGAGCGCGTTCGTGATCGACAGGAGCTCGGGCAGCAATTTTTCGGCCCGCTCCAGTTTTTCCTGTTCCTTGCGGACCAGGATCATGGGGCTCTCGATGGCAAAGTGCCGGATGCCGTTCTTCAGAAATGAACTGACGAGACCTTTTGCCACAAGTTCATCCAGAATTTTGTAGCACACCACGCGGTGCACATCAGCCTTGCGCGCGATGGCGCTCACGTAGGAACCGCCCAATTGCAGAAGCGCGTAGTACACTTTTGCCTCTTCGAGTGGTAAGCCGAGTGACTGAAGTTCCGCAATAACCATAGTGTTGTAATAAAATTACTACAGATAGCATATCATAGAATTACAAAATAATACAAAAATATTGAGTTTGAGGAGATACGAACAAATATCTGTATTGACCATGAAACAAATTATATTTAACATCAGTACACATTTTTTCGATAATTCCATTATCCTCCATGTCCACGTGCCGTCACTGCCAATCGGCATTCACCGTCCAACCGCAGGAGAAAGAGTATCTCCAAAAAGTTTCTTTGCCGGAACCGACACTCTGTCCCACCTGCCGGCGGCAGGGGCGTTTCGCGTGGCGCAACGAACGCCGGCTCTACCATCGCAAATGCGATCTTACAGGCAAGCAGATTATTTCGGTCTATGCCCCCGACAGTCCGTATCCCGTGTACGACCAGCATGAGTGGTACACCGATAAATGGGATGCCATGCAGCAGGGCAGAGATTTCGATTTCTCTCAGAAGTTCTTTCCGCAGTTCGATGCGCTCATGAAAGTTACGCCGAAGATTTCGGTGTTTACGTCGAATAACGTGAACAGTGATTACACCAATGGCGCGCAGCAGGATAAGAACTGTTACATGATCTTCGTCAGCGACCACGACGAAGACTGTTATTACTCCTACGGTATCGATAGTTGTGAGAGCTGCATCGAATGTCTCAACTGCTTCAAGTGCGTGCTGTGCATTGAATGTGTGGATTGCTCTGAGTCGTACAATCTCGCGCATTCCGAGAAATCACACAATTGCCGTGACAGTTTCTTCCTTTCCGACTGCAAAGGATGTGCCAGCTGTTTCGGATGCTTCGGTCTTCGCAACAAGCAGCACTGCATCTTCAACGAGCAACACTCCAAAGAGGAGTACGAGAAGAAACTCAACGAGCTCAATACCGGCAATTTCCGCACCCTTTCGGCTGCGCGGGATATTTTTCTCAAGAAGGCGAGCGAGCAGCAGATTCACCAGTACTACGATGGTAACGGCAATGATCATGTGACGGGCGACCACATCGTCCACTGCCGCAATTGCATCGAATGTTATGACAGCGCCGATCTGGAGGACTGCGGTTATCTGATCTTCAGTTTCAAATCCAAAGATTGTTTTGACGGCCACGTCGTGGTGGATCACTGCGAGATGACCTATGGCACGATCAGCACGATCAACCAGTACAACACGCAGTTCACGTTCGTGAGTTTTTACTCCAAGAATTCACAGTACCTCGACCACTGTCAGTACTGCGAAGATTGTTTTGCCTGTTCGGGGCTGAAGAAAAAGCGCTATTGCATCTTCAACAAGCAGTACTCGGAGCAGGAGTACACGCGCCTGAAGGCGAAGATCGTCGAGCACATGAAGAAGACGGGGGAATGGGGCCAGCCTCTCCCGCCGGAACTCTCCCCGTTCGGCTACAACGAGACTGTTGCGCAGGAGTACTTTCCGCTGACCGAAGGCGAGGTGACGAAGCACGGATGGAAGTGGCATGCCGATACCGAGAGCCAGACTTCGGACTACCAGGGTCCGCGCGTGACCATTCCCGTGGATATCAAAGACGCCACCGATGATATCGCCGAGAAGATCCTGACATGTGAACGAACAGGCAAGCCGTTCAAGATCATCCCGCACGAACTTGCGCTGTACCGCCGGCATCGTCTGCCGCTCCCGCGCGTATGCTTTGATGAGCGTCATCTTGAACGCATCCAGCGCCGCAACCCCCGCACGCTCTTCGCGCGCACCTGCACGAAGTGTCAAAAGCCGATCGAGACCACTTACGCACCCGACCGCATGGAGACGGTGTATTGCGAAGATTGCTATCTTAAAGAAGTCTACTGAATCAATTTTCGCCCTGAGCGGAGCGTAGCGGAGTCGAATGGGTGAGGATTGCTACTTAAAAGAAGTCTATTAAGCAATTCGCAGACCGCAGTACCCTTCGGCTCCGCTCCCCTCGGCTCGGCTCGGGACAAGCAGGGCAGGCGCAGTAAGCACGAAGACAGACGCGTACTGCTTACTGCGTAATACGTACTGCTTTTCGTATGGAAGTACAGTTTACAAACAGCCAAACTTCCTGAAAAATAACACCTAAATGGCTACTCTTCGCTACCTCCACATCGTCGTGCCGCAGGGGAAGAAGGAGAACAGGAAACTGGAGTCCAGATTCCAGGATCTGCTGGTGAGTCTGCGCAACACCGTCACCGAGGAACGGTTTTCGTTCGAGTACTTCGGCTACGAACAGTACACGTACTTCTACGCGGTCATGGATGAGAAGTACAAAGAGACGATCGAGGGTCTGATCTACGCCTCGTTCCCCGATGCCGAAATCCGCGAGACCAAGGATTACACGGAGCTGATGCATCCCGAGAAGCATCATCTTGCGGGGTGTGAGTTGACGCTCAAGGAGCGGGATGTGTATCCCGTGAAGATGTACGACAAGTTCGAGGAGGACAGCATGTCGCGCCTCTTCTCCGTCATTTCCAAAATCGACAGCGGGGAGCAGGTGTGGGTGCAGATCGTCGTGGAGCCGCATGCCGACGATGCCTTTTTTCACTTCTTCCGGAGCTGGCGGTACAAGTTTGCGAACCTGAAGAAGTTCTTCTCCGTGCGCGATCGCTTGCGCAAAGAGGGACGCAGGGGAATTCAAAATGTCCGGTCCGAGGCCGCCAAGCAGAAAGAGCAGACAAAGCCGTTCAAGGTCTCCATCCGTTGCGCGTACTTAAGCAAGAGTTTCGAAGAGGCGAGTCGCAAGTTGGAAGCAGTCAAAAATTGTTTCTACCATTTCAACGATTCCGACATCAACGGGTTTATCTCTTCGAAAGCCGTGGGTTCGGCATCTTTCCTCCGTTCTTTCCGGCAGCGGCAGCATGCGGGCACGTACATTCTCAGTGCCGCTGAAGTGGCCACGCTCTACCACCTGCCGAACGCGGACTATGTGCACCATATCGTCCACGTGCTGGCGCGCAAATCCGATCCGCCGCAGGATCTGCCCCGTGCAGGCGAGAAAGAGGTGAGCACCTTCGGCATCACCAACTACCACAATAACTTCGTGAAGTTCGGAGTGCGTCTGGAAGATCGCCGCCGTCATCTGTATGTGGTGGGGAAATCCGGCGTGGGGAAGAGCAAGCTTCTCGAACTCCTCATCAAGGAAGACCTGGAACGTGGCAGGGGAGTGGCGGTCCTCGATCCGCACGGGGATCTGGTCGACTGCGTGCTGAAGCATGTGCCGAAGAGCCGTATCGAAGACGTGATTTTGTTCGATCCGGGCGATACCGAGTTCCCCATCGCGTTCAATCCGCTTGCGAAGGTGGATGAGGCGTACAAGATGCAGCTCACCATCGGGTTTCTCGACATCTTCAAAAAGCTCTTCGGCGACAACTGGACCTACCGTCTGGAACACGTGCTGCGCTACACCACGCTGGCGCTTCTCGACAGTCCCAACACCACGGTGCTCTCCATCTTAAAGATGCTCAATGACAAGAACTATCGCCAGAAGATCGTGGCGCGCATTCAGGACAACGTGGTGAAGAGCTTCTGGGTCAGCGAGTTCGCAGCGTGGAGCGAAAAGTTCGATGCCGAGGCCATCACGCCGCTTTTGAACAAAGTCGGTCAGTTCGTGGCCACGAACATGATCCGCAATATCATCGGCCAGCCCACGGCGCAGTTCGACATCCGCGACGTGATGGATAACAAGAAGATTCTGCTCATGAAAGTCAGTAAGGGCCTGCTCGGCGAGGAAAATTCATCGCTCATCGGCTCCATGATCATCACCAAGATGTACCAGGCCGCCATGAGCAGGGCGAACGTGGAGGAGGAGAAGCGTCCGGATTTCTACTTCTACGTCGACGAGTTTCAGAACTTCGCCACGGATACGTTCTACGAGATCCTCTCCGAGGCACGCAAGTACCATCTTGATCTTACCATCGCCCACCAGTACATGGGGCAGCTGTCGTCACGGATCCGGCAGACGGTCTTCGGCAACGTGGGCTCCATGATCAGCTTCCGCGTGGGTGCGGAGGATGCCGCCGTGCTCGAGAAGGAATACGAGCCGATCTTCAAGGAACGCGACATCATCAATCTGGGCGTGCGCGAGTTTTACATCAAGATGTCGGTGAAGGGCGAGATCCGCGAGGCCTTTTCGGGACGCACGGTGGATGTGCCGAAGGCGAAGGAGGATCACACGCGCGAGATCATCGATCGATCGCGCGCCAAGTACTGCAATCCCAAGAAGAAGGTGGAGGAAATGCTCCGCAAGTGGGATGAAGCGGCTGCAGCACCCCCGAAGGAAGACGAGGTTTCGTCTGTGGAAGAGAAATTCGAGGAACCGATTATTTAGGGCGTAGGGCGTAGGGGGTAGGGCGAGAGTTGTTGAACATTGATTTTTTATCAAAAAATAGTATAATATGCATAACACCACACACGCACACTCATGCCCGACATGTTCTCACAGCCGGATTGCAGTCTGACGGAGCTTCAGAGGTCCACGCATGATGCCGTGGAACAAGCGTTGGTGTCTTCCCGGAGGCAGTATGTATTCGGGGTGGGCACACTCACGCTCTGTTCCTTCGTCGGATTTTTAATGTTCGGCCTGGGAGCTTCGATTTCCCTGTTTCAGCACGGGCAGGGTTTTCCGTTATTTGCACGGCAGGCACCCGAGGATTTTGATCGCGGTTCCCTGAATCAACGTCATGTGGAACAGCAGGCACAGGAATATGAGAGGGAGAGGCTGCTGCATGCTGCGCCGGAATCTGTTCCTGCCGTCGAACCGCCTGCTGTCATCGATGCTCCCGCTTTGGAGGAGCCGCCCGTTTCCGTTCCGGTTCCGGAAGAGATTGTGCCCGTGCCGTCTGCGGAAACCGGTGCAACGGTTCCGGAATCTATGGAAGAGGTCATTCCTGTTCCGGTCGAGGATGCCCCTCCGTCAGTTCCTTCGCCGGAGGTTTCGGAACCATCTCCAGACGATGTCATGATTCCGGAAGAACCGGAGGTTCCCGAAAATCCGGTGCCCGTGGAGGAAGTGCCCGCACCGGAAGTTCCTGTTTCATTGCCGTCCGCACCTGCCGTATCTCTCCCCCCCGGGGAAATCGGCGTGTTCTTCACGCAGACCAGCGTGAAGAATGATCACTACCTTCTCGAGACGCTCGACCGCCTCGGTACCCTCACGGGGTCCGCACTCATTTTCAACGTGAAGGCGGGCAAGGTGTTCTTCCACTCCGCCGCCCCCATTGCGGGCGATCTCGATCTCATCACTCCGGTCTATGATCTGCCCGCTGTCATCCGTCAGGCGCGCGAGCGCGGCGTCACGACGATCGGCCGATTCGTTTCACTCAAAGATCCCAATCTCGCGCAGGCGCTGCCCGAGACGCAGATCAGGCATCCGAAAACCGGGCGCAGCGTCGGCAATGTGTGGGTGGATGGCAGCAATCCGCAGGTGCTCACCCACAACGAACAAATTCTGCGTGAACTCGTGCGTGCCGGTATCGACGAGATCAACCTGGATTACATCCGCTACCCCACGGAGTACGCACAGGCATCCATCGGACTTACGGGGAAGGAGAAGGCAGACCATATCGAGGCATTCCTCACGATGGCGCGTCGCGTGATCGACGAGGAGGGCGGACACACGAAGCTCGGCATTTCGACCTATGCGATTCTCGGGTGGAATTTCCCCGTGAACTTCGAGCCCTTGGGGCAGGATATCGCGCGCTTCGCCCCGCTCGTGGATGTCATTTCGCCCATGGCGTACCCGGCAACATTTGCGGCCGGATCCTATTACAATCCCCAAAAGCATCCCCGCAGCCGCATGTACTATCTGGTCTACCGCACGCTCACGGGGTATGCCGAGCTCCTCGGTGATCAGGCCTACAAGCTTCGCCCGTGGATTCAGGGGTACGGCATCACGCAGAAGAATCTTCAGGATGAGATCGATGCCGTGTTCGATTCAGGCTCCTGCGGATTCACCATCTGGAATGCGAGCAATGAGTACGGCACATTCATGAAGATGCTGCCCGAGCTGAAGCGGCCGGAGCATTGTGGAAAATGACCTCGAAACGATTGAAATCATTCGATAGTTCTCTACCATTATCACATGGATCGCGATGCCCCTCTCACAGACGGTTCTCCGCTTCAGAATGAGCTTCTTGAGCGGTTGCTCCGTTGCAGGCCGGGGGATCAGGAGGTAAGAGCATTGGCCAGTTCAGTGAAGCAACACTGCGGATATTTTCGGAGAGATGTTCGCAACCTGTTGCGGCAGAGGGGGCTTGGTGATGTCGAAGAGTCTGATGTGAAGGATCATTCTTTTCCGGAGGATATGCCCGATCTGGCGGCAGTGTTCGCGGACAAGTGATACGCTGCTGCGGTGATCGATCATCGACGTGTCCTCTACAGTGACGATGCTCTTCTGGCTGTGAACAAACTCAGCGGTGAGCTCACCGTGGCCGGTGCCGGAACATCCGACAAGCTGTCTCTCCTCGATTTTCTGCGGAGGGACTATCCGGGCTTGAAGCCTCTGCACCGCCTCGATTTCGAGACCTCCGGCGTCGTCGTCTTCGCGCGGACGAAACAGGCGGCGGATGCGGTGCTTCAGACAAAATTCACCGGCTGGAAGAAGACGTACATTTCGCTTGTCGCCGGCCGCATGCCGCGGGAATCGGGCGTCATCCGCGCGCCGCTCCCGGCCCGCGGGCAGGGTGTGGTTCCGGCGGAAACCACATACCGTGTGCTTCAGGTCTTCGCCAATTCCTGTCTGGTCGAGGCGGAGATCGCAACGGGACGTCACCATCAGATCCGTCGTCATTTCGCCGCCATCGGCCATCCGCTCCTCCTTGATGAGGAGTACGGCAACAAGGGCATCAATCGGGTCTTCACGCGGGAATTCATGCTTCGCCGTTTCTTTCTGCATGCGGCGAAGCTCGTGCTCCCGCATCCGGTGACGAACAAGCAGCTGACGATTGAGGCGCCGTTGCCGCGTGTCTTTGAGGGCGTCCTCAAGAAACTGCGTAGCGCCGGACGATGACATTCGCCAATGATTGATTCCGGATGCTACACTCTTCCCATGCGCCCGTCTTCGCCTGCAGCTCCGCCGCGGCTTCGCGTCCTCTCCGGCATCCAGCCCTCCGGCTCACTCCACCTCGGCAACTACTTCGGTTCCATCAGGCCGAACCTGGAACAACAGGGAAAGGCGGGTGAGAGCATTTTCTTCGTGGCGGATCTGCATGCTCTTACCACAGTGCAGGATGCCGCAGTACTCCGGCAGGCCCGGCAGGATATCATTCTCGATTACCTGGCGTGCGGATTTGATCCCGAGAAAGCCATCATTTTCTTCCAGTCGGATGTTCTCGAGCATGCGGAGTTGAGCTGGATTCTCTCCACGGTCGCGCCCATGGGGATGCTGGAGCGCGCAGTCAGTTATAAGGAAAAGGTGCAGAAGGGGATTGCGGCCAGTGTGGGGCTCTTCACGTATCCCGTGCTCATGGCGGCGGATATTCTGCTGTACGACACCACGCACGTACCGGTCGGTCGCGATCAGAAGCAGCATGTCGAGATCGCGCGCGATCTGGCGATCAAGTTCAACGCCACATTCGGCAAGGACACGCTGGTTGTTCCCGAGCCGGTGATCCGGGCGGAGGTGGCTGTGGTTCCGGGCACGGATGGGCAGAAAATGAGCAAGAGTTACGGCAATACCATTCCCATCTTTGGAGACGAAGGAGTGATTCTGAAAGCAATCATGGGCATCGTCACCGATTCCAAGGGGGTTAGTGAGCCCAAGGATCCGGACAAGTGCATTGTGTATCAGCTGCACAAGCTCTTTCTGTCGGCATCGGAGTCGAAAGATTTGGCGGAGCAATACCGTGTGGGCGGGCTCGGATACGGTGAGGCGAAGAAGTTGCTCCTTCGCGCGTATCTGGACCACTTCCGTCCGATGCGCTCGAAGCGTGCGGAACTCGCTCAGCAATCTGCACTCGTCGAGGAAGTCACCCGTGCGGGGACCAAGCGGGCGCAGGCCATCGCCGCCAAAACCATGGAGAGGGTGCGGAAAGCCGTAGGATTGCTCTGAAAGTCCAATTCTGCTACAATGGGGTGATACTTTCTCATACACACCTATGAAGCGCAGCAGATTCTCCGTTTACATGACGACCGGCATTCTCACGGTTGCCGTTATCGTTCCCGTGGCCACGGCGTTCCTCAAGGACGGCGGGCACTACAGCGAGACGTTGCAGGATCAGGCATTCGGGAATCAGATGGAGCTCAAGGCGACACGCCGGGCACTGACACGATTGAACGCCCGATGCGGAAGGGACGGCGAGCAGCCGAGTGCCGTCTGCGAAGCGTATGCCATCGTGCAGAAGGAATGCATTGCGCGGCAGAGTCAGTACTTCGAGAATACGGGGTGCCCCACGATCAACGATATGGCACGTATCGCCGTGGTGCAGAGTGCCATCGAGATGAAGCAGCCGGTTCCCGCCATCGGGGATGTTGGTTCTTCCTCGTCCTCCGGCTCGGTCCATGCGGCTGCCGGACTCACCATCCAGGATCTGGCCCCCGATGAGCGTCTGGCCATGCGGCGTGCCATTCGCGTGAAGTACTGTTCCAAGAAGCTTCCGCAGGCGATGTATCTGCTCTGTACTTCTCTGGTGGATCAGCAACAGGAAATCCCGACGGGACTGGGTAACGATCTGCAGCAGATCCGCTCCGCACAACGTTCTGCACAGCCATCCACCCTCAAGGATCGCATCGAGATGACGAAGCCGGTGGTGCGGTGAAGCAGATGTGGGAAGGAAGGAAGGTTTGGGAGGTAGGGGAGGTCAGGAAGGTGAAAAAAGAAAGAAAAGGCAGAAAGGAGAGAACGGTCGTCTGATGCTGCGATACTATGGTTCCATGCATCGCAAACTCATTCTCGCTTCGGCGAGTCCGCAGAGACGTCAGCTTCTCGAGGGTCTTGGCGTGCCGTTCGAAGTCTGTGTGACGGGCGTGGAGGATGAGAGTGACGTGACGCATACCGATCCCGCCGAACGGGCGCAATATTTTGCACGCATGAAAGCGGAACACGCACACAGCGTGCATCCCGATGCGTGGATCATCGGATGCGATACACTCGTGGCGGCACAAGACGGTACACTTCTGGAGAAGGCGGAGAATGCACAGGAGGCGCGTGCAATGATCCGGTTGCAGAGCGGCAAGACGTCTCTTGTCTATTCCGGGCTCTGCGTGTTCACGCCGAACGGCGAGGCGTATCAGGGCATGTCAACGTCCTCCGTCACTTTCAAACCACTCACGTCTCAAGAGCTGGATTGGTGGATCGGCACTGGGCTGTGGAAGGGGCGCTCCGGCTCGTTCCAGATCGACGGACCGGGGCAGTTGATGATCGAGCGGATCGAAGGGGATTGGTCGGGCGTTGTGGGGCTGCCGATATTCCTCTTGGGGGAGCTTATGAAGAAGGCGGGATGGGATATTTGTCAGGGGGCATAAGGAACCTTGTTCGGCTCGCCCTGAGCGAAGCCGAAGGGTTCCCTTGGCTCCCCGACACCCCCCTCACCTTCCTAACCCAAGCTGGGATGGAAACCTGCCCATTCGACTTCGCTCAGGGTCTTCGACGGGTTTCCCTCCCTCCCATCCCACCCTTCCAAACGGTTTTGTTTCTGTATTATTCGTTGTGTGTTTTTTGTTTATTGTTTGTCGAAGACGAATCGGCACAGTTCATCGAAAATCGGTGCCGTCGAAGCGACACAACGCACGCCTCCTCTGGGATTTTCAGGATCCATCAGTTCGGTGCGTGATTTTCCTCCCGCCTCTTCGATGAGCAGGCCGGCCGGAGCGATGTCCCAGAGGTGCACGCCTTCAAAGAAGACGCCGTCGTTCCTTCCTTTCAAGACTTCTGACATTTCCACGGCGGCGCAGCCGTAGTTCTGCAGCGAGGCGCAGCGGGGATGCGTGATCGTCATCACCTTGTCTGTTCCGCGCGATTTCCCTCCCATATTGGTGCAGAGGATCGCGTCATCCAGATCGCGCGTCGAGCGTAATTTCGTGATTCTGTTTCCGTTCAGGAACGCACCGCCTCCCCGTGTTCCCCAGAATGATTCTTTCTTTACCGGAAGCTCCATGACGCCGAGGATGGTCCGGCCGTTCTCCTCAAGTGCGATGATGCAGGCGAACTCGTCTTTGCCGTGCACGTAGGGTTTGGTGCCGTCGAGTGGATCGATCATCCAGCGGAATGGGGAAGACGGGTCACCCAGACCCTCCGCGCCGTCTTCTTCTGCCAATACACGATGATCCGGATATCGGTCGCGGATGATGGCGATGATGGCATCTTGTGCAGCGCGGTCCACATCCGTGACATAGTCAGTGATCTCCTTCGCTTCCACGATGAGTTTTTCCGAAGAGCTTCGCTTATTCATGGCGATTTTCGCGCCGGCTTGAGCGGCCCGTCGTGCGGTATCCAGTGCCTCTGCGAGATTCACGGGGTTCATGCGATCAGAGAAGAGCATTACTGCTGCGCATTCGTGAGATCCTTGCCTTCGCCCGCCTTTGTGAAGTCATCGCCCAGATTGGAATCGTCCTCTTCGGGGAGCGGCGGTTCGGGCGAGGGAGGCGGTATTGTGCCGTTGTCGTTGTCGTCATTTCTGATCATAGGAATCAGTGGGAAGACCCGTCTTCGCTCCTACGGAGCTAGGGACGGGCAGAGGAAGAAGAAGCCGATTGCATTTGCAGAGACTGTGCTTCATCGAGGAGCGACGGGCACGGGACAATGGCCAAAAATGCTTGAGAGAAATTTTTGAGGGAAGCCTCCGGTGTTTCCGTATCCTGCGCGGCGACGAGCAGCGGTTCGGCCGCTTCGTAGCAGACAAGAGCGGAGAGGATTTTTTCCTGTGTTGCGGGGATGAGCAATTCCTCCTCGCTGACGGATTTGAGCGTGAGGAGAAGGGAATCAAGCCACATGAGTGCGGCGTCGGCGCGAAAGCGCTCGGCTGCAATCCAGTAGGGTTGCCGGTACTGCGTGAGCAGATTGGCGCGGACATTCATGAAAGCATCCACAGTCGTGAACACCTTGGCATCAATGCCGTCGATGACCGGCTGGATGGCGTCCTGCAACGCATCTATGGCGTCCAGCAGAGCGGTTTTCGATGTCTCGGGAATACCGGGCCACTGCGCAATGACGCCCCGCTCATTGTTCAGCGAGTCCTTTTCCATCATCAACTGGCCACGCTCACACTGCAGGGTCACCGGCAGCAGGGTGTCGCGGTTGGCGCTCCGCACGTCACTGTGGCACCGGTCGACGTGCGTCATCAGCTTGTCGTGCGCTTTCTGCCACTTCGTGACCCAGCCTTTCCGGACGATGGCGAATGTCGCCCACTGTGATCCGAACGACCCGACGCGCTCCCGGCGCAGCGCCCAGACATCCACGATGCCCCCGCTCCCTGTTGCAACGGAACCGGTCGAGGAAGCCGCCTGTGCGCAGGCAACCGGTGTCAGAATGCAGAATGCGAGGCAGGAGAGAACGAAGGTGCGCATGGAGTAGATCATAGCACGGAAGAGAAAGAGATCAGGACGAGGTGAGCGAACGCTCTTTTTCCACGTACTGAAGGACGGTCTCGACGAATGTCGCATGACTCCATGCCAGTGGAGCCACGGAGAGCGGCTCGCCGGTGATCGGGTGCACCTGCTCCGCGAGGATTCCCGTCTTCGACGCCCGGTCCGCGGTCCACTCCAGAGCCTGTCTTGCCGGCTTGAGGTCGTCCAGGGTCTTCGCCTGCGCGATGTACCACTGTGCCTCCCAGAGCGTTGTGATGATCCAGGGGTTTCCCGGGATATCAGATGAGAGCGGCACTTTGGCGTGGTACACGTCGTGCGTGAACCGCGCGAGACCCCCGATGGGTGTATGGACGGTGAGTGCCTTTTTCATCTGTTCCATGGTCGAGACGACGCGCGGATCGCCTGCGGGGAGCACATTGAGCTTCCAGATGGCCGCGATGCTTGCATCGATTGTGAGGTCCTTCTCCACCGTGCGTCCGTCTTTACGGCGGATCATCTTCACAAAGCGCTTCTCCTTTTCGTCGTAGAGGTGAAAGTGCAGTGCCTGCCGCGTTTCGTCCGCAGCCGTATGGAAACGTTCGGAGTGCGTGTGGTGCCCCAGAATCTGGCAGATTTGAGCTGCAGCATGCAGACCGGCGGCTACGGTCGCAACCGTATAGGTGAAGATGCCGCGGTGCTCCTCCCACGGGTCGTAACTGGGGAAGGGAAGCCCCGTGGATCCCTCGCGGAATTCGGTGAGGAACTGACCGGCCTTCTTCACGAATTTCTCGTACATTTCCTGCAGGAATTCGAAATCCTGCACGCGTTCAAAGTGTTTCCAGAGTGCGTAGATCACCAGTGCCGTCTCGTCTTCCTGAATGGGCATCTGCGCCTCGCCGTTGCGGTACCACGGGTGCCACGAGGATCCCAGCGAGCCGTCGGGATTGTATTTATGAAGCAGATAACCGTCGGGCGTCTGCACACGCGCGCAGAATGCGAAGAAACGCCGCGTCACTTCGTGAAGGTGCGCCTGATCCAGAGCGAGCGCGATGAAGGCGCCGTCCCGCGGCCACACGTACGTGTAGGTGTCGCGGTTGAACGCCATGATGTCCGCGTCGGCCGCGGCCACGATACCGCCGCTGTTGTCCGCATGCAGTCGGATCAGCAGCAGACTCCTGCGGTAGAGATCCACGATTCTCTCGCTCAAGCTGCCGAACGATTGCTGAGCCATGTGGACCAGACTCTTCCAGTAATTGTGACAGTTGCTTTGCAGGCGTCGCTCGCCCTCCGTCGTAACGATCTGGTGCAGGTTCACCACTTCTTCCAGATTCCTGCCCATGCAGAGCCACATGGTGACCGTTGTTTCCCTGTTCGAAGGCACATTGGCGTGGATGCCGACTGTCGAATCCACCGAACCCTGGTCGATGGTCGTGTTGCTCAGCTCTCCGTCCTCCGCATCCCGCCAGGTTCCTTCGAATCCCTGGTAGTTCGCTTTTCCGATGCTGTAGCTGCCGATGCCGCAGGTGTCCAGACGTTCTTTGCTGCGGAGCACCGACTGGTACTCTCCGGTTCCCACGTGACCGGTGGCGCATACATCCGGGTCGCTCGTTTCGCCGCCGATCAGGAAGTAGCGCGTCTGGCGGTAGTGGATGACGGTAGCAGTGAACGGTTCGTAGAAGGCGGTGTCTTTCTGCTTGTCGCCGTAGATGAACAGGTTGTGGTGAAAGTACACGCGGATTTTCTTTGCACCGCCGTCCAGGCTTCGGATGCGGAAGTTTCTTATGAGGATGTTGTAGAACGGGTGCACGTAATCCTCCGCGATGAGCTCAATGCCCAAATGATCGTTTCTGAGTCTCGATTCTCCTACCAGCGAATCCATGCGGTACCGCGGTTCGACCGACCACGAGGGATCCGAAAACCATGCGAAGCCCCGTCCTTCCACGAACATCCCCGTGCGGTGCACGTTGCCGTAGCCCGTGTGATCCTCCATGCCTACATGGGGGAAGTACAGGTCGCGCATCTGCATCCGATCGTCGAACGCGGCGAGAATCTGTCCGTTGCCGATGACGAGGGATTTAGGCATGAGTCGGGGTGGAGGTGATGGATGAGGTGAATGGTGGGGTGGACGAGCTATAAGCTTCAAGCTTAAAGCTTATGTCTTACAGCTTTGTGAGATCTGGGACTGAATTGCTTTAACCGTTCCTTCAGATCGCACAATGCGTGGCTGTAACGGCGGTATGCCTCGTAGGGGGAATCGTACGGACTGAAGTACTTGTGCACGTCTCCGTCATTCCAGTACTTGGTGCACATGTAGTAGAAATGGTCGGATGTCTGCAATTTCCGCCACGTCCGGATCAGGTCTGCGTTCCCCGTTGCTTTCACCAGTGGCCCGAGATCGTGAACCGCACGCAGTGCGGACATCTGAATCTGATTGCCCTGCCATGCCGAGAGATCCCGTTCGGTATCGGCCCACGAGATCACACTATGCGCGTCGTAGATTGGCATGGAAGGCAAACCTGCGGTTTTCCTTCCATGAACCATCCTTTCCCTCAATGGTGTGCCTCCAGTCGGGCAGAGCCCGACTTCGGCACGATATTTTTCATACCATTGTTCGATCACTTGGGAGGGTGTGGCGCATTTCATGCCGCGTTCCTGCCAGATGTTGGGCAACGTGCGCAGGAATTCGAAGATGCCGGTATCCTCCCACTGGTGCTCGCCGAAGGTTTCGTAATCCATGAACAGGTTCACGCTGTGCCCGCCGCCACCCAGCAGCCAGTCGGTGAATGTTTCCGCCTTCAGCGGGAATCCCACCCAGCTTTTGTCCGAGAAGCGGAATGCCACGTCATCCGAGAGGCGGTAGTTTTTGAGGAGCACAGCGATATTCTGCGATCGTTTCTCAAAAGGTCTGTGGCGGGCAATGAGCATTTCCTTGCCGTGCGGGAGCCTGAATTGCGGCGGAATGTACGGAAGATTCGCGCTTCTGCCCTGCAGCAAATGGTCGGTCCCCTCGGCGAGAATTCCCTTGAATCCCATGAGTCGCACGGTCTGGGCCAATTCGTTTGAGTAGATCAATTCCGTATTGCGGAAAACGGTTGGGGTCACGCCGAACAGATCTTGGATCCTGCGGATGTGCAGCGTGGTCTGCTCGCAGAATTCCTCGGTGTCCTGAATGGATGAGAGCGAGTGGTAGTACGTCTCGGCGAGAAATTCCACTTTGCCGGTCTTGGCAAGCAGCTGGAAACTCTCGAGAACGTCCTGCCCGTATTCCTCGCACTGGTCCAGAAAGACGCCCGAGAGCGAGTAGGCGATGGCGAAGTCCGGGTATTGCTTCAGGAGCGAAAGCATCAGCCGATTCGCCGGCAGGTAGCACTTCTCGGCAACCTTGCGGAACACCGCGCGGTTCTTGTCATGGTCAAAGTAGTTCATTGTTTTTCCCTTGCCGATTTCCGTGATGCGAAGATCGCGGAGGCGGTAGGGCTGGTGAACCTGGAAGTAGAGGCAGATGCGGGGAGGCATTTTAGGGATTGGGGATTGGAGTATTAGGGATTAGGTATGGAGGAGGTTTTCATAAATCGAAACGATCTTGTCCGCTTGGTTCTCCCACGTCAGGCGTTGCAGTACGCGCGGTGCCTCGGCTGTCAGTTGAGACGCAAGCGGTGCTTCACGCAGGATCGTGAGTACGCAGTCCGCCATCTTTTCAGTATCCCAGAAGTCCACCTTGAAGGCGTGTCCGATCACCTCGCTTGCTCCGGATTGCTTGCTCAGGATGACCGGTGCCCCGTTTGCGATCGCTTCCAGCGCCACGAGTCCGAATGGTTCCGAAAGAGACGGCATGACGAAACAGCTTGCCTGTGCAAAGAGCTTGCGTGCCTCGGTATGCGATACTTTGCCGGCGAAGACGATACAATCCTGCAATCCCAGTTTGATTGTCTGTTGCACAAGAGAGGGGAGCATGTGGCCGTCCCCCGCGACGACGAACTGCACGTCCGGATTGTGCCGATGCACCATGGATGCCATCTCCAAAAAATGCAACGGGCCTTTCTGGATTGCGAGGCGTCCGAGAAAGAGCACCATGGGATGTTTCTTCCCGTGAGAAGCCGATTCCTGTTGCTGTGCGGGTCTGGTATGCAGAACGTCATTGCTGCCGTTGTGCACCACGGAGATTTTGTCCGGGGAGATGCCGTAGTGTTGTACCAGAATATTCTTCGTATAGTGACTCACGGCGATGACGTGATCCGCCTGCTCGAAGGCCCACCGTTCGCGTCCGTAGATCCACTCGTTGGGATGAAAGTGCGTGCGATCCAGTTCCGTGGCGTGGATGTGCGTGACAAGGGGCTTGCCGTGATGTCGTGCGGATCGCACGCCCGCTTCATAGGTCATCCAGTCGTGTGCGTGGACGATGTCGGGCTGCAGGTGCTTCGTCACGTCGATACTCGTTTCGGTGAACACGTGCACGGCGTGGCCGAGATCTTCACCATAGATCTGTGCCGTTTCGCGCGGGATGGAACCAATGCGCTGGAGGTAGAGTTCAGGAGAGTCGTACGGGAGCAGAAGACTTGCGACACGGATGTTCCGGATGTGATGTTCCTGCGGACAGAGTGTGTCGATCTGATCTTCTGATCCGTCGGCCGCAAACGGCAGCACGAGCGTCACTTTCACGTCACGGTTGACGAGGCCCCGCACGAGCCCCTGACAGGCCACGCCCAACCCTCCCAGATGACGCGGGGGGTACTCCCAGCCGAACATGAGTGCATGGAGGGACATGGATGTTTGTTTGTTCGCGCACGCGCGCGAATAATCTCATGATTATACCACAATTTCCCTTCGTCCTGAATGGTGTGAATGTTGCGTGAACTCAAAATGATGGTGTGGATTTCTAGGCTTTTGCTAGCTCTAAAACGTGTCTCTTGATCACCTGCAGCACGGCGTCCAAGTCCTCATTGACAAGAATGTGATCGAACAGGTGTGCGGCGCGCGTGAAATAATCCAAATCCGCCTGGGCATTTATGAGCCGCTCTTCGATTTGTGCATCCGTTTCGCGGCCGCGGACACGCATTCTGTGCAGAAGATGACTCAGCATTGCACGCTTGCTCTCGCCGGGCGGCAGCAGTCCGAACGAGAGGATGGCGCGACGGCCGAAGTGCCCGGCCAGGCCCTGTAACAGGTGCATTTCGGTCACCACAACGGGGAGTTTTCCCTGCTCCCAAATCGCAAGGATGTCGCTCATGCGGTATCCATACGAGCGTTGCTCCGATTCGGAGGGCAGATGGGCCCATGCGGCGAGTGATCCGCTCTTCTCGAGGCGCTCGAATTCCTTGGACGAGACGTAGTCATACTCCTGATCGTCGCCTTCTTTCGGGGAGCGGCTGGTGACGATGGGCACTTTGGTCGTGAAGTCGCCGAGCATCTTCGTGAGCAGCAGCGAAACGGTGGTCTTGCCCACGCCCGACGGTCCGGTGAATGCGAGAATGTAGCCGGGAAATTTTTTCATGTCGGATTTCGGTTCGGCCATGCGTTCGGTAAGCTCATAGACGATTTCATAGAGACGCAGTCCCTCTTCGTTCACGCGGCTCAAGTGCATGCGCGGGATCACCATTTGTCCGATATTCGGCTCGGCGCTCCCTGCCAGTGTTCCGAGGACGCGTTGACCATCGGTCAGTTCGATCAGTCCGATGCGACGCGCTCTGTCCGGGAATCCTTTGGGCGGGTGCGTGACGGTCGTGAAGGAAACCAGCGTTCCCGGGAGCAGACGCGCTCTGTGGCGGGCCAGTGCGCGGGCGGCGACGGCGGGGGAATCAGGCGTACGCATGAGGGGAGTGCTGGAGAATGTGCACGCAGCAGGTGGCGCCGACACCGCCGAAATTGTGGGCGAGGCCGAAGTGTTTTCCGGATGCCTGCAGTTGTTTACTGACATCGATGATCTGTTTGATGCCCGTTGCCGCGACCGGATGTCCGCAGGCCTTCAGTCCTCCGCTTGCGTTCACGGACATGGCCTCGTTCCGTTCATACCATCGGATGCCTTCGCCGGGCTCCGCGAACCCCAAATCCTCCAGCGCGATGACTGCTGCAATCGAAAAGCAATCGTGCAGTTCTACGTGCGCAATATCACTCGTAGAAACATCCGCCTCATCCAGTGCCCGTTGCACGGCGTCTTTGGTGGCGGCGAAGGAGGTCAGCACCGGCCGGTCGGTGATGCTCAATGTGTCGGTGCTGGTCTGAGAAGCCGCGATGCGGACAGGGGAGCGGTGCTTCGTCGAAAGGATGCAGGCGGCTGCCCCGTCGCTCACCGGTGAACAGTCGAGCAGACGCAGGGGGTCCGCGACAATCGCACTCGCGCCGATCTGCTCGGGGGTCATCTCCTGCCTAAACTGCGCGAAGGGGTTTTTGAGGGCGTTACAGTGATGTCGTGCGCTCACCAGATTCAATTGTTCGCGGGTGAGGCCGTACTCGTGCATATAGCGCCGTGCGACGAGCCCGAAAATGCCCGGAAAGGTGAGTCCGCAGGGGGCGTCCTTCTCGCTGTCCGCCGCGCCCATGAGTGCGGTGGTGATTTCGTCGCCGGAAGCGTCAGTCATTTTCTCGGCCCCGACGACCAATACGGTTTCGGCGCGTCCGCTCTCGAGCAGGGCGCAGGCAGTGTGCACCGCGATCGAGCCCGAGGCGCAGGCGGCCTCCACCCGTAAAGCGGGCGGATGGTGCGGAAGCAGGGAGGAGGCGACGGCACCCAGATGCGCCTGGCCGTTCACGGACTCCGCGAGCATATTTGCCACGATGATGAAGTCGATATCCAGCGCCGAGCAGGGGGCGGACTGAATGGCGCTGTCCACAGCCTCCTCCACGAGGGTGAAGAGGCTCTTGCCCCACCATTCCCCGAATTTTGTCTGGCCGATTCCAATAAGCGAGATGTCCTTTTGCATGGAATGTCTGAAAGATTCTACACGCTCTCCTGCCATCACGAAACCGATGTTTTCTCGCTGTTTCTGCGATATTCGCCGTACGAGATATAGCGGAGTTTGCGCTCATCCAGTGGCAGAGCGGGGGCATCGCGGAGCATTTCGAGCAGAAAGGCATCGGCCCCCGCTCCCGATCCGTATGACACGAGCAGGATTTTCTGGTTCTTCTTCGCTTCTTTTAACACATGAACGAGCCCGAGCAGAGAGCACGCGCTGTAGGTGTTGCCGATCTCAGGCACGATGAATCCCGCCTGCATCTGTTCCTTCGAAATTTTGAATTCTTTCGCGATCTTGCCCGGAAACTTGGCATTGGGCATGTGCAGGACGACATGATCGATCTCACTCAATTTTGTCTTCGTGACATCGAGGATGCCGGTCAGCGCCTGACGCACGTGGAGGAAGTACCCCGGTTCCCCCGTAAAGCGTCCCGCATGGGCGGGGTAGGGGGCATCCGCCGTTCGCCAGAAGTCGGGCGTGTCGGTGGTGAAGGAGATCGTGTGTTCGATGCGGCAGAAGGCGTGTTCGGAAGTCTCGGGTCCGACGATGATCGCCGCCGCCCCTGCGGCGGCCGTGTACTCCAGTGCGTCTCCGGGTTTCGCTTGCGCCTTGTCCGTTCCGATCGCCATGCCGTAGGTGATCTGCCCGCTCCTTACGAACGCATCCACGATCTGCAGCCCTGCCGTGCCCGCCTTACACGCGAACTCCAGATCCGCGCAGTATGAAAACGGATGCAGATCGAGTGCGGCCGCCAGCATGCCGCTCGTGGGTTTGACCGCGTAGGGATGCGATTCGGAGCCGACGTAGATCGCGCTGATCTCGGAGGACTGGATGCCGGCAACGGTGATTGCCTGCCTGCCGGCCTCGAACGCGAGTGTGAAGCTGTCTTCATCGGCGCCTGCAACCGCTTTCTCTTTCACCCCGAGTCCGCCCGTAATTTCTTTGGGATCCCGTCCCCAATGTTTCGCGATCTCTTCCACCGTGATGCGGAAGGAGGGGATGTACATGCCGAAGCCGACGATGGCGGAGTGGGAGGGGGGCATGATGAGATGCGTGAAGTATACCTGTGGATGTGGGCGTGTTGGAAAAAGCAGTGAGTATTACGCAGTCAGCAGTACGCGTCAGTCTTCGTGCTTACTGCGTACTGCTGTCTGCTTACTGCTTACTGTCCCGTGCCAGTTTCCTGTGTGCCGAGGCAAGCGTCTGCGTTGCCTGCGCCGCCAGCAGGCTCAGTTCGCCCGCAAGGACGGCCGCACCGATGGATTCCGCGAGGCGGCTTGTAGCTTGTAGCTTGTAGCTTGTAGCTTGGTTCTTTCCCAAGAGCAGATTGAGACATTGCGATTGCGCGGGCAGAGCCGTTCCGCCCCCGCGGACGCCCACGAGGAGTGCGGGGAGACGGGTTTGGATGGTGATGCCCTGCAGGGTTTTCTCCCCCATCCCCGACCCTTCCCCCGGAGGGGGAAGGGAGACCGATAGTCCCTCCTCCCCCGCCGAGGGAGGAGATGGAGGTGGGGGAGAATTCCATAAAGGCTCGACCTCCGTATCCGCGAGCGACCCTTCCACGACATGCGCCGCATCCTGCCCGGTTGCGAGGTAGAGGGCTGCCACGATATTGGCCGCGTGGAGGTTTCTTCCGATTGCTCCGGCGAGCGCTGATCCCACGCGCAGCTTCGCATCGGCGACGGCGAGGAGAGCCTCGGGCGTCGTCTTGAGGACTTCCGAAATGACGGAGGAGGGGACAGAGGCGCTCGCGGTCACCTCGAATCCACGGCCATGATCGTGTGTTCTCTTGCTCGGTTTCTTGTCACTGTCCACGTTTCCCGCGATCGTGATGAGTTCTACGCCGAACTCTTTCGCGAGCCAATCACCGATCGCTTGGGCGGCGATGGTCGTCATGTTCATACCCATTGCTTCTGATGTGTCGCAGAAGATCGTGAGAAAGACGTATCCCTCTGCTTCGTCGATGTCGTAATGGAGAATTTTGAGATGACTGCTTGTCGCTTCGCCGATAATTTTCCAGTCCTTTTTAAGCAGTTCAATGGCTTCCTTGAGTGAAGAGGTTGGCTTGCCAACCGTAGTCAGGAGGTCTCTGTGTGAATGTCCACCTTCGTCCGCCTTCGGCGGATCTTCGGCGGACAACCTCCTGCGGAGGTTGGTGTACGAGCGTGTTTTTCCATTTTTTGGCTTCAGGACAATCGATCGAGATATGCCGTGATACACAGATTGGATGGAAACGCCTCCGATTGTCGAGAGAACTTTGCATCCGCGATTCACGCTTGCGACGAGTGCCGCCTCAGTCGTGGCGAGTGGCAGGACGATATCCGCTTTTTCTCCGGAGCTGAAGGTGACAGAGAGCGGGCCGGCGATTCCAACCGGTAGGGGGACGGATCCGATCATCTGTTCGCAATTCTTCTCATCGGCCTGGCCGATGCGATCGGCGTCTGTTTTCAGGAGTGAGAGACCGGTTCCGGTCTCTGCTTCGGTACGTGCACGACGCTCATTGCAGCGTTCTTCTGCATTCAGGCCGTCGGGAAGCGTGCGGAGGTCCATGGACTTGATTGTAGCGTATTGACGCAGGTTTCTCTTTCTTTCTCTTGTCTGCCCGACAAGAGAAAGAAGCAAAGAGAAACGCACCGCCGCCAACTCTCCTCCGCACGGCCCTGTGCCTCCTTTCGGCTCCTCCAAGGCTTCGGAGCCGAT
>JAQUKV010000004.1 GCA_028718905.1 Candidatus Peribacteraceae bacterium | reverse complement strand
TCCCTTCGGCATATCCTTTTCGTACCACGCCCAGGTACTCGTCCTCCATCTGGCGGTTCGACAGCGCACACACCATGCACGTCAAGAAATCCTCGAAAACTTGCCCGCGGCTGACACCGGCCCGCCGGAGCCAACCTCGGGGATTCCATCGAAAAGTCGTAGAGATCCGTGTAGCAGGCCAATCGTGTCCTCTGCATGTGGCCTCACGAAGTCTGACGTTAGAGGAAAGCGGCTTGTTGCTCATTCCGTGCAGACCACACAAGACGTTGGTGTCCAGGGGATCGCAGCAGACCGGATTTTCCCAAGCCTTTTTCATGAACAGGAGAAACTCCAATGGTGACCATTACCCGGAAGTCGAACGATCCTTGCCTTATCTGCGGCAAGGTGGAACACAACGTCGAGGTCAAGGGATCGAAACCTCGGATCATCGGCCCCATGTGCCTCAAGCACGCCTACGAGCGTCTGGCGGACGAGAGCAATCCGGCGGACGATCCGAGGACGGCCTCGGCCGAATGACGCCGGTCCTTTGCCTCGCCACCCGACGAACCGGCGGCCATTCAGGGGAGCGAGTGCCGCACGGTCCAACGCACACAACCTGTACATGGCGGGAGAGATAGGTAGCACATTGACAAGTTGTTATTCTTCTTCTGATCTCTCATCGGAGGGGAGAAGCAGGAAAAGCGAGGGGAAGATGCGTCCGTTGAGGGACATCCTAACCTTCGGGAGTCGACCGCGATGGAATCAGATGGCGTCAGGAGAGGGAGCGAACGTAGACTGTCCTGACGCCTTTTGCTAGTCTGCCGGACAGGATGCCCTCTCTACGCCGCTCGCTTCTCCTGTCCACTCTCGTCGTCCTGCTGGCCGACGAACTCGTGATCCCGCTACGAGCCTCAGCCTACCCCTCGCTCACTGCGAATTCGGATGCGGTCATCGTCGCACCGTATGATTCCGCCGTCTCCGGTGCCGGGAATATTGCCGATGGCGACAGCTACCGGTACTTCCTGACCCTCGGCCAGCGCTACCGCGTCCGGCAAAACGGAACGATCACCCAGGTCGAAGTATACATAGCAGACGCGGCCACGGATTTCCGGATCGACATTTGGAGGAAGAACGGGACCACCTATGATTTGGTCGGAGAGTCGGAGAACCTGGCCGACAGTCTTAGCGTCGGCGTCATCAACACGGTGTCTCTTTCAACGTCCATTTCCGGCGTCCAAGAGGGGGACTACTACGGGTACAGACTCGACGGAGACGGCAACCCACTCTATTCGCGATCAGGCGTTTCCGGCGTGACGATGTACTACGTGACAGGATCTACCCCGTCTGCCACCGGGTACAACTGGGAGGCCCAGGCTTCCCTGGCCGGTGTGGTTGTTCCGATCGAGCTCTACATGCAGGCGCCGCAGGTCGTCTTCATCGGCGACTCCATCATCGCGGGCCACCCCAACCACTACAGCTTCATTGAGACGTCCGCAACAACGAACCTTGCCTCGACTATCGAAAAGCAGTTCGGTGATCTGACTTCCTACACGTACCAGAACATGGGGATTGGAAGCCAGACAACATCGCAGATCGCTGCCCGATTCACGACGGACGTGGTCGACCTGAAGCCGCGCGTCGCGGTCGTAGAAGGAGGCGTGAACGACATCGGACAAGGAGGCGCAAAGTCCACGTTCCTCGCCAATTGGACAGCCATGCTGGACGCTGCGCAGGATGCCGGGATCACCATGGTCATCCTCAAGATTCTGCCCTGGACGAATGGGACCAATTCCCAGATGCAGACCCGAGACGACTGGAATGCCTCCCTGGCCTCGCTGGCGTCCGGCTATACCAACGCCGTTGTCGTCGATGCCAGTTCCTATGTGGGGCAGTACCGTCCCAGCGGGAGCGGCGGAAACCTCTGGGATATCCAGACCGCCTACAACGCGGACGGCGTCCACTTCAATCAAGCGGGCCACGGCCAGATCGCACAGGCACTCGCTGATACGTTTGCCACTCTGCCACCGCTCATCAGCACTCTCTCCCCTGCGGAGAATGCAACCTCCGTCGCCCTCAATGCGAATCTCTCCGTCACGTTCAGCAGCCCAGTTATCCCCCAAGCCGGAGTCAGCAACGATATCATCATCAGAAAGTCCAGCGACGACTCCATCGTCGAGACGATCGACGCTCAGAGCGCCCAGGTGACAGGCAGCGGGACGGAGACCATCACGATCAACCCCTCCTCCAATCTCGCAATAGCGACGAGATATTACGTTCAGATCGGAGCGGACGCCTTCGACGACGCGACCGGCAACAGCTTCGCGGGCATCAGCGATACGACGACGTGGAGTTTCCGGACTGTCGATTCCATCGAGGGATACGCGTACCGCAAGGCCATTACCATTGATAACGCCAACGTGGACGCAACGCTCACGGATTTCCCACTTTACGTGCGCATTGCCGCCGATACAGACATCGGAGTTGGCGCTCGCAGCGATGGCTACGACCTCCGCTTTACGACATCCACTGGGATGATTCTCCCCTATGCACGCGAGGATTTCCATGTGCGTAGCGGCTCCGGCTCCGGTGACTTCTGGGTGGAGGTGCCGAGGATCTCCTCGACTGCGGACACCACAATCTACTTGTACTATGGGAAATCGAACGCCGAGGATGGCGAAGATGCTTTGGGCACCTGGAATTCTGATTTCGCGGGTATATGGCATTTGGACGAGGATGTTACCGACGAAGGCACCTCAACGGCGGCCCATCTCGATTCCACCTCCAATGCCCACAACGGGACGCAGAACGGCAACGCCAGAACGGCAGGCATGATCTCCTACGGACAGGCTTTCGACGGAGTCGATGACGACATCACGATCAGTTCATCCTATGCGAGCAACAACATCACCCTTTCCTGGTGGTCGAACTGCCCCATTTCCGCTCCGACTGCTCAGGGGATCTTCGACATCTATCGCGGAACGAGCGGAGACAGGCTCTACGGATACCATTGGGATCACGATACGAACGGGGTCTACATCGTCTATTACGACGCGAGCTCCGGGACGAGCTACAAGCGTGTTCTCAACACCTCCATCACGCAATCGGATTGGCATCACTATTCTGCGGTGTGGAACGAGGCAGCCAAAACGTTCGCAATCTATCGCGATGGGGTTGCGCAGACTACTGAAGGCACCGGCTCTCCGAATACTCCCACTGGCACGACGACGAGGCTGGGCGTTGGGTATGGTAGCGCCTTTGGAAACGTCACTATGGATGAAGTGCGCATCTCCTCTGTAGCGAGTCCTGCTGACTGGATCAAGTTCGACTATGAGAATACCGCCCAAGCCGATCACGAGTTGACTTGGGAAGGGCAAGAGGTGTTGACCACGACAACTTCCCGCCACGGTGCCGCCGCCGCCAACGCCGCCCGTGAACGGTGGTGGCAGGAGTACGAGCAGGAGCTTCAACGACAGGCGTCGGCGACGACTTGAAAATAAGGCCAAACGCCTCAAGCGTTGATTTGGCTTATTTACAACAAAATTAGACCATTTCTTATCAGTCCAATTTTGGGGCTAACCCCCCAATTTTTTGTCAGAAATTTTGAATGAATTGATCCATCTTTTTTCGGGAGCTAACTTCGTTTCGTTTCTCAAACCTTCTGAAATCAGAATTCGGATAGACAAATTTAAGAATCATTTTACAAATTTATAACGTGTAGAGAACCGGCACCGGTTCATCTTACACGTTATAAAAGCATTTGGCAATAGAAAATGGTATTTGACAAGTATTTTCCACGAAACGTAGGGTGACCCGCTTTCGGCTTACCGCCGATTGCGGTCGTTGTGGTCGCCGCAGTCACGGAGGTCTCAAAGGTGACCACTATCTCCTTACTTTCTTACCAATATTTTTATGGCCGACGTAGTCGCAATCTTCAAAGAGTTGCCACTCGATCAGATTGAGCAGGACCCAGATCAGCCGAGAAAAGATTTCGGTGTCCAAGGTGCAGATGATCGATTAATAGTTTCTTTTAAAGAAATCGGCATCCAGCAACCATTGGTTGTCCTCCAAGTAGATTCACATAGATACAAAATCATCGATGGTCACCGAAGGCATATTGCAGCGCGAGAACTAGGATTGAAATCCGCTCCTTGCCGTGTTTATACGAAATTAGCAAAGGGCGAATTGGAGCGCATTCGCTTCGAAGTTCAAAACAACCGTCGTGACTGGAAGCCCCTTGAGAGATCAGAGGCATTAAACCGTATCAAAGAGCAGAAAGGCTTTAAATCGAACAAGGAGCTGGCGGAATGTCTGGGTCTTTCGACAACTCTCATTCACTACTCCCTCCATCTGCGGAAGCAGACAATGGAATACTTGGGACTCATGGAAAAATATGAATTGCCTGAGACATACCGCGTAGAATTCATTCGTTTAAAGCAGAAATTGCGCAGAATCAAGGATTTGGAAGTGAATGACATTACGATCGTTCTCTTCAAAAAAGTGAAAAGTGGCGTGATCAGCAATGCAAAAGCCTTCCGCCAGTTGCGAAAAATTTTCCTGCGTGCGTATCTCAATGAGAACGAATTGTACGAATTTCTGACAGATGCAGATATGTCAGTGGATGATTTAGAGGTGCAGACTGTGCAGTCGGGGCCTTCCCTCCTCGTGGAAAAACTTCTTCTCGAACTCGGAAAAATATTCCAGGAAGGATCCGACGTTTCCGAACAGGATGCATCGACTTACGCACAGTTGCGCGATTTTCTCGTTTCAAAATTTCCACTCGTTAACCCCACTTGATTATGGACACGATATTTCATCGCTATTTAAGAGCAGCACCGCGCAAGAAGGCTGTTGCTTACTATCGATCTGCTGTGATAAACCCCGGCGCTATCGCTAACCAACGCGATAGCGCTCGGGAGTTCGCAGAGAGGTACAACATCGATATTATTCACGAAGAAACAGATGAGGGAGTAAACGGTCAATCAATAGGAAGACCCGGACTCAAAAATATCTTTTGGGACTGGATTCTGAATGACGATGTACCTCCATTTGATTACGTTCTTATCTATGACGTTTCGCGGTGGGGCAGATTTCAGGATTCGAGGCCAATAGAATTATATGAATGGCTCTGTGGTCTACGGAATAAGGAGGTGATTTATATCTCGACATTTTCATTGTCTTTCCTTCAGTAAATTATGAACAGCATTTTTCACATGGCTCTCGGAGATTCAGCATGTAAGAGAGCAATCGCCTACTACCGCCATTCGGCGGAGGACAAACAGGAGAACTCTGTACCGATCCAGCGTGAGCATGCGCGTAAATTCGCACAGCAACACGGTATTGAGATCATTCATGAAGAAGCCGATGAAGGTAAAACAGGGCTTCTAGCAAATCGCCCGGGATTTATCGCAATTTTTGATAACTGGATCGAAAATGATTCCGCGCCTACTTTTGAATACATTCTTGTCTACGATGTATCTCGATGGGGAAGATTTCAAAATCAGAATGAACCAGCGCACTATGAATTTCGTTGCACTATGCGAAATAAGAAAGTGATTTACATAGAGGATGGCTTTCCCAAAGAGGATCAAATGTTAATTGGATCTCTGCAAACTGCTGTCAAACGTTACATGGCTGCTGAATACAGTCGACAGTTGAGTGGCAAAGTTTTTCATGGATGCGTGAAAGTATCAGAACAAGGATACTCAGCAGGAGGCACTCCCTGCTATGGCATGGCTCGGGAACTTCTCGATGAACATAAGCAACCGATACGTCTATTGAAGAGAGGTGAGCACAAAGAAATTTCGAATCAGCGTGTACGATTCGTCCCTCTGAACGACGAAACGACACAAGCGGTTCATGATATTTTCACGATGTTCGTTCAGGAGAACATTGATCTTTCGTCGATAGCAGCCACGTTAAATGATCGAGGCATTCCATCTGCAACCGGTGCGTTGTGGGACCGAGATAAAATTGTGAGGATTCTTATGAATGAAACATATACAGGAGCCAGAATCTACAACAAAACGTGGAATCGATTACGTCAGGGCAAAAGAGATAATCCTCGAGATGATTGGGTCATCTGCAGAGACACTTTCCCTCCGATTGCCAGCCGAGAGGTATTCGATAAAGCGCAGGAGAAGCTGTGGTTCATTTTAGGAAAATGGAAACAAGGGAGAAGAGCAATGAAAGAGGCGCGAATGCTGATATTTAAAGCGATAAATGATTTTTTCATGAATAAGGGTATGACCGAAGATGATCTCTTCTTCATCTATCGGGATTTCCCTTTGGTCTTAAGTGTGTCCACTGACGTTTCACCTACTGAAAAGGAATGGTGCTTCATCCTTCCTGAAGAATTGAGAAACTACGAATATGTCCTTGGGATTGGAGTTTTGCCGCAACGGTCTCACCCCATCGATCAATTTTTTGTGCTTCCTGCCGAAAGTTTTGGAATCGGGGGCATATGTACATTCACGGATAAAGACGAATGCTATGCACGGTATGCAATTTCAACAGAAAAGCTCGAGGAAAATATTCTCGTTCTAGCAAAGGCATTAACGCAATCTTCGCCTCCTTCTATTGATGGGTAGCGTTTAAATAACGGTATGCGAAAAAACATACAACAGGTAGAATTGTGATGAATGAATGCCCAGCTGCCCGTGCCGGCTCCACAGGATGATAACCAAGCGCGAAAGTACGCGGCGGCTGTCGCAGGGATTGTCGATACTATCGCATCTCTCCCGAAATTCGACGTTGCGCCGCTGGCTAGGATTGCTGAGAGCCATATCGCATCCCTCAGGAAAATTGCCGATACCGTCGCTGTCCTCCCCAAAATGGATTTTCCCTCTCTAGCGGGGATCGGACAAAGCCATCTCTCGGCATTCACGGCCATTGCTGATGCTTTGGGACCGGCGCTCAAGGCCATTGACGTGGTCCGACCCTCCTGTCTTGCAGCGATTCAGGAATTCACATCGCCGAAGTGGATGAACATGGCACAGGAGATGGCGGAATCCCAGACCCGCGCGCTGGAATCGGTGATGAAGATGTTGGATACGCCTTCATTTTCATCAATGCTTTATGATGAACCAATCCCCGTGTACACCCCACCGCCACGCAACACAGTGACACATGTCCACGAAACACACGTCACGATTCACATTCAAACGCTTGTGATTGGTAAGGAGGAAAAGGACGATGTCGTAGCCCCAGTACCACTGCCCGAAGCAGGATGCCTTCGCCTCGACACATTCATAGCCCTGCGACATGAAGGCGACGAGTCGGGCATTTGGTACTTGCTACATGGACAATGGCAGTTCGCACATCTCCCTCCCCTCGCTGTAAGCGTCCTCCTGTATCTCTACCAAATGCGATTGTACCCGGAGAAGTATGCACAGCGCGTGAAGGACATCGCCGATGCGATGGGGAGGAAGCAGGAATCGATCTCGCGGGAGCTACGCAGGATTCGCCGGTTGTGCGTCGATCTGGAGATCAAACCTGTTCTTGAACAGACCAGCGAACAGCGTTGGTGTATGAGCTTGCGACTTGGATGCTGCAAGCATCTATGGAGCTGACGGGTGAACCAGCGGGTTAACCAAGCGGAGACAATTGACGCTTTTTTCTGCGTATTCTCGAAAATCCATCCATAAGACTTATGAATAATAATGCAAAGAAAACCTCTTTTTTGAGAGGAAAACCATGAACGATAGTCAGAGGAAATTCGAAGCGGATGTGGGTCTTACCCTTGCGTTGTCTCACTGGTTAATCCCACCACGGAAGAAGCTTATCTTCTTCCCCCTTTCCCTATGGCACACCGCCGCAGGAAACACATACAGACCAAGACCAACCTTCGCCCAAGCCGTCCGCCCGGTCTCACGGTCGTCTCGGTGCCAATCGGTGATCTCCATCCCGCGGATTACAACCCAAGAATATGGGACGAGACTCAACTCGCAAAACTCATGGAGAGCATCCGGCGCTACGGCTTCATCGATCCTGTCATCGCCAATGGATCGAGCAGACGCAGGAACATCCTCATAGGAGGCCACATGAGACTCGAGGCGGCCCAGCGGCTCGGGATGACGGAGGTGCCCGTGGTGTTTGTGGACATTCCAGACATTGGACGTGAGAAGGATCTCAATCTCCGCTTGAACCGATCGACTGGGCAGTGGGATTTCGAAAAGCTCAAAGAATTTAATGTCGAGATGCTCCTCGATGTCGGGTTCAATGCGGCAGAGCTTTCGGAAATTTGGGACGGGGCACTCGAAACTGAGGATGATGCTTTCGACCTTGAGAAGGAGTTGGCGAAGATCAAGAAGCCGACGGTGAAGGTCGGAGAGCTGTACCAACTCGGCGAGCATCGACTGATCATCGGAGACTCTACTGATCCTGCAGTCGTCTCGCGACTCGTCGGGAAAGCGAAGATTGCGATGATTGATACTGATCCGATTTTCAACATTGGGCTCGACTACAACCGCGGCGTCAGCCTGAAGATGAATTATGGGGGCAAAACGAACGATAAAAAGTCCCCGGAGGAATACGCAGATTTCCTTCGGAAACTCATTCAAAACGCCCTCTCCGTCGCGCAGCCGGATGTTCATGTACTCTTCTGGTGTGATGAGAACTGGATCTGGCTCCTGCAATCTCTTTATCGGGAACTGGGTATCAAGCCGCAGCGTGTCTGCAGCTGGTTAAAGGGCAACTGGTCGATGACTCCCCAAGTGGCCTTTAACAAGGCGACAGAAAGCTGCGTCTACGGGACCATAGGGAAACCCTACCTTGCACCGGGCGTCACGAATCTTCATGAGGTAATGAATAAGGAGGTGGGTACGGGCAACCGCATGATCGAGGACGTGATTGATATGTTCACGATTTGGTTGAGTAAGCGCGTTCATGGCTCGGAGATGGAGCACCCAACGCAAAAACCCCCATCGGTATATGAGAAGGCACTCAGACGATGCACAAAGCCCGGAGACAGAATCTTGGATCTCTGTGCGGGCAGCGGGTCTCTCATGGTGGCATGTCATCAAATGCGTCGCCGTGCACTGCTTGCGGAGATCGAGCCCGTGTTTGCTGAACTTTGTATTCGCCGCTTCAAGGCCGTTTCCGGCCTCAAGGCTTCCCTCCTCAAGTCATGAAGAAGACAACCATCACCATCGGCTCGGTCTTCCGGCTGGGAGATCACATCATAGGTTGCGGCGACAGCACAGATGCCGCCTTCGTCGCACAGGCCATCGGCAAAGCACGACCGACGCTCATCTGCACGGACCCGCCCTATGCCGTGGATTACGTTGAGGGCAAGGAGGGATTTCTCAAGGGAAAGACGAAGCACGCCCCGATCCTCAACGATCACGCACAGACAGAGGATGGATACCGCGCCTTCACCAGAACGTGGCTTGAGGCCGTGCGCCCCTTCCTCACAAAAAAGAACGCCCTCTACTGCTTCAACAGCGATCGCCAGATTTTCGCGCTCCGGGAGGGCATGCGCGACGCCGGGTGGCACTTTGGGCAGCTGCTGATCTGGATCAAGAACCAAGCAGTCCTCGGACGTCTCGACTACATGGGCCAACATGAATTGCTGGCTTACGGCTGGCACGGCGCACACGAATTCCGGCGCTCGAAAGATAGGAGTGTGCTCATGTATCCACGGCCGCCTCGCAGTCCGCACCATCCAACGCAAAAACCGATTCCGATCTTGCGGCATCTGCTGCTCAATAGTTCACGGATCGGGGAGGTCGTATATGACCCATTTTTGGGATCCGGATCGACACTTCTCGCTGCCGAACAGACAAAGCGTCGCTGCATCGGAATCGAGCTTGATCCGACGTATTGCATGGTCGTGATCGAGCGGTTCCAGAAACTCACCGGCATTAAAGCCGAGCCACTTCCTTCCCCCTCCCGCAAATGACCAAGCATCAAGAAGTCATCGACGCGCGGAAAACCAGAGAGCAGGCGGCGCTGCTGGAGCAACTTCGCAAAATGCCAATCATTCAGGTTGCCTGCGAGAAGGCCGGAGTGAGCCGTGCCACCTACTATCGCTGGCGCAAAGAGGACGACGCCTTCACCACATCCGCCGATGAGGCGCTCCAAGACGGCGTGAGCCTTGTTTCCGATATGGCCGAAAGTCAGCTCCTTACAGGAATCCGCAACGGCAACCTCGGTGCCGTCATGTACTGGTTGAAGCATCGGAACACGAATTACAACACCAAACTCGAGGTAACAGCGAAGATCAAGACACAAGACGAAGCGCTTACGCCCGAACAACGCGCCCTCATTGAAAAAGCCATCGAACTCTCGGCGCTCGGCGGCGAGATGCCCTCTCCTATTTCACCTTCCCAACCTACTGATGAAACAGAATCCACTCCTCTCTGATCTCTGGGGCAAGATCATCAACGATCCTATCGCCCGAGCGGCGCTTGCCCGCCGGAGCCATGAGCACTTTTTCGCGCTCTATCTCCCACATTACGTGAAGTACAAGACGGCTCCTTTTCAAAAAGAGTTGTTCGCGCTCACGGAAGACACATCCATTCCCATCGTGGCGGTGACCGCATTTCGCGGCTCCGCGAAATCGACCATCATGAACATGTCATTGTCGCTCTGGTCGATCCTCGGGATACAGCAGGCGAAGTTCGTTCTCGTTGTCGGGCAAACTATCCAGCAAGCCCGCCAACATCTAAAAAACATCAAGACAGAACTGGAGAGCAACGAACTCCTCCGGCAGGATTTAGGACCCTTCCAAGAGGAGGAAAACGAATGGCAGATGGCGTCGCTCGTGATCCCGAAGTACGGCGCGAGGATCATGGCCGCGTCGATTGATCAGAGCGTCAGAGGATTCCGCCATGGGCCGCACCGTCCTGACCTCATCATTGCGGATGATATTGAAGACCTGAACTCCGTGCAGACCCGCGAGGGTAGGGACAAGACGTACCAACTACTGACCGGAGAAATCCTACCCACTGGCGATGTACATACCCGACTCATCGTTGTGGGGAACCTTCTTCATGAAGATTGTCTTCTGAAGCGATTGCAGAGGGACATTGAGAACGATGATCTTGATGGCATCTATCGAGAATTCGCGCTCCTCGATGACGATGGCGAGTGTCGTTGGCCGGGCAAGTATCCGATGCTGGCCGATATCGAGCGGCAGCGGAAAAAGATCGGGAACGAAGCCTCGTGGCAACGGGAGTTCCTGCTATGCATTATCTCTGATGAAGATCGAGTGGTGTTTCCCGAATGGATTCAATACTACGTTGCGCCGCCAGCCATGGAAGACGTTCGCTTCGTTGCAACGGGGATCGATCTGGCGATCTCCATGCGCGATACGGCGGATTGCACCGCGATGGTATCAGCGTATGTCTGCGGCTTCGGCGAAGATATGAAAATCTACATCCTACCGCATGTGGTGAACAAGAGGATGGGATTCAAACAGACGATCGATGAGGCGAAGTCCCTGTCTTTTTCCCTCGGGAGAGGCAAACATCCCACGCAGATGTATGTGGAGGATGTCGCGTATCAACGCTCGGCCATCGAGCAGTTGATCGCGGAGGGCGTGCCTGCAGAAGCCGTTCAGCTGATGGGACAAGACAAGCGGGCGCGACTCATGACGACGTCCCATCTCATCCAGTCGGGCATGATTCTGTTTCCAATACGGGGAGCGGAACTGCTTATCACGCAACTCACGGGCTTCGGCAAGGAGCGTCACGATGACTTGGCCGACGCATTCTCCACGTTGATCCTGCCCGTGCTTGGCATGCGGCAGGACTGCGGACATCTCAGCGATCTTGCGGAACTCAATGCCTCCCTCAGGAAGGGCGGTGACAATATTCTTTTCATGGAATTTTAATTCCTTCTCCCTTTTTCTATGCCTACCGATCAACTGAGCCCGGAAATCCTCTCGCGCATCCTCGACGACCAAATATTTCGCCGTGGCCTGACGCGCGAGAGCCACTTTCACTTCTTCCACGTCTACTTCGGGCACTATGTGACATGCCCGACGGCTCCGTTCCATCATGAGGTTTTCGCGTTCACGGAGGATGAATCGCAGAAGCTCACAGCGATCACGGCGTTCCGCGGATCTGCCAAGTCCACGATCATCAGCTTGAGCTTTCCGCTCTGGGCGATCCTCGGGAAACCCAGCCTCAAGTTCGTCTTGATCCTCGGGCAGACGCAAGCGCAAGCCAGACAGCATCTGAAGAACTTGAAGGATGAGATCGAGCGCAATGATTTGCTGCGAAAAGACTTGGGGCCGTTCGAGGAGCGCGAGGATGAGTGGAACTCTTCGTCCATCGTGCTGCCGCTCCTCGGCGCTCGCATCACAGCCGCATCGACGGAGACGAGTGTCCGAGGCATCCGGCACGGGCCGTATCGACCTCAACTCATTATCTGCGATGATATCGAGGATTTGCAATCCGTGAAAACGAAGGAAGGCAGGGACAAAACCTACCAGTGGCTCATGGGAGAAGTGATCCCGGCGGGCGGGCAGAAGACAAGAACATTCCTGATCGGGAATCTCCTCCACGAAGACTGCCTCCTGAAAAAATTTGAACGTCACATCGCAGATGGATCCATGGGCGGGATTTACCGCGAGTATCCATTGCTTGACGCCCAAGGCAACCCCCTCTGGCCGGGGAAGTACCCGACCGCAGAATCCATTCAAGAGGAGAAGAGTCGGATTGGAAGCGAGTCTGCATGGCATCGGGAGTTCCTCTTGATGATTCTCTCCAATGCCGAGCGCGTCATTCACCCGCAGTGGATCCAGTATTACGATGAATTTCCGGTCGAGCACACAACCGATCAGGCCGTGTCGAAAGTGCGTTTCGCTAACAACGCGACAGGCATCGATCTCGCGATCTCGAAAAACGATACCGCCGACTACACGGCAATGGTGACGGCGAAACTCTTCTTCATCGACCAGAAGCTCAAGATCTACATACTCCCGAATCCCGTAAATGAGCGGATGACGTCGCTAGAAACGCTTGAGCGCGCGAAGCAACTTGTGGATATGACGGGAGGACGTGATGAATCCAAGATCTACATCGAAGATGTTGGCTATCAGTCTTCTTTAGCCGAGTTACTGACAGAGGAAGGCTACGAGGCCGAGGCGGTGCCCGTGAAGGGTCAAGACAAGCGCGGGCGTCTCGCTTTGACCTCGCACGCCGTGCAATCAGGGCAAGTACTTTTTCCGAGGCAAGGCGCGGAAGATCTCATCAATCAGCTCGTGAATTTCGGCATCGAGCGATACGACGATCTGGCGGACGCTTTTTCGCTCCTTATTATCAAGGCACTTGAGGAGAAGTTCCCGTCGATGGGGATCTGCTGGCTTGGACGGGATGGATCTTTCGGCGGCTGGGACAATGTCCGGGGCGAATTCTACGAGCCAGCGAGCAATTGAGGGGGTATAAGGGGTAGGCAAGCGGGTCGATTGCCTGGATACCAAGAGGCTACTGCGGCATTGCTGTCAGTAGCTTCTTTCCTTTCCCCAATCTCCTATGGCAACCGCCACGATCCCCCAAAAACGCACACCGAAGTTGTCATCCGCCGTTCTCTCCCACATCGACCTCACGTCGAAGGAGGAGCGACTCACGGGACCGATCAAGTATTGTCTATATGCAAGAAAAAGTTCGGAGGATGACGAACGTCAGGCGCTCAGTATCGATTCGCAGATCAAGGCGATGCTGGAACTCGCAAAAAGGGAAGGCTTGGAAATTTCCGAGGTGCGCCGCGAAAGCCATTCCGCGAAGGCATCGGGTGCGCGACCCGTCTTCAAGCAACTCCTGACCGATATCCGCGAGGGAATGTTCATGGGAATACTGACATGGGCAGCAGATCGTCTGAGCAGAAATGCCGGGGATCTGGGTACGGTCGTGGATCTGATGGACCAAGGCCATCTGATCGAAATCCGCACACATGGGCAAAGATTCACAAACAATCCGAATGAGAAATTCCTTCTCATGATCCTCTGCAGCCAAGCAAAGCTGGAAAACGACAATCGAGGGATCAACACGAAACGAGGCATGAAAACGAGGGCAGAAATGGGACATCGTCCCTGCATCCCAGCGCTCGGCTATGCACTGGAAAAAAGACCGGAGGATAAGAAGAACAGGGTCATTCCCGATCCGATCCGCGGATCGTTCGTGCGCCAAGCCTTCGAGAAGGTCGCATATCAACACGCGTCGGGGCGACAACTCCACCGATGGATGCAGGAGGTCGGATTCACGACGAAGCTTGGAAGGATCATCACGCTCAGTATGATTTACCGAATGCTCCGAAATCCCTTCTACACGGGGAAGTTCGAGTATCCGGTGGGGAGTGGCAACTGGTATCAAGGGACGTACGAACCGCTTGTCCCGCAGCACCTCTTCGAGGCGGCGGGGAAGGTGCTCGACATGGCGCCGAAGAAACTGTGGGGCACGAAGGAGTTTGCGTTCACGCGGATGATGCTCTGCGGGAATTGTGGCTCCGGCATCACCGCCGAGGAGAAGCATAAGCGTATGAAGGACGGGAGCATCCGGACCTACGTCTACTACCGTTGCTGCCATGCGAAAGACCACGACTGCAAACAGCCATCCATTCGGGAAGACGAATTGCTCGAAAGTCTCATGACAATCATCGACACGGTCGACCTCGACAAGATCGGGATGAAGAAGAAATTGCAGGAAGAGGTGTCGCGCTACGAAAAATTCACGACGGGAGTTCTGGGCAGGGAGACGAGTGAAAAAATGCCGAGGGTGGAGATCCGAGCATATGCCAAGTACCTTCTGCAGAACGGAAAGATTGAAGAGAAGCGGGAGCTGCTCCACTGTCTGCGAAACAAGATCACGCTTGCGGACGGGAAGATCGCGCTCGTGAAAGAGGTCAAGGAGTGATCACTCCTCAAATTTGAGCAGCTTCCAGAGCGGAATTCCAAAACCATCCGCCAATTTCTGCAGGATCACAAGGCTGGGATTCTGCGGCGTTTTTCCCTCAAGGTTCTGCACGTATTTGAGGCTGATATGGGCGCGGCCTGCCAGTTCCTCCTGTGTCAATTTGTGTCTGCGTCGAAGAATGCGGATCTGTTTGCCGAAGTTGGATACGACATCTTGCTTCACGGCAATTATCTTGGTGTGAACACCTACGATTGAGTACCAATGACTGTTGGTGTATAACTGTTGGTAATGAACTGGACGAAACACGGATCAGGCGCGTTGTGGCTGGCATTCCGCCATCCCTGTGGCATCCCTTGGTATATCTACTCTTTACCCTCTATCTGATGCGAAAAACTCAGCACATCACCGGCAGGAGAGCGATCGCGGGAGCGATCTTCTCGATCAGCTTCCTCCTACCCGCATTCGCCGCCGCTCAAGGCGAGCAAGGCACGGTTGCAAACGTCGTCGATGGCGACACCTTCAAAGTAGAAATCGATGGATCAATAGAAACCATCCGCATCATTGGGATCGATACGCCGGAGACGGTGCATCCGAGTAAACCCGTCCAGTGCTTTGGAAAAGAAGCCAGTGCAAAGCTCAAAGAACTCCTCGATGGCGAAGATGTGACACTTGAAAAGAACCCTGCGGAAGATCGGGACAAATATGACCGCTTGCTGCGGTACGTGAATCTGGGTGGGGAAGATATCGGAGCCTCGATGATCGAGGAGGGCTTCGCCTACAGCTACAAGCAGTATCCGCATCCGAGGCTCGAGGAATACAACGCATTGGAACAGGAAGCGCGGGAGGAGAACCGGGGACTGTGGGGCGGCTGCAATGGAAACAGCAGCGGAGAATTCAATGACGTGCCTTCGTCTCATTCATACATCGCCGCGATCCGCTGGGGAAAGGCAAGTGGGGTCTTGAGCGGGTATCCCGATGGGACATTCCAGCCGGACAGGACGGTGAATCGCGCGGAATTCCTCAAGATCGTACTCGCGGCTAATGACTCCGATGTTTCCTCCGCTTCCGAACCCACGGGCTTCCGTGATGTGAATGAGGACGCGTGGTACGCGTCGTACATCCGCTACGCAAAGAGCCAAGGCATCGTGCAGGGATATCCCGATGGTTCTTTCAAACCCGAGCAGCCGGTGAACTTCGCGGAGGCACTGAAGATGGCGTATGTCGCGCTCAGTATCTCCGGTGACACATCAGCGAGCGGAGCATGGTACGAGCCGTACCTGAGCCATGCGAAAAACAACGACGTGCTCTTCAGCAACAATGTGAATGTCGGCACGGGGATGAGCCGGAAAGACGTGGTGTGGATTGTGTGGAGACTCTTGGACGGCACCGACACAACGGATGAGTCAGTGGTGCCAGAACCATCATCTGAGCCGGACGAGGAGGAGCCCAGCGACTCCTGCGAGATCAAGGGCAACATCTCCGGCAAGAAAGAGAAGATCTACCATGTGCCGGGCTGCAAGAGTTACAACGCGACGCAGATCGATGAGTCGGCGGGAGAGCGTTGGTTCTGCTCAGAGCAGGAGGCGGTCGATGCGGGGTGGAGGAGGGCGGAGAATTGTGAATGAGAACCTCTGATCATTTTTTCTTCGTGACCCCAGCAGGCTTAGCAGCTGCTACGGGGTCACGATTTTTCTTATCTAATCCCAGTTCTTTTTCCAGTGGACTCGGTGAGACAAAGCTCTTCCACACATCAAGACAGAATCGATCGATGTCGATGATATCAACCAGCTCTAGCAGTTTGGTCTCGGGCTTTCCTTCCTCGAGGATCCAAGAAATATCATATGGATGCTTGTACTCTCCCTTTTTGTCGCGCAATGCCCACATCGCGTGTTCCACGCGCTCGGAGGAATCAAGTCTGCCAACAACTTCGCCAAACTTCTTAGTCCATGTTTCTTCGAATTCGGAGAGCTTTTTCTTGAATTCTTCCACCAATTCTTTGTCTCCCATTTTATGCGCGAGCAACCCTATGTATCCCGCCCGGGCCATGATCCGTGTGCTCTCGAAATCATAGAAACTGCCCTTCTCGCCTTTCGCCACTTCAGTTGCAATGTAGCTCACGGTATCCAATGCATGTTTGGCGATTTCTCTCTCTCCCTTTTCCAAAGCCACGATGCCCATGACAGTCGCGGCGTTTACCAAGGCATCCAATGTCAGATCATGTTCAAACTTTTCCGCGTATCTCACGAAGCGATGCGGCAGATACACGTAACCGGTGGCGCGTTTTAGGAGTTCGGCTTTCTCACCCTGCCAATCTACTTCCGTGCTCAACTGGAGCAGGTAACAGCCGAGACGACCACTGATGTCCGCGATAGTCTTCACGAAGAGGCTATTGGCTGATTTCAGGTGCTCCGACAACTCTCGGAAAAGGAAGTATATCTGATCGGCAAGGATCATGATTTTCTCCTGCAGATCCTCCTTTACTCGTGGATCAGTTGCTTGGCGCATCGCTGCATCCAGCTCATTGAATGTACCTGCCAAGAATATAAGCGGATTGCAGAGATAGTCCGTCTCCAATGTGAGGCCTCCTCTCCCGAACCGCTTGCTCAGCATCGCGGACACGAGCATAAGCAGTGGTTCCCAATGTTCGATGACGGATTTGAGCCGCATCTCCAGTCCAAAACTGGAGCCCTCTTTTGCGAGTTTCATGGCGAGTTGTGCGTAGATTGCTACCACGCGACCCCACACAATATCGAACTCGTGGTTCGTGACGGACTTCAGGCCGATCGTAAAGAGGCTCCTGTTGATGGAATCGAACTCGATGTCCTGCCCTCTATCGAGAGCATGCATGGACAGCTGTCCATACGCGGCCGCACCCTGGAAGATCACCTCGCGATTCATCTGCGCTAGTGCAAACTTCAATAGCTCATCGAAATACCCTCTGCACTGCGTGGTGATGGGGTTGTCACCACCCCTTTCGTTGACGTACTTCACGTCGCCTGCCGTCAGCGCAAGGTCTCTGAAGATGAATGCAACGGTATTCGCACCCACATCGTCATCAGCTTTGATGTACGCCTTGCCCTTCGCCATCAATTCCTCCAAGTTCGGTGCGAGGAAATCTTGGGAATCACTCTCGGTTGTCCCCCAGAGGCTGATGGGGATGCGGAGTGAGGAGCCGCTACGCAACATGATGTACTGCTGCAGCACTCTCTTGATCGATTCGAGTATGAATTTCGCAGAGCGCTTTTCCTGTGAGGCAAGGAGTTTGTCATGGTAATCATACAAGAACCCAAGCCTCTTATTGATCTCCCGAAATCTCGGCTTCATCCGGCCATAGGCCGCAGCCTCTGCGAGTTCCTTCGACGTCCCGTCCTTCCTTGACTGCCACTTCAGTACGATCGTCGCATCATGCGCGATGACTTCCAACTCCTTCAGGGATGCAACAAGGGATTTCTCAATCCGCACCAGCGCTCTGACGGGATCAAGCTCATTAAAAGTGTGCCGGTAGAAAAAGTAGAGAACCCAGAGCACGACCCCCATCAGGGCGGTGCCAACCTTCAGCATGGATGCAATTGATGTTGGGTGCGTCGGAGCCGCGATGGCCATCCCGAAGAACGAGAGAGTGATAAGGGAGAGGAACGCACAAATCGCCAGTGGGGTTTTGTCCTTCCGTATCTCATCATACAGTCCTGCCGATCTCCGCTCTGCGGCATTTTGTATGACGATGGTCTGCAAAGAGAAGGCAATGGCCAAAATTGTGCCTGTCGCCGCACCGCCGGAAACGAAAAACGTGACGGCGTCTCCACTCGCAAACTGAGGGGCAAGGTAGTCAACAATGATCCAATCGAGGATAAAGAATGAGGCAAGAAGGCTAACGCTCGTTCCCCAGAACAGCCGAGGTTCAATCCACCGGTAGTAGATCATGCTCAGAAAGCCCTGCCATCGGAGCTTTGTTCTGTAGTAATCGTATTGGAAAAACCCCTTCGTTTTGCTGAAAATGCCTACGCGAATTTCTTCTTTTTCTTCCATCAGTGGAGATGATACCAGCGATGGAATCGCACGATAAGGCAACGGGGTCTGGAACCGAAAAATCCGCCCACTCAGACTTCGACTTTTTGGCTGAGGCAAGCGGATCTATAAACCATAGCCAGTGTTGGCAGCCCATCGTAGAGGCAATCCGAAACTATTATATCACTACCGAGGAGCCATTTGAGGTTCCACAATTGGCTCTATTAAGCCAATAGGATCACCTCTTCTCTTTGAATCGCTTATCTCCTGCCCGTTTTATTACCCTCTTACGCTCGTAGGCGATGACATCCCTCTCGAAAAATATCTTCCCTGAGGTTGTCTCCTGAAACTCTAATTCCCCTTTATTAGCCAAAACATCGACATACTGAGGGGTTATATCCAGATAGGACGCGACATCTATACGGCCCATGACCTTGGGGTTTTTAGCCTTTTTCATGAGCACAATTATATCAAATAAAGGCAACATGAAAACACAATTATATGTCTAAAAGACACTTGTCTAATAGACATCTAATATGTAAGATACAGACATGCACTCAGTCATCACTACATCAACGGCCCAACCCAAGGATTTAGTACCTTTCGATCTCTTTCTCAGGAACCAGTCATGTGTAGCGACGCGCCGAACTTATAGCGGGGAACTTAGGCAGTTCATTTCCTTCATGAACAAGAGAGCGAAAGATATAACGTTTGGGGATATGCTCGATTATAAGGCTCATTTGGAGAACAGCGGATTGCAGTCTGTAACAATAGTGAAGAAGCTCCGCGCTATCAGCTCTCTCTTCAAATTTCTCTACGAACAGAAAGCGATTGATCATAATCCGATGTCTGGTTTAAAACTGCCAAAAATCAGGCAGCAAACCGTATCCAAAGACATCCTTTCTTTAGTGGAATCGAATAGGCTTATTTCTTCGATTGATACCTCTACTCTGAAAGGCAAGCGCGACAAAGCAATGGTGTCTCTTGCCTTGATAAATGCCCTGAGGTGCATAGAGCTATGCAGGGCAAATATTGGCGACCTTTCGCGCCGCGATGATTGTTGGGTGATGCGTGTTCACGGCAAATGCAACAAGGAAGCAGATGTTCGGATTAGAGATGATGTTTACGCTGCGATAAAAGATTATCTTGAAGCGAGGGGTGAGCTTGCGGCAGATGCCCCTCTCTTCATTGGCATGAACCACAGATCAGGCAAGCGAATGAGTACAAGAGCCGTGCAATTCATGGTTAGGGATCGGCTGAAGGACATTGGAGCAGACCGTCCCAGTATTTGCGTACATACGTTGCGCCACAGTAGCCTCAGTCAAATGATACGCGCTGGGGCTGATCTCTTGGACTGCCAAACCTTAGCGAGACATAGTAGCCCCTCAACGACTATGGTTTATATCACGAGGGAGAACGTAATTAAGAATCATCCAGTTCTATTGAACCCTATCAAGGTTTCCTAAATGATCTTTGGGATGCCCCTTTTCTGCGCTATCCTCTCTTTCTGTGGAAATTGACAAACTCCTTGATGGCATAGAGAAACTCGATCTCGTGGTTCCCGAATTCCAGCGGGAATATGTGTGGTCTTTGGAGGATGCAAAGCAACTCATGATTTCCCTCTTCAAAGAGTACCCGACTGGAAGTTTGCTCATGTGGGAGACAGATGAACCACCAGAGATCAAAAATGATGCAGTACAACGGGGACGCATTGGACTTACGAAGGTTATTCTTGATGGGCAGCAACGGCTAACGACCCTCTACCTTCTCATGCGAGGTGCGATCCCGCCCTATTACAACGAGGAAGAGATTGTCTATGATCCCCGTCACCTCCACTTCAACTTAAAGACGGGGGAATTTCTCTATGAAATGAAGTCCAAAATGCAGAATGATCCATTTTGGAAGCGGGTTGTGGACTGTTTCACTGAGGGCTTCGATGCATTCACTCTCATGAAGGAAATAGATACGGAAGATGTGCGTTTGGGCGCAACAATTAACGAAAATCTCAATAAGCTCAGGGCTATCAGAAAAATTACATTCCCCGTTCAAACCATTCCCTCCAATGCCAATATTGATGAAGCGATAGATGTCTTTGACCGCGTAAACTCTCGTGGAACGAAACTCACTGATGCTGAGCTTGTACTTACCCATGTGACGGGCAAATGGCCCAAAGCTCGTAGAGTAATGAAAGAAAAGAGTGAGAGTCTCGGAAAATTAGGTTTTGCGTTTGAATTGGAGTTCTTTACACGCTGTCTCGTAGTTGCTCTCACGCGATCCGCACTCCTTGATGGGCAAAGCATTCATTATGAACAGAAGACCCAAGAGGATTACCAAGCGGCATGGCAAAAAGTGAGTAAGGCTCTGGATTATCTCATCCCGATTCTCCAGCAAACAGCTTTATTAGGGGGAACGGATGATCTTAATACCACTAACGTCCTCGTTCCTGTAGTTGCCCGTATACTCTATAACGAAGGGAAATTTCTCTCAGAAGCCGAAAAGAATGGCTTTCTGTATTGGATGTTCCTTGCTCTTATTTGGCAGCAATACAGCGGCCAGACTGATCAAAAGTTGGATAAGGACGTTCACTTGGCTATGGATGGGGAGAATCCCATTCCCGATCTTGTGAATGAGATTCAAGATGAGCGCGGAAGAATAGAGGTGAAGCCTGATGATCTAGAGGGACGCGGGAGCAGCCACCCGCTTTATAAGATGCTCTACATCATCACAAAGCATAAAAAGGCCATAGACTGGGCCAACGGCGGGACAATCTACGGCACCTTGGGAGACCATTTCAGCATCCAGAGTCATCATATTTTCCCTCAAGCGGTTCTCTATCGAAATGGCTATGTGGCCAGCAATCATCTTCAGAAAAAGCTCGTGAATGAAATTGCGAACCGCGCTTTTATCACGAGGGATACAAACTATGAGATTTCCGATAAAGAACCTTCTGACTATCTCCCTGCCATTGAAGAAGAATACGCGGGCGCTCTGGAAAGACAGTTAATTCCTATGGATAGAACGCTTTGGCACGTTGAAAGATATGATGATTTTCTTCGGGCGAGGCGAAAGCTCATTGCGGAATCCATTAATGAATTTCTCGCTTCACTCAAAGAATCTTCAACGGAGGAAGCTGAAGAATCTGATTGGAAGTCCGTAATTTCCAAAGGGGAAAACAACTATGTGGAATTCAAGTCATCGCTACGGTTTGATGCCAAAACCAAACAGGTCAATAAGGCATTGGAATTTGCAGTGGCAAAAGCGATATGCGCCTTTCTAAATTCCGAAGGCGGCAAACTGTTTATAGGCGTTTCCGATGATGGCTCAGTCGGAGGACTTGATGGGGATTACTCATTTATCAAGGGGCAGAAACAAGATGGTTTCCTTCAGCAGTTGATTCAGACTGTTAATAATTACCTCGGCAAAGAATTTAACCAGTACATCATTCCCCGCATTGAAGATGTGGAAGGGAAGGATGTCTGTCTTATTGAGGTTTCAGCCAGCGGAACTCCCGTATTCCTCAAGAAGGATGGGCAGGAAGAATTTTTCATTCGTGCATCGGCATCTTCTCAGCCTATGAGTATGCGCGAGGCGAGTGAGTATATGAAAATGCACTGGAATAATTGAACTTCCGAGTTTTGGGGTTCTCGGAATATATAGAAACATACTAATAAATTTTGTCTTCTACCCAGAACCACCCCCAGTTTTTTAGTGACTTGCTCCTCTTGACCCACCCAAGCCCCCGTCAAAAAAGCTCCATGAGTCTCTCCCTCTAAGGAAGCGACTAAACTGAAAAGAATACCGCAAGGTACGAGGTGATATAATCCGTCCCTTATGGCTAAGCTCAACAGAAACGTCCCCTGTCCATGTAACAGCGGCAAGAAGTATAAGAAATGCTGTCTTGTACTAGATGAAGACCCTCGGAGCGCAGAGCTTTCGCTAGAGGACTGGGCTGAGTTAAATTTTCTGACTGATGAAAAAAAGAAGACATGGATCAATCCAGAACCTTACATGGATTTGTCTCCCAGTGTAGTTTTTCACGGCTATACCGCTAGGAAGGTAGGTGAAAAGCTCTATAAGAGACCTTTGCCAGAGAAGGAGGCCTTTAGTAACTTCCTATTTGCTCTCTTTATTGAGACAGTCTTAGGAGATGAGTGGATGACTTCACAGGAAAGGCTTCCTGAGAATCGGAGGCATGTAGTAAAAAAATGGTTGGATTCAACGAACAAATGGCTTGTAGAGGGGAAGGAGAATACAGCAATGATTGGCTCAAACATAAGCAAAAAGGTGAATGGAATTGCCCTTTCGTTACTCACCCTAAGCTACGACATTTATTGTCTGCTAGAAGTAGATAGGCTTCCTGAAAAACTGATGGCTCGCCTGAGAAACGATGCTGAATTCCAAGGTGCGAGGTATGAGGTTGCCATTGCAGGAATATTCGTCAGAGCAGGTTTCTCGATAGAATTTTGCGAAGAGCTACACGGTGAAAAAATATGTGAATTCATCGCAACTCATCCTTCGGGACTTACGATTGCGGTAGAAGCGAAGAGTAGACATCGCACTGGGGTATTGAATCAAAAAGGGAACATGCCTTCTGAAATCGGTGCCGATATTAAGAGGCTTTATGCCGCTGCCAGAAAGAAAAAACCAAAAATGCCTTTTGCGATCTTCATAGATACTAATCTTCCCGCTAGCCCAGATATTCCTCTCAAAAATCCCAACTGGATTGAAGAAATTCTAAAGATTCATGGCAATTTCCCCAAGGCAACTGTTAAGAACCCCTCACCACACAATTTTGTCTGCTTTACCCATTTCTGTCCTTACTATGCAGGAGAGGGAGAACCCTATGATTTTCGTCCTCTCAACATACACACTCCCGCTTCAATGTATCCCACAACGCATTACGAAATATGGGAAAGAGTGTGGCGAAAAACTGATCGGTATGGGCAAGAGATTCCTAGGGATATTTGAGATTCCCTACGAACCTATAGAGGTTTAAACCCGTAATGTTTATAAGGCAGCCGAAACATCGGTGCTACCATGCCTGTCCTGTGTTTGGCTTTTTGGCTCTCAGCTTCATTGATATACGAGATTGAATAGATCAGGGCATTGCGTGCAGTTTTCAAAAGATATAGCGCATCTTTCGCAAGATCAGGGTAATAAACATGATATGCCTCGCCTTCTGGCTCAGCTTTGGCATCAATCATTTCGACATGAGGGACTAAGTAGCGGTGAGTGGAAAGATCGCGCATCTGTTTTAACCGATTAAATGATGGATCTTCACCAAAATCCCTAGCTAAGTCATACAGGCCATAGAGGCGATGGCTCTTGGTATCAATAATTTTTTGGCTAAGCCCCCTGTCTTTTTCCTGATTTGTGTACCACAAGTGTGTAAAGCTCACGCGCCTTTCAGAGATGCCTAGGTTCATATAGTTGTTTAGCAAAATGGCTATTTTATCCAGCACATTGAATGCCCCTTCAAGTGCCATTTTTATCTTGCCTGATTCGACTCCGTATACAGCATAATCAAGACTATCTGAGAAGACGGTCATCTCATCTAATAATGCGTTCGATAACTGAGTTCCCTCGTAGAATAAAAGGCGAGATGTTACATACTTCTCTTTAATCTCATTAATTGGTCTGTCGATCAGTTTTTGAATCGTGTTATCCATGATCGGAACAACTATCGAACTCGGCTCAACAGTGTCGTAGATTGATTGGCACCCGATATTTTTTAGACTGAAGTTGAGAAACAAGTGGTGCTCTCTGCAAAAGCTAATGTAAGGATCTTCCTTACCCTTACCCTTTTCCTTTGCTTTTTGATCAGCAAATTTTTTACCAACTTGCTCCTCGATGCTGTGCAGATATTTTTCAATACGGTCTAAATTTTTTTCATAGTGCGCCCTTGCGCCAACACCCGAAATATCTTCAATTTCACTACTACCTAGAGCTTGCTTCAAAAGATCTACGGAGTGCAGCAAGAGACAGGGATGCCTAGAGGTGTAGTAAAACTGCTCTAGCTCCAATGCCAGACTGCCCAATGCGATTGGATGATTGGGTTGGAATTGCAGAACTTTTTCATATCTTTCAATTGCCTCCAGAGGTCTACCCAAGGAAGACAGTGCATTCCCGCAATTTACATACATTTGAGCACCCTGTGGCTGAAAAAGGCTGTCAGGTGGTAAAAGGGCTTTCCTATGATAAATCTTAGCTTGAGTCAGTTGCTCTCTGCCTCTAAAGGGATCTTTGTAGGATTGATCGCTAAACCTTGAGAGTGAGTAATAGGCATTGCCTACGTTGTATTCGAGGATATGTCTAAAGTCCTCAAGTTTTTCTGGCAAGTTCGCTAGCCGATCTAGGATATTCGACAGAGCTTTTTCTACGATCTCTGGTTTCTTGAGTGCCGTGCCGATGTCTACCAAGCAGGGATCTTTGTTCACAGCAAAACTCGGATCATCAGGATATTTTGCCCCTAGCTCTTCAACCAGTGCTAAGGCTTTTTCTGGCTCTCTACCCAGTAAGAAGTTCAAGGAAGCAATTTTGTCTGCTGGGATCGTCTTCATAGGGAGGGCATCATAGCACCACTCCCCCCATTTTCGCGTACTCCAGTGGTTCCTACTTGGCTTGCCGCCCATATTTCATCGCAGATATTCGCCTCTCTGTAGGAGCATTAAATCTTCTTCATGAATTCTTTTGCTGGCGAGGGCTTCTCATCCGAATCAATGGACGACATTATCTCCTTAGTAACATCTTTACCCCCTGAGAAATTATTCGCTATGGATTGGATTGTGTAGATTGGTCCCCAAGGGAATCCCCACCAACCTAATACGAGGCTAATCAGCGTTGCTGGAATGCCCTTCGGAACCGCGCTCTCACCGCTACGAATGAAGTGGATACCAGTTGGTCGTTTGAAAGTCATAATGAGAATCGAGATCGCATAGGTAAAAATTACAAATTTCCCACCACGCGCAATCTCGGCTTTAACCTGATCAACTGTAAGCCCATCTATGTTATGTATTTGCATTGCCGAAGCGGGAAAGGATAGAGCTGAAAAAGGTGTAGATACGGTCTGAATATGGTTCCACGAAAGTTGCTTTCACACGTTCTGATTTAAGCATGTACGGAATCCAAACCGCACTACCCACAATAGCCCTAATCAACTGCCCCAGCATTTCGCTGTCATCTTGCTCTGCTACAGCGGGAATAAGATCTGCTGCGAAGAAATCAATTGTTACGAAGATGAGCGATACGATTGAGACAAAAATATAAGATTTCGGGAAAGTTTGGCTTCTTTTAAAGAAGACAAAGAGCAGATAACAAGCACCAAGAAACATCAGAAGATTCCCTACTATCTCGAATATGAGCAGAGGAGCCCATAAGGGATGATAGGCGGCACTGCTAGGATCAATAAGCACTTGTAGCGTGCCATCGGTCAGGATTGGCAGGTAAGTACCCAAAAGTTGAATTGCTAAGCTCACAGGGGCAAATAAGAGGCCAAGAGCTACAAGAGTCAGCCATCCTCCAATGCCTTTGTGCTTTGCATCCGATTTTGGCGATTTCATGGTCTTTGTTTTGGGCTTCACCTCTTTGGAGTCAATCGGATGCCCGAAGTAAGCAACCAGATAGGCTATGATGCCAAAGGTGGGTATCAACAAGACAAAGGGGTTCTCGTAGACATACTTTGGAGTATTTAAATCGATAGCGAGAGCGATACCCACATATGCAAGCAGCAAAGTTTCACCCCCAATCCTCCATAGGGTTGTTTGTGCCATTCCCAGACGCCTCCGTTTGATTGAACGATAAGCGAGAGAGGCAAAAAGAGTCGTTACTCCTCCATCCAAAGTGGTGAGATCTCCGCTCTCAATTTCTGCGATTCCAATTATGATAAGCAGAATTCCAAAGCCAATCCCGCACCATGAACCCCAAAACGAGTCTTTTATTTTCATATAGATTTGGAAGAGGAATGAGAGAAGAGTTCACGTTCCCATTTAATGGTCTTCCAAAGGAAGATCCCTGCGGCAAGATCAAGCACCATCCACAGTTCGCGCACGAGAAAAGCAGGGAAGATTGGATTGAAGAGAATACCGACAATGCCCAAAACCCATCCCCAAGTTGGCATCTCAATGTCCATTTTCTGTGCTTTCTTGTACAGCTTGAAGGCAATGCTCACAAAGACAACAAAGACAATAACCCTCAGAAGCATGTAGTAGGGATAGGGTAAAGGCAGGATGGCTGCGAAGAGGAAAAATGCTGTCACCTTTCTCACCATTACTGATTGATGAGAAATTGGTTCGCCAGTGGTTAAAAGTGCCGTATTCACCATCGTTCAAGATTTTTAAATTGCTCGAAGTACTTTATCTCCTCAGGAGAGATAGAAGGCTTAAACCTCTCAATTACGCCTTCAATGACCTTCTGAGAGATCGGCTCATCCTGCTCCACTACTTTTCGTGCAGCTTCGTCTACGATCAGTTCAATATCTGAACTCACAAAATTCTCTGTTCTCTTCGATAGAATATCATAATCAATGACGCCTACCAGTGGTCTCCCCGCTAAATACATTTGGAACAATTGTTTCCGCGCGTTTGAATCAGGAGGAGAAACATAGATCCTCTTATCCATTCTTCCCGAACGCAGAATGGCTGTATCTATTCTGTCAGGGAAGTTTGTAGCCCCTACGACAAGAACATTTTTATCGCTTGCGTCGTTTAAATGCATGAGAAATTCGTTCACCTCTTCCTCTTTGTATTGCGAGGTTGCGTCAAGACGCTCACGCTTGGGAACTAAGCCCGAAAGCTCATCAATGAAGATAATGGAGGGAGCTTTGATCTTTGCCATTTCAAAGACATTTGCCACCTTGTTTGCAGTGCCGTGAATGTACGGGCTACCTACGTCAGAATGCTTAAGTTCTATGAAATGATAATCAATCTCTTCTGCAAGTTTACGGACAATGAACGTTTTTCCGCACCCTGGGGGACCAAAAAGAAGGATGCCATTGGGGATCGTCAGCTTGAACTTCTTATATTTTTCAGGATGCAGAAGAGGATTGATCACATCCTTCATAAGCATCGCTTTTAGCTCTTCCATCCCTGCTATGCAGTCAAATCCTTTTGCCGTGGTCAATTCCTCCATTGCTCTGCTTACAATGGCATGAGAGTGCTCTGTGAAGATGATTCCCACATATTCTTTGTTGGCTATGCTGACATTCAGAACATTGAACCGCGCCCTGCGGCTAGGAATCACATCTTTAGGAGCCAAATTCTCAAAAACATAAAGATATGTTTCGTCTGAAAGCAGATAAATATCAGTGAAATATACCCTCTCGATACGCTTTGTTACCGTTAGGCTATCGCCTAGTTTGAAGCCGTTGTAGAGGAGGGGTTTTGCTGGAGCTTCCATAGTTAGAGGGAACATTCACAAAAATCTTCTAGGTACTGATCTCTTTCCTTGAGCTTTTGTAGAATGATTTCACGCTTTCTATTATACGAATCAATTGAATATTGACTGTACTCATCTACATATGTGGATTCGAGATCAGCCTTTAGCCGCTCAAATTCACTGTCCATTTGGTTAACGCGGGTCAAGTAAACACCACTGCATTGGAAGTTCTCAGATGCACATAGGCATGTATCACCCTCTTCTTTATACCCTACATCACACAGCCAGATGTCGCTCCTACTCTCGACACAATGAGAATGCTGCGGTCTCGGTACGCATTTTGCACCATCAAGGGTTGAACAAAATCCCTCATTGCACACTGGTTCTTGAATAGCCGTTTCCGTCTTTAATACATTGTTACTCTCATAGTTAGAAACAGGTACAGGTGGCTCTCTTGTTTCGCTGTATGTGGGTGTGGACGGTGGCTTATTAGAGGAGGCTAGCGCAACATATATACCGCCGAGTATCACGATTCCAACAACAATTAGAGGTATCCATTCTGCTCTGAAAGGCTTAGAGGCGCTGGCACTTTCCGTCTTTTTAGTGATGGCTTTGCTCTTCTTGGAATCATCTTTATCCAAGAAGTTAAGGTCAAAATTGTAATGATCTTTCTTAGACATAATTAGTTGGAGAGAGCGGCAACAATAAGGCCAAAGCCAATGAAAACTGCCCAGCCAATCACTTGGTTTTTTATGTTCTCAGAGCGCTTTCGTGAACGAAACTTCAGAAGACCGAGATACATATGGCAATCAAAAAGAACAATGAGAACCCCCGTTTCCACATGGTCTCCAAACTTGTCTTTAATGTTCTCTATAAACTGTTCTCGATATTTATCTACCTGCTCAGCTCCGAATGTATCCATCTGAGAGGAGAATGTTTTTACAGTTCTCAGCATTTCATCAACCACCTCTTTGTTGTAATTAAATAAGTCAGCGTTCTGCTCCAATAGCAATGTTATGTCCTCAAATTTACCTTCTGCGGCATCATAGCGTTGCGCGTTGAAGTCCTTCATTGCCATCTCGTACTTGCGAACCGCATAGCCAGAAATGGTGTGCTTCTTGAATTCATTTAAACTCTGGATCTTCTCTTCATTGTCTTCATTCTTTACCTTCTCAGCTTCGATCCATTGCAATACTTCCTCATATTTTCCCTTCTCAATGAGCGCCACTAAGGGCTTAAACATTTCATCTTCATCTTTATTCTCCTGCAATGTACGAAGATCTTTTTCAATTCTGTGCTTTAGCCCACTCGTACCCGAGATTTTGAGGGCAATATTCAGAAGAGCTTTCGATTTGTCCGTATCCCTATGGGCGCTGTAAATGCGTAAGACGATAGTACGGATGGCACTGGCTGCTTTGTCCCTTAAAACCAACGTGTTTCCTTCTTCGTTTAATCCGAGATCGATTAATTTATTGAATCCATCCTGAATCTTAGTGAGGGAATGCTTTACGCTCTTCATGATTTCATCATCAAGCGCTTCTCCTTCTTTTATCTCGATAGATTCCATCGTATCGATTGCCTGATGTATGCCTTCAAAAGCGGGATCGAGCACCCCTCTTTCAAGCTGCTTACCTCGCTCTTTGAAGACCTCAGCAAATTCAGAAAACATAGAATCATCCTTATGCTTTTGGCTTATCACAGCGTAGATGTCTGCTAACTCAGTTTTTACATTATCCTTGAAGTCGTCTATTACAGATTCATTTGTCTGTAAATCGTCATCAACCTTGTAGAGTTTCTTAATGTAAGGCCAGAATTTCTCTTCGTTCAATAGCTCATGCCAGTACTGTACTGATTCGGTAAGATGCTTTTTCTTCATCTTCTGCTGAGAAAGAAGCAACATGCAGAGGAGAAGAGCAAGGTTCTGTTTCTTCGTGAAAGATTTCTGGCTCTTATCAGCTCCTTTTTCCCAAATCGAGATCGCATCTTCATATTTCTTTTCATGAATAGCTTTGTAGGCCGCCTCATCCTTGTCATCTAGAATATGGAACCAAAAGAACCATTCCGTTACTTTCTTCTTGGGGTTCGCAAGGTTGTTCATAGCCTGTTTCACATTCGATTCTGTGCGATACCCCTCAAATAACGGCAAATCAAATTCGTATGAAGGAACTTCATCAATCTTCATAAAGTTAAGGATTTCCTTTCCACGCACCTGAATAACCTTCTGCTGGGCAGAAGATTCTAAGCCGAGAACATGAAAGGCATTCTTTGAGAGCATGTTAGGTGTGAGTGATCCCTGATAGCGACTTTCCAATGCCCTTCTGAGCGTCCTCAGGCAACAGTTGCATGAGACTGCCCACACATCCCTTCAGTTCATCGAGATCGCTGAGCTGCACCGCCCTCTTGCCCTTTTTAATAAAGAAGTCTGCCTTCTCAGTATCCGTATATGGCTGGCTCCCATCTGCCAATTGATCGAATTTAAATACCCAAAATGCAGGGTTTGTAGTGAGAACATGAGTACCCAAATCTGTGATCTGATCTATTACGCGGGAGAGCAGGGCTTTGTCATCGTTCTTGATGGCTTTTTCGCCATCTTCTTTGAGCTTCTTTAAATGATCCACATGCTTCGTTTTATCCTTATCATCTGCAAACTTCTCAATTAGATCCTCCACCTCAGCAATAGATTTTGTGAACTCTTTCTTGAGGGTCGGGATTTCCTTTTGCTTTGAAACATGATCGAGTTTGCCCTTCAAATCCTTCATTTGCTTAGATGCCTTCCTCTTTTCATCCTCATCTGAGATGGCATTCCGAACGGAACGCGAAACTTCTTCCACATCTTCATCAAGCTCCTCACGCTCCTCTGTAGTCAGAGTCTCCTTGATGGTCGAATAACGCTCCTCTTCACCCTTCAGATCTTTTTCCAGCTCTACCAAATCGATCTTTTCATCGAACAAAGTCTCTCGTACTGAGCGCAAAGATAGATCGATACTTGGAATAAAGGCGCTTACTTGCACCTCTCTGGACTCATTTACCTCAATAGTTACATCAATATCAGTGCCTTCCTCTAGATCGAATCGAATGGCATCCCCAGACATCTTAATATCGCAAATGAAGATGTTCCTATCGGGATGCTCTGACTCACCCTCATAAACCCTGATTGGAAGTACATTCTGTGTATCACCCTTTCGTAGATTCTTCACTGTTTTGAACCGCTCAGTTTTAGAGAGAGGAAGAATGCTTCCTTTGTCGAAGAATCGGTAGAACTCCTCTGAGTATTGGAAGTTGTTCTTTACGCTTCTTCTTGCGATTGATACGCCAATGGAATGTGGAATAGGCGCACCTGTAAGCGACAGCCCATGCATGACACTGAAAGAGTCAGGGGAAATCTGTTCTGGCTTCCCTTTATCATCGAACAAATAGACCCAGAAAAGATTCTGCTTTCTTTCTTCGATTGAGAGGGAGGCGAAGAACTTACCATTCTTAAGTTTGATCTTTGGACTGGTATAGAATCCGCTCTCGCTCTGAATCTGTATGTAGTAATCCTTTGTAGAGTCACTGAGAGAAGGGATAATGCCCGTAATAACCTCTTCATTCGAGGAGGTCATGGGTTCGTAGTTTAGTTCGACTTCTCGTTTTATCTCATCGGTATCCTTTATAGATTTTTTCCGAATATCAGTTGGAATCTTTTGGCTTCCAGCAAAGATACATGCGCCTTTAGCAACAACCGTGAGAGGATCTACGGAGGTATCAACCTCAATCTTCAATTGCCTTTGAAGTCTCTCTCTGATGAAGGGTATCTGTGTGGGGCCACCCACAAGAACAATCTTGCGGATCGATGATGCCTTTACTCCTGCTTCCCGAATGGTTTGTTGAGCGAGACGGATTGTTTTGTCTACGAGAGGTGCAACGATTTCTTCAAAATCCGCTCTTGAAATATCAACATTCAAATAGATCTCCTCCCCTTCATCGTCACTACCCACATTTTCAATCTCCACTGTGGTTTTCTTTTCCTCTGATAGGTACTTCTTGGCTTGCTCTGCTAAATATTTCAGTTTGGCAAACACGGTTCTGTACTTCTCATTGCTCCTAGAAAAATCGGAAAGAGAGAACTTCTCTTGGATGCGAGGAAGTAATAGCTTATCAACGATTGCCCAATCAATGTCCTTACCTCCTAAGAAATTGTCTCCATTGTGAGCCTTCACACTTAGAGCACCATCTTGCGATGATATGAGAGCTACATCGAATGTGCCTCCCCCCAAGTCGTATACGAGCCAGTTCTCATTTGCGGAGTTCAGGAATCCATAGGCAATTGCGGCTGCGATGGGTTCTTGCAAAAGAACCACATAGTCAAAGCCAGCAAGGTTTCCTGCCCTCTTCGTGGCCTCTGCTTCGAGAGTGGAGAAGTATGCGGGAATTGAGATGACGGCTGTGTTGTTCGGTAGTTCGGGATAGCGCTTGAGAGCAGATTCCTTGAGTGAAATTAGAATCTCAGCGGAAATTTCTTCAGCGTTCATTTGTTTTTTTACTCTCTCAAAAGTGCGGGTTTCCGATGTACCCATGAGTCGTTTCACTTCAGCCACATAATTGTTCACTTCATCTTCAGAGGCGAAGTGATAGAGTTTCTCGTAAGCTCTTTTCCCAACTATTTTGTTCTTTGCTTTGTCGAAGCCAAAAACTGAAGGTGTGTATTCGTCTCCTTCTGGATTTTTGATCACATCAATATTCCCCTTCGCGTTCACGGCGATCTCGGAATTAGTGGTTCCAAGGTCTATGCCAATTTGGATGATCTGATTTGAAGTACTCATATTCATAATAGAAAAGAAATCCCATTAGGGATTCCGCGTAATAGAGGAAGCTATGATTACTCGCGCCTTCTTCGCTATACGTCCTTCTGTGAAGATGGCGGGTTCTATAGTTTCCTTCACATAATCATGTTGTGCATCAGGATCTTTTTCAACACTAATTACATCCATAGCAGCCATTCCTTGTGAATACTTGCTCCCCGTAAAGCCTTTCACCTCAATGCCGTAACCTTCGAGAAATTTTCGGAGTCGTGCGAATGATCCTGAAAGTCCTTTGCTCTGATTCTCAGGTAGTTTGTCCTGAAGTTTCCCGATTCTTTGTTCTACTTTCCATATCTCCACTGCCACCTCCAATACGTCTTTGGCAGTTGGAGATATTTCGATAAATTTGCTTTCCACAGATTCACGAATCTGTCTCTTTAAATTGTGCTCCGAATGCTGAAGATACAGCCTTATTTCTGCGATTTGGCGCATTAAGAAAGCACCAAGCAGAACCATCCCAAACAGGACTGCCACAAGGAGCAAAAAGGTTGAGTTTGGACGGGGAAGCATTAAAGCGGTGTCACCTCCAATCAAGCCCTTTCTCCACAATAAAATTGATGCAATAAGCAGTAGGAAGAAAACTGATACTAAAAGGCCGCTCATTACATGTTTCTTCATAGAAGCAAGCATAACAAATCAAACCCCCTCTTACGAGGTGTTTTTCTAGCAGGAAGGCTATTTACTTGAACTTCAGAAGCTGCCAGACAGGAATATCAAAGCCCTTAGCCAGCTTCCCCAAGGTAATCACAGTCGCATTTTTTGGATGATCACTTTCCAGATTCTGAAGGTAGTTCGTGCTGATACCTGCCTTACGGGCAAGTTCTTCTTGGGTCAGTTCATGCTTTTCTCGTAGGTAACGAATGCGATCACTGAGTTGTTGGCAAATATTGTCTTGCATATCAACCTAGTCTCTCGCTTAGCACTATCTATTGACCACTATCTATAGATATGGTTATTCTCTGAATCATTCTCACAAATGGCAGCCGTACTCCCCGTAACCAATAGGCAGAATTACGAATATCTTTTTCATGTGTTGCTGCCCATTATGGCTGGCAGTCTTATCTATGTACTGTGGCGCTCAGAACAGCTTCTTGTGTTTCGCTGGATAGAGACCGCAAGGCTTTTGGATGCTGTAACTATGATTCGCATCAATGTACAGACTCATGCTCTGTATGAATGGTTTTTATTCAGTTTTCCAGCAGGACTGTGGGCGTATTCTTTCAGTAGTGCCATGTGTTTGGTCTGGCGCAGGGCAGGATGGTGCTGGAGTGGCTTTGCATGGCTTTCGATTGCCCCATCTTTGGCCATTGGAGGAGAACTCATACAGGTGGTTGTATCAGGCTTGGGGACATTCGATGTTATTGATCTCGCTTTCTATGCAACGGGTTCACTTCTTCCCTTTGCAATTTTCCGTCCTCTTTCATGAAAAAGCGTCATCTTTGGTCGTGCATTGTGCTTCTGTGCTTTCTCTTTCTTGCTGGAGGCAGTGCGGATACTGATGATGAATATAAGGACGAAACTGACTACGAGACATGCATGAGATTATCGCCCAATCATCCCTTTTGTAGAGAATTTAGATGAAATTTTACTGACGATTCACCCATCTCCCATGACTAAACGCCATTTGTTCTCATCCATTACGCTCATATGCTTTCTCTTCTTGGCTGGAGGAAGTGCAGATACTGATAGTAGTTCCAGCAGAACAACCCCCTCACGCACTACGACAGCACCGAGACCTTCACAGACGACCTCGCCCCTAGAGATGATGGAAACAGTATTCGTAGGCGGGCATTCAAGAGCGACTATCAAAGCCCGACTGGATAGAGCGATGAATCTCTACGATATGCCAATATCCGATGGAAATTATGAACGTGCGGGGAGTGTTTTGGTTAGTCTTCGGAAGAGCAATGACGTATCTGAGATGGCTATATTGCAATGCATGATCGAACTTTCATCGGGTGCGGCGGGTTCATCTTTTCCCAATGCAGCAGCCCTCTGTGCAACTACGCTTTCACTGTAGGGTAGCTCGAATCTCACCCCCCACTTCTTCAAGTCGCTTCGGCTGAGTTTAGACTGTGTAAAACTCTTGCCTCCTTTGGCTCTCTTAATTGAAGAGCTTAATTTTTAGTATGCGAAAAATGGCTGATGTCAGGAGAATTGTCGGAGTTTGAGCTTCAGAAAATGACGTGCTTTCCGCTAGGATATGAGGAAGATGAGGAGAGTGAGTGTCTCTGGAATAACAGTCAAGACACTGCGCTGTCCCGATTCCCGCTTCAATTCCTATCATGCCCACTACTCACGAGATCATCAGCACTGAATCCTCTACAAAGCCTCGTAGACGCTATATTAGCAGGAAAAAGGCTCAGATGAGGAAGACCATCGAAGAGGAGATGGGAGAGCATTGGAAGGCAATAGAAGAGAAGCTCAGCAGACGGATACAAGAAGCAACAGCGCGTAGGCACTGGCTCATCCGTTCCAGTCCGCAGATGATCGCAGTTGCTGAAATGATTTTGGGGCAGCAGCCAGAGATGGAAATAGTGAGATTTCTACGCAAACATGATCCTCAGACATTCGGAGAGAATGTCACTGATGTTGCTCTGCTTCAGCAAGTTTTGCGCTTCAAAAGAGACGTAGTTTCCGCTCTTGAATCAGAAACAGATGGTGATTTTTCTACGAACATCTTGGATTTCTACGCTCGGCTTTCAGGCAAGCACGTTGATTGCCATGCTGCGATTATTAAGATCGTGCTGTTTCAGGAATCCAGACTATGTAAGGCACTCACAGAAGAAAACGCCTTGAGAGAAGAATGGTGCAGCCACAGAGACGACATGAAGGCGAAAAGAAAGCTGGATAGAGCTTGGAAGAAAAGCACTAAGGAATTGGAGCGGTACTGGAAGTTCCTGATGTCTTTAGCGCACTACGAACAAGCTACGGGCAAATACTCGGATTGAGGCGGCAGTATTGCTAGAATAGGGCTATATGAGCATGAAAAATGAAAAAGCCATTGTTGAACGACTGTCTCTTCTGAGGGGGCAAATAGTTTCCATTGATGAAACCGACCCAAAAAGCCAAAGGATTATCGGAATCGATCTATATGAATACATTCAGAGCGTCCCGCTTCTTCAGAAAATGTGGAGGGAGCATATCAGCTATATGAATGATTTGAGACATGATGAATATTACATTTCTCTGGAAAATCTTCTCTGGGAGGCGGCTGAGCGGTTGGCCAAAGTAGGAGTGAGTATGTGCGACGCAGGGATTAGTGATCCTGTGAGCTACAAAAATCCTTTCACTAAATCAGCCGACCAGCCTCAGGATCTTGTGCTACGGGATGCTCTTAGCCTGTACCTCGATAAGGAAAATAGAATCTCTATTTTGGATTTTGAAAAAAGAAAGAAGGCTTTAGGGTTTCTTCATACAGAAACGAATGATCATTTTCGGAGGAGGATTGTTCAGCAGTTTGCTGATCTCTTCCCGATCATCTGGTTCAACAAGAGTATTCGAGATAATCATCCCGAAGAGTATTCAAAAGACTTTCCCGCCTTGCTCCTCATTCTGAAGGATAAACTGAAGACTCTAGAGAACTATCTTATCCTACAGCCCAATCGCCTTGGACTGGAGAGCTTTGAAAGTGTCCAAAGCATTGCGGATCGGTATGCCCACAATCTTCATGAAGAAATCACATTCCCACTCACTGTCGCAAGAATCATCCTCAACTCTTCAGAGAAGCCAGAAAGATCAGGTGCTGAAGATTCCTCCATCAAAAAAGCGGCTATAGAAGTATGCGATAAGCTCATCTGGGCAATCACCAAGGAAGATAGCGCTGCTCAATCAGCTAAGAATGAAGAGCCAGTGTGGGTGCGCTGCATGGATTTTGAAATCTGCACTGACCCCTTAGCGCTTCGTAGGGGGAAAGACATGCTGTTTGAAGAAAGAATGGAAGGCAAAGTCTTAACTGAAAAGGATAAGGAGAGACGAAAGGCATTGAGGGTTATTGCAGCTTTTGCGCCCGAAGCTGGAAGCCCAGAACCAAGACACTATGAAAATATGGCAGAATTGGGAAAGGTTTTAAGGATCAAAGACCCTTCACCCCAAGTCTCCATAGCTCGTAAGTTTCTCAAAGAGGAGGTAGCAAGTGCCTTCACCATATCGGATGGCAGAGGAGGACGTAGAATAATGTTTGAATCTATGAGATAGACATTGCCCGAATCCTTTCCCACGAAAGGTCGTCAATGAATTTTAGGGATATGTTGGATTCGGGTTTTTCTCTAGTAGTTGCTCTAAAAACTGACTCTCCTTTCCCTGAATCGAGACAGATTTCTGGGTAATCATGCATGACAAACTAACAGGGTGATCAATGAATATGAAGTTTCAGATTTGGCTCTGGCAACTACGTTAGCCTGTCTCGGCTATCGGATTAACGCCTTAGAGAGAAGCAAGAGTGATTCTCGAAGGGTGAATTTCTTTTTTGCATTAGAACAAGGTCTACCTGAAGCGGTTGCAGCTTTTTGGACAGGTGAATTAAAGGTATCGGCACTCCATTTGTTTACACATCATAAACTGCTCAAGCAACGGATTTACGCCACACAAAAATGAATATCACTGAGGCAGAAGCGGCTGAATTTTCCAGACTCGTTAAAGAAGAGTATGGCAAAGAATTGAGTCCCGATGAGGCAAAACAGGAAGCTGAGCGTTTTCTGCAACTCATGTACCTCATGTTTAGACAGTCTTCTTGCCCTCCATAGGGAAGCGGCCTCTCTCGTTTCCAGACGAGAGAGTTTTTCTCCACTTACCCATTTTCTACATGTTTCATTCTAGGTTCCCCAAAGGCAGATCACAATCTAACTTTGAACGATTGCGGCGCATTCCGATTGTACATGTAGCGCATGTTCTCGGCTTACAAACAGCAAAGTCTGGCAATGGCACACATGCCATCAGACAGAACAGAGAAACAACATCTCTCATACTCTTCGAGAAAACAAACACTTGGAAGCGCTTTTCAGGGAAGGAACAGGGCGGGGTGTCAGGCGGTTCCACTATTGATCTAGTCATGCACATCCGCGAGTGCTCTTTGCAGGATGCCATTCATTTCCTTTCCGTTCATTTTTTATGAAGTCCAAAAAGTCATCACGCAAACTATCAGCTAAAGATGTTCAGGCCGACCATAAGGCTCTTCTAGCGAACGAAGAGATGCTCCAAGTCCTCATTAAAGAACGCTGTTTTACCCTTAAAGAAATCAAGAAGCGCAAGATCGGATGGATAGAACAGGATGGATTCTCTTGGTATTCATTCCCCGTTCAAAAAAAGCACGGCAGCTATGCTTTTAAAAAACTGAAACGCCCTCCTAAGGCTCCCAAAACCCAACAAAAAGGCATGGTATATCCCAAGAATTCCCAATCAACGCTCTACCCTCTAGATTCGTATGATCCAGAGGAGGACAGAATAATACTATGTGCTGGAGAGCCAGATACCATTGCAGCGCGATCCATCGGACTTCCTGCAATATGCGGCACGGCTGGGGAGCAAACCTTCAAAGAAGAATGGGTGGAATTCCTAAAGAAAGGCATCCCAAGTAAAAAGCTCTTTGTCTTTCTGGACAACGATGAAACAGGAAAAAAGGCTACAGATAAGTTATGTCAGGATTTTTCCCGTCACTGTTTTGAATGGGAAATCTATCTCGTAAAGTGGCCAGATGGATTTCCAGAGAAAGGGGACGTAACTGATTTTATCAGACAATACGAAGGCAAGGATGTAGCTACTGCTTTGTTGGAACTGACTGAGAGGTATAGCCCACCTTCTAGGCAAGATCAGCTTAAAGAAAGCCTACGAAGGAGCGGCAGCGAGAAGACTATTCTGCCATTACAGGCGTTTCATGAAGGTGTTGGATATTATTCTGTTCCCCTCATGCAAGAGGGGCAGCCAGAACTCTTTACCATCACCTCAAAGCGCGAGTGTTTCCCCTGCAACCAAGAGGAATTTCTAAAAAAAGGGTTAAGAGTTTTGCGCTTTCCTTTGAATGATCAACGTATGCGCTGGCCACAAGAACAGCTATTGGACTTTCTTGATGGTGCTGAGGCTTTTTCAATAGGAGACATTCATCATCTAATCACCGAGAAACTCAAGGAGTATGCGGAAATCAAGGACAGTCGCTACTACGATTGCATAGCACTTTGGATTCTCGCCACATATTTTTACCAGTTCTTTCATTCATTCCCATATCTTCACATCTACGGGATTTATAAAAGCGGAAAAACAAAAATGCTCCAGATTGGAGTATTACTATCATTCAATGGCGAACTGCTAACCAATCCGACTGTTGCAGCATTGGTACGGCTAATCCATAACAATGGTGTTACATGCGGTATTGATGAGGCAGAGCGTCTTGAGAATGCCAGAGATGAAACAACAGCCGTACTGCAAGAAATTCTTCGCGTTGGATACAAACGAGGGGGAAGTATGCCCCGTTGTGAGAAAAGTGAAGATGGGCAGCAACAGGTGATTTGTTATGACACCTATAGCCCGAAGATTCTGACGGGAACGGAGCCACTCGATAAGGCATTGGCTTCCAGATGTATTCAGTTGCTGATGTTACGGTCTCGGAATCCAAAGGTGGCCAACAAAGAAATTAATTTCAGTTCCTTGGAATGGCCCGAATTGAGAGGCCTGATTTATCCAGCGGCACTTTGTGCATTTGATGAGGTTCAAAGCACTTTGGCGACCATCACCCTCGAAGAACTCGTAGGGAGAGAGGCAGAAATATGGCGTCCGCTACTCGTAGTAGCGAAGGCTGCTGACAAGAGCGGGGCGCTCTTTGAGCGCATGTATGCATTCGCATTGGAGATACAACAGAAGATTCACGCGGAAGAAGAGGACTGGGCTATCCCTAAGTTTATTCAGTGCCTCATGGATCAATTGCCACAGGATGATTTTATTACCGTCGAAAATCTAGCAGATGGATTAGTAAAGTTTGATGATGAATTTCACTGGCTGAATGAGCCGAAGTACAAAATTTCAGGGCGCAGATGGATAAACAAAACTCTTACACAGCTTGGCCTTTGGAATGGCCCTGCCACCTTGAGAAGTATCCAAGGAGAAAAAAAGAGAGGTTATGAGTTGAAAAGAGCAAAAATTATAGAGGCTGCTGATCGTTATGGTGTTTCCGATGAGCCTTCTGAATCTGTTACTTCTGTTACCAACCCTGAAGAAGAGCCACCGTAAGCTAAAAACCAAGGTAACAGACTGAGGTACAGAACTGTACGGATGACTGTTACCACAGAGAATCTCATGTGTAAGCCAAAAGTAAGACCTAGTAACAGAAGTAACAGTAATTTGCGGATGACACTTTTACTTATTTTCCTTCCCTTAAAATGACTACCAATAGTTCATTGCTCTTGGAAAAGCACTTCCCAGATTCACCTACTAAAATCATTCCATTTTATGATCGAAACGAAATTGCGGACTTATACAGTTTGCCTAAACTGGAGGCTCGAATATATGAGAATCAACGGGATACTCTCGTGAACATTGTATTCACTGCCGATGGCGAAGTGCGCCAGATCGTCGAAAACGTCAGCATGGATTTTGCTGAGGACTGCATTGATTTTTTCTGGATTGGTATTGAAACAGGTTACGAAATTCGTGATGCCCTGATCAATCAGTAATTCCATTGTCTCCTTCTATCTGTTACATTCCTCTAGCTGTCCACATCGCCGCTCTTACGCCTGTTGTTTGTTGTTGCCTGAATGGGCGACCTCCTACCAACAAAAGTCGTAAGACTGATGCTGGACAGCTAGAGGGGTCGCCCATTCAGGCGTTCTCTAACCCACCTAACTATGAAATACTTTCTTTATTGCCGACGGAGTACGGATGATGAAAAACAAGCTCTCTCCATCGAATCACAACAACAAGAATTAATACAGATGTACGGGCATCTGGAGATTGTAGATACTATTCATGAGGACGGGAGTGCCTTTAAGCCACACAACAGACCAAAATTTTCAAGTATGCTCAAAAGAATTAAGAAAGGTGAGGCGCAAGGTATTATTTCTTGGCATCCTGATCGCCTGAGTCGCAACCCCATTGATGCAGGTGAGATTCTCTTTGGACTGGATAACGGCGCAATCCTAGATTTGAAGTTTGGCAGTTTTCCATTCACGAACTCACCTGAGAATAAAATGATGCTTGGAATGATGCTTTCTCAGTCCAAATACTACTCAGAGAAACTCGGAAAGGACGCCAAACGAGGCATGGTTACGAAATGCAAACTTGGGCAGTTGCCAGAGAAAGCTCCAACGGGCTACCTGAACGTGAACATAGGGCAACGTGGCAAATGCTATATCAAGGAAGATGAAATCCGCCATCCGCTAGTAAAGCGCATGTGGAAGCTCTTTTTGACGGGAGCTTATAATGTCCCTCAAATATGGAAGATGGCTAGAGATGAATGGGGGCTAACGCTCAGAGCAACAAAGAAATATCCCGAACGCCCGATCACACTTGGGTGTGTCTATAAGATTTTTGACAACCCTTTCTATACAGGGAAGTTTTTGTGGGATGGTGAGTGGTACGACCATGAACTAGGCATGATTTCATGGGCTGAATTTGAAAAAGCAAAAGTGCTGCGGGGAAGAAGCGATAAGCCAAAAAATGAGAAGCATGATTCGGCATTCACTGGCATCGTGCGGTGTGCGGAATGCGAAAGCATGATCACGGCTGATGTTCAGATGGCAACCCTCTCAAATGGCACAAATAAGGTCTATACCTATTATCGGTGCACAAAGAAGAAAGGCCCATGTGGTCAGTGTGGCTCGGTGAAGGAAAAGGATTTAATAAAGCAATTCCGAGATAAAATCGCTACCTACACTGTCCCCAAACGCTTTGTAGAGTGGGCTATAACGATTTGTGAGAGATTTCTTAAGGAAGATGCAAATCTCTTAGAAAAGCAGCGTATCGAGTGGCGCAAGAAGTACGATGGTTTTGATACGGAAATCCGCAATCTTGTGAGGCTTTACGCCTCCAATGAGAACATAGACCGTTCTGCTCTTAGCGAGTCTGATTTTAAGAAACAGAAGGGAGACCTTGAAAATCAGCGGAAGCACTACGATGACCTTTTGGAGGACAATAAGAAAAACGTGGCAGTTGCCATTGAACTTACTGTGCATACATTTGAATTCGCGTGTAATGCGCTCAGGTGTTTTGATAAGGGTGATACAAATACCCGAAGGATGATCCTCATCACAATCGGCTCGAAATGGACAATGAAAGACGGGAAAGTGCAGTGCGAAGCCAGAATCCCATTCCAAGAAATCAAAAAAGGAATTTTGGCTACAGAAAGAATGAGAGGAAGGCTCGAAACGGGGAAAATGGCTTCCCGTTCAAGAAAAGAGATTACAGAAGCCGAGAAATTAGTTTGGCAGCCCCACGGGGAATCGAACCCCGATTTCCTGGATGAGAACCAAGTGTCCTAACCGTTAGACGATAGGGCCGCAAGAACGAACGGAAAAACGCAGGCACAGTATACGAGGCCATACGACTCTTACGCAAAGGAATCAGCGGCTTTCCCCCTGTTTCCCCACCACCACCTTCGCATCGAGAATCGTGAGATCTTTCGCCGTAAGCAGTACGGGGTTCAAATCGATCTCGCGAATCTGCGGACATTCAATCGTAAGCCGCGACACGGTGGAAACAAGCTCCGCAATGGCGTCGATCGCGAGCTGCGGCGTTCCGCGAAGACCCAGCAGGAGCTTCCAGCTCTTGAGCGTTGTGAGCATGCGATACGCCTGTTCGACCGAGACGGGCGCAACACGGAAGGACGTGTCTTTGAAGAGCTCGGTATAGATTCCCCCAAGCCCGGCCATGACCAGATGGCCCGCCGTCTCGTCCTTGAGCGCCCCCACGATGAACTCATTGCCGGGCGGCAGACTCCGCTGGATGAGCACGCCGGCCACCCGTGCCTTGGGCGCCTTGGATTTCACGCTCTTCGTGATTTTGGCGAATGCCGCGCGCACCTGTGCATCCGTGGCGAGATGGACGATCACGCCGCCCACATCCGTCTTGTGCAGAATGTCTTTGGAACTCACTTTCGCCGCCACGGGATAGCCGATTTCCCGTGCGATCTGCACGGCTGCCTCGGCCGTCTTGGCCACCCGGCCCTGCGGCAGAGGAATAGCGTAAAGCGACAGCAGCTCTTGGGTCTGCTTCTCGTTGAGGAGACCGCCGGACCTGGCAACGATGCGCCCGGCTTTCGCCGCGCGCTTCGTGTTCACGGTGATCTTCCGCTCTTTGTGCCTCCGTCGCTTGAAAGGCCGCAGGGAAGAGAAAACGTGCATGGCGGATTCGGGGCAGGAAAAATTGGGAATGCCGTGCGCATGCAGAACCGCAATGGCCTCGCGTACGCCCTCCCCGCCCATGAAACACCCGATGACCGGGAACAGCGGGTAGCGTCGCTTCACTCGGACAACCGATTCTGCCACCTCCTTGGCCGGCGTCATGATCTGCGGCGTGAGGATCACCAGCGCCCCATCAATGCTCTGATCCTGCGCCGCGGTGTTGAGCGCGTACTCGTAGCGATCGGCTAGTGCATCACCGAGGACATCAATGGGATTCTGCACGCTTGCTGAAGGGGGCAGCTGCTGCTCCAGTGCAGATGCATGTTCGGGTGAGAGCGCGGGGACGACGAATCCCTCCCGCTCCGCAGCATCCGTGGCCAGCACGCCGGGGCCGCCGGCATTCGTGATGATGGCAATACGATCGGAGAGAAGCGGAGGTTGCTGTGAGATGGTGCGCAATAGGTCGAGGAATTGTCGCGTGGACCGCGCGCGCAGGATGCCTGCCTGTTCACAGATGGCCTCGACCGCGGCATCGGTCCCCGCCAGCGCGCCGGTGTGGGACGAAGCCGCCACCCTCCCCTTCTCCGTGATACCGCCCTTGAGGAGGATGACCGGCTTGGTGCGCCCGATGCGCTCCGTAAGCGAGAGAAACCGCGGCCCGTCCACGATGCCTTCGAGGTAGAGCCCGATCACCTTGGTCTCCGGATCCTGCTCGCAGAGCTCCAGAAAATCGCATTCATCCATCGTCACTTTGTTGCCCAAACTCACAAAGAGCGACAGCGTGAGTCCGATTGAAGCGGAGCGGTCGATGAAGGCGTCGCCGAGCGCGCCCGACTGGCTGATGAGCGCCACGGATCCCGCCCGCGGCAGCCGGCTGGCGAAGGAGGCGTTGAGCCCGATGGATGGCCGCATGTACCCGAGTGAATTGGGGCCGATGAGGTGCATGGAATGGCGCTCCACAACACGCTTGAGCTTCTCTTCGATACTCCGTCCATCGACGCCGATTTCGCGGAATCCGGAACTGATGACCACGAGCGTATTCACGCCATTTTTGCCGCACTCGTCCGCGAGCGCAGGCGTTGTGGCTGCCGGCGTGGCGATGATGGCGACATCCACCGGATCCGGAATGTCACTGACCGAGGCAAAGACCGTAAGATCGAGAATCGTCCCGCCCTTCGGATTCACGGCGAACACCTTTCCCCTGTACCCCTGCGTGAGAAGATTGTTCAAAATCAAATGCCCGACCTTGTGCTCATCGGCGGAGGCGCCGATCACCGCGACCGACTTGGGATTCAGAAGGGACATTGTCCACATTGTAGACGTCTTCTTTTCTTCATTCCATCTTGAGAAATATGTACAAAACAACACACACAAATCAGTACACGTGGAAGGGGCGCGACACGGGGGGTGAAGGGGAATGCCCTGCATCGCTGCGAGTGTGATGCACACCGACGAGGCGGAGCCGAATCCTTGGAGGCTCCGGCGAGGAGGTACAGGGCCGGGCGGAGAGGCGTTGGCGCGCCGGCATTTTGGCTCCACCTTTGTTGCGACAAAGGTGGAATATTCTTCTCCTTCAGCACTCCAGCAAAGACCTCTATACTCCCTGCCGTTCCTTCCCCTCCCTTCGATGTTCGACCTCACAGGCAAAGTGGCCCTCGTCACCGGCGCGATGCGCGGCATGGGCAAAGCCGACGCTCTCTTACTGGCTCTGCAGGGTGCGACGGTGATCGTGACAGACATCGACCTCAAAGCATGTGAAGCCGTGGTGAAAGAAATTGAAAAAACCGGCGGCAAGGCGGCGGCCTTCGCCCTCAACGTGACGGACAGAAAGCAGATCGATGCGGTGTTCGACGCCGTGATCAAACAATTCAAGAAACTCGACATCCTCGTGAACAACGCCGGCATCTTCCGCCCCAAGCCGGCCTTGGACCTGACGGAGGAAGAGTGGCAGCAAACGATCGATGTGAACCTGAAGGGATATTTCCTCTGCGCACAGCGCGCCGCAAAGGAAATGGCAAAGAAAAAATACGGTCGCATCATCAACATCGCCTCCATCGCCTGCGGGCAGGTGGGCGTGGGCTTCATGGGTTCGGCCCACTACAGCGCAACCAAGGGAGGAATCATCGGCATGACCGAAACGATGGCTCTGGAATGGGGTCCGCTGGGCATCACCGTGAACGCCATCGGCCCGGGAGCGATCGACACGCCCATGGTCGGTATGATCAAGGATGATCCCGCGTCGATGAAAGCCATCACCGACCGCGTGCCGATGAAGCGGATGGGCAAACCCGAAGAGATCGCGGCGGCCGTGGTGTTCCTCGCATCCGATGAAGCAAGCTACGTGACCGGTGCAACACTCTTCGTGGACGGCGGCTATCTGGCGGCGTGAATGAGGTCTGCTGTCCGGACTCTGCTTCGTCTTGCCTGTCCTGAAACTTCCGCGAGAATAGAGTCCATGAACAGTCAGCCGGAGAAGCTTCCGCCCTCACCGGATCCGTTTGCACAGACCACATGGCATACCATGACGGTGGAGGAGACGCTGGAGGCGCTGCACACGCCTGCGCAGAGCGGATTGGGCGTCGCAGAAGCGGCGCGGCGGCTCAAGGCATACGGAGTCAATGAGCTCAGGAAAACGGATGGCATTTCGCCGTGGAAGCTCCTTTTCGGACAACTGAAGAACGTGCTGATCATCATTCTTCTCATCGCCATCGTGCTCTCGGCGATTCTGGGGCACGAAATCGAAGCCATCACCATCGGCATCATCGTCGTCTTCGCGGTGCTGCTCGGATTCGTGCAGGAATATAGGGCGGAGCGCGCCATTGATGCCCTGCGCAAAATGGCCGCCCCGCTCGCCACGGTGCTCAGGGGCGGGGAGGAAAAAGATATTCCTGCGAAAGACATTGTGCCGGGTGACGTGATATCCCTCATCGCGGGTAACCGCATCCCGGCGGACGGACGCGTGATGAAATCGGTCAATCTGCACGCGGATGAAGCGTCACTGACAGGCGAATCCGTCCCCGTGGCCAAAGGAAGCGAACCCATGCTCAGCGAAAAGCCTCCCATCGGGGACCGCCACAACATGCTCTTTGCCGGCACGGCCATCACGTACGGGCGCGGAACAATGGTGGTCACCGCAACCGGCATGCAGACCGAGTTCGGCAAGATCGCCCAGATGCTGGAGACAGTGAAGGAAGGTGCTACGCCGCTGCAGCGCAATCTGGACGAAGCGGGAAAGCGGCTTGCGCAGTGGGCCGGACTGATCGTGGCGCTGGTCGCAATGGCGGGGATCGTGCGCGGACAGCCCGTCCTCGACATGGTGATCTTCGGCGTGGCACTGGCCGTTGCGGTGGTGCCGGAGGCGCTCCCGGCCGTCGTGACGATTTCGCTCGCCATCGGCGTTCAGCGCATGGTCAAGCGGCACGCGCTCATCCGTCACCTGCCTGCCGTCGAAACGCTGGGCAGCACCTCTGTGATCTGCACCGACAAAACCGGAACGCTGACGAAAGATGAGATGACCGTGCGCCGCATCCTGGCCGCCGGTGAAACGTACGACGTAACGGGCAGCGGTTACAATCCGCAGGGCGAGTTCCGCCAGAACGGCATCCACATCACTCCTCCGGCCGCCCTGTGCGAGCTCCTACGCGCCGCCGTGCTCGCATCGGATACGCGCCTCGTGCGCGGAGAGGGTGGCGTATGGGAGATCAAAGGCGATCCCACCGAAGGCGCCCTCGTGGTCGCCGCCGCCAAGGCAGGCGTGCAGAAAGATCAGGAAGACGAACGGAATCCGCGTACGGCGGAAGTCCCCTTCACCTCAGAATCGAAGCGCATGGTGACCCTGCACCAGACGCCGCAAGGAGCAATGGCCTTCGCGAAAGGTGCGCCCGAGGTGATTGTGGAAGCCTGCACGATGATCCGCACGTCCCAAGGGACTGTCGCATTCTCGCTCGAAGAGAAAGCCCGGGTGCTCGACACCGCAAGAGCCATGGCCGACGATGCGCTCCGGCTCATCGCCGTCGCCGTGAGGGAAACGGATGACATCGGCGCCACGGCGCACGGCATGACCTTCTTGGGGCTCGTGGGCATGATTGATCCCCCGCGACCGGAGGCGCAGTCCGCCGTGCACCGCTGTGAAGAGGCCGGCATCCGCGTCGTGATGATCACGGGCGATCACCCCATCACGGCACAGGCAGTGGCGAAGGAACTTGGGATTCTGCGCGGCAACCGCGTGCTCACCGGCAATGAGCTGGATGTCATGAGTGACACGGAGCTCGCATCCATCATCGGAAAAATCGACGTCTTCGCGCGCGTGTCGCCGGCGCACAAACTGCGGGTGGTCACCGCACTGCAGCACCACGGCCGCATTGTGGCGATGACGGGCGACGGCGTCAATGACGCTCCTGCTCTCAAAAAAGCGGATGTCGGCATCGCCATGGGCATCTCGGGGACGGACGTCAGCCGCGAAGCGGCGGACATGATGCTCACCGACGACAACTTTGCCTCCATCGTTGCCGCCGTCGAGGAGGGACGCGCTATTTTCGGCAACATCAAGAAATATCTGATGTACCTGCTCTCCTCCAACATCGGGGAACTCTTTCTGATGGTCGGAGCAAGCGTACTCGGAACGACGCTGCCCTTGAGCGCCGTGCAGATTCTGTACGTCAATCTGGTCACGGACGGACTCCCGGCTCTCGCGCTCGCCGTCGATCCGCCTGAACGCGATCTCATGCGCCGTCCGCCACGGAACCCCAAAGGCACGATCTTCAACCGCCCGGTCGTCTTTCTGATGCTGCTGGGAGGCATCTGGTCTGCAGCCGTGAACCTCGGGCTCTTCTTCTGGGCATTTTCCTCCGGCCGTAGCACAGCGGAGGCGATGACGATGACCTTCCTCTCGCTTGTACTCATTCAGTTCTTCAAGGCCTACAATTTCCGGTCCGACCGTCATTCCGTCCTCCGCAGACCCTTCGCAAACCGCTGGCTGAATATCGCCATCTTCTCCGAAATCCTGCTGCTGATCGCCACCGTGTACTGGCCCGTGTTGCAACACCCTTTCGGCACCTTTGCGGTGACGGCACAGGATTGGATCATCATCCTCGCTCTTGCAGCATCGGTCATCCCCGTTCTGGAAATCGGCAAATGGATGATCCGACGCGGCCCCTTCGGCATGCATACGTAAATTTTCGCAGGGTATCGCACTGCAGGAGAAGCTGGCTCTCAGTACGTTTGCTGTGTCGCCGGCCACTGGAGCATGACTGCACGCGCCTGCTGGCGATACTCCTCCGAGAGAGCAAACACCTGGAGAAGCTTTCCCTGCGGGGCCATACGCAGCTCCTCGTAAAAAGCTGCATCATCAAAACCGATCTCGGCGGCGTCGTGCCGATTGGCGGCATAGAAAATACGCGAAACGCGTGCCCAGAGTGCCGCAGTGAGACACATGGGACACGGTTCGCAGGAGGTATAGAGATCACAGTCAGTGAGCCACGGGGACCGGATCGAACGTTCAGCCTCCGTCATGGCTGTCACCTCACCGTGCAGAGTGGAATTCGTCTGTGAGAGCACGTAGTTATGACCTTCTCCGATCACTGCACCATGACGGACGACAACAGCTCCGAAAGGACCGCCATGACCTCCATCCATGCCCTGCTGCGCGAGGGCAATGGCACGCCGGATATGCGGATCATGCTCCATGGAACGGGCATTGAAGCTCCCCGAAGAGCTGAAATCAATACACTTGGGTGACTATCAGTGATGGTACCCGCTCCCTTTGAGAATCTCGGACGCGCGGTAGAGCTGCTCCAGAAAAACGAGGCGACAGAGCTCATGCGGGAAGGTCATATCGGAAAGTGTGAGAATCCGATCCGCCCGCGTGCGGACGGCATCTGTGAGTCCATACGCGCCGCCAAGCACAAAAATAATGGACAGACCTGCATCGCGAGCCTTACCGATCGCAACCGAAAACTCCACGGATGTCATCGCCTTGCCTCGTTCGTCGAGGACCCACACTTCTCCCTCGCGTTTCTCAAGAGCGGCGAGCAGACGAGTTGATTCCTCTGCCTGTTGTTTCGCGGGATCGGTCTGCTTGCTTGCGGAAACTTCCATGACATCGAGAGTGAATGCATGACGGAGGCGCCCGATGAATTCCTCGCACCCCTGCCGCACCCACGGGAATTTGAGTGAGCCGACGCAGAGAAGGGTAACTTTCTGCACTGATAGATTGTAGCGGGAAATAGTTTCATCACTTCCAAAGGCAGCTCCCCCTCTCCGGGAGAAGCGAGCGGTGTGGATCGGAGGGGGGGTAAGGGGGGTGAGGCAGCGCATTTTCTTCACGATCCAGCATTTCGAGAATTGACAAGTAAAATTGTCAAACGGACAATACCCGGCCAGCCTCGACTTTTCGAAGCTGGAACGGTCTTTGACAACATTGCGATTGAAAAAACCCTACCATTCAAACCCCTCACCTGTTTCCGGCAAGGAGTAAAACATGCCGCAGAATGCTTCGTGTGAACCGAGGACCTCTCTGCAGAAGGCCCTCAGGTTCGAGTCTGCATTGAGTAATGATTGTGCGTGTTTGAAACCATTCCAATGTTTTTGTGAGAAGGAACGCAAACCATGTTGCATTTCGCCCCCTCGTGTCGCGACGTCCCCCCAAAACTGGATGTATGCATTGCGGGTCTCGGACCCGGTGGATTCATCGGACTCACCGCGCACGGCCCGAACCTGCTTGCGACGAACACGTTCCAGATCTGTGGCGCCGCAACGGAACCCGAGACTGATTTCCACGTCAACGTAGCGCAGAACCTGCGTGTTCCGCAGGAAATGGTCAGTGCGGACTTCGGCGCGCTGCTCGATCGTCTCGTGATGATGAACAAGGCAGGCGACCTCAAGCTGCCGCCAGTCGTGGACATCTGCACGCCGACGAGCCTGCATGCCCGGCAAATCAGCCTGGCGGCCGCCAAAGGCATCCGCTACATCATGACCGACAAGCCGGCCGTGGCGGAGATCCCCGAAATCCACCAAGTGCGCAGCGTCTTGAACCAGACGGGCGCCAAGCTGTGGGTCACCTTCAACCACCGCTACAACTTCATCGTGGCGTGGCTGAAGGCGTTCGTGGCCAAGTTCCCCGACCGCATCGTCTCCATCGACGCCGGCTTCCTGCAAGACTGGCTGATGAAGGAAGTCAATTTCCGACAGGCGAACTGGCGCACGGCTCACAAACTCTGTGCGCTCTTGGATATCCTCAGCCACGCCGTGGATCTGGCAAGCTGGGTGGCCGGATCGCCCATCACCGGCGTCGAACATGCTACAGTCGGCATGACAGGAGAGTTCGCGCAGAAGAAGCAATTCTTCGACACGGGAGCCGGGAATGTGCTGTTCGGCAACGGCCTCCAGGGGAATGCACTCTGCAGCCAGTCCAGCGCCGGTCACGCCGACGACATCTACGTCTGCGTGAACTTGAAGGACGGCCGCAGGCTCATGTGGCGCATGGAATGGAATCCCGACGCCCTCTTCGTTGGACACTCGGCGCTCACAGTCGAAAGCCGCGCCGCGTTCACTCCTCATTTGCGGGGACACAGCGACTTCTTTGCCAAGGAACTGGGGGATGAAGCGCTGGTCGGGCAATTGGCTCAGCAATACGGCAAGAACCCGCCGGGCCACATTCAGGGATGGGACACCCTTTGGTATTTCCTGTTCCTCGGGATCGCAGGCGCGATCTACCGTGATCTCCATTTGCCGCGCGTGCCGACGGACTTGCCGCTCTGCATGCAGATCGAGCCGCCGACCTTCGAGGGTGCCGGCATCCAGGCCACCGCCTATGTCCACGCTCACGTGAAGAGCGCGGAGCATAACGGCGCGAGAGTCGAGCTGGCCGAAGTGCTGGCGTAAGCAATCGCAACCATCGTCAAAGACGAATCTACCCGGTGCCCCCCGCAAGGAGGTGCCGGGTTTTCTCAAACGAAGAGCATTGACGCACGTCAAGAAAACCTCACAATACCGATCCAGCTTCGTTTTCCGAAGTTGGCTGCTCTTTGGCACTATTGGCATGAGAAATAACTGACGGTGGCATCGTGTTCCCGACCGAGAACAGGCTGCCATCGTCAGGAAGCGAATGGTGGATTTGCGGCCGCGCTGCGGTCGACATTCCTCTCCTGAGCGAAGGCAACATGCATGTTTTAGGAGTGTGTACCATGAGTAGACCTGTCACGTTGTTCACGGGCCAGTGGGCAGATCTTCCCCTGGCGACCCTCGCCGAGAAAGCCAAGGCGTGGGGTTATGATGGACTCGAATTGGCTTGCTGGGGAGACCACTTCGAGGTCGAACGCGCAATCGCGGACTTGGACTATTGCGATCGCCAACGGGGGGTACTCCAACAGAAAGGCTTGGGCGTCTGGGCGATCAGCAATCACCTGGTCGGTCAGGCCACGCTCGACGTCATCGATGCCCGGCACAAATCGATCCTGCCCAAGGCCATCTGTGGCGACGGCAACCCCGCCGGCGTGCGCGAGCGCGCGGTACAGCACATGAAGGATGCCGCTGTCGCCGCCAAGCGTCTCGGGGTCAAGGTCGTCAACGGATTCACGGGATCGAGCATCTGGCACCTCTTGTACTCGTTCCCGCCGGTGCCGCCGATGATGGTGGGGGCGGGCTTCGACCTCCTGCACGAGGTCTGGATGCCGATCCTCGATGCGTTCGGTGACAACGACGTGCGGTTCGCCCTGGAGGTGCATCCCACGGAGATCGCCTATGACGGGCCGACCTCGGAGTGGGCGCTGGATGCTCTGGATCACCACGACGCCTTCGGGTTCAACTTCGACCCGAGCCACCTCAAGTGGCAGGGAGTCGATCCGGTGATTTTCATCCGGGCTTTCAGCGATCGCATCTTTCACGTCCACATGAAGGACGTCCGCGTGAAGCCGAACGGATGGACCAGCGTGCTCGATAACCACATCCGGTTCGGTATCCCGGCCCGTCCGTGGAACTTCGCCTCGCTCGGCCACGGGGATGTGGACTTCGACGGGATCATCCGTGCTCTGAATGATGCCGGCTACACGGGTCCGCTCTCAGTCGAGTGGGAAGACAGCGGCATGGACCGCGAGCACGGCGCCAAGGAAGCCTGCGAGTTCGTGCGGCAGGTCGACTTCGCGCCCAGCGGCGTGGCGTTCGACGCCGCCTTCGACAAGGCCAAACAGTAGGCCTCATGCCAACCAATGCCAGAGAGAAGAGCCTCACGTTCCGTGGGGCTCTTCGTTATGGTCACCTACGGCAGAGCTACCGTTTGCTTAACACGCGAAAAGAAACAGCAAATACCAACCGAACAGAAACAAACAAAACAACATACGGGATGGGGGGCGGCACGGGGGGTGAAGGGGCAGGCCCTGCTACCGCTTATTCCGCGGAATAAGTGGGGCCGACGAGGCGGATCCGAAGCCGTGGAGGATCCGACGAGGAGGCGCAGGGCCGGGCGGAGGGGCGTTGGCGCGCCAGCGTTTTGGCTCCACCTTTGTCGCGACAAAGGTGGAAACCTACTTCCTCTGCAGCAAGCTCACCGCTTCGATATGCCCCGGCACCACTCGCCCCGTCGCGGGGCTCGGATGCGGGGTAAACGCCTCACTTTCTCTGAAGAAGCGAAACTGCTTCTATATGAGCGGTGTGGGGGAATAAATCCACCGGCTGCACGGTCCGAAGCTCGTAGCCGCTCTTGAGGAATTCGCCCAGGTCCCGCGCGAACGTCGCCATGTTGCACGAAACGTACACGATCTTGTCGGGCTTGTGTGCCGCAACGGCCTCGCGCGCGTCGGGGTGCAGTCCCGCGCGGGGAGGATCGACGATGATCGTATTGAACTTGTATTTGGATCCGGGCTTGAGTTGATCATTCAGAACCTGTTCCGTACGCCCTCGGTAGAAGCTGATGTTGCCGATGCGGTTTTTGCCGGCGCTCTTGAGCGCGTCTTCGATGGCCGAGGGATGACTCTCGATCCCCACCACCTTCTCGCAGAACCGCGAGAGATACTGCCCGATCGTTCCCATGCCACAGTACGCATCCAGCACCGTGTCGCGGGGACTTAAGTCCGCCGCCGCGGCCACGGCCTGATAGAGTTTTTCGGCGCCGAGCGTGTTGGTCTGAAAGAAGGAGAAGGGGGAAATCTCGAACGAGAGATCGAAGAGCTTTTCGGTGATGGTGGGCTTGCCCGTCAGCACATGCACTTTGGGACTCTCGGGCTTGTCATTGAGGCCCAGATGTTCGACCACGAGCAGAGAGGCGAGACCGGAACGTCCGCCGAACCGCATGAAATATTGAAAGAGCGGCTCCAGTTCCTTTTTGCGTGCGTTCACGAGGAACGCGATCATCTGCTCGCCCGTATTGATTCCCCGGCGCAGCAGCAGGATCCGCAGCATTCCGCGGTGCGTTTTGGGGTTAAAGACCGGCAGCCGCGTTTCGCGCATGAACCGCTGCACATCGGTGATCAGGCTCGGCAACTGCTCGTCGTACAAGTGGCATTCGTCAATCGGCAGAATCGTGGACCACTGGCCGGGCAGATGGAACCCGATGGACGGGTTTTCGTCGATGTACTGCTTGCGTCCGTTCTTCTCTTCGCTGCGCATGGATTCGAATCCGAACGAGAGCTCCAGTTTATTGCGGTAGTGGAATATCTGCGGACTCGGGATGATCTTCAGCACGCGTCCTGCGAGCGATGCGCGGACCGCGGGATCGGCGGGCGTGAGGTGAGACAGTGTCTCGCGCACGATCTCCTCTTTATATTCGATTTGCTTGATGTACGAGAGCTGCTGCCACACGCATCCTCCGCACGCATGACAGTGCCGGCACTTGGGCATCACTTCATCCTTCGACCGCTTGAGGATTTTCTCCACTTTTGCCTCGGCGAAATTGCCACGGTTCTTCGTGATCATGATCTCCGCCTTCTGACCCGGCAGAGCACCGGCCACGAATACGGGGAGCGTGTCGACATGCGCCAGTCCTGCGCCGCCGTGCGTGAGTTTTTCGATCAGGACGGTGTGCCGCTGACCGGCCCGCGCATTCGCCGCCTGTACGGCGGATCCTCCAATAGGAGAATGACCGTCCGATGAGCCGCCCTTGGGCAAAAGCCCTGTGTCCTCTGGTTCATGAGATGTTGACATCACTCCGAAAAAGTAGTATAAATAACACCTTTTTGCCTTCACGTGCAAGGAAGAGCCTTCCTCATGATCGGCGTCACCCTTGCGGTCAGCGTATCCGGGTCCACCGGAACGACGGTCAGCATAGCACAAGAAACCTCCTCCGCAAGCGCGCAGGCGCTTTCGCAAGCCATGCCGACGGTCTCGCTGCTTCCCCTTTCGCCCGAGCATGAAGCGCGGAGCGGCACGCGCATTCTGTCGAAGCAACGTACTTGGGTTCCCGTACCGGTGAGCGCACCTGCCGTCGAAAATACGATGCCTCCCGCGAAACCCAAACGAAGTTTTTTGTCCGTCGTGGACCAGCCCGATATCCAGGAACGTCACAAGATCATCGCCGACGAGGTGTTGCGTCTGCTGCCCGACCGGTGCACGAGCCGGATCAGAAATTTCTACGTCCGCTACGACAAGCCGGACCGACGTGGACTCGCGGGCAAGGACACGATCATTCTTGACGGCACGCTGCCCGACGATGAATTCCGCGCGGTCTTGATCCACGAGGCACTGGGGCATGTTTTCGACTTGGGCTGCCTGACCGGTTCCCCTCTTGCGGGCAACAGCATCTTCAAGGACGGGAACGAACCGATCTTCCGCGATGACGCCAGCCTCTCGTTTTACCGGATTTCGTGGGCGGACAGCACGCACCAGCGCGGAGGGACAACGGCGGAGGATTTCGTGAGCGGATATGCAGCCAGCGATCCGTTCGAGGATCTTGCGGAGAGCGCCATCTATTACATTCTTCATAACGACACTTTCCGGCAGCGGGCCCGGACCGACGCCGCGCTCGCCACAAAATTGAAATGGCTGCAGACGTTCCTGCCCGTCGCTCCCGTTGCGCAGGGCACGCTGGGTACCGCATGGGACGGCACGGTCCCGTGGGATGCGACGAAGCTGGCCTATGAATGGAAAAGACAGGTTGTTGCGAACCAGTGAGATGAAAGACGAAGCTGTAAACTGTAAACTGTAAACTGTAAGCTTATGTCTTATAGCTTTTGTCTTAAGTCTTAAGCCTCACCCATGTCCCGCCCCCGTCTTCTTCTCCTCCTCTGGCTCTGCACGGACATCCTGCTCTTCGCAGGTCTCTTCTGCGTCGCGTACTTCATCCGCGTCGGCTTCGTGCTTTCGACCAACTTTCCGTTCCTCCCCTTCCTCACGACCGCACTTCTCGTCGCGCCGGCATGGCTGCTCGTGCTTCTGACCACGCGCACGTTCGCCCTCACCAGAAACCAGCGCACCGTGCGTAACGCCGCGTACATCGCGTACGCCGCACTGGTGGGAACGGCCCTGTTCACGCTCGCCTTCTACTTCCGCTTCAAGACATCGTTTCAGGGTGTAAGCAGACTGCTGCTGCTCGAGGCATTCTTCCTCACGGCAGGCGGTGTCTGGCTGTGGCATCTCGTCTTCGACGTGCTGCGGCGGATGATCCTGCGCCGGTCCCCGCCCAGCTTTCCCACGCTCATCGTGGGCCTCACGCGCGAGTCGAAAGCACTCATCGCGCAATTGAACCAGCATCTGAACCCGCTCACACCGGTCGCCATCTTAGACGGGCAGGGAGCGAAAGAGGCGGAGGTCGACGGTGTGCCGGTGCTGGGCAAACTCGACCGACTGGAGGATGTGCTGGTGCACCACCGCATCACACACATGATCCAGTGCAGCAATCTGGAGCAGAGCCTGAATCTGCTCAGCGCGTGCCGGCGGCGCGGTATCACGTACATGCTCCTGCCGTCCGTGCTCGGCATCGTGGAGCGGGATGAGCAAGTGGAATCGCTGGAGGGGCATGCTGTGACGGTGGTAGGACCCGAAATGCGGGGAAAGTGGTTCTTCCGATGAGCATAGGGAACGAGGGAAATCGGGGACTCGGGAAGGAGAGAAATGGGAGGGAATGCTGAGAATGACATGAGAAATGTCTCGTTCCCTATTTCCCAAGTTCCTTATTTCCCTATTTCCCAAGTTCCCTAGTTCCCTAACTTTCAACCACTCCAGTATGCTGTCGCCGTGTATGCCTTCATCTTAGCCGGCGGCTTTGCCACCAGACTCTGGCCGCTCACGGAAAAGCGCGCCAAGCCGCTCCTTCCGCTCGCAGGCAAACCGCTCATTGATCACCTGCTGGAGCAACTGCCCGCGGATCTGCCCGTGACGGTGAGCATCAACGCCGCATTCGAGCGGAGCTTTACGCAGTGGAAAGCACAGGGCAATCACTCCCGGGCCGGGATTCTGGTGGAGCAGACGCACAAGGATACCGAGAAGCTCGGTGCGCTCGGTGCCGTCGCCCAGTGGATCACCCGCGATCACATCACCGAAGATATCCTTCTGCTCACAGGCGATAATTATTTCGGCTTTCCGATGGCACAGTTCCTCACGCAGTACACGCCCGGAACGCCGCTCCTCGCGGCTCACGACATCAGGGATCTCAGGCGTGCACAGGGATTCGGAACCGTCGTTCCCCTGCCGGACGGGCGGCATGTCGCGGCATTCGAAGAAAAGCCCGCCCAGCCGAACAGCTCACTCGTGAGCACGGGGATGACGATTCTGCCGGCTGCCCATCTTCCGCTTGTCGTGGAATATGCGCAGTCGAAGCCCGATAACGTCGGCGGAATTTTCGAGGAGTTCCTGCGCCGCTCTATCGCGGTGGAATTCCGTGCATTCACGGAGCCGTGGTTCGACATCGGGTCCTTCGAATCCTATCTGGAAGCGACACGCTCGCTCGTGGGCGACCATGTACTGCTGGGTCATAAGGCGGCATGCACGGAAACGGAGGCAGAGGGATCTGTGGTGCTGGGCAATCACTCGGTCATCCGCCATTCCGTTCTTCGCAATGTCATTCTGTTCGAACACTGCACCGTGGAGAACTGTGTCCTGACGGATTGCATCCTGGATGATCATTGCACACTGAAGGGCATTGACCTCTCGCGGCAGATGCTGCGAGAAGGCACAACGCTCGAAAGAAAATAGGGCCGGACGTGTTTGCGGGTACGAGTGCACTTCCCTACACTCCTCCTGCTATGAAGCGCCTCTTTCCGCTTGCACTGCTCACGCTCGCCCTTGCCGGGTGCGGCTCGAAGACGGTGCGCCTCTCTCTCACGTTCGACGTACAGGATCCCGTGGACCGCACCGTCCTCCTGGAGGAGAGCAAAAAGGTGATCGAGCGGCGCCTGGCCCGGTTCGATGATGCCGCCCCTGCACAGATGACGGTGGAGAATGCACAGAACGGCGCGGTGCTGCTTTCATTTGACGTGAACAATGAGGAGGCGCGCACGGCGCTCACGAAGGAACTGCTCACGCCCTACTCGCTCAAGATCATGATTGCGAGCACGGGAACCGGAGATCTGTTCATTGAGGAACAAGGCTGGTTCACAGACACCGGCATCACGCAGAAGCATATACTCTGGGCGGAAGGAAACGCCGATCAGGATGGCAAAGGGGTCGTGCGGCTGGTATTCTCGGACGAAGGCCGTGCGCTGCTTGCAAAGGTCTTCAAGGCACACATCGGCGGAAACATGGGTCTCTTCGTCCGTGACAGACTGATGGCCAAAATGCCCGTCGATACGGCGGAGCCGAAAAGTGAAATCATCATTGCGGGTATCCCGGTCCCCGACATGGCCGGCATCTTCGCCGACGATGTGAACGTGGGAACGCACGTCACCTTCTCCCTTCCGTAACCTACGCCCTACGCCCAACACCCTACCCCCCCCAATCCCTAATATTCCAATCCCCAATCCCTAAATGGAAACCAACCGTCGCTACCTCTGGCCCGTCCTCACGGGCATGATCGGACTCGTGCTCCTCTTTATCGCCCTGCCGGACGGCTGGAAAGTCTGGGCACCCGGAATCCTGCGTGCGCCCACCTTTCACTTCGGCTTGGACCTAGTCGGGGGCACACAACTGGATTTCCGCATCTCGGAACAGGAAATGAATGATCAGATCGCCAGGCTGGAAGCCGAAATCGCCCAGCTAAAGGATCAGGGAGCCGGTTCCGAGAAGATCGCCATTCTCCAAAATCAGTTACAGAGCACCAAGCAGCAGCAAACGTCGATCGTAGAATCCATCCGCACCGTTCTTGAGCGTCGCATCAATGCACTCGGCGTGAGCGAGGCGGTGATCACCCCCTCCTACATGGGCGACGAGAAACACCTGCTCGTGGAATGTCCGGGAGTAGTGGATACGCAACAGTGCATCGCAACCGTCGGCAAGACCATCCAGCTGGAATTCAAAGAGGAGTTTACGGAGCCCACGGCGGAGTTTGAACAGAGCATCCGCGACCGTGCCACGGCCGCCCTGCGCCGCATCACCGTGAGCGGGGCTCTGCTCCCGCTTGTGGGACAGGACCTCGGCTCCACGCTCGGCGTGGCCTACAGCGACAGGCAATGGTTCTTCAAAAAGGACCTGCCAAAGGGACTCGAGGATCTGTGGACCACACCGGTCGGCAAAGTGCTGAAGCGCGAAGGGTCCATCACCGTCCCGGAGCAGGATGAAAATGGCCAGACGACCGAGAAGACGATTCCGGGCATCTGGCTCGCCGAAGCCGTTTCGCCACGCACCCAGACCGGACGACTGGTACAGGAAGCGCCGACCGCCTTCGGAATCCTGGCCAAAGAACACAAGCTCACGTACACCCCGCATACGGAGGTTCCGTTGGATGCGAAAGTGGAACCGGCAATCGCGGGGATTCTGCAGTCGATGACGCCGGGAGACCTGCAAACGGTGAGTCTGGGCAATGACGCGGCCGCTCTGCTCTTTCTGCGACTGCGCACCCCCGGACAAGAGCAAATGGCGGCAAGCCACATTCTCATCGCCTTCAAAGGCGCGGCCGCCGTTGGAGAGAGCGTGACCCGTACCAAAGAAGAAGCGCTCACGCTGGCAAAAGACATCAAGAGCCAGCTCGACAACGGCGCGGACTTCGCCACGCTCGCCAAAAAGTATTCGGATGACGGCAGCGGAAAATCAGGCGGCAGTCTGGGTACATTCGTCCGCGGAGCGATGGTGGCCCCCTTTGAGCAGGCGGCTTTTGCCCTCCCGCAAGGCGGGCTCAGCGATCCGGTCGAGACGCAATTCGGCTACCACGTCATCCGCGCAGACCGCGCCGTTTCGCGCTCCTTCGATGTCGCCTCCTACGACGAGTTGCGTTTTACCGGACCCGATGCGAAAACGCAGGCGGATGCCGCAATGGCCGATTTGAAGGCGGGCAAAGTGCAGCAGGTCGAAGACGCACTTGCAGTGCGTTCCATCTTCTTCTCGCTGCTGCCCACCGGCTGGAAGGACACCACCCTCACCGGCAAGCACTTCCGTTCGGCTGCCGTGACACTGGATTCCACGACGAACCTGCCGGTCGTCCAGATCGCATTCGATGACGAGGGCGCCAAACTCTTTCAGGAGCTCACCAAGAACAACGTCGGCAAGCGTATCGCGATCTTCGTCGGCGGGGATCTGGTCTCCGCTCCACGCGTGCAGACGGAAATCGCGGGAGGCACGGCCATCATCACCGGCAGCGGAAATTTCGAAGAGGCCCAGAAACTCGCCCAGGACCTGAATACAGGCGCGATTCCGGCCCCCATCTATCTGGCAGGCCAGCATACGATCGAAGCCACGCTCGGAGGCGAGGCTCTGCGCACCTCTCTCAAGGCCGCACTCGTCGGCATCATCATCCTGATGATCTACATGATCGTTTTGTACCGCTTCTTGGGTCTGCTGGCCGATGCCGCCCTCATGGGCTACGCCATCCTCTTCGTCGTCATCCTGAAGCTGCCGCTGTTCTTCTTCTCGAGCCAGTACATCGTGCTCACCGTGGCAGGCATGGCCGGCATCATCCTGTCGCTCGGCATGGCTGTGGATGCGAACGTGCTGATCTTCGAGCGCATCAAAGAGGAGCTGCGCAAGGGCAAGCTCGTGACGACGGCGGTGGAAATCGGCTTTAAGCGGGCCTGGCCCTCCATCCGGGACGGCAATGCCTCCACGCTGCTCACCTGTGCCATCCTCTTCGTGATCGGCACCTCGATCGTGCGCGGATTTTCCGTGACGCTCGGCATGGGCGTGCTCATGTCCATGTTCACGGCCATCACCGTCACGCGCTGGCTGATCCGCAAGACGTCGCATCTGCCATTCGCGAAGAACTCCCGCCTGCTGGTGGGGATCCGTTCCGCGCACACCTCGCTTTCATGAGAATGATGCAAATCGCAGACGGAGGATGGCTGTATGTGATCTTCCGGATTATGAACGTTTCGACGGGAGACGACGAAGATCGATGAGCGTGGCAAGCAGGCAACCGATCTCTTTCTGGCTGTGCAGGAAAAAGGCGGCCTGTGTTTGCCGTGCATGGCCCACACGCACCGTAATAAGTGTTTTCTTTTTCAAGGAGAACACCGCTTCGTCCGTCTCGTCATCACCCACGAAAAGCCCGCCCTCCGCCCGCGTACGCCTTAGGAGCAGGAGGACCGCCTCCCCCTTGTCCGGAACCGCAGGGAACAGAATATTGATAGATGCCTTTCCGGAGAGAAAATGCATGGGCGGCAGATCGGGTGGGGCAGCATGCGCCAACTGCCGGCGAAGTGTGCGCAGAACGGCAGGCGAACGGCTATGGACCGTGAGCGAGAAGGATTTGTCTTCGAGCCAGACACCGGCAGAGGCACGGCGCACGTGCAGCAGGCGGAGAAGATGACGCCGCCAGAGGCGGCACGCGCGACGGGCGGCGGCAAGCGGACGATGACCGGATAATCCTTCGGCTCCGTGATTGCCGACGAGCAAGCCGGGGAAACGCGGAAAATACCGGCGGAGATCGGCCAGGCTGCGCCCCGACACAATGGCAACGGGCACGGCAGCGGCCAGTGTTTGGAGTTGTCGGCGAACGCCAGACGACACCCGCACCGATGCCGGATGGCGGGCCAACGGGGCGATTGTTCCGTCAAAGTCGAAAGCGATCAGCACACGCTGTTGCCGAAGAGCACGGAGAGCATCGCGCCCCCGAGGACTGAGGATATCCGGAACGCGCCTCATGGAGGGGAGAGGAGGTCGTACATTGCAACGCGATCGAGGAAACGGTTCCGTGCACGAACGCGCGCAGCGTCGATCAGCATGCGCCCCGCCCACCGGTAGGTATTGAAGTCGTGGAGAATGCCGCGCATGTTGCGCATACGATCCCGCTGTTCCGCGGACGGCATCGTCAGGGCATCATGGATTGCTTCGGCGCATTCATCGGTATGGTAGGGATTGACGATGAGTGCTTCGGGCAAATCACGTGAAGCGCCTGTGAACTGGCTTAAGATGAGCACGCCCTGTTCGTCATCACGGGCCGCGACGAACTCCTTGGCAACAAGGTTCATGCCGTCATGCAGGCTCCCCACAAAGCAGAGTTCCGCCGCGCGGTAGTGCTCCAGCACATCCTCCGGTTCATAGTGGCTCGTCTGCAGGAGAATCGGCTCGTAGGTGCCGCTGCGGAACCGTTGGTTGATGCGATCACGCAATTCACGCACCTCAAGCTGGAACCGCTGGTACTGGTCAATGCGTGTACGGGACGGCGCGGCGATCTGGAGGAAGGAGAAACGCCCGATCCACTCCGGATGGAGCTCCAGTAGACGCTCGACCGCCAAAAATTTCTCGGCGATGCCCTTCGTGTAATCAAAACGGTCCACCCCGACGCCGAGCAGACGGTCCGGCGGCAGGTCGTAGCGTGTGTGAATCGCCTTGTGGGCCTCCTCCACGGATTTTGCCTGACGGAGCAGCCGTCCGGGGAACTCAATGGAAATCGGATAGCGGTTCACCATTGTCCGCTCTCCCCGGAACGAAATCGTGGAATGTTCACGGTCTATGCGGCACTCCAGAACCCGCTCCACCGTATCCAGAAAATTATTGCAGTGGAAACGCGTGTGAAAGCCGAGAATGCTGCTGCCGAGCAGACCATTCAGAATCTCTTTGGTCCAGGGACAAATGCTGAACGCTTCCGGATTCGGCCACGGGATATGCCAGAAGGTGATGATCGTGGCCTTGGGCAGACGCTGACGGAGCAGGCGCGGCAGGAGCGCGAAGTGGTAATCCTGAACGAGAATCACCGGATCTTCCGTCTTCGCCTCTTCGACGACGATGCGGGCGAACTTCTCATTCACGCGCTGATAGGTCTCCCAATCGCTGCTGCGGAAGATGGGACGTACGTGGGCGATGTGGCAGAGCGGCCAGAGTCCTTCATTGGAAAATCCGTAATAGTATCCGTTCTCTTCCTCCTCCGTGAGCCAGACGCGACGCAGTGTATATCGCGGATGATCGGGGGGAATCTGCAGGTGATCCTTTGCGTCGACGACCTCACGATCCGCAGGGCCGCCTCCGTGGGCGATCCACGTGCCGGAACATGCGCGCATGATCGGTTCGAGGGCGGTCACCACGCCGCTTGCGGGCGTCTGGACTTCAAGCCGTTCCCCGTCACGGACATGAAGGTAGGGTTCGCGGTTGGAAACGACGATGACCTCATCGCCGGCAAGCTCCTTGTGCAGGAGTTCTTTGAGCGTACGTGGCGTCCAGTCCGTCTGGCTGTCATCCCGGAAACGCCGTCCCGTTTCGAGATCGCGTACAAGGTTCCGGAGATCCCGCGCAATCGGTCGCAGTTCGGGGGCGGCACCCGGCGAAAGCGGCCGGAACAGCCCCTCTCCGTGCAGGAGGGCACGCGTACCGGAAACCCAGCCGCGCCAGCTCAATTGAGCGACGACAACGGTGACAATCGCAATGATCGCACCCATGAAAATGAAGAAGTACACGATGTACTGCTTCGTACTTTCACTGCGCGTCCGGACAAAGCTCATGTCGTGCACAAGGATCATCTCGCCGAACATCACTCCCCCCGATCCGCGCAGAGGATAGTAGGAAACGTGCAACGGACCCTTGGAGAGCTCCAGCACTTCACTTTTGAATGCGCTCGTTTCCGCGTCCTGCGGCTGGCAGGTCACCTCGCCGGGCAGCTTATCCGTCCGGTACGTGAGCGCCTGGCGTGCGTTGCAGAATCCAAGAGCATACAGACGCTCATCCTGCATCATGCGATCGAGAATGGACTGCATCCGCGCCCTCGGCACGGATTGGCCGGTCGTCCCCTCAAAGAGAGAGGTTTCTGTGGCCGATGCGATGGCCCTTGAACGCAGATCAAGGTCTTTGATGGACCATTGCGTCATCAATCTGTCGGTCAGCGGCACCACCGCATAGGCAATCAGCCCCAGAACGATGAGCAAGGGAAGAACGAAACGGAGAGAGAGTCGCACGGACACACTCTATCGCAGAATGAGAGGGAAGATGAGTGTTTTCGGCAGTATTTTTTGCAGCGCATTGCCAATTCCGTTTCGCATTGGAAATAGAGTGCGATAAAATCCTGTTGCGCGAGTTCCGTGGTCAGTGTTTGCGCACTACTTCCGAAGGAGAAGTTCACTTCCCTGTCTACAGTACCAAGTATGGATTTTCAGCCGATCCGCAACTACGGCTTCGTCGGCAATCTGGGATCCTGCGCACTCGTCAGCCGGGAGGGATCGGTGGACTGGTGCTGTCTGCCACGTTTGGATTCCCCGAGCATTTTCGCTGCCCTGCTCGATCCGGAGCGGGGAGGCCGCTTCTCCATCCGCCCTGCCTCGGGCATCCGCGAGACGAAGCAGGAATATCTGCCGCAGACCAATATTCTGCGGACGACCTTCACGACGGATACGGGAACAATGGAGTTGCTCGACTGGATGCACATGGGCGGCTTTGAATTCGAGGAGGAGGAACGTCATCGTCTTCCCGTGTTGTACCGCTCCGTACAGTGCACGCAGGGAACAGTCACGATCGCCGTGTCCTACCGTCCGCGTCTGGATTATGCCCGTGCGAAGACCGTGCTCACGGCGGACGGCAAGGGAGGCGTGATCGCCGAAAGTGAAGACGACGTCGTTTGTCTGCACACCACCTGTCCGCTCGCTGTCGGAACAGAGGAGGCGGCAGCGACCGTCACACTGCGGGAGGATGAACGTCTGTCATTTCTCTGTTCCTACGGGCGCGCGGAACGCACGGATCTGCCCCCCGTTCTGCGCAGTCTCGAACGCACGACGGCTTACTGGCAACGCTGGCTCACGGAATGCGAAGGCGGGGCCTGCCGCGTTCCGGAACGGTGGCGGGAACAGGTCGACCGTTCCTCTCTCGTTCTGCGCGTGCTGGCAGGGGGGCGCGGGATCGCGGCCGCCGCGACGACGTCGCTGCCCGAGATCCTCGGCGGTTCCCACAACTGGGACTACCGGTGCAGCTGGATCCGCGATACGGCGCTGACCGTGCGCGCTCTGGCATCTCTGCGACACCTCAGCGACGCGCGGGAATTCGTGGAATGGATCAGCGAGCTCGTCACGACGGGGGGACGGCGTCCGGCGGATCTGCAGGTGCTGTATCCGCTCCATGCCCAACAGGTCCCGCCCGAAGAAGAACTCTCCGGACTGCGGGGCTACCGAGATTCCCGTCCGGTGCGGATCGGGAACGACGCAGTCAACCAGCGGCAGCTCGATCTCTACGGCGAGATCCTCAATACAGTCTTCATCTCGGAATTTCTGCATACGGATGCCGGCGACGCCCTGAGCGGGGTGCTCAGGGACATCGTGGAATATGTCTGCGACATATGGATGGAACCGGACAACGGTATCTGGGAATTGCGCGGCGACCCGCAGCAGTACACCTATTCGAAGGTGATGTGCTGGGTGGCCATCGACCGGGGAATCCGCCTGGCACAGTCACACAAATGGGGCATCGAGACGAAACGATGGGAGCAGGAGAGGGACGCCATCCGTGCTGCGGTGCTCGAGCGGGGCTGGAGCGAGAAGCGCAAGTCCTTCACCCAGGTGTTCGACTCGGAAGTGCTCGACGCCACCGCCCTGCTCTTCCCCCTGCTCGGCTTTCTGCCGGCGGATCACCCCTTTGCGCTCTCGACACTGGAAACCATTCAGCGCGAACTCGCCGACGGCGCACTCGTGTACAGAAGCGATCACCATCACCGCAAGGAAGGAGCGTTTGCCTTCTGCAGCTTCTGGCTCGTGGATGCGCTGGCCACCGCGGGCCGCGTCGCAGAAGCACGGGAACGGTTCGAGGAATTGCTCCGCATGGGGAATCACCTCGGCCTGTACGCGGAGGAGATCGACCCCGCGACCGGTGATTTTCTCGGAAATTTCCCCCAAGCCTTCACGCACGTCGGGCTCATCAACAGCGCCGTGAAACTGAATGCGCTCTTGCCTCAATAACACCAGTCAGGATTGCGCCTTTTTACCGCAGCATTTTTTGAATTTCTGTCCGCTCCCGCACGGGCAGGGGGCATTGCGGCCGTGGCGCTGCGTCGATATGCGCACCTCCTCCCTCCGACGGATCGCTTCCACTGACTGGGCGATACCCGCGGCATCGCCTGCATCCTTGCCCTCGAGTAACGGAAAAAACTCGGATGCCCCCTTTGACCCTAAGAGAAGATCGCGAAGCCAGCGTGGAAAGTGTGAAAGCACCTCGTCAATGCGATCGAGGATTTCCCGATCACCCATTTCTCTATCACCGGAATGCGCGCTCATCTGCGATGCTTTTTTGAGAATACGGATGGCAATGTTCAAAAAGAGCTTACGGATTCTGCCGGAAACCCCCAAACGCTGTGCATCGATTGTGTCACCGGCACGATCCTTTCGGGAGAGGACATCGGCGCCCTCCATCCGATCAGGAATCGTTCCATCGTGCTGCCGCTCTGTTGCCATATGAGAAGAATGAAAAATAGACTGAATGAAGGATCAAAATACCGCTCTTCAGGCCGCCAAAGCGACCGGCATCTGTCCGTTCTTTTTGGCTTCAAGATCACGGAATCTGCCCGCACGAATCAGCACCTGATCCTCCGAATCCACCAGGAGACGTGCAGCAATCGAACGGTATTCGTCGGAGAGGAAATCGATACGCTCCTGTTCACGGATCGCCCCCCCCTCGCGGAGTGCGCGCGCGGAGAATGACTCGCCGCGGATCATGACCTGCTGCGCATCCGCCTGTGCGGATTGCCGCGTGTGCTCTTTTTCATGTGCGAGAATGTCCTTGGCCATCCCTGCATCGACGATACCGTCCCCGCCCGTGATCTTGCGCGGATCAATGCAAATCACATCCGCTCCCAGCTGCGCTTCGCCTGCGACATTCTCGTCAAGCTTCTTCAGCGTCAGAGAAGAGCCGCCCAGAGCCTGATCAATCCCTTCGGCCGCGCGATCCAGCTCATCCGCCATCTGTACTCGTTCCTCGGGCGAAGCATGTTCCAGTGTGGTCGCGACGTTGCTTCGGACCGTATCTGTCACGCCCTGACGCACCTCCTGCGCCCGTTCGATCAGGCGGGTTTTGAATGCATCCACCGTCCCTTCCTGTTGCTCGGCAACCTCGTCGTAGAGCGCCTGTGCGTGTTCGTGAGCCGCCATGTGCACATAGCGTGACGGAGAAACGTCTCCCGACCAACCACTTTGTCCGCGAAGTGGCATATATCTCTGACAATGGCTTTTGTAAGCCGTTTAATTATGTATGTGTTTGTCGTGATTTCCCCTCTCACGGCCCTTCTTTTTTTGCATATCCCCCATCCCTGCCTGCCGGCAGGCAGGCCCGGCCCTTCCCCCAGTGGGGGAAGGAAGTTCTTTTATTGCCCCTCCCCCTCCGGGGGAGGGGTGAGGGGTGGGGGTTAGTAACAAAAACTCACGCTCTCCGTTCGTACACCAGAAAATCCATCGCATACTTGTTCTCGGCATCCGCCGCACACTCCTCGCGATTCACCTCCTTCCATTCGGACGTCGGGAACGGCGGGAAAAAACTGTCCGCCTCGGGCGCGACGTGCACGCGCGTGAAATAGACCCGATCCACCATCGGAAGCATCGTTTTATAAATCATCCCTCCGCCGATCACGAATGCTTCCGCCTCGCCCGCGGAACGAGCCGCCTCAATCGCCTCCTCCGGCGAATGGACTACGGTGCAGCCCGCGATCTGGAGCGTGGGATTCTGTGTGACGACGATATTGAGCCGCTTCGGGAGCGGCCGTCCGATGGATTCGAACGTGCGCTGGCCCATGATCACCGCATGACCACTCGTCGTCTCGCGAAAGTGCTTCATGTCGCGCGGCAGATCCCAGAGGAGCTGGTTACGGGCACCGATGGCCCCGTTTTCCGCGACGGCAACGATCATGGAAAGCTTCATCTCACAGAGGGGAATCCGACAAAATCTTCATCGAAGGTTGCATAATCAATGGTCAGCTCCTCGCCGGGAGCAATATCGCGCGCGGCGACATCAGGACCTTCGTCCTCTGCCACCTGCACTGCAGGATGATCAGAATGATTCATGAACCGCGCATCATCCGCCGGCAGCACGTACGTGTCCGTCCCAGGAACCCGATAGGCATACTTGAGCAGCGCTTCCTTCATTGGAGAAACAAGCGCTCGCATGGAGGCGCCGGGAATCTCCAGATCAAATCCTTTGGTGAAACTCCAGACAGGCGCCCCTTTCTTGATGCGTTCCGCCGCAAAAACACCAGTGCCTTCTATGGAACTCGGGCCGATGGTCGTGCGCACAAGCAACATTTATACTGCAATGGGAGCCTTGATGGCGGGACACGGGTCGTAATTTAAAATCTCGAAATCACCGAACGTGAACCCGAAGATGGACTGAACAGCCGGGTTGAGCTTGAGCTGCGGCAACGCGCGGGGAGAGCGCGAAAGCTGCTCGCGCGCCTGGTCGATATGGTTGGAATACAGGTGCAGATCGCCGAACGTATGCACGAAATCGCCGACGGACAGCCCCGTCACCTGCGCGACCATGTGCGTGAGGAAACTGTACGAAGCGATGTTGAACGGCACGCCGAGAAAGATATCGGCGCTGCGCTGGTAGAGCTGGCATGAGAGCTTGCCGTTCACCACATAAAACTGAAACAGGCAGTGACATGGGGCGAGGGCCATCTTGCCGAGCCGAACATTCTCCTGCGGCTTTTTGAGACCATCGGGAATAAAGGCGGGATTCCACGCCGAGACGATGAGCCGGCGTGAATCGGGATTGCGCTTGATTTCATCCACGACCCACTGGATCTGGTCGATTCCGCTGAAATCGCGCCACTGCTTGCCGTAGAGCGGACCCAAGTCACCATTCTCATCCGCCCACTCGTCCCAGATCGAGACACCATTGTCCTTGAGATACTTGATATTCGTCTCACCGCGCAAAAACCACAGGAGCTCATGGAGGATGGATCGCGTGTGGAGCTTCTTCGTGGTCAGCAACGGGAACCCCTGCGCGAGATCGAACCGCATCTGCGCGCCGAACACCGAGAGCGTGCCGGTGCCGGTGCGGTCGGACTTCTGCGTGCCGTTCTCGAGCACATGCTGCAGGAGATCTAAATACTGGCGCATGGGTAACTAAACTACCCGTTCGACCTGGCTCAGGGCAAGCCAGCTACAAGCTACCAGCTACAAACTCTTTGCATACCGCCACGCCATTTCGAAGATCTGCCGTTGCGTCTCGGCCACTTCGACGCTTTCGATAATCACGCCGAACACGTGATCGGCAGAGCCGAATGAGCAAATCGCCACCTTGTGATCGTAAATGTTGATTTCGTTTCGAAAGTCGAAATCTTTGGAAGGGACGAGTCGGATTTCGCGGAGGCGCTTGCGGTCTTCTCCATGCACTTTGCGGCCCGCCTCATCATCAGGGGCGATCCCCCGAAGTCGTATTCTGCGACGCACGCGCTCGGTGACGTATTCCTCGTCATAGTGTGGCCAGAAATGCCGGACCACGGCGGAGTTGGCAAAGTTCAGAAGCTCGCTGCGGGCGGTAAGGGTGTCTTCGTAGACGCGCCGCACGCCTTCCCAGCCTTCGAAGAACCGGATCACCGGACGCCGATGGTCCTTGCCCTGAAGACTGCGCAGTTCCGGAAGGACACGCTGCAGGGCATCGGCACTCTTGCGCGCCTCGATGGCCAGATGCTCCGGCGGCACCGGCTGGTACCACTTGGCACGCACCTTGCGCGAAACGGTGAGAAGACCCCGCCGCGCCAGCCCCTCCAGCGTGTTGTACGCGGTGATACGATTGAGTTTCGCGGCTTTGGAATACGACGAAGCGGGCGCGGATCCGAGTGAGAGACCAGCAAGGTAGAGCGCAGATTCCTTCTCATCTAAACCGATGGAACGCAGGATATGGAGCAGATCGGCCGCCATGGGCAGAGCATAATGATGTTGTCTAAAAAAACAACAAACAACTCACCAATACAAAAAACACAAACAGAAAACAGCAAACAGTCTATGTTGGAGGCTCCGCGCGCCACTGGGGGTGAAGGGGAAGGCCCTGCCCCGCGAAAGCGGGGAGCGCCGACGAGACGAGCCGAAGCCTTGGAGGCGTGGCGAGGAGGCACAGGGCCGGGTGGAGGGGGATTGGCGCGCGGTGCGCTCTCTTTGCTTCTTTCTCTGTCGGGCAGACAGAGAAAGAAGAAAGTCACTTCGCCAGATCCCTCTTCCCCAACTCCAGTGACGATGGACACTTCTTCCGGAACACACACTGCCCGCATTGCCGGTTCCGCGCCGTACACACCGCCCGCCCGTGACTGATGAAAAGCGCATTGATCCTCCCCCACTCACCGCGTGGGAAAAGCTTCATCAGATCCCGCTCCACCCGTTCCGGTGTCTTGCCTCTCGAAAGCCCGAGTCTCCGGGTCACGCGAAACACGTGCGTATCCACTGCAATCCCCTCGTTCCTGCCGAACGCTCCGTACAGGACGATGCAAGCGGTCTTGCGGCCGACGCCCGGAAGCTGCGTAAGTGCTTCCATTGTTCGCGGCACCGCACCGCCATGCTTCGCCTCAAGTGTTCTGCAAAGCATGTGGATGTACTTCGCCTTGCTCCGAAATGTCCCGCAGGAGTGGATGCTCTTCTCCAGTTCCTTTCTGGGCATACGAAGATAGTCATGTGCTGTCCGGCACCGTACGAAAAGAGCCGGTGTCACACGATTCACCTGCGCGTCGGTACAGCGCGCGGAGAGGATCGTCGCAATGAGCAAATCCAAAGGTGTCCGCCAGTGCAGGAACGATTTCGGCGGACGGTAGAGCTTCTTGAACTCATGCAGAACGACAATGGCATCCACTGGGAACACGAAGCCATGATAGGAGGAATACTCAAAACTCATAACTCAAAACTCACGACTTCTCCGTCAAGCCCACTCCCTCGCTCCCATCCTCCGTTCGGGTATAGTCGGCTCCCATGCTTCCTGCATTCACAGTTTTCGATGTCGAAACGACCGGCCTGGACCCCCGTCAGGGCCATCGGATTTTGGAGATTGCCGGCGTGCGCGTGGAAGGCGGAAAGATTCTGGAGGAGCAGACATTCTCGCAGCTGGTGAATCCCGAACGTCCCATTCCCTGGGAAGCGAAGAGCATCAACAAGATCAGTGATGCAGAAGTGGCCGGCGCCCCCACGATTGACGTGGTGCTGCCGGAGTTTCTGCGTTTTGCACAGGGTTCATTGTTGGTCGCGCACAACGCGGAGTTCGACATGGGCTTCCTTCGCCGCGAGAAGGAGTGTTGCTGGGGCTACATCGATCTGCCGGAATGCTTCTGCACGATGCGCTTAAGTCAGACGCTCTTTCCGCATGAATTCAGGCACAATCTGGATGTCGTATCCTTGCGACTCGGGTTGAGTATCCCTGTCCGGCGTCACCGAGCCCTTCCGGACGTGCTGGTGACGGCACAGGCGCTCTTGAAAATGCTCGAAACCGGCACAATCCAAAGCATCGAGGAGTTGCGCAAAAAAGCCAGCATAAAGCAATTGGTGGCATAATCTCCTGCGCGTACAGCAATGTACGGTATACTGAATGCGCCTGTAGTTGTGATATGTTCAAACAATCCCTGCGCCCTACACCCTAACCCTACGCCCTAATCCTACGCCCTAATCCTACCATGTCCCTCCTCCCCATCCAGAAAGGCGCCGATAATCCGATCCTCCGCAAGAAAGGAGTGAAGATTCCCGCAGTCACCAAACCACTCAAAAAACTCATCAAAGATATGTACGAGACGGTGAAAACGGAGGATGGAGCCGGGCTGGCCGCTCCGCAGGTGGGGCAGTCGCTGCAGCTCTGTCTTGCGTTGATGGAAGGAAAGATGACAGTGCTCATCAATCCCGAAATCGTGTGGAAGAGCAAAGAGCTGAAGACCGAAGAAGAAGGCTGTTTGAGTTTGCCCAAGCTGCAGGTGGCTGTGGAACGTCCCCTCTCGGTCACCGTGAAGTACCTGAACGAAAAAGGCCTGCCGGAGGAACGCAAACTCATCGATTTTTCGGCACGCACCGTGCAACACGAGGTGGATCACTTAAACGGCGTGCTGCTGGTGGATTACCTCCCTACGCGACTTCCGGCACCATCTCGGGAAACCGCCGCATGAACGCCTTGGCAAACCGTTTGCGGGCGACGTGAATTCTGCGCTTCACGGTGCCTTCAGGGAGACCGTCGGGATGCTGCTCATTCCTGAGTGTCTGCATTATTTCCCGAATGCTCATCCTCTGAAATGTGGAGCAATCCAGCGCCTCCCTGTCCATGGGGGATAACTGCCCGAGGACATCATGGATGCAATGGATCTGCTCTGCGCGAAGCAAAGGCGCAGCCGGATCGCCGTCCGGCGCGCTGCGTTCGTGGAAGTATCCGTCATTCGACGGCACAGAATGATGTTTTCGCTCGCAGAAATTGATGGCCTGACGCCTGATGATCGTGGAGAGCCACGAATGGAAACAGCGCCGGTCCCGGAGAGCGGAAGCTTTGTCACGCACGTGAATCCACAAATCCTGAGCGAGATCCTCGGCGTCCTCCGGGCGGATGCTGCTGCTGAATCGAAGGAATGAATGAACGACCAATCGGTGGTACTTCCGCACGAGCGCATCCCCGTCCCCTTCCAGAAAAGCCGTGACGAGACCTGCATCCTCGTCATGCTCCGTATCCGCCCGCAGATCCAGTGTCTCGCACGGCATCGACATTGCGGTCAATCTACGATGTTTCCATAGCCAGTCAAGAAATCACCATTCATTTGCACGCAGGCATTTTCGACCGCTACTCTTCTGCCATGCCCCAATCGGAAGCCGTCACCCTTCGGATCACTCCGTCCCGCTTCATTCGCTCAGGGCAAGTCAAATTACTCCCGTTACTGTCGTGCGCATGACTGACTTGGAGGCTGTGATCGGCTTGGAAGTGCACGCGCAGATGAACACGAAGTCCAAGATGTTCTGCGGGTGCGACAATGACGCCTTCGGCAAGGCGCCCAATACGACGGTTTGTCCGATCTGCATGGGATTTCCGGGCACGCTCCCCGTGCCGAACAAAGAAGCGATCGCGAAAGCGGTGAAGACTTCGCTCGCCATCGGCTGTACGGTCGCGCCGGAATGCCACTTTGACCGCAAGCACTACTTCTACCCCGATCTGCCTGCGGGATTCCAGATTTCGCAGTACGACTTCCCGCTGGCCAAGGGCGGGAACGTGGAATTTGATCGCACCGATGCGAGCGGAAACTCGACCGGAGAGCGCTCTTGCCGCATCACACGGCTGCATATGGAGAACGATGCGGGCAAATTGAGCCATTACGGCACGAATACCCTGTGCGACTTCAACCGCGCCGGTACGCCGCTTATGGAGATCGTCACGGAACCGGATTTGAAGTCCGCGGAAGATGCCGTCGCCTTCGCGCAGGAACTGCGTCGCATCCTGATCTCTGTTGGAGCGAGCGACGCAGACATGTTCAAGGGCATGATGCGGTTCGATGCTTCGATCTCGCTCAAGAAAAAAGGGTCAACCAAGCTCAATCCCCGAAGCGAGATCAAGAACTTAAACTCCTTCAAGGCACTGGAAAAAGCGCTGCGTTACGAGGAAAAACGCCTCAGGGAGCAGTGGAAGAAAGACAACGGTCCGCTGCCCCGCGACATCACCGTCGGCTGGCTGGACGAAGAGGAGAAAACGCAAATATTGCGCGATAAGGAAACCGCCGGCGACTACCGCTACTTTCCCGAGCCCGACCTGCCGCCGCTCTCATTCGATGCGGCGGAACTGGAAAAAATCAGGTCCGCACTCCCGCCGCTGCCCCGCGCAGAGAAGAAAAAGCTCTCCGGCTTAGGTCTCACAGATGCCGAAGCACAGCAGCTAAACGCGGATCTTGATCTTAAAAAAATCTACGAAGCGGTGCTGGGACGGCTGAAGGACCCCAAGCGCGCCTCGGGCATCGTGATCACACAACTCACGGGATTCCTGAACGCTGCGGGAAAAACCGTACGACAGGGTCCGGGCGCACAGGCCATGCTCGACCTCGTGGATGCGATCGAGAGCGGCAAGGTATCGGGGAGCAAAGGAAAAGAGGTGCTCCAGAAGATGGTGGAAACCGGCAAGTCCGCTCCCGAGATCATCGCGGAAGAGGGGCTCGAGCAAATCTCGGATGAAGGAGCTCTCGAAGCGCTTGTGAACAAAGCGATCGCGGCGAATCCCAAGGCCATCGAGTCATATAAGAATGGTAAAACACAGGCGTTGGGCGCGATCGTGGGCTGGGTGATGAAAGAGACCAAAGGCCAGGCGCATCCGGAGAAGGTGAATGAGATTCTTCTGCGAAAGATTGCATAAGGAACGGAAGAACACGATTTGTTGCAAGTACGGATTTTTCTGTTATGATTATTTTCTTTGGAGCACGGCCCCTCCTTCGAAGGCAAAATCGTGAGCATCTTCGGCGCTGCACGAAGAGAGGCCACCGTGCCGACATGGGGTAGTAAATTCGCCGATCGTCTCGAACCGCTCGCACGGCAGGTACGGAGAGTCGATCCCCGGCTGGGAGCGCAGAGCGCCGATCCCAAGCGGGCAATCGCTGAATCGGATACCGTGCTGTTCGCCGTCACACCCGATGAACAGATCAACGCGATTGCATCGGAACACGGCGAGGCATTCCATCCCGATCAAGTCTGCATCGAATGTTCAACGACGAAACGACAGATCGCCGAGACGCTCCATGGATTCGATCGCCGTGGGATGAGCGTGTGCTCCATCCACCCGGGAGCCCGCGCGGACCTTCCTGCCCGAGGACAGAACATGCTCATCATGCCGGTGGGCACGAATGGGGAAGCCGCACAAGCACAGGCGCGTGAGCTCGCCGCTCTGCTCCAAATGAACCCGATTGAGTTCATCACCCTCGCACAGCACGCACGGGCCATGGCCGTCACGCAGACACTGGATCATGCGCTCCAGAGAGGGAAAATCCATGCGTTGGCCGCAACACTGAAACATTTCGGGCTTACCTTTGCTCAGGCGGAAACCATGGCATTTGCCAATACGCGCATCGGTGCACTGGGGACCGGACGCGTCGCCATCCAAGCGCCTTCCGTCTCGGCGAAGATCATCCGTGAATCGCAAGCGAGTGACGACACGCGGATCGTCCTCGATGCCCTCATTGCCGCGCTGACCCGTATGCGCGACGGTGATGCCACAGCGCTCGTGACGATGTTCCAAGCGGATATGGATGCCCTGGACAAGGATGGCTCCTGGAGGGAAAAAATGCTGGGACGGACGCGCAGCGTCCTCGAGCAGATGGCCAACCTCGACATCCGAGGCATGGGGATCTACTCGCCGGAGAACAAACCCGGAACATTGGAAAAAATCGCCGGAGTCCTCAGCAAAAACGGCATCAATATCACGGCCATCACCTCGCATAATCTGGAACCCGAAGAGGGAAGGACTGGGGTGGTTTTCCTGATGGGAATCGACGAGAACAGTGCCTATGACCTCGAACGCCTGAAAGGCGATCTCGCGAAGATCGGAGCATCCGAAGAATAGCTTGCCCCTGCATTACGCCTTCTTCATATACGCCCCCGTCTCGGTATTCACCTTCACCTTATCGCCCTCAGTGATGAACAGAGGCACCTGAACCATGAGGCCGCTTTCCAATTTGGCGGGCTTGCCGCCGCCGGACGCCGTATCGCCCTTGACCCCCGGCTCCGTTTCGACGACCTTCAGATCCACCGTCGAAGGCAGCTGAATGCCGATGGGATGATCTTCGAACATCAGCGCATCCACCTCGCCGCCCTCCACGAGGTACTGCACGGCATCGCCCAGCGTTTCTTTATTCAGGAAAAACTGGTCGTAACTCTGCAGATCCATGAACGTGTACTGCTCTCCGTCATTGAAGAGGTACTGCACGCGGCGATACCCGACGTCGGCCGGCTCCACCTGCTCACTGCCCTGAAAGTTCTTGGCAATGACCGCCCCCGTCTTCATATTCTTCAGTTTGCACTGCATGTTCGCCTTGCTCTGGCTCTTGCGACCGAATTGCGAGGCGACGATGAGATACGGAATCCCGTCGAGTTGAATGGCGCGGCCCGGTTTGAGCTCGGTGATCACGTACATATCGAGGGGAAGTGTGCCTTTTGTATCACCAGAGGGCAAGAAAAGGGATGAGGGATTAGTTATTGGGAATTGGGATACAAAAAAACAGCCCTAATCCCTAATAGACCAATCCCCAATCCCTCATGATTGCGAAGCCTTCTGCCAGCCGAGACGGATGATCTCCTGCCGCACGCGATCGGGGAAATTCTCGGGTCCGCCGGGGAGCGCGAAGTAGAGTCTGCGCAGAATCCTGCCCTGATCGGCATGTCCCTCGAGCAGCTTGAGCTCCTGCGTGAACTGATTCAGGCGGGCCTGCGTGAGGTGGTAGACGAAAATACGCTGCCGGATGCCCGCCACAATCAATTGAATATCAGACTCCGACAGGATGGGGGCTTCCTCCGCCGGCAGATATGCGCTGATCTGCTGCAGCAGGATCGGATCCACTTTCTGCATCTGGCCCTGCTCCTCCTGCTTGTCGAACGCGAGCGCAAGCATTGCCAGTGCCGCCGACGCCTCGCGCTGCACCTCCGGTTTGAGTGCGTCAATACCGCCTTTCAGAATCTGCAGCTGCGGACTCAACTGTGTCCACATGTCCGGCAGGCCTTTCAGGTTGCCCGTTTCGACGGCCTGCGTGAGCACGCTCAGGGCATCGAGGAGCATGCTGTCGCGGGCGTCTTCGGGCGCGCTCACGCCATCAGCAAGCGTGGAGCTCGTTTCAAGCACCGCCTGCTTGAGCACATACGCCTGATCGCCCGGCAACGTGGCTGCAAGATCACTCGCATTCTGCGACACGACTTTCTTCAGAAGGAACTGGGCGAGCGTCGCATCACCGGAACCTGTTGCGAGCGCCACGAGCGTCGACCGGTACTCCTCGAGCGGAAGAGCCACGGCGCCAGTCTGCCCCTGTGCGAGCAAGGCTGCGGCCTCGGTCAGGCGCGTATCGGCGTGCTGGAGTTGCTTCTGCATCTTGGCTTCGTCACCGATGGTGAGAAAAAGATCCACCGCCTCCACGGCACGCTTGACCGGATAAAGGGTGGACGTGGGCAGAATGCGTGCGCGCTCGGCCAGACGGGTCTGCTGGAGCGCGGCGATCTCCTGACGATGCACGGCATCGAGCGTGAGGTTGCCCTGCACCCACGGGGACTGGTAGGAACCATCGGCCAGTTTCTGCGCGGAAGGATTGCCGGCTGCGCGGAGAACGGTCCACTCTCCCGCAACAAGAGGAAGGTTCTTTCCGCTGCGGGTGACCTGCGCAGTGCGGTCATAGACCGCGACACGCATTTCCCGCTCCCCGCCGATCGACACGCTGCCGCCGTTCACGGTGACGAGACCCACGGGGGTATAGACCGTGAGCCCGCGCAGATTGGCAGGAACGAGCCCCTGCATCCAGAGACGGCCCGTATAGAGCGAAAGAGTGGGCACCAGCTCCGAGGCGGGCTCCATGCGATCCGAAAGATCCACAAGATCGATCATCGTCCCATGATCGAGACGGACGACCCCGTCATCGCTGAGCACAATGCTTGCCTGCCCGTCCTCGCCCGTCTGAATGCGCATGCCCGCACGCAGCGTCACCTCTTGCGTCACCGGTTGCCACACTTCGTCGACGAGAATGGAAACATCGCCATGCGGCAGGAGCATCGTTTCGGAGAGCGCGGCGGACGGGGACGCCCAGAAGAACCGGGGGCTCATCTGCGTAACGAACACAAGGAGCACCGCCGTGGCGACCCACTTCACCCCCCAGAACATGTGTCTGGTTTGCTGCACCGGAACAAGCTCCGCAGAAAAACGCTGCCAGAGAAACGCGCGCACCCCTTCCGGAGCCGATAACCACCCGCGGAGTTCGACGAGGAATCCGTGCGCTCGATGAGCGAGCAGAGAAGCGGAAATGCGCTCCCAGATCACGCGCTTCGATTCGGATGTTGGGGTGAGCAACGCTTTGGTTGCGCGCAACGCCTCTGGTGCGGCAATCCTCGCCTGCAAACGGGTACGGATACGGCCTTGTGCGCCCGACGGGGGCGTCAGGTCACGTTGGAGCCGCAGGAGGAGGTCCTCTGTCGACATATCACATCAGGTAAAACGGGGAAAAGGCGCTTTTGTTACAGCAAACGAAAGAGAATACCTTCCCGATCTCCTCTCCACCCAAAGGGGGGAGAGGGAGGGTGAGGGGGGCCGTAGGGAATGCACAATTTCACAGCATGCCATGAGCTTCAGGGGGAAGGAGTTCTTCCAGTTTTTCCAGGGCACGGAACTTGAGCACCCGCACGGCACCCTCGCGCATGTTGAGCGTGCGGGCGATTTCGCTGTGGGGCAGATCCGCCATGTACGAAAGCTGCAGAATATCGCGGTAGCGGCGGGGCAGCTTGTCCATGGCGGTGCGCACCATCTTGAGGACATCCGCACGTTTGACATCGGTATCGGCACGATTCAGCTCGTCGGGATCGTGCAGCTCTTCGGGCATTTCGTCGGTCTCTTTGTGCGAACGGTAAATATCGATCACCTCATAGCGCGCGATCCGAAACAGCCACGCCGCAAAGGGAATGCCCTTGCGTTCCTGATAGGTGTGGAGCTTCTCCCAGACTTTGAGAAAGATATCGGCCACAAGATCCTCGGCCACCTCCCTGTCAAAACGAAACGCGGCGTAGCGGTAGACTTGCGGAAAGAAGTGATCGTAGAGCGCGCTGAACGCCTGCGTATCACCCTCCTGGGATTTGCGCACGAGAGCGAGGATTTCCGGCTCGGTGAGGGAAGGGATCTCCGCCATCGAAAGAGAACGCAGTATACCGTAATGGAGGTGCAAAGAAGCCGAGAAACGGAGAAAACCGTGCTTCCCATCCCTCCGTCATTCCCACTCGATGGTTGCCGGCGGCTTGCTGGTGAGGTCGTAGAAGACGAAATCCACGCCCGAAAGCTTCATGATTCTCTGCGTCATACGCTCCAGAACCCCGGCAGGGAGCGCCGCCGCACGGGCCGTCATGGCTTCCTGCGATTCCACGGGACGAAGGACGACGGACTGGCCGCCCGGCTTCTCGCCGAACGGCAGAAGCACCACCGGGAACTGCCAGATCCGCTCGTACAGACCGGCAAGACACATCTCTTCTGTGGCAATGGCATCGGCTTCACGAAGCAGATCCGCCCGTTCCTTCGTGATCGCGCCCGGAGAGAAGACAAAGGGACGCACCTCCGCGGAAGAGGTGCAGAGGAGCACACGGTTGAACTCGCGACGGCGGTTGGGGATCTCGATCGCGAAACGGAGCAGCTGCTCCGTAAGGGTACAGGGTTCTTTTCCGAAGAGCGCGAGTGCGTGGCGGTACGTCCGCCCGTCGCCCTGCACACCGACACTTTTGACCGGCAACACCGCCCACCCGCCGCCCCAGCGCTTGATACCCACGTCATCCACCACAAAGGTATCGGGTTTGGCCGCGCAGAGTATCCGCACCCCGAGCCCGGGACCCGGAAAGGGATGCCGCTGTACGAGCTCATGCGGCAAGCCAAGCTCCTCACCGAGCGCACGTACCTCGTCTTTGTAGAGCTCCTTGAGCGGCTCGATCACGAGACCTTTCTTGAGCATCTCCTGAATCGCCGGCACGCGGTTGTGGTGCGTCTTGATATGATCGGCATGCTTGGTGCCTTTGGTTTCGATCGTATCGGGATAGATCGTCCCCTGCCCCAGCATCCATCCGTCGGAAGTCGTGAGCCCCATGTCTTCGCTCACGCGCTTCTGCACGGCAAGAAAGGTGTCGCCGATGGCACGGCGTTTCTCTTCGGGATCCAGAATGCCCTCGAGTGCGTGAAAAAATTCCGCCGACGCGTCCTCGATACGCACATTGGTCACGCCCAGACGATCGAAGGCGGCGCGGATTTCGGCAATTTCATCCTTGCGCATGAGACCGGTATCGACGAGAAGCCCCTGCACGCGGTGCGCCCCCAGTACTTCGTTGAGCAGGACGAACGCCACGGTGGAATCGACTCCGCCCGACACCAGCATGAAGACGCGCCGGTCTTGCACCTGCTCCGCGATCTCATCGCCGATGCGCTTGGCGTAGCCCTCGACGGACCACGGCGTGGCGGGGCACAGCTCGACGAACCGGCGGAGAATCTCGCTGCCGTGCTCCGTGTGCGTGACCTCGGGATGAAACTGCACCGCGAAGAATTTGCGGCGCGGATCTTCGAACGCCGCGTTGGCACAGCTCTCGGATGTCGCCGTGAGTTGGAAACCGTCGGGAAGCTTTGCGGCTTCATCGCCGTGCGACATCCAGACGGTGCAATGGTCCCCGATGTCTTTCAGCAAAATGCCGCCGCCGTTCACCGCCTTGATCTCGGTATGACCGTATTCCTTCACCTTGCCGGGCGACACCGTGCCGCCGAGAGTCTTGGCCATCCACTGGAGCCCATAGCAGATGCCCAGTACCGGAACACCGAGCGAAAAAATCTTGGCATCGGCCACCGGGCTCGCCGTGTCGTACACGCTCTGCGGTCCGCCCGAGAGGATGATGCCCGCCGCATCTTTAAGATCCTTCGCGGAAACCGAAGGGTCGCGGATTTCGGAATACGCCCCCAGACTGCGCACACGGCGCGCGATCAAATGCGCATACTGACCGCCAAAGTCGAGAATGATGATGGATCTCTTATCTGCCATTGTAAAAACGGAAATGGAAGCCAGAAGACCACGGCGAAGTGCTGCAGAACGAAGCCGGGTCGAAAATGACTATAGAACGGCAATGGGAGTGATTCATGTGAACAGAGTACAGGAAATGCCTTCGGGACGTCTTCCTTGACAAGGAAGCTTCGCGGGAGTCTCATGGGACACTATGGCACAACCCGACAATCTCCTCTCTATCGTAGTCACAGGGAAACCTCATGCCTCTGCTCGATTAGCGCAATGCAGAACTCTCGCAGCCGGAGGCGACGTAAACTTCCGCACCACTTTACAGAGAGTACTTGCCGATACTGCTCAGCAGGATATCGCGCAGACCGCAAAGGAAACACTCACTATCCTCGCGGGAATCGCAAAGAGGACCGGAGTCACCCGGGAAGCAATCGGCGCAGTGCTGGCAACGCTGACCGAGAAGTATCGCCGTGTGATGGCGGAAGTCGAGACAGCAGTAGGTATCCAGAAGAAGACCGACCCTCGTCATGAACAAGCCAGAGCCTACAAGCAATTGCACGCGAACTGCCAGGCCTATGCAGGCGCGATCCTCCCCGCGTTGGAAGCGAGGATAGCGGAACACAACGCCTCCCACGGCGCAAATGCGGCGGCAGCGGATGCAGCAGCAGATGATTCGGCCTTGTTCCAAGCAATTCTCGACGTAAAGCCAGCACCCACTGCTGCGGGCAAAGCGCCACCGGCACCGACAGCTCCTGCCGCGCCCAAAGCTCCCCCGCCAGCGAAAGCCGTGCGCAAGCCGACACTCGCTGCCGATGCTTTCGGCGATGCAAGAATCGCTCCGACCCTCTCGCCGACGCAGAACGCTGCTCCAGCGAAACCGGCGCAACCGCAGAAAACAGCTCCTCAATCGGCGAAGAAACCTGCCTAACCATCGGACACCGGTGAACTCGATCTCGCCGCATGGCCGGGTGATGTTGAATTCAACCCTGTAGAGCCGGATACGGACGTGCCAATCGGCATGGATGATATTGATCCCCAGATTCCGGACAAGCCCGACGAGGATTTGGAACGTCTGCTGGGATTCAGGACCGACGATACTCCCGGTCAAGGCAAGAAGTAATCACCCCTTCTCTGAACGACGAAGAGGAAGCTGCAGCGCCGAGAGGAGCCACACGGTGTACGAAACAGCACTATCCTCCCACGCATGAAGAAAGAGTGCGGCGATGCTGATGTCGAGGAAAACGAGGAAAGCGATCTGCCCTAATTCCCTATTCCCCGAGTTCCCGAGTTCCCGAAGTCGCCGCAGAACAACAACCACCAACACAAGGAACAATGTAAACCCCGCCACTCCCATCTCCACCCCGATCTGCAGATACCAGTTCTCCGGCAGGAACGGGCAGCGGCAGACATGATCCGCGGGCTGCACCTGCGTTGAGCCGAGAAAGACGCAGAGCGAAGGAGTCGTCTTCGCCCACGAAGGATCATCCTGCGGCCGCAGAAAGACGCACGTTTCGCTCACGCGATTGCTGGCCGGTCCCGCCGCGCCCAGTCCCTCGCCGAACGGATGAGCTGCCATCCTGCCGATCGCCTGCAGCGGCCGGACCAGATGCCCGCGCGAAGAGGAAAGGCGGAAGAAGACCGATGGAAACAGAAAAGACGCGATCACGGCAATGCCCACCACGATGAGCACGGCACCGACGGCCACGCTCCGCAATAGCCGGCGCGGAACGCTTTGGAGGATCACCACCATACCGATCACGAACGCCGCGATCCATGCGGCGCGGGAAAAGGTGAGGAAGAGAGCAACGCTCACAAACAGAATACAAACAGTCAACATGCTGATCGCTAACCGCTTATCGCTCACCGCTCTCCGGGAGAACATGCGCACCAAACACACACTCAATGGCAGGAGCAGCCACAGCCCCAACTGATTCGGCCCGCTCATGGTGGACTGGATGCGCCGAAGCCCCGTATCGCTCACCTGCTGGAACGCCGCCAGCGGCCCGTCGGCGAAGTACAGTGAGTGTGCCGGAGAATAGCCGAGCCAGAGGAAGAACTGCATCGGGAGGAACGCTGTCAGGATGCCGTAGGCGGCAACGACCACGCCGACCCCGAGCAAAACCTTCCACGCACAGTGCCGGAAGTTATCCGACCACGGCACTCTCCGTGCGATCAAGAAGGCGATAAGCGGCACAAAGTCGTACTTCAATCCGAGTAATCCAAGCTTCCAATCCCCATGCGTGAATACCGTCACCACCAATCCAAGAAGCAACAGCGCGAGAATCAGACCGTCAATGGCATCTCCCTTCCATAACTTTCTACTTTCAACTTTCCCGTTCAGGGCATGAGGCCCCTTATGGCCGAATGGCCACTTTTCACTCTGCAGTAGCTCCGCCACCGCCAACACAAGAATCACCCCCAACAGTGCCTCTTTCCAGATTGCCAAATATGCGAGCGGGGCATGACCTTTGCCCGCAAGTAACTTCGTGCCCACCGTCACCAAAAATGCATGCAGCGGCAGAAGAGCGATCAGGAGGAGCGTGAGCCGTTCGCGGAAGTGCTGAAGCATGCGATTTAGAATTATGAATTTGGAATGAAGAATCAAGGACGAATGGGCAGCCCCGTTAGTTTAAGTCATAATTCATAATTCTTAATTCCTCATTCCCCCTCGTTTACCCAACCGTTCCTCCTCCGTTCGAAACACATCCCCGTTCTCCAAAACCTTCTCCACCGCGTCGATGCACTGGGCACTGACATTCCTGCCATAAAGCTTCGGCGCCTTCTTCATATCCTTGTTGCCCCACGCATACTCGATGATTTGCTTGATAGCTCGGGCATCCGTGGGTGGCGCGATCAGGTTGCCTCCCGCCATGGCCGACTCGCTGCGGTCAGACCCGAAGCGGAGTGTGACGCACGGAATCGCCATCGCATTCATCTCCTCCTGCATGGATCCGGAATCGGTGGCGCACACGGCGGCTTTGGCCATGGCCGCCATCACATCCACATACTCCGGCCACACCGGCGAGTAGAGAAAGTTCTTGTGCTTCTTGGCGAGCGCTTCGACATCCTTCTTCAGTCCCATCCGCTCGAATGCACGCTCCGTCTGCGTCATCGTGATGAGGAGCACGTTCCGGCCGTCCTTGATGAGCGAGACCATGGCATCGTAGATCGACTTGAAGCGGGTATCCGATCCGCAATTCTCACGCCGATGGATGCAGAAGCGAACGAAGTCACCGTCTGCAAGGAGCGGATAGCGCTCGAACACGGTGGATTGTTTCATGCGCCCCTTTGCCTCCTCCACTGCATCGACTACGGAATTGCCCACGACGAAAATGCGATCGTCCGGAAACCCTTCACTCTGCAAAAACTCCCGATCTAACTCCACAGGCGCTAGATGCACGCCGGTTGCGGCCTCACTGCAGCGCGTATTGAACTGCTCGGGATACGGCTCCAGACTCCCCCGCTCCCAGTTTTTTCTGCCCATGAGGAATTTCCTCCACTCTCCGCATTTCTGATCGTCCCAATCCCCAATCCCCAATCCCCAATCCCTATAATTCGGCGTCAGCGTGCGAATACCCGCCTCCACATGCACCGAGGCACACCCGTGCGCGAACCCCGCGTTGCTCGCCGCCATGGCCGTGGTCGTGTCACCGTGCACATAGGGGATAACGGTCTTCCCTCTCTCCTTCAGCTCTCCGATCACAAAACCGAGCCGTCCGATGATCTGGCTCACGATCTCGTGCATCACTCCGCGTACATTCAGGTTGAAGTCGGGCTCGACGCCATACTCCTTGAGCATGCCGCCACTCAGGTTTTCGCTGTAGTGCTGCCCCGTGTGGCCGAGGAGCACAAGATGCCCGCGCTTTTTCAATTCGAAATACAGCGGCAGCTGCTTGATGATGTCGGGCTTGGTTGCGATGAGGATCAGATGAACGTGCTTCGAGGGATGAGCGGCCACCTCGTCAAAGAAGCGAGCGGAACGGTAGATGATTTCCTTCATATGAAGCCAGCATAGCGGGGGCGGGCGCTTCGCACTACACCCGGCCCTCTTTCATCTCTTTGGGAATTGGCAGACCCATGATCGTAAGACACAAAGGAGCAATATCCTTGATCCCCGTGAAATGCTTTAAATCCTTGGATGAAGCGATCATTTTCGAATGCACGAATGTCTGCACAGGATTCGTCGTATGACTGGGCGAGACACTGCCATCCGGCAAGAGCATTTCTTCGACATGCCCATGATCCGATGTGACGATCCAGTCGTAGGCATGTTTCTCCAGCATAGAAAGCAGCCTGCCGATATCGCGATCCACCGTTTCGCAGGCGATCACGGCCGCGGGAATATTCGCCCCATGCCCGACGAGATCGGGATTGGCGAAGTTTGCGACGATGAAATCATACTTCTCTGTTTCGACCTGCTGCACGAGACGATCGGTGAGTTCGTCTGCACTCATTTCGGGCACCGTGGCGAAATTCGGAACTTTGGGCGACTCCACAAGAATACGGTCTTCCCCCGGAAACGGCTCGTGTACTTGGGCATTAAAGAAGAATGTGACATGCGCCATCTTGTCAGTCTCCGCGATGCGTAATTGTTTGAGCCCCGACCGTGAGACAACCTCACCCAACGTGTTCTCGACTTTCGGTGCCGGAAACGCAACAGGAAGACGATCGGAATAGGGCCCCATGCAGACCGCATCCTTGATCCGCACTGGACGTGAGAACTCCACAAAATTCTCATCGGACAGCGCCTGCACGATCTGGATCATCCGGTCTGATCGGAAGTTCACGCACACAACGACATCATCGGGCTGGATGGGAACAAAATCGGCCGTCTTGAGCGGTTGCAAGTAGTAGTCCGTTTTCTCTTTCTCAGGCGCTTTGGCGTACCAGCTCTGTACGCCGACACAGAGATCCTCCACTTCCTCGCCGGTTCCCTGCGTGTAAAGATCGTAGGCAACTTTCGTGCGATCTGTATATTGTTTGTCACGATCCATTGCGTAATACCGACCGACGAGCGAAGCAATGCGAACGCGGGGATGCTTCTGTAATTGTGTCTGCAGGAGCGGATAGTCCGCACAGAATCGTTGTGTGGGCACATCACGCCCGTCGCCGATGAGATGCAAAAATATTTTTGAAACTCCCTGCTCCTCCGCAAGCTGCATCATGGCATGCACATGTTCCACATGGCCGTGGACTCCGCCAAGGGAATAGATACTGAGCAAATGCAGCGGAACATTCTTCCTTTTTGCGCGCTGACAGGCGCTGACCAGCACATCGTTTCGAAAGAATTCCTTGGAGCGGATGGCACGATTGATTTCCTCCAGCGGCTGCCACACGATCCGCCCGGCACCGATGACGAGGTGCCCCGGCTCGCTGGCACCCTGCTGACCTTCCGGCAAGCCTGCTGCATTTCCAGACGCCTGCATGATGACATTGGGAACCTCCTGCTCCAGACGTTTGATCGTGGGAAGCTTTGCAAGTGAGCGGGCATTGCCCGAACCGGGAGGAGCAACCCCGAAGCCGTCGATGATGATCAGTGCCAAGCGCGCCACCAATAGAAGCGTACCCGAATCTCGTGTCCCGCACTACACACCCGAAAAGAGTGTACTTCCACACAAGGAAAGCCGATGTATACTGGCACCGACATGGACTTTAACCGCGTCTCTTCCTTCCGGTTCTTCCACACCATCGGGTGGGCGGTGCTCCTGTGCGCACTGATCGTCGGCGTCGCCGCAACACTCGGCCGCGCGACTCTGAACCTGAAAGCCGCCCTCACCGACAAACCCGATATCGCCATCTATCTTTTGCTGCCTGAGGAGGAAATCGGCCGCACCGTCCTGCTGCGGGAGAAAGACAACGAACGTGATTACCTCGCCGAGACCAAAGACGGCCCCAAGCTGGTGCGCCTGAAGAGGGGGGACAGACAGTGGTATGTGGAGGAAGTACAGAAGCTAAGAGAATAATTGTGTACGTGTATGTAACGCTCATTTCGGGGAAGCTGTAAGCTATAAGCCGTAAGCTTAAAGCTTATGTCTTATGTCTTAAAACTTATGTCTTCATCCCGCGTCTTCCTCCTCGGCGTATCGATTGATGCCGTCACCCGGACGGGAGCTCTGGAAATGATCCGTGGTTTTCTGCGAGAGGAAAAACAGAGACATATCATGACGCCGAACAATGAAATGCTGATGGAGACGGCACACAATGCGGACTTCCGGGCGCTCCTGAACGAAACGGATTTGAATATCCCCGACTCCACCGGCCTCGTGTGGATGGCACGGCTCACGGGGCAGCGTCTCCCTGAGCGTGTGACAGGAGTAGACACGGTCACGGCTCTATGCGCCTCACTCACGAAAGAAGCGCCCGTGTTCCTGTTGGGTGCGCAACCCGGCATTGCCGAAGCAGCGGCCAGCGTGCTCCTCAAAAATAATCCGCGTTTGAAAATCGTCGGATGCTTTGCGGGGAGCCCGCGGGAAGAGGATGCACCGACGATTCTTGCAATGATTCGCGCGGCTGCCCCGCACCTGCTCCTCGTCGCCTTCGGTGCCCCCGCGCAGGACCTGTGGATCGCAAAACATCTGCAAGAAATGCCATCCGTGCGCGTGGCAGTGGGCGTCGGGGGCACATTCGATTTTCTCGCCGGAAAACGACAGCGCGCCCCGATCCGGATGCAGCGCCTCGGCCTCGAATGGCTCTGGCGCCTGATGAGGGAACCCCGCAGAATCGGCAGAATCTGGAGGGCCGTGGTGATCTTTCCGCTGCTCGTGCTCCGTTTCGGAAAATCCGCACCAAGACAATAAAACATACAAAACAGAAAACATGGAGGGCGCGCCATCGGGGGTGAAGGGGGAGGCCCTGCCGCGAAGCGGGTCGCCGACGAGTCGGCTCCGAAACCTTGGAGGAGCCAGCGAGGAGGCGCAGGGCCGAGTGGAGCGGGGATTGGCGCGCACGCGTTTTGCCTGCCGGCCGTAGTCCCGCATCTGCGGGACGAAGGCTGGGCTCCACCTTTGTCGCTCGGACAAAGGTGGAAGAAACTCATTCGCCTCCCCCTCCTCCCTCTGATAGAGTGGCACCCCATGCGCAAAATCACCTTCCTCACTCTCTCCTGCGGAATCCTCCTCGCAGCCTGCACCCTCCCATCACCGCCCGCACAGCAACAGCAGAATGCCTCGTCCTCTTCATCGAGCGAGAGTGCGGCTTTCATTGAATTACAGGGGGAGGAAATCGGCGAAGGTATGCCGGCGACCGAAGAGCGAACGGAATCGGGAGCGCTTGCGGAACGGTTCCTTGCCACCGGCATACTGGAGGTGGGCAATGCACATGCCCCTTTGACCCTCCTCATGATCACGGAACACCATTGCAGTTACTGCCGCCAGTTCCTCTTCGAAATCTTTCCGCGGCTCAAGACCGATTTTCTGGATCCGGGAACGCTCAAGCTTGAGATCGCCATGCTTCCGCTGCAGAAGTACCAGAAGAGCACCGACGCCTCGATCGGATTCATTTGCAGTGCCGCACAGGGAAAGGGCCTCGTCATGCACGACGCACTCTTCCGCAACCCCAACAAATCCAAAGAGGCCATCCTGTCGTACGCGGTGGATCTGAAGCTCTCTACCGCCCTGTTGGACGACTGCATGAAAAGCGCCCGGACGAAAATGCTCCTCGAAAGCCAGCAAATCTGGGCGCAGAGCTTGGGCGTGGAGGTCGTACCGACCTTCTTCCTCAACGGCGAAAAATTCATCGGTTTACCATACTACTCCGACCTCAAAGGCAGAATCACGGAGGCGCTGAAACAACAAAAAGAACAAGAGGAGTAAACTGACAACATGGCTCTGGTCTGCATCTTTCACGGCATTCAGGGACATCCGGAAGAAAACTGGTTCCCGTGGCTCAAGACCGAGCTTCAGAAGGCGGGGCACCGTGTGGTTATTCCCGCGTTCCCGTGCTCCGATCATCCGAATCTTGAAGAGTGGCTGGCATGCTTCTCGCAATGCCGGATCAACCTCGATGACCATTCCATTCTTATCGGTCACAGTCTCGGAAGTGCCTTCGCTCTCCGACTGCTCGAACGGTGCAGACAGCCGGTGCACGCCACCGTTCTCATCGCCCCCGCCTGGAACGTGATGGGCAATGCCTTCGACTCTCTCATGACGAGCTTCACCGCTGCCACCTACGACTGGAAGACAATCCGGAAATACGCAGGGGAGATCCATGTGATCGGATCGGATGATGACCCGTACATCGCACCGGAGAAGACCGAAGCGCTTGCGCGGAATCTCGGCGTGAAAGTGACACTGATCAAGAAGGGAGGACACTTCAATGCAGCGGCGGGCTACACGACATTTCAGCGGTTACTGGATGAAATGGGCAGGCTCCGCTAACTCCGCACGCGCACGATTTTCGCCCTCGATGTCTGACCCTTCTGTATTTCCACGTGCGACTTTGGCACATCGAATCTCTCCGCCAGAAAACAAATGAGTGCCGCATTGGCTTTGCCGTGTTCCGGAGCCGCCGCAATATCAATCTTGAGTGTGCCATCGGCCATGACTGCCTTCACGTGAGTATGCTTCGAGCCGGGATGCACGCGGACAGAAAAATCAACAGAGCCGTTCTGATGCAGTTTGCGGATCAGCGCGGAAAACATGCGCAGAGCATACGCTCCTCACCGATGGTTCGCCGCCGGATCATCCCGATTCTGTTTTGAGAGACAGCGTTTAATGATTCTGCGTATCGCGACGGAGAGTGCACCCTTGTTCGACTCGGGGGCATGGCTGAGCAACCCTGCCATCTCCAATTCTGTCGGATGCCGTTTCTGCTGCTCCGCCCACTCGCGGCCGATTTTGTCACAGTCGAACATAAGGGGGAAATTGTAGAACCGCTTTCCGTCGCGTCAACAAAAACGGATGGCTCTCATCCCTTGCCACCTACCCGCTCCTTCCTCCACTTCTCAATCTCCTTATGATTCCCCGACAGGAGCACATCCGGCACTTTGAGCCCCTCAAATATCTCCGGCCGCGTGTAGTGGGGATATTCCTTCTTGCGGCCAAGGGAAGATGAGAAACTCTCTTCTTCCGCCGACTCATCTTTGCCGAGCACGCCGGGGATCTGCCGGGCGACGGCATCAATGAGCACCATAGCCGGAAGTTCGCCGCCCGTGAGCACGTAATCGCCGATGCTGATTTCCTCATCGATCCACCCGCCGTCGATGATGCGCTGATCAATCCCCTCGTAATGCCCGCAGAGCAAGACCAGCCAATCACGCTTGGCCAGTTTCTCCACCTTCGTCTGCGTGAGCTTTTTGCCCCTCGGTGAAAAATAGATCCTCCACGGTTCTCCTCTATTTCCTATATTTCTTTTCTTTCCTTTCTGTCCTTCCTGACCTTCCACGCCTCCCTTACTTTCCTGTCCTTCCTGACCTTCCACGCCTCCCTTCCCCCCCATACCTTCGGCAACAACTGTCTCCAGTGCCGGCACAATCACATCCGCCCGCATCACCATCCCCGCCCCGCCGCCGTACGGTGAGTCGTCCACCTGATGATATTTGCCGCGCCCGAATGCGCGAAGATCATGCAGATGTATCTGCATCGGTTTCTCGTTCTGCCTGTCCGCCGTAGTCCCGCCCTGCGGGACGAAGGTGGACGCACGCGCAAGAATGCTCTCGGTCAGAGGACCCGTGAACATGCCCGGAAACAACGTAAGAATGTCGATGCGCATGACATGCGAAAGTCTAGCACCCGATCAATCCCCGTACTCAACGCTTTCGTGCGATGAATGTGGACCCTCCCCGTGAAGTTTCCGCTGATTTTACGCGATCACTCCGCGGGAAGGGGCGACCTTTCTGCTCATTTTTGGGCACCTCACCCAGGACCACTTTGAACCGGGTATACAGCGCCATATCCCCGTCATTCTCATCGTCTTCGTCTTCCGCCTCACGGTCGAGCGCCTCGTTGTACGCATCGCGCAGACGGTAAAGACGATTTATTTGGAATGGAGTGAGATCTCCGCCTTGCTTCAAAATGAATTCTGCCTTCGAGAGTTTCTCAGCGCAAAGAGTCGCGAGCTCATCAGAAGAGAGGGAATCCAAATCGGGCTCTTGGGAAGAAGTATCCACAACGGAAGAATCGACAGGCTCCGTCTCCGGAAGTGTTTCACCAAGCACACGACAAAATCTCGCAATGAGGCTTGCATCCTCCTGCCTCCCGTCCACGGCACGGATATATGCGACCCGAAGATCACGGACCAATACGAACACCGCCTCCGGCAGCTTCCCTTCCTGAGCAAATTCCACTTCAACCACTGTCAGCACCTGCTCGCAGGTCTCGCGGACATACCCTTCGAGCGTGGGATCCTCAATGGCTTGTGCCGGAAGGACTGCGATTGCTCCCGGCACGCGGCCCGCGATGAACACCCGTTGCTGATCCGTTGGCTTCTCCATGAGGAAAAAGGAGGCATCAGTCTAAGGATGCACGGCGAACCGTCAAGCGAACAATCAGAGAAATACGCGCTCCCACTGCGTCGTATCCACAATTTTCACCTCTTCGACGGGAGTGGTCACGGCCCCCTCGCGAGCCTTCAGCCGCTCGTGGAACGCAGGAACGTCCTCCGTCTGATAGAGGATCCCCGTCGCCACGCGGTTTTGGGTATCCACGGCGAGCGAACGGGCCTTCGCAAAATCTTTGGGATCATGCCCCCCTGCCCTGAGCGAAGTCGAAGGGTCCGCATTCACGTCGTAACAATGCTGCATCAGCCACTCGTGCGTGGCGAACTTGTTGTAACTGGGACACGCCTGCAACATATCCACGTACGCGAACCCGCGGTGGCGGATGGCGGCCGTGAGGATGCGGGTCATCTGTGCAATATCGCCGCTCCATCCGCGCGCCACGAACGTGGGCTTGAGCGAGAAGACGAAATCCATACTGTTCAGGGTCTCTTCGGGAATGCCGTTGGGCGAGGAATTCATCGGCTGGTTCTGCCACGTCAGCGCGCTCGCCTGCCCCGTGGTGAGCCCGTAATTCGCATTGTTGTGCATGACGAAGGTCATGCGGTAGTTGCTCCGGATTCCGTGCACCAGGTGCCCCACGCCCTCCGAAAAGCTGGCTCCGTCGCCGCCGAAGGCGATCACCGGAATCGCGGGATTTGCCAGCGCAGCTCCGGCCGCCAACGGGATGACGCGCCCGTGGAGTCCGTGCATGCGATACCCGCCGATCTTATCGGACATGTTGCCGTGACACCCGACGTCGTAACAGAGGAGCACCTGCGAAGGAGCGATCTTGAGCGTAACGAGCGCGCGCTTGGCCGCCGTCCAGATACCGTAGTCGCCGCATCCGTCGCACCACGTGCAGGGATTGGGAGACGCGAAGTCGTGCATGAACGGGCCGGCGGAGGAATCGGACTTTTTCATGACTGCAAAACGGAAAGAATGCGGTCACAAAGTTCCTCATAGAAGAACGGCCGTCCGTCGAACGTGAGGATGCGCTGCGTCACGTCACGTCCGCAGGCGAGCTTGAGCAGCGACGCCAGCTGTCCGCCATGATTGCACTCGACGAAGACGGTGCGCTTGGCCGTGCGCGAGAGCATTTCGAATGCCTCCGTCCTGAGAGGCCAGAGGTACTGATAGTGCAGATATCCGATACTCCGCTTCTTGCACGCGGAACTCTCCAGCACGTCCAAGATCACTCCGCGGTTGCTGCCCCAGCTCACGATCAGCGTTTCGGGATTCTTGGGTCCGATGTAGAGCGGCTCGGGCAGGGTTTTCTTCAACGCCTCCATCTTTTTCAGACGCTTCTCCATCTGTGCGCGCGCATTGGCCGGTGTTTCGTCGAACGAGCCGTCCGGTGCATGCTCGTAGCCCTGTGCGAGATAGGTCGCTGCTTCGCTGCCCGGCAGCCACCGCTTCGAAATCCCGTCGGGAGCGGCGGGATCGTAGCGATCGGCGGACGCAAGCTTCTCCAATTCCTTCGGATCGGTGACGAGCCTGCCGCGCTTGAGAACGGCACGTTTCTGATCGAAAGACGGCTGTGTGAAGAGCGCCTCAGCCGCATGCTTGTCAGTGAGAACGATCACGGGAATCTGAAATTCCTCGGCAAAGTTGAAGGCCTGCGGCATCAGATCGAACGCATCCTGCGCATCACTCACCGCAAGAACGAGCCGCGGGAACTCCCCGTGTCCGCTCCCGACCGCCAGAAGCAGATCGCCCTGCGCCGTCCACGTGGGCAGCCCCGTACCCGGACCGGGCCGCTGCGCGATGATGAAAACGGCAGGCGTCTCGGTGACTCCCGTGAGCGAAAGCGTCTCGGTCATCAGGTCGAATCCCCCGCCACTCGTCGCCGTGGCCGCGCGCGTGCCCATGTGCATCGCACCCGTCATCATCTGCGCCGCCGTGATCTCATCCTCCGCCTGTTTCACGACCATCTTGGTTTCGTTCTGCATGTCCGCAATGAAGGTGAGGAGCGGCGAGGAGGGCGTCATGGGATACCCCGCGAACAGCCGGCACCCCGCATGGATGAGCCCCAGCCCCATGGCCTGGCTCCCCGTAATGAGCAGATGGTCCTTCCACTGCAGATCGGCCTTGGGGAGCGCAAGTGTCACGCCGGGCGCAATGGAGTTGCACGCGGCAAACCCCTCGGCGATGCATGCGAGATTGAGATCGAGGAGATCCTTCTTGTGCCCGAACTGCTCGCGCACCAATGCATGCAATTGCTCCTGCGACTGGCCGAGGAGCGACCACACCGCCGCCGTGATGAGCACATTGCCCAAGATGGGTTTCGCTTTGAGCTTTTTAAGGATCGCCTCGGTGGGGAGCTCGATCAGGCGGATCCCCTGCTCGGCAATGAACGCCTGATCGTCGGCGTTCCTGAATTTCCACTGCGGCGTCTGGTGGAGGAGAATGCCGCCCTTTTTGAGATCGCGAAGATTTTTCTCGATACCGTGATGATTGAAAGTCACGACGATATCGACGGAGGTCACAGAGCTGCGTACAGGCTCCGCACTGATATCAAGCTGGTAACTACTGTGCCCGCCCCGGATGAGCGACATGTACTCGCGGTACCCGAACACGCAGTAACCGCTGCGCTTGAGTCCCTTCGCGCACATCTCGCCCACGGAATTCACTCCTTGCCCTTGCGCTCCAACAATTTTAATAGCAAGACGGGGCATATTTCAAAGCAGAGGAACGCAAACAGAACGAGCGGCAATGGTGAGCGAAGTCGAACCATGGCCTTGTGCGCCGACGATTTTCAGAGACAGTCTGGTCATGAGAAAACGGGGCAAGAACCCAACACCATTGCCTCGGCGGAGCGAAGCGGAGACGGGCCGACGATTTTGATGGCGACTCTGCTCATGCGGCCAGGGCGGGAAACTTGGTGAGGAGTTTGGCGGCCCACTTGTTCACTTTCTCTTCCTGGCCGTACGGCTCATTCACGATCACAAAGGACTCCGCCACCTGTCCGTTATGCTGGGTCACAAACTGCATCAGGTGCTCCATGGCGCGCGCGGTGTAGAAGTAGCGGTCATCCCCCAGCGCGATCACCGCACACGGTTTCTGCTGGAGGTCACAATCTTTTGCGCGGTCTTTGAGAAGCGCATACATGTGCGGATGCAACTGGCCTTCGCTGCCGCCGGTGTTCCACGTGCCGCTGGCAAGCAGAAGCACGTCACCGCGCAGGATGTCCGCCGCCTGCACGGTCTCCGCACGCTGTTGTTCCACGGTGAGAGCGGGCGCGGCTGCGCGCAGCGCAGCGATGAGCGCATCGACCACGTATTCCGTGTGGCCGGTGGAAGTGGAGTAGACGATGTGCAGAACCGCCACGAGCAAGGGGAAACAGATGTGCAGTGTAGCGGCTCTTCGCTTTTCGGGGAACGGAAAGGTCGGTGGTTTTGAAGCGCATTGACGCGCCGACGATTGAGGAGAGAATGAAGCCATGGAAACAGCTTTGACCACAGCACCAGCAGACATATTCATGCAAGAACTGCACGCGGATCCGAAGCGGGTGGCCGAGCTCTCGGCCAAGGGCATCGTGATTCAGGCGGCACAGGGGGACGAAGTGGTGGCCGATTTCTGGAATCATTCCGAAGCCGAAATCCGGGTCACACTCGAAGCCATGTGCGAACGCTCGGAGACGAAACTCCGTTTCACCTTGCGGGCTCGAGGTTGAAAGAACTGGAAAGCTCCTTGCGAAGGAACAAGATGGGTTCTACCATCCCGCTCCTTTATGGGGCTTCAGCTCGCCATCATCAAAGACGACGACATGACAGAATACGTCGTTCAGGCTGCACAGGAGGCTGGGTTCGTATCGGAGAACATCCACATCGCCAAAAATCAGCAGGAAGCATTTGCCCTCATTCAACAGATGGTTCCAGATATTGCCGTCGTTAATCAGCACCTCACGGATGACGGACGGCTGGATGACGGCATCGAAGTCATCAGAACACTGCATGACCGCCATCGTCGATGCATCATTATCTGTCTGACATCATGCGGAACCCCGGCACTCGGTCAACAGGCGCAGAGAGCGGGAGCACGGGACTACGTTGATGCTAGTTTGCCGTATGTCAATTGGTATGAGCTTCTGCGGGAGAAATTGGTCCTCTGGCAAGGCGTGGTCATGGGCAGGCATACACGGTCATAGAGCGGGAAGCCGCCTTTTTCTTGCCCCAAAGCCGGATCATGCGATAGGCTCTTTTCATGAAACTCAACAAACTTTTTCACTCCGCAGTCGAGCACGGCATCGATGCCGATCCCCGCGGCCGCAAGGCAGTGGAGAAGATCCTCAAGAAACAGAAAGAACGTGCGGCCAAACTGGAAGGTGCGGAAAAAGAGTACTTCGACGAAGAGAGACTGTGGAATCCGTACTCCGATTCGCGGATCATTTGCGGAACCGGTGACGAAGATGTGAAGACGCTCATGGTCGGCATCGACATCGAGACGGAGGAGGTGTTATTGGCGGACAGGCTCCGCGAGCGCGGCCACAAGATCGACGCCCTCATGCTCCATCACCCCGAAGGCCGGGCACTCGGGGATCTGGGCAAGGTGATGTCCCTGCAGGTGGATATGCTGGCGCTGGTAGGCGTACCCGTAAACCAGAGCGAGAACTACCTGCGTCCGCGCATGGACAAAGTGGCGCGCGCCGTGCACGCCGACAATCTCTTCTCGACCGAGCGCGTGGCCGAGCTGCTCGGCTTTCCCGCCTTCAACACGCACACGCCCGCCGATAATCTGGTGTGGCGCTTCATGGAGAAAACCATCTGCAACAAGGCATATGACGATCTCGGGGAGATCATCACGGCTTTACTCGAGATTCCGGAATTCAAGATCTACGCCAAGAAGGGCGTACCGCCGCTCATCGCGAACGGAAGTAAGAGCGGGCGGCCCGGCAAAATCGTGGCCACGGAATTCACCGGCGGCACCAACGGACCCGAAGAATTTCTCGAGGCGCAGGCCGCTGCGGGTGTCGGCACCATCCTGTCGATGCACGTGACGGAAAAGACGCTCGAGAAAGCCAAAGAGAAGCATGTGAACATGATCCAGTGCAGCCACATCGCCTCCGACACGATCGGCATGAACCTGATGCTCGATCTCCTGACCAAGGAGGAAAAGAATTTAAAGACCCTCGACGTCGCAGGGTTCGTGCGAGTGAAGAGGAAATGAGACAGATATCAGCGAGGTCATGCCCAATACATTTTTTTGCGATGCAAGGGAGGGGCGCGACATCCGCCTTCGCCATGCGGGCTACGGCGGACAGGCGGGGGGTGAAGGGGAAAGCCATGCCCTGCACTTTTGTTACGCAAAAGTGCGCGAGTATGCCGACGAGTCGGCTCCGAATCCTTGTAGGAGCCGACGAGGAAGCACATGGCCAGGCGGAGGAGCGTTGGCGCGCCGGCGTTTTGGCCAAAGCTTTGTCGCGACAAAGGTGGAAAAGATCACACAAAAGAAACACATCCAATCCACCATCAGCGATACCAAACCACTCCTGCCTTATTTCACCCCCGCCGCCTTCAATACGGCATCAAACACAGCCGGCTCATGGATCGCGAACTCACTCAAAACCTTACGATCAAGCGCGATTTTCTTTTTGAGGAATATCCCCATCACCGTCGAGTACTTGAGTCCCCGCTCACGGAGCGCGGCATTCAGGCGGATGATCCAGAGGGAACGGAAATCACGCTTCTTGCGGCGGCGATCCTTGTACGCGTGCTGCCCCGCCTTCATGACGGCCTGCTGTGCAATCACAAATGTCTTCGAACGCATGCCGCGGTAGCCCTTGGCGAGCTTGCGGATCTTCTGGTGACGACGATGCCGGACGATGCCTCGTTTGACGCGCATGGAAGGGAAAGTGGGAAGGACGCGTCATGGTGAGCGCTGTCGAACCATGACACACTAATGGAAGCTTAGGCGTAGGGGGCAAGAGAAGAGAGTGCGCGTTGATGCACAGGGCTCACCACAAGCGTGCGACTGAGACTCTTCTGCCGCTTGCTCTTCTGTTGCAGCAGGTGCCCGCGTCCACGCCGCTTGAGGGCGATGCTTCCTTTGCCGGTGCGAAAAACCCGCTTCTTGGCGCCGCTGTGGGATTTGAGCTTGGGCATTGTGCGCAAACTGTATAGGAAAGGGAGGCTGGTTCCAAGAAAATCCCTGAGAATCAGTAGTAAGCAGTACGTATGACGCAGTAAGCATAACTTCTCGAGCTTACTGCGTACTGCGTTCTACGAACTGCTTATCAATGTTTGGCCCGAAGAATGACATGGAACATCGGCCCCTGTTGCTTCAAATCCTGTTCCACCTCGGCACAGTCTTTAAGCCCCTCGACGATGGCCAGAAGCTTGGCCTTGGCGTAGTCCTTGTTCCCGAGTTCCCTTCCGCGCAGCCGCACGACGAATTTGACCAGATGCCGCTCCTTGAAAAATTCCTTCGCACGCTCCATCAGTCGCTCGATATCGTGCTTGTCGGTGCGGAAACCGAACCGCAGCATCTTCACCTCCGTCTGCTTACTGTGCACACGCTGCTTACGCTCCTTCTTGCGCAACTGATAGAGATACTGCCCGAAATCCCCGATCTTCACGACGGGCGGATCGGCCTTGGGCGAAACTTCGATCACATCGAACTCCTGCGCCTTCGCCTCCTGCAGGACTTCGGCAAACGGCCGGACCTGTGCCCCGTCGGGACCCACCAGGAGCACTTGCGTCGCCCGGATCTGTTCATTGATACGCGGCCGCTTCTCCTGACGGGGAGGAATGTACGGGCCGCGACGTCGTTTCTGCAAAGGGAAAAGGAGGGAAGAAAACGAGAGAAGCCTAGGCCAGGCGCAGAAAAGCGGCAAGTGCATTCCCTTTGTAGATCGGGAACCGGCTTCTAGCTCGTGCGGCGGATCAGCGAGAGTGACACGGTCAGGCGGTACCAGTCCGGGGCGGAGCCCGGCTTGAACTCGAGGCGGTCAATGGCCAGAAATTCCATCGGCCAGAGATGCATACGCGCAATGGCCGGACCGATCGGCCCCTGAAAGAACTCCTTGGCGTCTTTCAAAAGGGATGTGCCGACGGCTTGTTCAAACGCCGTCATGAATCCTTCACTCTGAAGGGAGCGTTTGAGTTGTTCCTCGACCGGGCGCGGCTCCTCGGCATAACCGAACAAATCGGCGGCAAAGAATTGTTCCAGCATCACGATGCCCGCGGGATTCTCCTCTTCCGTTGCGCGAATGAGGGCGTTCTTTTCCGCAGTCGTGAGCGCATCGCCCACGGTCACCAGCCCCGCCAGCCGCACAAAGGAAAGCACGCGTTTCAGCCCGTCGGTGCGCGCGGAGAGCTGGAACGTAAGAGGAACGGCTGCAAGTCCGTCGCCGTACGGTCGCTCCTTGCCGACCTCGATCGGCGACAGTGACCCGATGGCACCCTGATCTTCCAGATGGCTACGAAGCAACTCGAGTGTCGCCAGCGCTCTGGGAATATCCGCCTCCGCCGGAAGCACGGAGACGCGCACACGCTCCAGTTGCGAACCCGTCTTGAGCGCCGCATCCAGTTCGCTCACCTCCACCTGTTCCTTGAGAAGGGAGAGACGTCGCTCCAGAGGGGGCAAACTGGCCAAAAGCGGCAGTGCGGTCTCGCGCACGGTTTTCACCTCCTGGATATGCGCCGTGAGGATCGGAACGGCAAGCGTGAGAGAGAAGACGCCCGCGAATGCGAGGACGAGCGGTGAGCCGGCGACCGAACGGAAAAGACGCATCATGAAAAGTGAATACGGAGGGTAAACGGCGAATGGAAGCCGATGCTCTCATCCCGCTCGCGGGTGAACGACGGAAAATCCACGCGCCCGATACCCGGCATCGCACGGACGGCCGAAACGAATTGTGCCAGCACCGCCATGCTCTGGAGTCCCACGTTGCGCACATCACCCGTAAGAATCACGGCGTCGCGCTCGAAACTGATCGATTGAATGAAGACGGCCTGCGACTGTTCCGGCAGGAACGTGCGCGCCACATTCTTCAGTTGTTCATGAAAGGCGAGGAGCGACGGCTGGGACATTTTTTCCTGCACGAGAATGCCGTAGGGCGAACCTTCGAGAGGCAGGATGAGCGCCAGACGTTTCTCTTCCATTTTCTTCGTCTGATCCTGTAGATCCTGCACATACGTCTGCAATGTGGAAGGATCCTGCGGGACCCCGTGCAATTCCACGCGCGTGAACCGGGGCAGCAGCAGATACCATGACAGGAGGAGAAGTGCCAAAAGCACAACCGAAAAGAGCGCGAACGGAAAGAGCACGCGCCGGAGCACCTCCCGGGGACCCGGCATGTCCGCCCTCAGTTTCCCGGTGATCGCTGCGGGGAGAGTTGTCATTTGTTTTCCTTATATTATAGCCAAAAAGAGTTATTTTGAATATGCAGGTGAATTTGATGTATTTCTATTCTATGGTTTGAATAGCTATAAGCTGTAAGACAGAAGCAACAATAAACACGAGTCGCATGCATCTTCTTGGCCGCTTATCGCTTACAGCTTATGTCTTATAGCTTCCCAAAAGGCACTAACCAAACCGCACCCGCATGCGCTATGCTTTCGCCGTACCTCCTCCCCCCTTTCTCCGTGGAAGATCTGCTCCAGCACCTTCGGGACCTCAAGTCCGCAATCAGCACGGGAAAGGACTCTCTTTGAGGCGAAAAAGATTCCCCAGCGCATTCAGGAACTGACAACGCAGACGCTCTCCGCGGATATCTGGAATGACCAGAAGCGCGCGCAGTCGCTCTTCGCCGAACTCAAGATTCTCAAGAAACAGTGGGAACCGGTACGGGCCATCGCGGAGGAAATTGATGCCCTGCTCGAAATGGCGAATGCGGCCACGGAAGCAGAGCGGAAGGCGCTGGCACCCGATGTGGAACGGCTGACACAGGAGTGGGCCGCCCTCGAAACGCAGCTCTACCTGAGCGGCGAATTCGATGCGCAGAACTGCTATCTCACCGTGAGCGGCGGAGCGGGCGGCACCGAGGCGCAGGATTGGGCGGCGATGCTGATGCGCATGTACCTGCGCTACTGCGAGCGACAACGCTGGAAGACGACCATCGTCGAGAAGACCGACGGGCAGGAAGCGGGCATTAAAACCGCCACCATTCACGTGGAGGGCGAATTTTCCTACGGCAACCTGAAGTGCGAGAAAGGGACGCACCGCCTCGTGCGTCTGTCGCCTTTCAACGCAAAGAACCTGCGGCAAACCAGCTTCGCCCTGGTGGAGGTGTTGCCGGAGCTGCCGGAATCGACGGGCATAGAGATCAATCCTTCGGATTTGAGGATCGATACGTACAGGAGCGGCGGGGCGGGCGGCCAGAACGTGAACAAGGTGGAGTCCGCCATCCGCATCACGCACCTGCCGACCGGAATCGTGGTCGCATGCCAGAACGAACGCTCACAACTCCAAAACCGGCAACAGGCCATGAACATGCTCCGCGCAAAACTTCTCGAAAAGGAACGCCGCGAACAGCTGGAAACAAAATCGGAGCTCAAGGGTGCCTCGAAGAGCGCGGATTTCGGCCAGCAGATCCGAAGCTACGTCCTGCATCCGTACCAGATGGTGAAAGACCTCAGGACCGATACCGAGACCAGCAACACCACGGGGTTTCTGGATGGTGATATTCAGTCGTTCATCGATGCGGAACTGAAGCGCAGTACAGCGGCGCAGTAGTACGCAGAAAGCGGTAAGCACTGTATAGGCCATTGGGTGGTATCGCTTACTGCGTACTGCGGTCTGCTTACTGCTCCAAAAAAGCGCCCCTTGCGGAGCGCTCTTGGTTTCTCTAGGAAAACAGGATTCAGAGGTCGCAGGCGCGGACCGTCTTGCGGCCGTTCTCCTGAGCGCGCTTGGCAGCCTTCTTGAGGGCGTCCTCGAGGTACTTGCTGGCGGCATCGGCGAGATCACCGGCCGTCATCATGTCGGAACCCTTGAGGAGCTCCTTAACCTTGGAAGCAACGACGTAGCTCATGAAATAGGGGGGAAAAAATAAGGAACGGGGTGATTCTACGCATCCCCATTTGCCCCCTGCAAGTGGAAAAACACGTCTTTCGGGCAAATTCTCTTAAAATATTCAATTGACCGCTTCGGGGTTCCCCTGCGGAGCAACCCTATGTCGATTGCAGGAAACTTCATCGTATTGCCCAATAGTGCAATAATCTGTAGATCTCACTGTTTGGCAAATATCGTCATTTCCGGATGGGATGCGAAATGCAGTCACAACAGCGGACACGTAAATTCACAGGCAAAACACCCCGCAATGCTCATCCCGTCCGTGCATTCCTCCTCCATCTGTGATGCTTTCGCCGCCTCGAGCGTACAGCGATGCATCCCTGCTCTTTCCTGTTGAAGGTCGAGGCACACTTCACGGGGATCGCGCATATCCAAGACGAGATCCCCCTGCGGAACCGACATTCGTACTGTCTCGAAACGTGGCGCGGGAATCGTCACCGCCTCCCGCACACGGTATATCAGGAAACTGGCGATGATGATAAATCCAAGCAGAGGAAATACGATCGGGAATGTCCGTACCCCCTCCGGATGAGGATCGCGGAGTTTCACCCGCATACATGCGGCGTTCACGAACGCATAAATCACGAGCACCGTGAAACTGGTGAGCTCGGCAAGACGGAGAATCGGGAGCCAGAGCGCAAACAGAAGACCCGCCGCCGCGACGACGAGCGTCGCCGCAAGCGGCGTGGATGTGGAGGGATGCACACGGTGGAGAAATGCCGGAAGCCATCCTCGCCCGCTCAACCCATAGAGAATCCGCGACCCCAAAATGATCTGCACCAGAATCCCGTTCGCGATGGCGAAGAGGCCGATGAATGTGATGATGACGGGCGACGATCCGGTGGTGCGTTCGTAAATGAGCGCGAGCGGGACATCCGTGGTACGGAGTTCCTGTGCCGGCAGGCTGAGCACGGCAACCGTTGCGACCGCGCAGTACAGCAGCGTTGAAACGGCGATGGCCAGCAGAATCCCCAGAGGAAGAGTGTGGTGCGGATTTTTGACCTCTTCCGCGACGTTCGCCATGTCCTCGAAACCGATGTACGCGTAGAACGCGATGAATGCTCCCGTGAGAATGCCCGACCACACGACCCCGTCCAAAGGCGGAACAAAATCGCCGATGTGCGCGGGAAAGGAGGCAAGACCGGCCCGGCCCACCCAGAGAATGAGGAGAAGCCCGCCGATCTCGATGAGGGTGAAAACGGAAGCGGCGAACGCGGACTCCCTGATCCCGCGAACGGCAATGGCCGTGGCGATGAGCACCGTGAGCAGCGTGGCGATCCACGGCGTGACGTGAAAAAAAACCTGCAAGTAGCCGACGAATGCATCCGTGAGGACGCCGACGGAAACGATGGCCGAAAAGACGCCGAGCAAACCCACCATGGTGGAGAGTGCGGGAATGCCGAACGCATGAATGGTGTAAATCGACTCCCCCCCGCTCTTGGGATAGCGGGCCGAAAGCTCCGCATACGAGAACCCCGTGAACACGGCGACGACGGCCGCAACAACGAAAGCGACAGGCGTGAAGAACCCCGCCGCTCCGGCAACCTTGCCCACCAGCGCGTAGACGCCCGCTCCGAGAATGGATCCGAGCCCGTAGAACGTGAAGAGCGGGAGCGTGAGCCGTCGCTGGAGCTTTGCGGGCATGAAGAACCGGATCACAGAATAGAGAGTCTGAACGCAGAAGAACATGGCAGAAAATTGCACACGCACCGCCTCACGTCAGCTACAATCCGCTTACGTGGAGGGATGGCCGAGTGGCCTGCCATGCACCCAAGCGAAGCGACGAGTCGAAGGGCACTCCGGCTTCGTCGGCGGACTACGCCGCGATTGGCTTCGGAGCTCATTTTGACGATGCCTACCAGGCACGGCGAAGTCGAGCAAAGCGAGACGAAGACGGCCATCTCCCTCCACCATTCGACTCGAGTCGAATGACAGTGAGCGGAGCGCAGTGGAGTCGAACTGCCCTTTCATCTTTTGGGCTCAAGAGACCCGCCCACATGGGTGGAGCGGCGGTTCTTGGGCGACCCACCTCCCTCAGGCAACCGAACTTTGAATGCGATATCGTAGAGTCTTCCTTGCCCGTTCTACCATGGCAATGCACAATGGAATGGATGTCCATGCCCGATGAAATCCAGATCCGGTTCGACAAATCCCATCTCGTGACGATCGGGGAGAGGCTCTACGGGGAGAGCCTCGAGCTTCTTCGAGAACTCATCTCCAACGCCTACGACGCCGACGCGGAGAACGTGTGGATCGAGGCGGTGCCGGATCGGCTCTCCGTCCGCGACGACGGCTGGGGAATGGATGAGGCGGGACTGCGCGAGTACTTCAACATCGGATCGCAGAACAAGAAAATCGCGCCGCTCTCGCCGCGCTTCCGCGGCACCGCATCGGCCAGTTCGGCATCGGGAAATTCGCCGTGCTCTCGGCATGCGATCGGTTCCGGCTCCGCACGCAACGCAGCGACTTCGCGGCGGAGATCGTCTTCGACAAGCGTGACTGGAGAGCAAGCGACTCCTGGCGCATCCCGCTCATCCCGCTCCCGCTCGATCCGGAGTCATCCGACGGCACCACGGTAACCCTCGAGCGTCTCAAGCGCGCATTCACGCTCCCGGACATCGAACGGTATGTCCGCGAAAGGCTTCCTCTGAACGCGCCGCACTTCCAGATCTTCCTCAACGGCAAGCGGCTGGAAGCCGTGCATGTTTCCGGGAGGCGCTTTCCCGTGAACACAATGACACCCTACGGCCCCATCCACGGCGAACTCATCCTTCCCAACTTCCCCAAGGGCGACGCCATGGGGATCGAGTGCGTCGTGCGCAGCGTCGTCGTCTGCCGCTCTACGTTCGGCATCGAGCTGCCCATCGTTATGCGACTTCGGGGGAAGATCGAGGCGGACTTCCTCCCCATCACGAGCGACCGGACGCGCTTCATCACGGATACGCCGGAGTACCGTTCCTTCGTCGCGGTACTGATCAAAGAAGTACACGCCGTGGACCGCCTCACGCGGGAGATCGCGAAGCAGAAGGAGGAACGGAAGGCGGATGAGGCGCTCAAAGATTCCCTCTCTCGCATGCGCCGCGCGATCCGCCGCAACCCCGACATCGCGCCGCAGGTGGTAGCGCCGACCGGGGAAATTGATCCGACGGCGCAGGAATCGAATGCCGAAGCCATGGCGCCCTCGGCATACCCGGGAGAAGAGGGAACGGTCCCGGCGTACCAGATGCTCGCGGGAGGAGGGCAAATGCTTCCGCAGGGAGAGCCGCGGCAGGCCGAACAGAAAGAACCTCCCGCCAAGAAAATCCGCGTCCGCGACCTCAAGGGGAAGAGCATCACCGCGCGACGCATCATGGTCGGCGGCGTCGGCATCACCTGCGCGCTCGAGCACTGCGGAAAGGAGATACCCGCGGCATTCACCGATGGCGGCATCGTCTTCATCAATCTCGACCATCCCCTTTACAAAAAGCAGAAGGACAAGGGGCCGGATCTTCTCGGCTTCTATTTGACGTATCTCCTCTCGCAGCAGGTGGCGCTTCTCCTCGCCGAGGGCGATGCCCGCAAGGCATTCGACATGCAGAACCGGCTGCTCACGGATAGCTGGTAGGGATCTATCCGGTAGACAATTCCGAGTTCTTCGCTCTTCGACCGCGCTCTGATCGACCCATGCCACTCGTATCTGAGCGATCTGCGATAGACCCTGAGCGTTGTCGAAGGGTCGGCTCGAACCTCTTCGGGCTTATGGCTTTCTTGCCCGTCTTCTTCTCGATCTGCTTGCGAGCGTTGCCGGCGATCCCGCCGCCCTCGCGCGCGACTTTCCTGTTTTCCTCCCAGGTTTGCGGTTCCCTCTTCTCCGAAATTTCCGTCGTCGCGGTTTCGGCCAGCATGTTCAGAACGAGCTCGAGGTTCGTCATGTTGTCACGCAAATTTTCCTTCCTGAGCCCCTTGAACCGTTTGTACTCCCCCGTCGCCATTCCCGCCCAGGCAAGCGTGATGTCATCCGTGAGGATGGCGAATTCATCGTTCCTCTTTACGCCGCGTTTCTCCCATTCGTCGGTGAGGAGCTTGCGCACCTCGATGCTCTTCAGACGCTGGTTGATCCAGCTGTCACTGTAGCCTTTCTTGCGGAAGATGTTCAGCGCACGTTTGATGCCGAGTTCCGGGTCGTGCATTTCCTCTATGCGCTCGTGGCCGACCCGCGCGAGCCACAGCTTGAATGGCTCCGCGTTGGGGGAGGGAATGGATTGAATGATACGGAGCATCGTCTCGGTTGTGGCGCAGTCCGTGATGCGCATTTTCCCGTCCACCGCCCGCATTTTCAAAGCGTTACATTTTGTAACGGTTTCAGAGGAACCTTCGTCCATGAGCCGTTTCTTGAGCACCCGCCAGTACACTTGTGGATTATCGCTCTGCGAAAGAACACCGACGACATCGATAACCGAGAAGTACCACTGCTCCTCCTCTGCGTTCCAGAGGCGGCGGATGGACTTGCCTTCGAAGAGAGCGACATGGGTGGACACGCGTACAGTCTAGAAGCATAGCCGGATAATGTCATCCTGCCGTATTCCGCGATGCGAAGCCTTTTGAAGGACTCTGTCCGGATGCGGCAGGCAATGGCATACTCTGATCCTATGGCCTCCTCCCCGAAGGACATTTCAGCGCAATTTGCCGTCGCCCGTTCGGATATCCGTGTTCCCGTTGCTGAGCAGAAGGCGTACGTCCAATACCATGAGAAGATTGACTGCAAACAGAGCAGCGAAACGGAAGCGCTGCATTCCGCCAAGCGCCTCTTTGGCAAGAACGTATCATTGGATGAAAAGCGGGAACTCCTGTTCCGCCTGGCGCACATCGGCACCATCCGCAGCTTTGATCTCCTCTGCAAGTACCTGAAGAAGCCGGATCCCGCTCTGAAGGGATGGGCCGTCCTCTGTCTGGAGGAATGCCGGATGTATCTCGAGATGGACCTGCTCGACGAGGACGAGGGCGGCATGATCATGGGGCCTTCGGGTGGGCTGGGTCAGCAATTGCGCTACTACGTCGTGATCGGCACCGACGGTTCCCGCTCGTGGCAAGCGAAAGGCCGGACTGCGGCGAAGCGGGCGTTCGCGAAAGCGTGCGAACGATGGAATTCCCGGGTCGAGAAGGTGTCGTACGGAACGAGGCATATCCTCCTTACCATCCTCATCCACATCGACACCGCGCCGGACGATCTGATCATGGAAGCGTTGCGGAAGGCAAACGGGAAACAGATCCTGTTGAAGGAGTACTACTACATCACGAATGTCGAGAAGCCGGATGAGGCTGCGATCCGGAAATACTTGAAAGAGTTCGCGCGATAGGCGCTACGGAGGATCAGTTTCCGGTTTCATCCATACCGACCAGACGAAGAGCCTTCCGGATCTGCGCTTCTTGCTCCGGAGTCAGGCCGGATTCTTTGATCGTCCTCTCTACTTTCACCTTCGCGCCGTAGGCAGAATGGTGATGGCCGAGCCAGAACTTGATTGCTCGCATGTCGCCGTTCCGTATTCCGACAAGGAGCTTCGATTCGGCGAAATCATTCCGGAGTTCGATGGCGGCTCGGATCGCTTCGGCTGCGCAGGAGGCAAATGTTCTGTCCTCCTGCCGCCAGAGGTAGTACGTCCGTCTGCCGATGCCGATCTTCTCGAATGTGAGATGGATGCTCGGATTTTTCTTGAGCTGTGCGATGAGGCGGGATTTGTCTTTGGCGATGCGGCGGTCGATTACATCCCTAGCCCGATCCCCCAAGCGGATTTCAGACTTCCTTTTCTGAGGCATGGAAAAATTCTATGGGATCAGCCGACATTCTCCCAGAAACACTTTTGGCAGTAGATGGCGTATCGCGCATCAGGAGCATACGTCGTCAGCATATCCCCTGTTTGAGTTTCTTAGAAGTCTCCTCGCGAAGCTGTTGCTTCGCAGATGTCAGATCCCGAGTTTTCTCTGGCTGTAGAGAGTTGCTTTCACTGTACTCGTTTGGGGTATGCATTTTTTTGTGGGGTTGTAACTGTGCCGACTATGCGGCTTCTTTTTTGCGTGGTAGCTTTATCCCTTCGTTGATCTCCTTCGCCGTGAAGATCTCGCGCGGACGTTCGGGCAATTCTTCTTGGCCGTACTCGTCGTATGTTTTCTTGTTGCCCGGGAAGACCACTGGCATGCCGCGCGTCTGATATCGCAGGGCTTGGAGTAGAACACGGCGTATATTCTCCGGAGTGTACTGATCGATGATGACGGCTCTCGAGCGGATGAAGCGATCCAGCGCGGAAGGGATCTCGAGAAATTCGAAATCCAGTATGACATCGGCAATCTCTTTGGGGGCGATACCCGAGGATTTGGCGAGATCCCACAGTTCTACAATGCGATGGTAGGCATCGGCGTATGGTATCAGCACGTTCCTGCGGACGACTTGCAAGCGCTCCCGAACACGCCATTCCAGCGGTGATTTTTTTCGTCGAGCCATTCGGGCCACCCGATTTTCTTCCTCTGCGCGATAAAAAGATCGTTGTCCTCCTTCTTGTTGTAAGGAGGGCATGTGTACACGTAGACGAGATAGGGCTCCGGCATTTCGTAGGAACCACTGTCGAAGATGTCACTGTGCTGGAGGCGCTCGGGCGAAGACGTCATATAGCTGATGAGCTCGTGTTTGACGTTGTAGTTGGCGTATGCGTCAGCAACGTCTCCGTAGACCTGTTCGCAGCGTTCCAGCGGAGGCGAGCCGGAGAGAAGGAGGAAACGCTCGTCGCCGTAGGTATCTTTCACCGCCTTTCTCCGTTCGTTGAGATTCGCTTCCAGAAGCCGCTCAGTGCGGAGATGCAGGAGTTCATGCTCAACGCCAACGACATCCGACTTCACCCGTTCTCTCCGCTCTTGCTCCGATTCATTCTCCACTGTCCGCATTTCAGGATCGGCGTTGATGACCGCAATGTACTTCCCCATCTCCGGCATCGCTTCGCACTTCACCATCGCGGCGCCGTGACCGAAAATGCCGAGAGACGTGAACCGCGTGGCATCTTCACGCTTGGACGTCAGGAAACAGATTCCATAAGGACGGATAGTCCACTGGAGTTTCCCCTCCGGCTCTTTTCCCGTGAGCGCCGCGAATGCTTGTTCGGGCGTCGGATAGTGCTTGAGGAATTCCTGTATCTCATGCGCCGCTTCCACAAGGCGATTCGCCTCGTTTCGAAGCCGAGGCGAACAATCGTCGGCAGCAAGAAATGTTGTTTCCAAAGGAAGGCTTCGATCCCAGCGTCCTTGCAACACTCTGAGCATCTGTCGGCGCTGTCCGCCGGACTGAAATTCCTTTCCCCGTTCCTTCGCGCTGACGATCTCATCCATCACAACAGAGAGATCGATATAGGAGTCGAGTGGCGAGAGTTTCTTCGCCTTTTTCGGTCGCGAAATGAGGGTCTCGTAGAAGTCAGAGAAGCCCTCCTTGCCATTTACCAAGAGAGCCTGAATAGCCTGCGCGGCATCCTGCGTGATGCGAGCAAATTGTTCCTCTTCGGGCGGCTCTTCCCAGTCGATGAGCGGAGGCGCTCCTTTGTCACCAATGCCCGTATCAATTGTCCCGAGCCCGACGAGTTTTCCATATGGGAGACATCCCGTCTCCTCTTTGCGCGGTACGTGAAGAGGGAAGATGTAAGCGATTTCCTTCCCCGTCTGGTTCCGTATCACCGCTATGCTCTGCGGCATGCCCGCCCGTAGCTCCTCTGCGGGATTCTTTCCTGTGTGGCTCAGTTCTGAAGATAGGACGACGTCCATAGATCCATGGGAGTAGATTCATTCACTGGTCTTTGGGGGATGCGAGTATTTACCGCACTTTCTCCGCAACCTCAGCCGCGACGCGCTGGGATTCTGCTGGATTCACCGGTTGGTCGTGGCCGATTTCGGGGGCTTCCCGGCAGGTGTTGGAATCCCACCCGACGAAAGGGCCGCCATCGCTCACGGCCATGCCTGTATCTACCGCCCCAGCGGCAACGAGCGTCCCGCCCGAGGAGAGGATCTTCCGAACTTCGTCGATGTGCTGGATGTGCATCGGGAAGACGTGCGCGATTTCCTCGCCGCTCGACGTACGAATGACGATGACTTTCTGCGGCATGCCGCGCTTGAGTTCGTCTACGGGCAGGGTGCCGAAGCGGGTGGGTTCCTGGCTGATGTCGATATTCATATGAATGAGGAGAAAAAATTTCTGAATCCATAAAGCCCCAATCGGGTGCCTTCTTCCATAATTATATTATAGACTATTTTGTACAATTTGTGAAGTTATCGGCTCGCGAATAGAACAGAGATTCGAACCTGGATATGTCGGTGAATTTGTAGCCTTTAGGCAGAACGGTCGCGTGCCCGTGATGGCGGAGGGAGAGGGATTCGAACCCTCGAGAGTAAAGAAGGCCTACCCCGCACTTTCATGATCGCATTGGTGGCGGTGGGACAGGGATTCGAACCCTGGAACCCTTTTTGGGGTTACGCGATTTCGAGTCGCGCGCCTTCATCCACTCGGCCATCCCACCAGTGAAATGTGAAAGTGCGGGGCGCCTTCAACCACTCGGCCATCCCTCCGTTGCCGGCATTGTAGCGATGAACAAGCCAGCACACACTACGACAACCTGCCGGTTTTTGCGGCCTTTTCAGAATGCACCGACCGATCTAGTCTTTTGCCATGATTCTCGATGCTCTCTCTTGTCGCCGCTCCTGCCGCAGCTTCAAACCGGATCCCGTTTCGCACGCATTGATTGAGGAAATCATCAAGGCTGCGCAATTCGCCCCCACCGCCCATAACCGCCGCGCAGTGGAATTTGTCGTGGTGACGGACCCGAAGGTGCGTCAGGCGATTCAGAGCGCGCTCGTGGCGCAGGATTTCGTGGCCAGGGCACCAGTGCTGATCGTGCCTGTTTCGGATACCAAGATCGCGAGCAAACCGACGGAGGATCTCGCCCTCGCCACCGAGAATATCTGGCTGCAAGTGACGCACTTAAAATTGGGCTGCGTGTGGAAACACGTGCATGCAGAAAAGGAACTATCCGCGGTGCGTGCGATTCTCGGCATTCCGGAGCACTGCCTCATCATCAATGTGATCCCCGTCGGGTACCCGACAGAGAAGCCGGCACCGCACACGGATGCGGAGTTCGATCCGAAGAGAATTCACCGCGAGAAATGGTAAAGAATATTCCCACACAACAAACACACACAGAACAGAAACAAACAAAATCTCCGGAAACGCGCCTATGTGGCGGCGATAGCGGAGGAGGTCATAGGCGCAGCGTTTTCTTTCGCCATTTCTTTGTCGCGTCTGACAAAGAAATGGCAGAAATACACACGTACGATACACTGACTCCATGAACTTCCCCGTTGAACTCTCTCCTCCACTCCTCGCTCTCGCCGCAGAGCTCAAAATTCTGCCCGAAGACATTGATGAATTCTTCACACGCGGCAGCGGCCACGGCGGGCAGAAGATCAACAAGACCGCCAGTTGCGTGGAACTCACGCACCGCCCGAGCGGCATTGTCGTCCGTGTGCAGCGTTTTCGGGAGCAACACTTAAACCGCATTGCCGCCTACAAGCTTCTGATCGAAAAGCTGGAGGAACAAATCAAAGGGAAGGAATCGAAGCGACAACAGGAAATCTTCAAGGTGCGCAAGCAGAAGCAACGCCGCTCGCGCAAGGCCAAGGAGAAGATGCTGAAGGAAAAACATCATCGCGGCGGCCTCAAGGAACAACGCCAAAACGCGCTGCACCAGTCACTGGAGGAACTGGGGCACTAAACGGCCTTTCCCGCCTGCAACCGCTTGGCAAGAGTCCTCAGGTAACTCGCGGCCACCTTGATCGTGCGGTACTGGCCCGTAGCCGGATCGTACACGCGCTTCTTTTGGATGTTCGCCTTGTATGTGCGGCGGGTGTGCCGCATGGAGTGGCTTCGGGTGTTCCCGAATGTGGTCTGTTTGCCTGTTTTGACGCATCGGCGTGCCATTGCCCGCAGAGCGTACTGAAAGATGTATGCAGGCGCAAATGCTTTCTGCTCCTTTTCCGCTACAGTAGAGACATGTTGAGCAGCTTCGTCAGTCCACCGTTCATCATCTCCATTCTGATCGCGATCTCGGTACACGAGGCCGCGCACGGCTGGATGGCGACACGGTTGGGCGACCCCACCGCTTACAACGCCGGACGCCTGACGTTAAACCCCATAGCCCACATTGACCTGATGGGAGCACTGATGTTCCTCATCGTCGGATTCGGCTGGGCAAAGCCGGTGCCGGTGAACCCCATGTACTTCCATCACCCGAGACGGGATACCGCCCTGGTGTCGCTTGCGGGACCGCTCAGTAATCTTTTGCTGGGGAGCCTTTCCTTCTTCGGGCTCATCCTCCTTCAGCACGGACAGGTGAGCGGATCGGCGTTCGGGTTACTCTTGGTGGGCGGGGGCCGGCCGGTGATCGAACAATTGCTCCTGCAGATCCTCGGCAGCTCCGTCTTCATCAACCTGGGATTAATGGCTTTCAATCTGCTTCCCATCGCTCCGCTCGACGGATCGAAAATCCTGCACATTTTCATCCCGCTCAAGTATGAAGATCAGTACGAAACCCTGCTGCAGCGCGGCCCCATGATCCTGCTCATCCTCATCCTCGCAGGCATCTTTCTCAATGTTCCGATTCTGTCGACGTGGGTCTTCGGTATCGTAAATTTCACCATGCATGCACTGCTCTTCATCGCCTCACCGCTGCTCTGACATCCACGGCCGGGGATCGGAAGGAAGAGAAACAGGCCGCGTGCGGGGGATAATTTCCTGTGATCCGCGCCGGAGCAGTGCAAACACACTCACGCCGTGACAATAGGGCTTGTCTCTCTTCTTCCACGGGAAGCCCCTCCCAGAGCATGCGAAACCGCGGCAGACTGTAGCGGCGCTCGTGCTCGAACCCGCGGTCGTGCGGACCCCAGAGCTTCGGATCCCCTGGTGCGGCGATGAATAAATAAGCACCGGGCTTCATGCCTGCCAGTAATTGCGACACCAGAGCAAAATCATCCTGCACATGTTCGAGCACATCGAGAAAAAGCACGGCGTCCGAGAAACCACCAGTGGCGCTCCTCGAGATCGGCATGGACCTGAAACTGTGCTAACTGCATTACGCGGGGCGGGAAGATCGGAGAATCCGCTCCATGCGGGCATCCCACGACGTGTGAGCGAGCAATGCTTCCCGTTGTTCTTCGTTCCTCTTCGGATGCTCCAGAGCCTGCGTGATGGTCAGCGCGAGCGCAGAGGCATTGCCGGGAGGACAGAAATGTACGAGCGAAGGATCGATCACGCCGCGAAGCGGCGGCAGATCGGCACACACCGTCGGCTTGCCTGCGGCAAGATATTCGAAAATCTTGAGGGGTGACGTGTCGCGCAGGAAGAAGAGGTGCTGCAGGGCCGGCGCGGGATACACGCACACGTCGGCGGCAGCGAGGATAGAAACAACGCGGGCATTCGGAACCGGGCCCTCAAATCGGATATCGTCGCCGCCCAGCCCAAGTGTGTGCGCGACTGTCTTGTAGCGGTCCACCTGATCGCGCGGTCCGCCGATGATCCAGCAGAACACAGGATTATTCGCTTTCAGCAGCGCCACCGCTTCGAGCAGCTCTCTCACTCCCTTCTCGATCGTACCCCGCGTGACGAGCGATCCCACGTACACAGCAATCTTCCGATCTGCCGGAAGCTGCCACTCCTTTCGAGCATCGGCTGACGATGGCATCTGCGCAAAGCGCCTCGGATTCACGCCATCCCCTTCTACAATCACCTTCGAAGGATCGACGCCCCACGTCACAAGTTCGTCACGCATGGGAGCGGTCAGGCACACCACCCGCCTGCATGCCCCGCAGTTGCGAACAAAAGCGGAAGACCGGCGCGGCAGCGTGTGCAACTCGAGAACGACCGGAACGGTCGTCTGGAGCAGGGTTGGAAGGAGGACGGAAGAGCGCGTGTAGAGCAGATCCGCCGTCTGACGTGACAGAAAAGACCGAAGCGAGCGCGCATACGACCGCATGGTGAAGAAAAATGCGAGAAACCCGGGCATCCACCACGTGCGAAGCCCGTCGAACGCCGGCAGGCGCACGACGGAAAAAGGTTCGTTGAGTCCGTAGTAGGAGCGCGGATCTTTGACAACTGTTCCGCGCACATCGGGAGCGACGAGCGTAACCGTATGACCGAGCCGCACCATCGCTGCACACACCTGCGCGATCTGATGGCCGTGGGCCTTTTCGGTTGGGAAGCGCGCCTGCGAGATGTAGATGATCTGCACCGTACTAGGGTACAGCGCCACGCTACAGGAATCAGCCGGAAATCCGGCAATTCCCACAAAAGAATCCTATATTTTTCGCTTTCCGTTGCGAAAAAACGCTGACAGAATGCATGTATGGATCCAGAGAATCACACACCGGATGATGAGCCGGTCACCCATACAGTTGTCCATCCAGGGGATGTGTTCCGCTTTCGCTGCGACCGGAAGGGCGAGGAAAAACTGGTGACTGTGGAAGAAGCAGAATGGATCGGCGAGGGAAGTTTCGGCGTGATTTATGCCGTACGTTGCAGGATCAGACAACTCATCGAAGGCACACCTTCGCCGGAACCCTCTGAAACCTGCCGACGTGTCATTAAGTCATTCATTCTTCGTGGAGATGCATTGCCTGCCAAACGCAAGCATGACCTCCTGAAAAGAACCGGCCTGCCCGTCTTTGCGGACTACGATCTCAATGAAGCACAAGAAATGGTGCTGATGCCGGACGGCAATGAAGGAGGCAGGCTTACGGTGTCCCAGAACAAGAGTTGCGCACGGGAAGCGCTGGAACTCCAACCGCTGCTTTCTATCACGAACTTCTCTGAAATGCTGGAACATCTCCGTACCATTGTGCGACACGCGACCCTCTTCGGGATTTCCGTCCCGTTCGATGCGTATTTCTTCTTTGTGCAACGAAAAGATCAAGACGGCTCTGCCACCTGTTCGCTCGACGATTCGGACAACGTGGAAGGGGGCAATAGCGATATGGGGCTGCATCTGGTGATGGAAAACATTCGGGGCGTGACCGAAGCGCTGAATAGTTTTATTGCGTACGCCGTGGCCGAACCGGAGCGCGGAAAATATCTGCATACGATTCAAGGGCATTTCACAACACTCAGGCAGGAATTACAGGATGAAATGACGAGAATCCAGGATGTCTGAAACTCCCGAACACCGGGTGAAAGGAGGATGCAGGCATCTTCAGAACAGATGCTCCACGGCATAGGCGAGATAGCGCGGAGAGGAGAGATACTTCTCGAATGCATTGCGCGCCTCAAGCTGCATGACAAGAAAACTCTGGTCCGTCTGGCACGACCAGAAATCGGCAACAATCTCGTCGATACGCAGCATATCCGCGATGTGGATGGTGAGGACGAAGGATGAATAGGGAACGATACCCTCCAGCGGCAGACGCACATCGGTATTGAGGAGAATCGGAACGCGTCCGAGACTCAATGCCTCGTAGAACCGCAGCGAATAATTGCCGTCACCGCGGATACAGAGCGCAAAATCAGAAGCGAGCAGGTTGTCGACATACTCTTTGCGCGCCTGCGCGGGATCCAGGCGGATCGTTTTGGCGTGCGCGGAGTGGCTGGAACGCAGCACGAAGTCCGGCGTGATGCGTGTGCTCTTGGAAAGTCGGGAAAGAATCCGGCGCCGCAGCCACAAGCCCTTGATGAAAGACTGACTCTGCGGATAACCCGTCAGAAGGGCGTACGCCTCGTGGGGCAGCGCCTGCAGAAAGGACCCGACGGCGTTCTTCGCATTCTTGTACTGCGCCCATCCGCAGAACCCGATGACGGGCGGCGCATCCGTCTTGTCACGGACAAAGAGACCCTTGCCTTTCAGATCCTCCGCATAGGCCGGCATGATGTGCTCCCCGTTCCGCATCTTCGAATCGTACTGCGAGGTGCGGAAGACGACGGCATTTTCAAGCGCGACCGGACCCGTGCTGTCGCCGTTCCAGAACACCACGATGCGCTTGTTATGCCGTTTCGCCGTCCGCCGGCAGCGACCCAAATAATCCGTATTACGTGCAACCAGCGGATAATGATGCGGGAGCAGGTGGACATCCGCCTGCGCAGGGTCCGTCACGACTTCGACAAGTGGCTCCGTGAGATCACGGAACGCCTCCTGCTGAAAGAGCTGACGCGTGGATTGCTCCTCCTGCAGATTCGGAAGGAGAAGAGGGATCAGAGGAACCCCGGGCAGCCGCTCGAAGAAGACACGCTTCATGAAACCAGTATAGCCTTGCGGCAGCGACAGGAATGCACGAAACTCCCTTTTGCATGACTGTCATCGCCACTCTCAAACGACGCGTACGGGCAGTGTTCAGGCCCGAAACAACACGGCACCGCAACTGCATTCTCCCGGAGAAAAATTTGAGGTTCGGCGGAGTGCACTTTCTGGATGACGAGGCGTTTCTCTCGGCCGGGGAACGGGATGTCCGCAAGCTGCAACAGTGGTGCGGGCTCAACGCGCAGAGCGCGGTGCTGGATATCGGATGCGGAACCGGACGTCTGGCAATCGGACTCACGAGCGTCTTGGGGGCGGTGCGGAACTACCGGGGCATCGACGTGAACGAAACGGCCATCGACTGGTGCTCGCGCTTTATCACGCCACAGCACCCCGCTTTTCATTTTCACAGGATCAATATCCGAAACGAGCGCTATAACCCGCAAGGGCAGAATATCTCTGCGGAGTTTCGGCTGCCGTTTGAGGATGCATCGTTCGACGTGATTCACCTCTACTCCGTCTTTTCGCACATGCGTTCTGCCGATGTGCGCGCCTATCTGCAGGAATTCAGACGCCTGCTCACACCCGCCGGCTTCGTCTTTCTCACCGCGTTCGTAGAGACGGACGTACCCGACGAGCAGGAAAATCCTGCGGACTACCGGCGGCAGTGGAAGGGAGCGTTACACTGCGTGCGCTTTGCATCTTCTTTCTTCACGCGTCTCGTGGAAGAGGCGCATCTGCGCATCGTTCGCCATTCTCATAATTCCGAAACCGACGGCCAGAGCGCTTTTGTGCTCCAGCCGCACTGACCCCATGGCACGCTCGTATGATCAGATGCTCGGCTACGTGTTCAAACGGAACAGTCTGCGCTTCGCTGCCCGGACACTGCTGCCGACGCTCCGGTACTGCCTCACCCGTCCCGCACTCCCTCCCGACGACAAGCCCGCGTTATGCACGATGAATATCCTCCCGCCGATGATGACGGTGTGGTACCACTTCGCGAAGAGGAATATCGGTACCGGAGCGGACATCGTGATCTTCGACTGCACGGGCACGCTCGATCCCAAGGAATTCCCCGATGCACTGGTACTGCCTTTTCTCAATTTCTACGCCGCAACGAAGGGGGATGCATTCATCCGTTCCATTGCACGCAACCGTCGCATCGCCTGGATCTGCGATGATGACATGTTTCTCATGAGCCGCGAGTGTCTGCCGATTCTGGAACGGGAATTCGCCGTACCGGGAACGGCCTCGGTGAGTTTTCGGCCGCGCGAGTGGTGGGAATTCGATTTTGACGGCAGGCGCATGCAACCGAGCAGCAGCTACTGCACCGCTGTGGATCGTGAAATCTTCATGCGTGAAAAACTGTCACTCGCCCCCGCATCCGGCAATCCGCATCCGGCCCTCTCTACCCGTCCGCCCCGCCGCTACGACACCTTCGACAAAGCCAACGAAATCCTGCTGAAGAAAGGCTATCGCTGCGTGATCGTCGCGCCCGGAGAGCGGGAACGGTGTGTTGCGGAATTCAGCGGACTCTCCGGTCCCGTGATGCTGCTGCGTTACTTCAAAACACCCGGGCAGACACTCGACTACTTCCGTTCCGCGCCGCCGCCCAACTGGGAGGGGAACCTTCTCTTCGGGCTCATCAGCGCCATGCTCTCGGTCTGCACCATTCAGGAGTTGTACACGAAACTGAAAGGCAAACCCTATCCGCTCCCTTCGCTGCCGACACGGGACGCGCTGCTGAACATCATCGGGGAGCGCAAAAAATTCATCCGGCCGGACCAGACACTGGAAGCCATGGAAAAAACAAGCCGGCGGCTGCATGCGGAACTATGACCGGCCGGCATTCCCCGGATTCACTTGACCTGCAAATCCATGCCCAGCAGCTTCCAAGCGGAATGTTCGTAGACGTACTGCAGACTGAAAAGCATCTTCGTCGCTTCGATGCGGTAGTACCCCTGCAAGGTCAGGACGTTTTTCTCGCCGATGACAGGCTGCGCATTGATAAAAGGCGTACCAGAGACGGACTTCTGCACTTCGCGGCTGAACGGCAGGAACTGTTTGAAGGCGGCGGCAAGAGCGGCGGGCGTCGTCTGTTTCTGCCAGACCGATGAAAATGTCGCGTAGAAATCAGTGAAATCTTTTTTGACGAGTGCCTTTGCAAAACCCTGCATCGTCCCGCCGATGAGCGCCAGCGCCTCTTCGCGGTCGGGAACCGCGGGACCGGATGATTGCTGCGAAGACGCACGTTCTGTCGCGCTGTAGCGTTGTTTGAAATCAGGCCAGAGCAAACCTGCACCGACGGCAATCAGAATGCAGACGGGGAACACGATCGCCAGTGTGATTTTCCAACGGGATTTCATGGGAAGGAGGGAAGGAAGCCGGAATCAGCGCGGACACTCCCGCAGGAGCACCATAGTCTTCGGCTTACTCTGCGTCACAAATAATGGCGTTAAATTCGTCTGTCCCTGCTCGATTTCATAGGCGGGACATCCCGCCTCAAGATCGGCTACCACACGCAGATCGGAACGGAACACTCCCGTTTTCCAGGTGAAGAAATTCGGTTTCCCCACAAGAACGGTTGCATGCTGCGGCGCATGCTGATCGATGTAATCGCGCGCGACGGAAATGCCATACAGGCCCTCGGAGGAAATATGAAGATCCGCCGGAATGTGACCGATGGTCCGGTCGAACCACGCATTGCACGCCCCGTACGAATAGAGGCAGAGTGCCCCCGCGTGCAGACTCACCGTAAGCACGGCACACAGCACGACCAGAGGACGGAAATATCGGCCATGCACCCACAGATCCCGCACCTCCGCCGCAGCAAACCCGAGAAAAATGGGATACGCGGGAAACGCGAAACGAATCCCCTTTACCCACCACACGAGCGCGAGCGCGATGCCGGCCGCCATGCCGAGCAACAGCAACGGTTGCCGGCGAACGTGCCGCACGGTGCCGCACAGGCCGAGCATGAACAGAACGGGAAGCACGTTATGGAAAGGCCCGGTGTAGTACAGCACGTTGCGCAGGAACAGAGACCAGACCGAAGGAACCTCCGCCTGATACTCGGTGCTGTACGCCGTATGGAAGGGATTGCCGAAGACGAAGGCATTGCGCAGGAACCAGAGACCGAACACACCCGCTGCCACCGCCATGCCGGCCCAAAACCACCGGGACGTGCGGTGCCGCGGACGCTTCCAGAAAACGAACGCGGGATAGAGTGCGTAGAGCGGAACACCGTTGTAACGCGTGAGAGAGGCCAATCCCAAAAAAATTCCAGCAAGCAGATACAGACGCGGACGTTCCTTCGCAGCGGCGAATGCGGCCAGCGAACCCAAAAAGAGAGCCGTGAACAGCAGATCGGCGGACCCCATCTGCATCATCAGCACGAACCCGTGATGGAAGAGGACGAAAATCACCGCGAGCAGCGCCACCGCGGATGAGAACGATCGCCTGAGGAGCAGATACGTCGCGAGCAGGACTCCCGCCCCTGCGAGAAGTGTCGAAACCTTCATGCCCGCCTGCGCACCGAGAAAAAACACGAACGGGTGGGACACGACCGCATGGAACGGCAGATGCTTGGCGTAAGGAAGGCCGTCGAAGACGTACGTTCCGTGACGCCACAGACTCTCGCCGAGGAGCGCGTAGACCGTGGTGTCGCTCGTAATCGGCAGTCGCAATCCCGGCAGCCACAGCAGCACCGCCCCAACGGCAATGAGAAGACCCGCCGTCCATGACCATGAACGCGTCATGCATTATGCGGGTAAGACATTGCAATCAGCGACGGAACCGCCGAAGAGGTGCTGAATCCGGAGCCGCCACAGACGCAGAATCATCGCGAGGTATTTGAGGCCGCGCCCGAAGAGCACACGCAGGTTCGGCGCCGTCTTGGATTCGCCCGAACGACGCACCGCATTGACGTAGGGGATTTCGACGAAGGAAAACCCGAGCATCATCGCGCGGACAATCAGATCCATGAAGTACTCGCCGTAGTCCCCCGTGAGTCTGATCTGCCGGAACACTTTCCGCCGGATCGCGATGAAACCGCTGGTGTAATCGCGGAAACGCGGCGAAAGCGCAAGTCGGAGTGTCAGATTGAGACCACGACTGAGCACCGTGGCGAGAAAGGATTCGTTCGCCGCACTGAGCGTTCCCTGTTTGGCACTGCCACCCGCGACGAACCGTGAACCCACCGCAATGTCGTACCCCTCGCGGATGCACTGGAGGAGTGATGGAATGTGCTCGGGCGGCATCGAAAAATCACAATCCATCCAGACGATCGTATCGCCGCGGGCAAGCTCGATGCCACGCCAGATACTCTTCGTAAGCCCGCGATCCGTCATGCGCGTCTCGAGGCGCAAGCCGGGAATTTGACCCGCATCAATCACCTGCCGGACAAGGCGGGAAGTGCCATCCGGAGAGTTGTCATCCACCACGATGATCTCATGCGGGAGCGTGACCGCACGGTGAATCGCTTCAATGAGGGGAACAATATTGCCCGCTTCGTTGTAGGTGGGAAGGATGACGGAGACAAGGGTGATATCAGCCATGAGCTATGGAGTGGACAGCGGCGATCACTGCGGCGATCTGTTCTTCGGTGAGCGCAAGACCGGAAGGAAGGTACAGTCCGCGCTCTGCAATATCCTCCGTCACGGGGAACGGCCCCTGTCGCAGACTCTGTCGAAGACCCTGAGCGGAGCCGAAGGGTGCGGGCGTGAGCGCGCGGATCGCCGGTTGGGCGGCACAGGAGGTGAAGAAATCCCGCGTGTCGATGCCGCGCGTTTTCAGTTCCGCCCTGAACGCATCACGCGTCATGCCGAAGGAATCCTCGACGAGGACGGCATACATCCAGTACACGTTCTTCGCCCAGGATTTCGTGACGGGAAGCCGCAGACCGGCGATATCTTGGAGCCCGTCAAAATACCGCTGCGCCATCCACTGCTTCTTCCGGAGAAATTCCCCGATGTGTTTCATCTGGCCCAGCCCCAGTGCCGCCTGCAGGTTCGTCATGCGGTAGTTGAATCCGATGCTCTCATGCACAAAACGTTTGGCAGGAGAATGCGCCAGATCCTTGAGGGAACGAACACGCTCCGCGATGGCATCGTCATCGGTCGTCACCATGCCACCCTCTCCCGTGGTGATGATTTTGTTGCCGTAGAAACTGAAGGCGTTCACCGTGCCCATCGTCCCGCAGAGCCGTCCTTTGTACTCGGCGCCGTGGGCCTCGGCGGCATCCTCGACGACGGAGAGCTTTCGCTCGCGTGCCAGCGCGAGGATCGGATCCATATCGGCGGCATGGCCGTAGATGTGCACCGGCATGATCGCTTTCGTGAGAGGCGTGATTTTGGCTTCGAGCTGCGATACATCCAGCGTGAAAGTTTCCGGATCGCAATCGACGAACACCGGACTGGCGCCCGTGTACAGCACCGCGTACGCCGAGGCGATCATGGTGAAATCCGGCACAATCACCTCGTCGCCCGGCCCGATGCCGAGCGCGGACAATGAAAGATGCAACGCGGCCGTTCCGCTCGTCGCCGTGATCGCGTGTTTCACGCCGAGATAACGCGCAAACGCTTCTTCAAATTCCTGAATGAACTTTCCTGCGGAAGAGACCCATCCGCTCTCGAGCGCTTCGAGCACGTACTGCCTGGCCTCCGCCGGAATGACCGGCTCATTCACAGGAACGGAAATCATGGCGCATCACGGAAAATTTTCGCCTGCGCATCACCGGGATACGGCCCCTGCTTCACCTCGAAAAACCGCGTGGGCTTGAGCATTTCAACCTGATGCCCCCCTGTAAGAAACAACAGGGCGTCACCGGCATGCACCGTCTCTTCGGCCTGGACATTCCATGCATCATCGAACACGGTGACCTTCGCCTCGCCCGAATCGATGAAGAGAAATTCCGCCCCCGTCCGTTTTTCCGCGGGCAATTCCTGATGGCGGTGCGCACGCACCTGATACCCCGCCGGTCGTTCGAAGATACCCATCTGCAGGGCATCCTGCTGCGACGTGACAAAGCGCGCATGCTCGACGGGCAAGCCCTTCTTCACGAAGATCGCCAGTGTCTGCTCGCCCTTCCTGACGACGCGTACGGGATCCATTGTCCGCATTGTACTGCAAAAGAACAGGAACGTGGCGAAAAAACAGCCGCAGGATTGCTGTGGAATACGCAATCTGACAAGCTGGAACGCGCATGATGCGCACGGCCTCCTTCCGACGGCTGGCCCGTTGGCTGCCAGAAGTTCTGCTCTTCGTGGCATTCCTCTTTTTCGCGCTGCGCAGAATCGGAACATTCCCCGCTGCGTGGGCGGATGACAGCCTCTTCATGCTCGTGGCCAAAACGCTCGCACTGGGACACGGATACGCATTGCCCGTTCTGGGATGGGATTGGCCGCGACCGTACATTCTGGCCGTGGGACCCACGCTCATTCTGCCGGTGGCGGCCGCGATCAGGCTGGGAGGTTTTTCCGTTGCAGTGGCACGCCTGCCCATGACGCTCTACCTTCTGGGATCCGTTGCCGCCGTTTACCTCTTCGTCAGACGCATCGGCGGTCTCCCCGCCGCACGATGGAGCGCGGCCCTGCTGATTTCGCTCTCGGCATTCATCAACACCGGCAAGCCCGTGCTCGGAGAGGTGCCGGCATTCTTTTTTCTCATGCTGGGGCTCATCCTGCTCCAGAGAAAACACCAATCATTTCTCTCCGCCACAGGGACCGGCCTCGCATTCGGCCTCGCGATCATCACCAAGCTCCCCTTCGGCCTCATTCTGCCTGCACTGGCAATCGCGTGGATCGCGGCGGCGGTCAAACGGGAGAAACGGGAAGCGGTTTTTCTGACCGTCACCGCTGTGAGCGCCCTCCTGATTGCACTGGTCGGCGCCTACTGGATGGGTCTGGGCAAGGGGTTCGTGGATGAAATGCGTATCTTCCTGTTCGAGAAACAGAGCGTCGTTCCGCTCGATACATTCGTGCCGATCATCAGGCGGCCGCACGATCTTCTGCGCACCGCGTACGCGCACTACGCGCTCTTGGTTCTGCTCGCCGGCGCAGGATGGTGGACCGTGCGCACGAAAACGCGCAGATCGTTGTCGATCATCATGATTGCTGTAGTGGCGCTCTTCGCCGCGTACTTTCTCAACGGTCCGGGTTGGTACCGGGCGCTCCTGCCCTCGACTCTGCTGCTCACTCTCTTCGTTCCCGCCGGTGCGCGGCGACTTGCCGGAAAAAAGGGGGCGGTTCTTCTGCTCGGCACCCTCGTGATGGTGCAGGGATACTGGCAGTACGCCGGACACGGATCATCCGGATCAACCGAAGCGGCGGACGCGGCACGGGTACTCACGGCGCAGTGGCGGGACCGCGATCTCGTCTTTCTCTCCCCCGAAGTATTCGTGCGCTTACCCGAAAATCCCCGTTGGCTGTTCCTCTCGGAGGAACTGCGTGATGCGGAACGTCAGCCACCGGAGCTGCAACAGAGACTGGAACAGGCAAAATGTCTTCCCGTCTTCCGCAAAGAGAGCCATGAGGATCTGGAGGCGAAGAAAGGGACATATACTCCGGTGAGCGGCCGCTACGTGGTGCTCCCTCCTCCTTCCGGCTGCGCGCAGTGATGAATTTCCGACGCAACTCCGGCCAGTTTGCGCTCTATGTCCTCTCCGGTGGCACGGCGGCCGTCGTGGATTTCGGGAGCTACACGATTCAGCTTCGGCTCGGTGTCTGGTACATCGCGGCAACGGTGCTCAGCGGCGTCCTCGGCTTCTTCACGACGTTCCTGATGAACAAATATGTCGCATTCAGGAAGAAGAACGATTTTATGAGGCACCTCCTGCGCTTCTTCATTGTCGACATGATGAATATCCTCGTGGGAGCGCTGGCTCTCTACGCCTTGGTGGAGGGATGCGGTATGGATAAACAAATTGCGAAGATCCTGACAATGGGCATGGTCGTGCTGTGGAATTTCTTCCTCTACAAGTTCTTTGTATACACATGAAAAAGACTGTGTGCGCCTTCGGCTTCTTTGACCTCGAGGGACAGCGTTCATGGGTGATCCGCACAGGGTTGGAGGAATCGGGATTTGACCTGCGGCTCTGCCGGACTGACGCGCGAGGTTTCCTGCCGAAGATCCGGGAACTGCGCAGGCAATGGAAAAATCATCGGCAGGCAATCGATGTTCTGTACGTCGCGTTCCCCGGCCATCACCTGATGCCCCTTGCCTGGTGGATCGCACGCAAAAAAGGAATCCCCGTCGTCCTCGATATCTTCATCTCGCTCTACGAAACGGAGGTGGAGGATCGCGCGCGGTTGGGGGCGTGGCATCCCAAGGCATGGATGCTGTGGCTGATCGACCGGATGGCCTGCGCGCTGGCAGACAGGATTCTCATCGATACCGAGGAACACCGCGATTTTTTCGTCCGACGTTATCGTGTTCCCGTTGAAAAATTCCTGATCATTCCCGTCGGATGCCGGACAGACCTGTTCTCGCCGCAGAAGAGACAACAGGGTGCGGGCGCCTTTCTTGTCCGCTTTCACGGGTCATTCATCCCCCTGCACGGCATCGAGACGATTCTGAAAGCTGCACGGGAATGTAAAGATGACGGCATCGTGTTTGAATTGGCCGGAAAAGGGCAGACCTTCCCCGCGATGCAGAAACTCGCGGAGGAACTGCGCCTGACCAATATCCGTTTCGTGGGTCAAAAGAGACTCGACGAGATCCCGGATTTCATTGCGGGAGCGGACGTGTGCCTCGGTATTTTCGGCACGGGAGCCAAGGCCCAGCGCGTCATCCCCACCAAAGCCTTCGAGATTCTGGCCATGGGCAAGCCCCTCATCACCGCACGGACCCCCGCGACCGAAAGCGCCTTCCGTGACCGCGGGCATGTGCTGTTCGTCACCCCCGGCGATCCCACAGACCTCGCCGCGAAAATCCGGGAGCTCAAGTCAAATCCGCAACTTGCTGCATCCATCGCGCAGAGCGGCCGATCCCTCTTTCTCGAACGCTTTCAGCCGCGCACCGTGGTGGAACCGCTGGTCGCATGGCTGAACGCATGATGAACAATACAAAACTCAACCACTCTGCTCTGAAAGTGCGGAGGTTGGCCGGAAGGGACTGAAGTGCGTATCGGTCACCGGAGCATCATGAAGTCATCACTCAAAACCTTCCTGCCCTCTCCACGAAAGGGAGGGGTGGCGCGCCACCGGGGGTGAAGGGGAAGGCCCTGCATCGCTGCGAGTGTGATGCACACCGACGAGGCGGAGCCGAATCCTTGGAGGCTCCGGCGAGGAGGTACAGGGCCGGGCGGAGAGGCGTTGGCGCGCCGGCGTTTGGCGCCACCTTGTCGCCGGACAAGGTGGCAAAAGAAAAGTGTGTATCTACGAAAATCTTGCGCGAAAGCGCAGAGTTTTGACTCACGTGCGGGGGCAACAAACAATTACTGTTCAATCCGATACAGCACCCAATTCCCCTGATCTTCCCCGACTTTCACAAGCGGAACCTTGAGCCGCCTCACATCCCACTCAGGATGACGCCGCTCATCCCACAACACGTACTGTACCCCGTACTTTTGGAGCGCCCCTGCCGGATCACGATCCAACTTCTGGCACGCTTCCTGGACCATCCGGACTTCACGCTCCCGCACATCCGTGCCTCGGCCTGCCGTGAGCGCAGTCGAACGGTTGGCCGCATCGGCATCGGGCCAGACCAAATGCATTTGCTCGCCGATACGTCGCTCTGCAGGCGCGATGGGAAGAAAGCCAAGACACACCCGCTCAGCAATTTCTTCATGCGTCAGAAAGGCGCTCTCGAGATAGATGGACATCACGATGTCATGCTGGGTCGAAGAGGAAATGAATGCGGAAGTTTCGCTGTCGGATAGAATCCGCGTTCGCGGCATGCGATCGAGCACCGGCAACAACGTGGCGAAGTGCTGTTCCGAAAAACGGCTTGGGCGGATTGCGAACTGCGTAAGAACGGGACGGTTGTCCCACGTGATAGCCGCGATCATCAGAGCCGAAGCACCCAGCGTGAGCAACAGGACCGGCCGGAAACGCTGCGTCGAGAGGAGGAAAACGCACACCGATGCGAGCGCGATGGCGAATGTGAAGTGCGAAGTGAAAGCGATCACCTGCCCGTGCACGATCTGCTGGTTAATGGCGATCACGACGGCAACGGGAAAAAGAATGGCATAGCGCTTCGCCCCCTGCAGCTCTGCATATTTCCGATGTGCGCACAGAAGCACAACAGACATGAGCAGGAAAAGAACGGAGTAAATCCACGACTCCGGCAGATGCGTGAAATGCATCCCCTGCCTAAACGCCATCTCCGCATAGAGAGGATTCCGCATGGAGCGGAGAATGGACAGAAGAAAAGACACAGCGACGATCACACCGACACACAGAGCAAGCACGAGCGCGCCGACGCGGGAGCGCAGCAGAGGAACACTCCTTCTCCGGCTCCACCACATCACCAGCTCCCACAGCAGGAGCAGGGCGGCGTAGATCCACGCGAACATCCATGCCCACAGGTAGACACCGAAGAGCACGCCCAGCATCACTCCTCCGCCGAGCGCCGCGAATACGTTCTTCCGCTCGACAGCGGTGATGAGGAGCAGGAGTGTGACAAGCACGAGCAGAAAGCTCTCCCGCTGGTGGATGGGCCTGTTGAGCGAATAGAGGAGCGGCAGGACGAAGAGAAAAACCCCCGCGAGAGAGCGCGGACGGGAAAATCCCGCAAGGCGGAAGAACGCGAAGAGTACGAGAAAGAGAAGGCAAGGAATGACAGAATCCATCACTTGCGCCACGGTCGCGGCCCTCCAGCCGGTCCGCCGAAAGAGCAGACCCTCCGCCTGCTCGATGAGCGCGAAATGCATGCCGGAAACGTACGGATCGCCCACATAGGGCTGTGCCGCCTGCTCCGGACGCCCGGTGAGAACCTCTTCGACGCGGGCAAGGTACTGATACTCGTCAGAATTGAGATGAACCAGAACCCCGTGCGATGCCGGCTGCATCGAGTAGAGCAACTGAGGAACTTGCAGCACAACTGCAAGGAGCAGCGCACACCCGCCGACAACGAAAGACCACTGCGCGCGATCGGTCATGGGAAGAGCATAGCAGAACTACAGAAGACCGAGCCGGACTTTGAGCATCATGAGAAGCCCCTTCCACGCATCGTGGATATTGATTTTTTTGCCTTCCTCCAATGTCCGGGGATGGTACGAAATGGGCACCTCGATGATCCGGATACCGCGCTTGAGGCACTTGGCGCTGATCTCCGCCTCCATCTCGAACCCGGTCGAGCGAAGCGCAAGAGATCGGAAAACCTCTGCCGGAAGCAATTTGTAACACGTGTAAGAATCGGTGACGCGCCTGAAGAAGAGCAGGCTGAGCATGGCGCTCAATACCTTGTTCCCCCAGAGAAAGCGGCGGTAGAGACAGGGATTATATTTGAGGAACCGTGATCCGAACACGGCGCTCCTGGGAGAGGCCAGTGCGGTCGAAAGCAACGTGCGGATTTCCGCAGGATCGTATTCCATGTCCGCATCCTGGATGACCACGAAAGGAGCATGGACGTGCTGCAGCCCAGTACGGATGGCGTCGCCTTTGCCGCCGTTCGGCTTGGTGATCACCTGATCCTGCGGTCGCGCGAGGCGGCGCAGAATCTCAAGAGACCCGTCTTTGGAACCGTCATCGACGAAGATCACTTCCGTTCCCTCATCGCAGGCGGCGAAGATGCGCGGCATGATCGCCGCGAGCGTGCGCTCCTCGTTGTACACCGGCACGATGATGGCGAGGCGAAGGGAATCCACAAAAAGGCTGAACCGGCTGGCATCGTCCATCATCGACGGAATCGCTGCAAGTAAATTTGCAGGAGATGGACTCTTTACTTCAATTCCATCGCTGATACGCTCGCCCCATGCGCCTGCACATGCGTCGGACGGAACTGTGGCTGCTCGCGGCAATTCTGCTGCTCGGCTTGGGTTTGCGGATTTTCTCGCTCTCGTGGAACACGTTCCCGCACGCCGACGTGGATGGAGATGCAACGATCGGCGCCCGATTCCTCCAGACAGGCGGTCTCTGGGATGTGACACCCGACTCCACCGCGCCGCGACAGCCCTCCCTGTTCGCACGTGACTCCCGCGAAGGCATCCCGACACTGCAGCACGGACCCGTGTGGATTCTGCTCGGGAGCGGCGTGAGCAGTCTGTGGCATGGAAACACGCCCATCGATGTCTATCTTGCCCTGCGCATCCTCTCTGTGCTCTGCGGAACTGCGATGATCGCCGTTCTCTGGAAACTGGCGCGATCACTCCTCGATCGTGAATCCGCGCTTGTCTGCGCGCTCTGGGCCGCCCTGTCGTTCTTGCTCATCGATTATTCCGGTAACGGAGCCTTCTATGCGCTGCAGGGAACATTGTACCTGACATGGCTGCTGATCGCATTGCACAGACCTTCCCGGGGACGGGCGGCGGCGCTCGGCGCCGTGACCGGCGTCACGTATCTCGTCAACTACCAGTCCATCATGCTGCTGCCCGCGGCGATAGTCCTCGAATTCATGCAGCGCGAAAACAAAAAAGCATTGGTACTGCAGAGCGGCATCGTTCTGGCATCGGCCGCACTGTTCGCCTCGCCGTGGCTCATTCGAAACTTCATCCTCGTCGGGGATCCGTTTGCACATCACCTCGTCAATTCGACGTACGTCTTCTCAAAATCCGGTATCCACGAAACCGTCGTGGATTACGTATATCGCTTTCCGGGCAAATGGGAACAACTCACCGCGATTTTCAGTATGATCGTGACCTCCTGGCTGCCGAATAATTCATTCTACATCGCACGCAAGCTCTTCGTTCTGGCCCCCGTTGCGTTCATCTTCTTCAGTTACGGACTCATCGGTCAGGTGCTCTCGAAGGGGCGACGCAACCGCCTCCTGCCGGTATTGCTCCTGTTCGTCGCGCATTTCCTCATCTCGGCCAGCTGGCCCATCACCAAGTTCCGCTACTTCGTCCCGCTCCTGCCCTTAGTCTTCCTGCTCTCGCTCGATGCCCTGAATTTCTTCGTCCCGAACCGTCGGATGCGATTCCTCTGGATGACGCTCATCACCGTCAGTATCGTGTGCGGATCCGCTCTCACCTACTTCTCGGTCCCCACGCACACTTACTACTACGACGGTGCCATCACGACCGACCCCTTCAGCGGCCGCGGCGAATGGAACTACCTGCGGGATAAAAACCTTCTCTCCGTACCATGAAAACACTCCGCGTCATTCTCTATGTGTTCGTTACCGGCTGTCTGCTCTTCACGTTCGTGAATGGAGTTCTGATGCGGCTGACGATCTGATTTGAACAAAACATAAATAACAAACAGAAAACATGGGAGGGGCGCGCCACGGGGGGTGAAGGGGAAGGCCCTGCCATGTTGGTTCACAGCGCGCTGTGAACCAACATGCCGACGAGACGAGCCGAAGCCTTGGAGGCGAGGCGAGAAGGCACAGGGCCGAGTGGAGTGGGCGTTGGCGCGCCAGCGCTTTGGCTCCACCTTTGTCGCGACAAAGGTGGAAAAAAATCATTCCATCTCTCTCGCCAATCGCTCAATGAGTCCCGGGAGGCTGTGTCCTTTGACGATTTTCCTCCGCACCTCTTCACTGAGTATGCGCCGCTCCTGCTCCGATAATGCCAGAACACTCCGAGCCACCTCGCCCAGCGTCTCCGGCGTGGCGCGACAGCGCTCCGGCAGAACCTCTTGAGCGGCGGCACTGGACGAAACAACCGGGCAACCCGAGGCCATGGCTTCCAGAACGGCTTTATCCAGCCCTCCGACGCATGCATGCAGCATCAATGTTGCACGCTGCAGGAACGCGGGCATTTCGGATGGATCGATCCACCGCACCTCAACACGCCCGGCAACTCCCGACTGCATGAGCAGTGCCTGCACGTTCTCCCACTCCCCTTCATCGGCCTGCGTCATGACGCCACCGGCAATAACCAAACGGGATGTCTGCGGCAGCAAGGCGAATGCACGCAGGATCTCGTCATAGCGCTTGGACCGGGAGATGCGTCCGACGGCGACGATACAGTTCGCTTTCCGCAACGCCAGATCTGGTCGAAAGGTATCCGCATCAATGCCGTGTCCCGTCACCACCTGTTTACGATGGGGACGCGGCAAACCCTGAACCGTTGCACAGAAAACCTTCCGGACAAGGAGCAGCGCAAGTGTGAGAAGCCAGCTCCCGCGGCGGATTTCGTACCAGAGATAGACGCGTTTACGAAGGAGGAACCACACCGGCCAGCCCAGAATCACCCAGACCGGCGTCATGTGCACGAAGACACAACCATACTGGGATCGCATACGCCAGATGAGCCGCCAAAACGTGAGAATTTGCCGCCACACCGGTCTGCCGCGCTCCTTCCCGAGGGAGCAAACCGTTGCATTCGAGGGCAGTGATACCTGTCCGACGTACTGCGCCAGAACCGTAAGATGTCCGGTACGGGAAGCGAATGCCCCAAGCCAGCTGTGAAAAAATCCGAGGATGAAATCCGACTGATCAGCCTTCTGCGTGACGATGAGCAGTTTCATGCACGCGGAGAGGCGACGGATTGGAGAAAGTCCGCGTACTGACGGATCAGTTGCGTACGGTCGAAGCGATCGAGGATCTTGCGCGCCTCTTTCCCCAGACGCTCACGCTCGGCATCATCCTCGATCAGCCGCATGATCTTGCGCCGAAGGTCGCCTTTGCTTCCATCCGTGAAGATGCCGTTCACGCCTTCTTCGATGACCTCGGGCATGATGCCGACCGGCGTGGCGATAACGGGCATTCCCATCCCCATGGCCTCGAGCGCGCTCCGGGGCCCGCCTTCACTCAGGGAATTCATCACGAACATCCTGGCCGTGAGCACCGCGCCCGAAACGTCCTCCGCCGTGGGCAACCACCCGAGAAAATTGATGCGTTCCCCCATCTTTAGCTCCTTCGCCAGCCGCTCGCAGCGCCTGCGCTCCGGGCCGTCGCCGATCACGAGCAACCGCACCTCGGGAATATCCGCGACCGCCGCGATGAGTTCATAGAGCTGTTTGTTCCGCACGAGACGCCCGCAGAAGGAAACGTCGTACGAAACCGGCGGGCGGATTTCCTTGGTCAGGAGCGTACGGTCGAGGTAGAAGGAGGGAACGATCTGCACGGTATCAGGCTGCACCCCCCATGCCGTGAGGAGCTTTTTGGCATTTGCATTGACCGTACGCACTTTGGCGGCATGCCTCGCATGGAACGGGAGCACGAAACGGGAAAGGACCCGTCCGACAGTCTCGCTGAAGGAGGCCGCGCGCGGATAGCCCACGATGTGATGGATTTCGATCGCGAACGGAATACCGGTGGCATGGGCGAGCCACCGCGCACCCAGCCCATTATAGAACGGCGGATAGTCATGGACGGTCATCACGTTATGGTGATGCTCCGCAACAAGTGCTTTGCCGCGCCGGAGAATCCAGAACGGCTGGTACCAGAGTCCGCGCGGGGAGGGATGAAAGTGCACTTCGCCACCGCCGTCACGCTCGGGAATGGAACTGCGACATTCCGCGTGAGCCGCACTGCACCGGGCATGCGGACAGATGATGTCGATCCGGTCGAAGTGCCTGCGCAGCTCCTGCAAGGTGTACCAGAACGCCCCGCGCTTGCCGCGGAGTATGGATCGATCGCCGGAAATCATGAGGAGTTTCATAAATTGAAGAAGGATAGCCGGCCTGTCCGCCGAAGCTCTGAGCGAAGCGAAGAGCGAAGGTGGAAAATCATGAGAAGTTTCATAAGCTGGAGAAAAGTTGTAAATGCTCGCGGGCGACGGCATCCCATCCGCGCACCGGTGCCGGCAGTGCCGCTGTCTTCGCCACTTCACTGTATCGGGAGCGAATATCGGCGATCGCCTGCGCCAGTTGCTCGGGCGTTTTCAGATCACGCAGGATCATCCCGCGGGTCAGCATCTCGCCGAAACCCGTCGTACGGGTCAGGAGCACCGGCAACCCCTGGGCACGCGCCTCGAGCGCGACATTGGGGCTCAATTCGGTGATGGAAGGCAGAACGAGCAGATCCGCATCGGCAAACGCTTTCGCCTTGCCCTGACCGCTCTGGGGGGGGAGGAATTCCACCCGATCAGTCAAAGACAGCTCCTGCGAAAGAGAGCGCAGAGCACGCAGCACGGGACCGTCACCGATGAACGTGAGCAGACACTGCGGCAGGAACGTGAGTGCGCGCAGGAGTGCAGGAAGATTTTTGAATCCCACGAAACGGCCCATGAAGAGCAGGCGGAACGGCGTGTGTGCATTATGGAGCAGAGGCGTGCCGGCGGGCAGCGCGTTTTCGATCACCGAGTGTATCGGAAGCCGGTACTGCGCGCGGTAGAGCGCCTTCTGGAATTCCGTCGAGAAAACGATGTGATCACAGGACAAAAGAATCTTCTGCATGATGAATCGGGACCGCGGTTTCGACGCATACCACTCCTTCAGACTCTTTTCGCCGCCGCGATCGGTGTACCGCTCCCAGAAAAAATCCCCGCCGAGTCGCAGCACCTTCTTCGGTTTCGTCAGCCGTGCGAGCAGAAGAGGCACACCTGCGCTTACCGACGAGAACGCCTCGACGATGTCCGCATCTGCCGCGACCCGTTTGAGAGTCTTCGCATACCGCCACCACCTGAGAAGCGGCCCTCCTGTGCGGGAAACCGTCATCACCTTCCATGGATCATCGCTCGGTACTGCGTACTGCGTACTGCGTACTGCTTCATACGTCACCACCACTGCCTCATGCCCTGCCCTCGAAAGCTCCGAAGCAAGAGCCTTCACATACGTCGCCGGTCCGCCGATCTCCGGCGGGTAGATGCCCGTGGCGAGGACGATCTTCATAGGGCCTATCGTAGCGCAAACATGCCCCCAAGGCCGAAGAATCGTGGTTTCTTCAGAATGTGATGGGTTCTATCGATGACTTTCATGCCAAATTCTTCGGCAGTGAGCCACTTCGTGGCAAATGATACTGCCTCGTACTTCACATAAGCCGAGACATTATAGGAAATACATGTTTTCCTTTTGGGGCTATCGCCCCCAGCTCTTAAATAGAATCCGATTTTGTTTCCCTAACTAAAACTCTTCGTCAAAGTCCAATAATTTTTGATTATCAATGATCAAATCAAGAATAATGCTGCTAACCCCCTGCATCATTATCTGAAAAATATATTCTTCATCAGCACCGTTGTCTTCCACAACTTTTTTCACCCTAGATTTCAATACAACTGAATATAACAGAATTGCTATTTTGTAATTTCGGATAATGGCTTCACGCTTTTTATCTGAAATACCCCTCTGTCGTTTTAGGAAACCTCGTAGATAAGAGGCATCCATATTAATATATACATCTGTATTCTCTCCCTCTTTTACTTGTGAAATAGTTTCCTCATTCCATTCAAAATCTGTCATCTCTTCCCAAATTTTGTATTCGTTTCGTTCAATGCCTTCTTGTTTTTGAGCATAAACAGGAATTGGTCTTGGCGTATTTTTCTCAAGCTCGTCTTTCGTTCGACCATTCTCATCTTCTGTCTTCTGTGGTTTGACAACAGTAAATTTAATTTCCTGAAAAAAAGAATCTTCCCACGGACGAGTTAATTCAAAACGAACAGTAAAGGTATCTCCTACTTGTTTACCTTCAGTGACCTCAATTTTTGCGGTCAATATTCCATTGCGCAACACATCTCCTTTTAATATTTCTGGCATATCACACTTAAAGTAACCTCGTTCACTACCACGAATCTCGTTTAGATAATCGTTTTGGACATCTGTTTTAAATCTTACACGAACATAAGAATTTTGAGGGATCTCTTTGTTGTACAGTCCTTTCTCAGAATTCCATTTATCAATTTCAAAGAATGTTGGGAAGCGTTCGCCAACAAATGGCACTGGAGGCTCAGGGGGGACGGAATTTTTTCGCTTCCTTTGTCGTTTTTCCTTTTCATGGTTGATCCCTGTTTTTACTTGATCACCAATATTCAACAATACAGCGATTTCTGGGTTTATCTTTATCAACTTGGAAAGTACTTTGTTGGCGAAATTCTGATCTTTTGCATTGTGAGCAATACTTCTTTCTTCACGAACATGATTGAGTTTCCGTAACCAATCATCTGTTTTCAAAATTTCCAATAGATCTTTTTCAATATTTTTAAGCTCTTCAGATTTTCGTACTCGATCACGAGAAGCCATAAAAATTTTCCTTCTTCGTTGGAGTGTCACAGAAGTGCAATCTATATGTACCATGAGCTCATCTTTTAAAAAATCTAGTTTTGCACGACTAAAAAATGAACGCGGTAACGTGTAATGTGTTTGCCCGTTTACTGTAAAAAATACAGCTTGTTTTTTTGAAGTAAATTCATCAGTTCCACCCCATCTTCCACTTGTATGCGTTCCTTCCTTAAAAACAGTTATTTCAATATTTCTATTATCAAAAATTCCAATGTTTATATTGGAGTAATCTTCTGAATCTTCTACTTTGCTCCTCTCATTACCCTCTAATTTATGATCGCGTATACGAGTGCGGTTTCCAAGCAGTAATCTGCTTTCGGTATTTCCAAATCGAGTTTCTTCCAGCAGCAATGGAAAGGGTGGCGAATATAACATGCGACTAACTTCTTTTTGAAAACCTCGACCAAAATGTGACCTATAGCTTGGTTCCAATTGATAATTATACAAGGCTCAAGACTAGTTAAGAGGATGTTTTCGAAAGAGGGACAGTAAGAGATTATACAGGTTTTCGTGACGATGATTAAATCTGAATTCGCATTCTTTCAAGTGAAGGTAGAACGTCTGTTTATGA
>JAQUKV010000003.1 GCA_028718905.1 Candidatus Peribacteraceae bacterium | reverse complement strand
TTGGCTGGGGAGGAGGGATTCGAACCCCCGAATGCCTGCTCCAGAGGCAGGTGCCTTACCACTTGGCGACTCCCCAACGTGATGCAAAACGATCTGGATCGATGATGGCAGAAGGGGCACTTGTCCACCGTAGACCCGCGTAAGCGGGCGAAGGCGGGACTCCCCAAGGCTCTTGGAGCATATAGCACATCCCTCTGCGCAGGAAAGTGGAGAACCCGCGAGAATGGTGAGGTCATTTCCGCGTACGTCTGCGGGATAGTAAACAAGATTTTGCCTTGCACGTTCATGTGTCCTGTCTTCTCACACCTCCCCCGGAGGTGTATGCTTCCATTTCTTTCCTCAGATTCTCCATGATGTATTCCTTCATGAACACCTCCGGCTGGGGCACCGGGTTCGTCCTCTTTCTGGTGCTCCACATGTTCGCCATGGTCGCCTTTGGCATCGGTATTGCTTTTCTCCTCTTCTGGGCGTTCAAACGGCTTTCTGAAAAGAAGCTCTGGATGTGGGGATGGATTCTCGTTTCGGTCGGGCTCATCTTCTGCCTGCTCACATTCCCCACATTTGTTTCGGGCATGCGCGGATACGGCTTCTCGGGCGGCATGATGCCGTGGCTGTATTCGGGCGGGTTTTCCTCCGCCACCGCATCAGATGAATCCGCGTCGAACGAATCCGAGCAAGGTAAGGCTCTCTACGACAAGCTGCAGGCAAAGCAGATAACGTGTGCCGATCTCAGTGATGACGATTTCGATCTGCTGGGTGATTACTTCATGGGGCTGCGTGCGGGGGCTGCGCACGAGCAGGTGGATACGTTCATGCAGCAGATGATGGGGGAGGAGGCCGAGAAGCAGATGCACATCATCATGGGCCGGCGCTTAAGCGGATGCAGCGCGGGCGGTGCGGCGCTTGAGTTCCCGCAGGGGATGATGGGTGGTGGCTATGGCGGCGGCATGATGGGCGGCTACGGACGATGATTCCTCTGCCATGACTTCTGGTTCTTACGCCTTCACAGTAACACTCGGTCTTCCCCTCCCGCAGGCGAGGCAGGCGGTACTTGATGCACTGCAGAAAGAAAAATTCGGCGTGATCAGCGAGATCGACATCGCCGCGAAGCTCAAAGAGAAACTCGGCATTGATCACCCGCCGCACGTGATTCTGGGTGCATGCAATCCCGCGCTCGCGCATCAGGCCCTGCAGGAGAATCCCGATGTCGCGCTGGCATTGCCGTGCAACGTGGTCCTGCGCGCAGACAGCGGCAGGACGGTGGTTTCGGCGCTGCTGCCGTCGGTCGCGCTCAAGCCGTTTGCTGGCACGAACGTGCAGAAATCGGCCTGCACGGCGGAGGAGGCGCTCCGGCGGGTCTTCACGAACCTCCCGACGTGATGACCGTCGCGGGATCCACCCACGCGCCGAGCGTGCTTTGCGTGGACACATAGCCTTTGTACTCCACCGCCGCCCCGTGATGAATGGCGAAGTGCAGGTGCGCGCGTTCCCCGTCCGTTTCGGTGCTGTAGGCCGTGCCCAGCACGCCGATGGCATCACCGGACTGCAGAGTCTGGCCCGGCGAAACGGTGACGCGGTCCAGCGCGAGGTGGCCGTAGAGTGCCGTGACCGGTTCGCCGTTCCATGTGCAGCGCTGCACAACGACACCGCCATAGCCGCTCACGCGCTGCGCGGCGACGACTTCTCCGGTGCATGCCGCGTGTACGGTGACGTCGTGCGGCGTCTCGCCCGGCAGCAATTCCAGATCCATGCCCGTGTGGTACCCCGTGAAGCGTTCCGGCTGCACCGGAGAATCCTGCGGCGTCACGTGGATGCCGAAAGGTTTCTTGGTCACGCGCTCCGCAGCGCGGTCGAGCGGTGCGATCCACCCCTCCGTCCGCGGCTGTTGCATGGACGATGCCTGTGATGCCGCGCTGCTTTCCGGCACGGGAGGCAGGACGGCCGGTGCGGTGCCGCAGGCCGCGAGGAGCAAACAGAGGCCAAACATAGAGAAGGGCGTTCGCATGCACTCAGGGGAGCAACGTCGTCGTATCCTCTGCGGCGAGGTGTGAGCGGAAGAACGCGGTCACACGCCGCATGAAGTCATCCCACTGGGCGATGAATTCGTGCTTCTCGCCTTCGTACGAAACGTATGCGATGTCTTTGCCCAGCGTCTTCAGTTTCTCGTTCAGATCATCGGACCACGCGGGAGGAACGTCTGCGTCGGCGGTACCCTGCGCGAGCAGGATGGGGGCCGTGATGTTCCCGAGGAAGCTGAAAGACGAAAGCGCGTCCCACGCGGCGGGGTTTTCCTTCCGCGTTCCCAGCACCGCACGTGTCCGGTCCTTCTCGTCGCGCATGGAGTGCCAGCGTTCGAAATTCTGCCACGCGTCGCCGTTCACGGGCGCGTAGAGCACGAAGGCGCTGGCGAGATCGGGTCGCGCAACGGCGATGTTCAGCGCCACGCCCCCGCCGAGCGAGTGGCCCAGAATGCCGACACGGCGCGCATCCACGTGTGGCAGGTGTGCGGCACGCACGGCGTTCACTGCGTTGATGACATCCATGCCGTACTCCAATCCCGCATCGTAGACCTCGCGCACGTCGGGGCTTGGGTCCGATCCGGCGTGTCCGCGATAGTCGGTGTGGAGTACGGCGAATCCCTCTCGTGCCAAGAAATCTTGTTCGCGCTTGAGGCCGCGACCCTGCGTGTAGATGGCGGGATCAATGTAGCCGTGCGCCAGCACCACAAGCGGAAAAGGCCCCGTCCCCTTGGGGATATTCATGATGCCGCTGATGAGAAGCCCGTTACTGCGGTAGGTGATGGCGTAGCGTGTGTACACGGCGTTCTGTGCCAGAACGTCGCCGAGTGTGAGGCCGGTGCCCTCCAGGCGCATCGTGGCGAAGTGGGTGATCGAGAGTTCCGCGGGCACCTGTTCCATTGCTTCCGTGACCGGAGTGGATGACGCGGAGGATTGCGTGATGTTCGCTGCAGTTCCATTGGCCGTGAGCGCAGACGAGCAGGCAGTGAGGAGCAGGGCGCATCCGATGATGAACATGCGCGTGCGCATGTATGCATTGTATCGCGGATTCTCTGCGGCCTATGGGGATATTAAGAAATCTTAATGAAGAGGAGTGTGGGTTGACAGCTCACGCAAGCCAAAATGCCGGTCAGACGGCCATTTCATGTTAGTATTCCTACTCCCATTTTTCCCCTCATGTGTATGGATATGATTGTGGAAAAGCAGCGTCTCTCGCTCCTGCCGGTCACGATTGCGTTTTTGCTCGGCGGTATCTTCGTCGCGCTCATCTTCGTGGGTGTCGGCAGTCGCGCGGAACCGGCGTCGCGCATGAGCGGCAGCGGCACGCTCGCACCTCTGCCGGTGATCGCATCACAGGATCAATTGGTGATCGAAACCGTGAAGCGCGCGGAGCCGGCGGTCGTGAGCGTGATCATCACCAAGGACCTGCCCAAGCTCACACAGGTGTACGAAAATGTTGTTCCCGAGGATCCCTTCTTTCGCGGATTTTCGTTCCAGATTCCGCGCATGCAGCAGCAGGGGACCGAGAAGCGCGAAGTGGGCGGCGGCACGGCGTTCTTCGTCTCATCCGACGGCCTTCTCATGACGAACAAGCATGTGGCCGATGACGAGAAAGCCGAGTATACGATTCTGCTCAATGACGGAAAAAAGATCCCGGCCAAGGTCGTCGCGCGCGATCCGGTGAACGATATTGCGCTCCTGAAGGTGGAGGGGTCGGACTTCACGGCACTCCCGATCACTGCGACGGACGATGCATCCCTCGGCCAGACGGTCATCGCCATCGGCAACGCGCTGGGAGAGTTCCGCAACACCGTGAGTGTGGGAGTGATCTCGGGGCTGCAACGTTCCATCACGGCGGGTAATCCCGGGGGCGACAGCGAGCGGCTGGATCAGATCATCCAGACTGATGCCGCCATCAACAGCGGCAACTCCGGCGGGCCGCTGCTCTCGGCCAAGGGCGAAGTGATCGGAATGAACACCGCGGTGTCGTCGGTGGGGCAGAACATCGGGTTCGCGCTGCCGGCGCGGGAACTGCGGCGTGTACTCTCAAGCTACCAGAAGAACGGCCGCATCGTGCGCCCGTACATCGGCGTGCGGTACATGCCGATCACTCCGGAACTTCAGGAGAAGAACAAGCTCCCGGTCGACTACGGTGTTCTCGTGGTGCGGGGAGAGACCGCGGCGGATCTCGCGGTGATGCCCGATTCCCCCGCAGACAGAGCGGGTCTGCAGGAGAACGACATCATTCTTGATGCCGATGGTCAGAAGCTCATCGCGGGCGTCTCGCTCCAGCAGATCATCATCAATAAATCCGTCGGCGATACCCTGAGGCTCAAGGTCTTGAGCAAGGGCAAGGAGAAGACGGTGACGGTAACGCTGGAGGAGTGGAAGGAGTAGGCGTGGAAGGGCCACCTTCGGTGTCCCTCCCACGAGCCCACCCTTCCCATAATGGATGCGCTCCAGCGCGGGAACCCGCGAGACCCGCGCTTCGCGCATTGTTTGGATGAGTGTTTTGTTCTTGTTTTTTTAAAAGAGCCGACGGGAGTCGACTCTTTTCGGGAACAAATGCAGTCTCACTCTCTTGCCATCCATTGATACAAATATACGGCGGCAACTGCTCCGATGAAGGGGCCGATCAGGTACTCCAGGCCGGTGATAAAAGGATAAGAGGACGAGAACGCGAGGGAGCGAATCCCGATGGCCACGGCGGGATTGAGGATGCCGTTGCTCATCAGCGAAGCCAGCAGAATACCGAGCAAAAGCGAGCAGCCGATCACAAGCCCGCTGGCGGCGGAGTGCACTTTGCCGGTGACCACGGCCATGATGCCGAGGAGCAGGAAGAACGCGCCCAGCGCCTCCGCAAAGGCGATGCCCCAACCCGGGACCACCGTCACCTGCGGGAGCCCGCCCACGAGGTACTGGAAGAGGAATTGGGCCGCGACCGCGCCCACGAGCTGGGCGGCGATGTACGCGAGGGCTTCGGGGGTCTTGATTTTCTTGATACTCCACAGTCCCACCGTCACGGCGGGATTGACGTGTGCGCCGCTCACGGGGCCCAGCATGTAGACCGCGAGCAGCAGCACGAGGGCGGCGACGAAGGGGGTCGCTGTCTGCTGCTGGATGGAACCGAGGACGGCGAACGTGAGTGTCGCGGTCCCGAGGAGTTCCGCAACGTACTTGCGCCAGTGAAGAGGAGAGAGAGCCATAGAGAAGAAGAGGGAAACGATTGTCTTGTACCGTACGTAATTTCCCGTTGGCTGCCAATTGCGTACGTTTTACGTATATGTCAGGACAAACGATCCCTGTTGTGGTTTTTCGGGATGCCGGAGGCGTGAAAGGCCGGTGCTACCTTGTCCCGTGCGTCTCAGATGTCGCACGTGCAGGGATCACACCCGCATGCCCCGCAACGTCGTTGGATGATCATACATTTGGGGGAAATGTGGACCCCGTATATTACCCTGTATTAATCTCTTTGGAGACAAAAAGTGCGTTGACCTTTTGGCTTCTGTAAGCCAAGAAATACGATTTGACAAAATTGAATTATAAAACATGGAATCTCGCTATTCCATCAGAGATATCACGCCGGGGTCATGCACGATCCAACTGCGATTGCACCTCTTCTTCCGTCTCCAGTGCCGCTGCAAGTTTGAAATCCGGTGCCGTTGTCGGCAGCCTCATGCCACGCTCGATGTCATCAGCGCATTTGATGCAGACGGGTGTTTCGGGAATCGCTTCCAGCCGGGCAACGGGAATATTGAGTCCGCATCCCTCGCAAATGCCGTAGGTGCCGTCCCGCATTTTCTGCCGCGCCGCCTCGATGCGGTCGAGCGAGGCGCTTTGTGATTCGCGCTCGATTGCTTCGTACTGAACGGACTCTTCCGATTGTGCGGCATCACCCTAATCGCCGGTGGCGATCATAGCGGCCGACACGGTTTGTCCTTTTCCGAGAAGCCGTTTGCGTTTTGCTTCAAGCGTCGCAGTAAGCATCTGCTGGATGACCGGCCAGGTTTTTTGTCTGCCCTTGGGAATCGGAGCGGAACGTTCCTCGGGTGCATTCAAAGACTGCTGCGACATATCGGAACGGGGGAAGGGGCACCGATTATTTCCTTTCCGGACAGGGTGTCAATGCACTTGTGCGGGCTTTTCCCTTGCTCCGGAATGACGGCGGATTTTTTGTGCAGGCATGTCGGGCAGGTTTCACTTCCTCTTGCGTCGCAGGGCGGAGTAGCATGCATGCACCCGACTTCCTTTTCATGCGCGAAGAACTTCTCCATAAGGTCGATGGCTTGCTGCGGCAGAAGAACGACAATGATTTGCGCAAGATCCTTTTGCGCGAGGACAACCGCGAGATGGCGGACATCATCGACGCGCTCAGCCACGGCAAACGAAAGACCTTTGCGCTCTTGCCGCCCGAGGTGCAGGCCGATGTGATTTTGCTTCTCTCGGAGGCCAGCATCCGCTCGGTGCTCCCGCGTCTGCCCGATGCGGTTGTCGCACGGTTCCTGCACTTTCTGGACGAAGACGAAGCGACGGACATTCTGCAGCGGCTCCCTGTCAAGCGTCATGCGAGCATTCTCGAAAAAATGCGCGAGGACCGCAGAAGGTCGATTGAGAAACTGCTGCTCTACGGACCCGAAACCGCAGGGGGTCTGATGGATCTCAATTTTCTCGAAGTGAATCCGCAGGCCAAGGGTCCGGCGATTCTCAATGCGATGCAGGAGTACGTGCGCACGCATCACAAAAAAATTCCGGTGGCACTCTTCGCCGGCAAGGATGGCATTCAGTGGATTCCCTCGCGTGCGCTCATGTCATGCAACGGCGATACGATTCCGGCGCGGATCGCGCGTCCGATTCCGGTGTTCCATCACGCGACGGATCAGGAGCAGGTGCTCGAGACGATGCAGCGCGAGGGGGCGGACGTGGCGGGGGTGGTCGATGATCACCAGAAAATCGTCGGCATCATCCATTTGAGCGACCTGCTCCGTGTGGCGGAGGCCGAGGCCAGCGAAGACGTCTACCGCTTGGGAGGTATGGATCCGCTTTCGGCGAGCTACCTCGAGAGCAAATTCACGACGATCTGGCGCAAGCGCGTGGTGTGGCTCTCGGTGCTCTTCATTGCCGAGCTTTTCACCTTCACCGCGCTCGCGCGGTTCGAATCCTCCATCGCCGCGGTGACGGCACTGGCGCTCTTCGTGCCGCTCACCATCTCCACGGGAGGGAATTCGGGCTCACAGGCGGCCACGCTCATCACGCGCGCCATGGCGCTGGGCGACGTCTCGCCGCGCGACTGGTTCAAAGTGGTGCGCCGCGAACTGCTGATGGGCGTTGCGCTCGGACTCACGCTCGGGGCCGTCGCCTTTGTCCGGGCATCGCTCACGCCGCAGAGTGTTCTGGGTTCCGCAAACCGGTGGATGCTGGGTCTCGTCATCGCGCAGTCGGTGGCGGCGATCTGCCTGTGGGGCACGCTCGTCGGCTCCATGCTGCCGCTCGTCTTCAAGCGTTTCGGCATCGATCCGGGCTATGCTTCGAGCCCCTTCGTCGCCACGTTCGTGGACGTGACGGGTATCGTGATTTATTTTTCCATCGCGAACGCCTTCATTCTGTGAGGAGTCATATCCTGTCCGCTCCGTCCCCGTTCTGCCGGATCATGGAACGCTTTTCTTCGCTTTGCGGAGGGCAAAAGTCATTGCCTCCCTATTGAAGTTTCGTCGGAGGATTTTGCGGGAGGGACTCTGTGCTACACTTCTGCTCCCATGACGAAGAAACCTCCGAAACCCGCCGGCATCACGAACGCCATTCTCCTGCAGCACATGCAGGGGATGCGGTATAGTCTGGAAGTACGCGTAGACAGCTTGGATAAACGTATGGACAGCATGGAGAAGCGTATGGGTGGCACGGAGAAACATATGGGTGGTATGGAAGGACGCCTTGGAACCATGGAGAAGAACATCGTGGACATCAAAGATGCTCTGCAACGACCCTATATCCATCGCACGAGCATGCTTGGGCGCATTGAAAAGCTGGAGGAAACAGTGGGGATCGCTTAATTGTGTCGTGCTCCTTCGGGCCAGACCGCGCGTAACTTCTCCAAAGCCTCTTGCACCAATTTTTTGATTTCTTGAAACGCTCCATCGGGAATCTCCTCGGGCAGTCCGCCTCGCTGATCGAGCGTCGCATACGCGCCTGCCTATTGCGCAAGTTCGTACGCGGTATGGGCCAGATGTCCGGAAGGTTTTCCCACAGTCATAGGCAAATGATCACATCATATTATATTGTGTCAAATATTGGCGTTACATTTTCTTCGCCTTCCCGTCTTTCAAAAACAGCAGCAGGAATCCCGCGAAGACCGTGAGCACGAGCGAGAGCAGGAACGGGGCCGGCAGGCCGAAACGATCCCACAAGAGCCCCGCGATGAACGAGGCAAAAAAGCTCATGAATCCCATCACCATCTGAAATCCTCCCAGTGTGGAGGCCACCAGATCTTTGGGGGCGAGTTCCGCGACGAGCGCGCGCTGCACGGGTTCGAGTGAGGCGATGTGCACGCCGTAGAGCGCGAAGGCGACGGTCACGCCGATGGGGGAACGTATGAGCAGAAAGAGCAGCGTCACGCCGATCCAGCAGCCGTACGAGAAGAGGAGCACCCATTTGCGCCCGATGCGGTCCGCGAGCTTGCCGAAGAACATCGAGAGGATGGCGGCAACGACGGTGTACAGAAGGTACAACACCGGCATTTCGCCGATGGTGAAGCCGCTGGATTTCGCCGATAGCAACAGAAAAGAGTAGCTGAAGGACCCAAGGACGAAGAGCGCGTTCAGGATGGTGTAGAGACGAAGTCTTCCCGAGAAATCCGTCAAATGGATGCCTTTGAATACTTTCGTTCCGTCCGGTTTCTTCTCATGATAGATGCTGATCACCAGCACCACGGCGAACATCGAGGGAATCGCGGAGATCAGGATGATCGTGCGGATCGGGAGAAAGCGGACGAGCACGATGGCCGCGATGATTCCGATCATCGCCCCGCTGTAATCCATCATGCGGAGGATGCCGAAGTGCCGGCCGCGATTCTGCACGGTCGAGAGATCCGAAACGATCGCGTCCCGCGGGGCTCCGCGCATTTTCCCGGACCGGTCGAGGATGCGGAACGGCAGCACCCAGTGCCACGTGGGGGCGAGGGAGTAGCCCACTTTGGCGATGCCGCCGAAGAAGTAGCCCATCCACACGAAGGGCTTGCGCTTGCGCAAGCGGTCAGACAGGTAGCCTGAAACGGCCTGTGCAATCGAGACGAAGGCGTCACCCAGCCCGTCAATCAGGCCAACCACCGCCATGTTCGCCCCGAGCACGGTCGTGAGAAACATCGGCCAGATCGAGAAGATCATGTCCGCGCCCATGTCGTGCAGAAAGGAGGCGGAAGCGAAGGTCCAGACGGTGCGTTTGACGTATTGCGGACTCGGGGGAGGGGATTCCATAGTGTGATTGTGGATGATTTCCGTTCTCTTTGCCACTTCAAGAAGGTGTGATGGAGATTCCTTTCACCTCTACCTTGTGGTTCCCTATCCCTACGCCCTACCCCCTACGCCCTACCCCCCTACCCCCTACCCCCTCACACCATGTCCACCAAAAAAGTCTTCACGCCGGAGCAGGCCAAGCAGGTTGCCGCCCAGATCGGTCTCGATTTTTCCACGGTCGAGTACGACGTCGAACAGTTCCGCATGGGCATGGATGTAGAGCTGGAACACGGCACAGTCGATCCGCGGACGGACGTCACCGGCGACGATCCCGTCCTCACGGGCAAGATCGCACTTGCCCATTTGAATGAATTCCCCGATTACTACACCCGCCTCTACGAAATGGAAGAGGAGGCCGAGACGTACCACCGCACCAGAGGGCAGTGATCAGAGTGCCGCCCGCAGATCATCGATCGAGAATGCCCCCACGAGCTTGGGAGGGCGTGAGCGTTCCAGAATCAGGGGCATGGCGTTGGGAATGACGAGACGCGGTATTTCTTCTCTCGGCAGAGAAAGGAGTTTTCCCAGAAGGCAGCGCAGAGCCATCACGTGGGAGAACATGGCGAGATTTTCTTGCGGGAGCCGGCGTATGAGGATGTCATAGGCATCGCAGACGCGTCGTTCGACCTGCGCAAGATTCTCTCCGCCGGGGGCGCACTGTTCAAAATGTGCGCGCCAGTGCACGAGACCGGGATCGGAAAAGTACTCCGGATAGTTCTTTCGGAGCTGATCGAAAGAGAGACCCTCGAATTTCCCCAGACTGCGTTCGGTGATGTTGGGGCACAGGAACAGTCCGGGAGGATCCGGATGTCTGTTCAGGACGATTTCCGCGGTATGTCGCGCGCGGGTGAGGGGCGAGCTGACGGCGAAGTCGAGTGGAATGTGTGCGACAGAGCGTCCGGCCTCGCTGGCCTGTGCCTCGCCGAACGGCGTGAGGCGGGTATCGGTTCTTCCTGTGGCGATCTGCACATGCGTGCGGTTGTGCGCATTGAGTTCCGATTCGCCGTGCCGGACGAAGACAGAAAGTGGTTTCATGGCAGACCGTAGCGCTGAACTGTACTCTACACGTTCCATTTTTACGAGAACAAAACTCCGGCGCAACAGGGAAAAAAGTTCCTTCTTTACCCCTTTGCAGGCAGGAGCGACTCTTCTAGGATGGTTGCACTCTTTTTGATTCCCTCTCCTCTATGGCTGGTTCCATTTCTCAAGTGATGGGTGCGGTGGTGGACTGTACGTTCCCCGTTCAGGAATTGCCGCCGATTTACAATGCACTCACGGTTCCCTGCGGTAAAGACACGCTCACACTCGAGGTGCAGCAGCATCTGGACGGCGGAGCGGTGCGCACGGTCGCCATGGGTCCGACCGACGGCCTCGCGCGCGGAGTGGCCGTGACGGATTTGGGCATGCCGATTTCCGTTCCCGTGGGGCCCGAAGCGCTCGGACGCATGTTCGATGTTCTGGGCAATCCTCTGGATGGCATGCCGGCCATTCACACCAAAAAGAAGTACCCCATTCACCGTCCGGCCCCCACGTTCGACGAACAATCCACCGAAACCGCAGTGCTGGAGACGGGCATCAAGGTCATCGACCTGATCTGTCCTATCTTAAAAGGAGGCAAAGTCGGTCTCTTCGGCGGAGCGGGCGTGGGCAAGACCGTCATCGTGAAGGAGCTCATCCGCAACATCGCCACCGAGCACGGCGGCTACTCCGTGTTCGCCGGGGTGGGGGAGCGCAGCCGCGAAGGTAACGACCTCTACAACGAAATGAAAGATTCGGGCGTTCTGGCCAAAACGGCGCTCGTCTTCGGCCAGATGAACGAGCCGCCCGGACCGCGCCTGCGCGTGGGGCTGGCCGGTCTCACGCATGCCGAGTACTTCCGCGACGAGGAACAGCGCGACGTGCTGCTCTTCATCGACAACATTTTCCGCTTCACGCAGGCGGGTTCCGAAGTCTCCGTTCTGCTCGGACGCATTCCGTCCGCCGTCGGCTACCAGCCCACGCTGGCCAACGAAATGGGAGCGCTGCAGGAGCGCATCACCTCGACCAAGAAAGGCTCCATCACCTCGGTGCAGGCCGTGTACGTTCCGGCCGACGACTTCACCGATCCGGCACCCGCCACGACCTTCGGGCATCTCGATTCCACGCTCGTGCTCTCGCGCGCGCTGTCGGAGCTGGGCATCTACCCGGCCGTTGATCCGCTCGATTCCACGTCCACAATCCTTTCCGCAGCCGTGGTGGGTGAGGAGCACTACCAGACGGCGCGTGCCGTGCAGAAGGTATTGCAGCGCTACAAAGAGCTGCAGGACATCATTGCGATTCTCGGCATGGAGGAGCTCTCGGATGAAGACAAACTCACCGTCAAGCGCGCCCGCAAGATCCAGAAGTTCCTCAGTCAGCCCTTCTTCGTGGCCGAGACCTTCACGGGTATTCCCGGCAGGTTCGTGAAGCGTGAAGATACGGTCAAAAGCTTCAAAGCCATCCTCGACGGCAAGTATGATGAGGTGCCCGAGCAGGCCTTCTATATGAAGGGCGGCATTGAGGATGTGAAAGCCTGATTTCCGCAGTACGCAGTATGCAGTATGCAGCACGCATGATCGGCCACAGTTCCACTACTGCCTCTCAACTGGACTGCTTACTGCTTACTGCTTAATACTTTCTGCTCCCATGCTCCGTCTCGAAATCACCACACCGGATCGTCCCATGTTCGAGGGGGAGGTGGACTCTGTGTCCCTCCCCACGCCGCAGGGCGAAATCACGATTCTCCCGCATCACATCCCCCTCATTTCCATCGTGGTGCCGGGCGTGATCACGATCCGGCAGAAGGGGGGTGAGCAGCTGCTGGCTGTTTCGCGCGGGGTTATTGAAGTGGACGGCCGCACGATCCGCGTGATGGTGGACAGCGCCGACCGCGCCGATGAGCTGCAGGAGCAGGCGATTCTCACAGCCAAGGCCGAAGCCGAAAAACTGCAACATGAGAAGCGGACCGATGCCGAGGGATTCGCCGAGGCGACGGCCATTCTTGAGCGTGAGCTCGCGAGGCTCCACGTCGTGCGACGCCGGCGCAGCGGACGCGGGCCCGTTCCTTCATCCGGCAGTGGCGAATAATGCGCCCTCGCCGGGCAAAAGGGAGAGCCCGAAAGGGATGGGGCTCATGCTCAGTTTGCGCCTCGCGTGGAATCTGGGGTTCATCATCGCGGTTCCGGTCGGTCTCTTTGGCTTCGGCGGCGCCTATCTCGACAAGTACCTGCACACCTCCCCGATTTTCGTGATCACGGGTTTCGCGCTTGCCATCGTGCTCTCCGGCGTTGGCGTGTACAGAAAGGTGACGGAGATTCTGGGAGCTTCGTAGCTGTATTATTGATCTGTGGATTTCTGTGAACTACCATTGTCTTATGCAACGAAGCTGGACATCCATTCTTGCGATGTTGTTCGCGTTTCTGGGGATCTATGTATTGTATGGAGTTGTGTTGTTGCTCTGGTTTTTCTTTGGAGTCATCGGAGGATGGGCGATGGCTTTTCGTTGGGTTCCGATGTTCAAACCCTGGGAAATGCCGCTCGAGTTTGTGATCGAGACGATTCCGCATACATTTGTGCTGGGGTTCATTATCTCAGCTGTCATCGCGGTGTTCTCGCGGCGCAACGCCTTGATCGTGGCAGCCATTCCTCTCGTCTACGCATTCCTGGGAGTCCTGGGATTTATCGGCTACATGATATTCTCGTGACCATGGTCCGGGTTTACTGCAAGATGACGGAGATTCTCGATCAGTAGTTGGTAGCTTGGCATCTGTTTCCCGATCTACAAACTACCAGCTACGAACTACCTATTCGATTCACTTTCTGTTTGCCTCATCTCCAGTGTCTTTCTATGATCGAGGCGATGTCCGCCATTGAACCACCCACACTCGCCTCTGAAACGATCGCGCACATCGGGTCCTTCCAGATCCGCAATACCTTGATCATGGCGTGGCTGGCGATGCTGGTGGTTTTCGCACTGGTGTTCTTGGCCCGCCGGACGAAATTCAAAGAGATCCCCGGCCGCTTTCAGGCGTTTCTGGAATTGATCGTGGAGGGGCTGTTCGGTTTCTTCGATTCCATCATCGGCGAGAAGAGCGCGACCCGGCGGTTCTTCCCGCTGCTTGCCACGATTTTTCTCTTTCTCATGCTGGCCAACTGGATGGGCATTCTGCCGGGCGTGGGCAGCATCACCATTTCGGAGGAACTGCACGGCGAAGTTCTGAATTTGCCGATCTTCCGCTCCATGAACGCAGACGTGAACATGACGCTCGCCATTGCGCTGATTTCGGTCATTGCCACCCAGCTCTTCGGCATCGCGGCGCTCGGCGTGATTCCTTACGCCAACAAATTCTTCGTTCTGCCTTGGCGCGATCCGATCGGTTCCTTCGTCGGAATTCTGGAGCTCATTGCAGAGATGGCGAAGATCATCTCGTTCTCCTTCCGTCTCTTCGGCAATATCTTCGCGGGTGAAGTGCTGCTCGTCGTGATCAGTTTCCTCATGCCGTACCTGGCGCCCATTCCGTTCTTGGGGCTGGAGCTCTTCGTCGGTTTCATTCAGGCACTGGTCTTTGCCATGCTCACGGCGGTCTTCCTCAAAATGGCCGTGACAGCGCACGGGGGGCATGAACACGGGCAGGAAGGGGAGCATGCGGTGGAGATGGCGCACGCGTGAGTTCGTGTGATTTCCGGATCTTCCAATCAGTCTATTTCTTGATGGAATAAATTTCTGTCAAATCTTCAGAGAGTCGGCTCTTAGACCCTTGATTGTCTCTTGCGTCGTCCCTACAATCCGCGGCGTTTTCTCATCTCCACTTTTTTCCCACTTTTTTATGCCAGAAGTAGCAGAAGTCGCCAAGACCGCCGTGTCGTCGATCGACAAGAACCTGCTCGTCGCGATCACCATGGGATTCGGTGCGCTCGTGCCGGCCTTCTCCATCGGTTGGATGGGCAGCAAGGCCATGGAGGCCATCGGACGCAATCCCGAGGCCGCGAACCGCATCCAGACGCCGATGGTGCTTGCCGTCGCGTTCACCGAGGCCATCGCGATCTACTCGCTCGTCGTGGCTCTCATCATCAAGTTCGTTTGAGAGTTTTGAGTCGTGAGTTTTGAGTCGTGAGCGCGGTGTCCTTGCATCGGATTGCATGCTGCGAAACATACTCATGACTCATGACTCGCAGCTCATAACTGCCTTCGCTCACTCATCTATTTTTCCAACTGAAGAGCATGGAATTACTGACAAAGCTCGGCATCAACTGGCAGCTCCTGATCGCGCAAATCGTGAACTTCCTCATCGTGATGGGGGTGCTCGGGTACTTCCTGTACCGCCCGATCCTGAATCTGCTCGATGCCCGCGCGGAGCGCATCCGCAAGGCCGTGGAGGAGGCCAAGCGCATCGAACATCAGGCGCAGGAGATGGCGAAGTTGCGTGAGGAGGAGATGAAGCGTCTCGACCGCGAGAGCGGCGAGCACTTTGACCGTATCCGCAAGGAGGCCGCGGTGCTGCAGGAGGAGTTGCATGCGACTGCCAAGAAGGAGGCCGAAGCCATGATCCAGAATGCTCTCAAGCGCATCGACGAAGAGCGCAGAATCATGATGGAGGACATCATGAAGACCGTGAATGCCGTCATCGTCCGCATGACCGAGAAGCTTCTCGAGCGCGAATTCACGCCCGCCGATCAGAAACGCATTCAGGAACAGCTGATCGCCGAGCTTCCCAAAATGGTGCGATGAAGATGACTGCCGCATCCCTTGCCCGGGCATTCGTTGAGACAGCCAAGACACTCCACGAGAGCGAGATGCACGCACTGGCGGACGCCGCCGCACACATCCTGATTGAACAGGGCATCTTCAAGGATGCGCATATCTTTCCGCGGATGGTGGAACGCGAGTGGTTCAAACGTACCGGCGCGGTGCAGGTCAGTATCACGACGGCGGGCAGCAGTGCCGGAACGCTCAAGAAAGACATCGCACAGGTGGTGGAGCAATCACTGCAGCGCTCGTGCTTGGTCGAGGAGCGCGCCGATCCGTCCCTGCTTGGAGGCATCCTGCTGGAGATCGGTGATGAGCGGTACGATGCGACACTCCGCGGGGCGCTCAACAGTCTCTCTGTGCAGCTGACGGCACCCATTCCGCTTTCCTAAGCCCTCACCCTCATCCTCATCCTATCCCCTACGCCCTACCCCCTCCCCGTATGTCCCTCAGTCAGACGCTCCTCAAATCCCTCGAAGACCGCATTGCGTCCTATCACAAGGATGTGAAGCACGAACATGTCGGGACGGTCATGTCGGTCGGTGACGGCATCGCCACCGTTTCGGGCCTCTCCAAAGTCGGTGCCGCTGAAATGATTGACTTCGGCAAGGGCATCATGGGGGTCGCATTCAACCTGGAGGAGGATCACGTCGGCGTGATCGTTCTGGGCGACGACAGCAAAATCAAGGAGGGGGACACCGCCAAGGCTACCGGCCAGATTCTCTCGGTTCCCGTGGGCGAGGCGCTCGTGGGGCGTGTGGTGAATCCGCTCGGCGAGGCCAAAGACGGTGGTTCGGTCATTGCGAGCGCCCAGCGCTACCCGATCGAGAAGATCGCCCCCCGCGTCATCGAGCGGAAGGGGGTGACGACGCCGCTCCAGACCGGCATCAAGGCGATCGATGCGCTGATTCCCATCGGACGCGGCCAGCGCGAGCTCATCATCGGCGACCGCCAGACGGGCAAGACGGCCGTGGCCATCGACGCCATCCTGAATCAGAAAGAAACGCAGTCGAGCGACCGGCCGGTCATCTGCATCTACGTCGCCATCGGCCAGAAGGAATCCAAAGTCGCCAAGATCGTTTCGGAGCTGAAGAAGCACGGTGCCATGGACTACACCATCGTGGTGTCGGCCGGAGCCTCGGAGCCCGCATCCCTCTCGTACATCGCCCCCTTCGCGGGGTGCGCCATGGGTGAGTACTTCCTCGATCAGGGAAAGGATGTGCTGTGTATCTATGATGACCTCTCGAAGCACGCGTGGGCATACCGTCAGGTGTCGCTGCTGCTGCGCCGTCCGCCGGGACGCGAGGCCTACCCGGGCGATGTGTTCTACCTCCATTCCCGCCTGCTCGAGCGCGCCTGCTGCTTGGACGAGAAGCACGGCGGAGGCTCTCTCACGGCGCTGCCCATCATCGAGACACAGGCCGGCGACATCTCCGCGTACATTCCCACGAACGTCATTTCGATCACCGACGGCCAGATCTATCTGGAGGCGGATCTCTTCTACAAAGGCATCCGTCCCGCGTTGAACATCGGTCTCTCGGTGTCGCGCGTGGGATCCGCCGCACAGCGCAAATCCATGAAGAAGGTGGCGGGCCGTCTGCGCATCGACCTCGCACAGTACCGCGAGCTCGCGGTCTTTGCCCAGTTCGGATCCGACCTCGATGCCGAGACCAAGAAGCAGCTCGATCGCGGCGCGAGACTGACCGAGCTTCTCAAGCAGGATCAGTACGTTCCAGTGCCGGTCGCCGAGCAGGTATCCATGCTTTACGCCGGTGTGAACAGTCTTCTGGACGACGTTCCCGTGGATCAGATCCGGCGCTTCGAGCGCGAATTCGTTCAGTTCCTCCGCAACAAGCATCCGCAATTGCTCAAGGAACTCACGGCCGAGATCAAGCCCGAGACGGAAGAGACGCTCAAGCGCCTGCTCCAGACGTTCAAGACAGAAGCCGGGTTTGTTTCTCCTTCCGTCAAGCAGTAAGCAGAACGCAGTGAGCAGTACGCGTACTGCATGATACGTACTGCATACTGCTTCTGCCCTTCTCTCGCTCCCGTCACTCACTCAACACATGGCAAGAAGTCTCCGCGATCTCCGGCGCAAAATGAAGGCCATCAAGGCCACCCATCAGGTGACCAAGGCCATGGAGCTCGTGGCGGCGTCCAAGATGCGTCGCGCGGTCCAGAATGCCCAGAAGCTGCGGCACTACGCCTTTCTCGCGTGGCAGGTTCTGCAGAAGTTGGCCGACGTGCATCCGGAGCTGCATCCGTACCTGCAGAAGCGTGAGCCCAGAAAGATTCTTGCGATCCTCTTTACGCCCGACCGCGGCATGTGCGGCAATCTGAACGCCCAGCTGTTGCGCACGACCACGCAGTATATTCAGGGTGTACAAAAGCTTGCGGGTTTCGAGTCCGTCGAGTTCATCGCGGTCGGACGCAAGGGCGCCCAGTTCCTGCCGCGCTTACGCCAGAAAGTGGTTGCGGCCTTTCCGGCGTTCTCGAGCTACCCCACATTCAAAGACGTTCTGCCGATCGTGCGCATGGCCACCGAGGGGTTCCTCGCGGGTACGTACGACTCGGTTTCCCTCATCTATGCCGACTTTGTCTCCGCTCTCGTGCAGGAGTCGACGGTGAAGGTGTTGCTGCCGTTCTCGCAGACGGATCTGAAATCGATGCTCGAGAGTCTGCTTCCCCGCAAATACCGCAAAGAGACGCAGCAGGCGATGCATGCCGAAGGGGTGGGGGAGTACGTGCTGGAGCCTTCGGCCGACGCCATCCTGCAGACCATTTTGCCGCAGCTCACCGAGATCCAGGTCTATCAGTCTGTTCTCGAAGCCGGCGCCTCGGAGCACTCGGCGCGGATGGTGGCGATGCGCGCGGCCTCGGACAACGCCACGGAGCTTCTGGGCGACCTCACCATCGTCTACAACCAGACGCGTCAGGCCAAGATCACTTCGGAGCTGGCGGAGCTGTCGGCTGCCAAAGCGGCGCTGAAATAAAACAGACCCTCCGTTCCGAAGTGGAGGGAGGGTCGAGTTGTACAGGGGGCTGCAACTGTTCATCCTTTGAGCGCCTGAAGGGCGCTCTGACGATTGGCGTAATGCTGGCAGAGGCCTGGGGTGGTCCAGGTAATGCTGAAAACCACCAGGATTTCCGGCCTGACGCAACAGAGCACCAGGGTTTTTCCCTTCTTGCCAAGCCGGCGGGCATTGTTTTGCACAGCGCCAAGCGCGACGCTGTTGAAGTAGTCGACGTTCGTGAAGTCGAGGAGCACGCGATCGCGCTCACCGATTGCGGCCGTCAGTTCTCTTCTGAATTCCCTAACGACGGGAGTCTCGATGAGCTTCAGGCCCGGGCCGCCCCGAAACCCGATCACGAGGACTCCATCCACAACTTCCGAAGTGATCCGTCGGAAAGCTGTATCCGTGCTCATGGTGAGCCTCCTTGTGAAAGAGCCCCTGTACGGAGATACGATGAACCATATAAAACGACTGTCAAATGAAAGATCTCTTCTCTGAGGCTTGCAGAAATCTCCTCAGCCAAGGCGGCGCTGAAGTAGGTATGACTCTCATTTTTTGGCTACTTCTTTCATTTTCAACACAACCTCTATCCCCCCAACCCCTTTCTCCAATGGAGAAAGAGGAGTTCGATAGAGTTCCCCCTCTCTCTGGAGAGGGGGAAAAAGGGGGAGAGGTGAAGTCACAAAATACAATATGAATAGGTGATGGGATAATAGTGCCGTTTCTGCACCTATTTCACAGCCGGCGCTTGCCTTGTCGCAAAGCGGATATCCATCCCTTTTGCTTTGTATTCCTGCGTCTGCTCTTTCAGCGACGCAATGATCTGCCGGGCGATCTCGGGGCGTGCCGGATCGTCGAAGATCACGAAGGTGTACTGTTTCAGCTTGTCGCCGTAGGCGTGACTGCCCGTGGAGATCTTGAGCGCCAGCATTGCCTCCGTGACGGCGTAGCCGATATGGTCGGGCATCGCGATGACGAACGTATTGAGCCCGGGGAGTCTCTGCAGGCGTCCTCCCGTGCAGTCGACGACGGCGCCGATGGCATCGTGCGGCTCCTGGCGCATTTCTTTGTCGCCGATGAATTCCGCGTCGATGCCGCGCTCCCTGAGTTTGGCAACGATCACATTGTTCTGCTCGTCGCGCGCGCATTGGTCGGGATTCGTCTCGCTGCCATACTTGATACCCGCTGCTCCGCAGCCCCTTCCATTTTCATCCCCATGGGAGCTTATGCGGACTTTGATCGCAGAGAGCGGGCGGCCGTTGAGGCGTGCCGTGACGTAGGCCACGACGGCATCGACGAACTCGTCGGCATTCTTCCACAGGATGCCCGAACCGGCGACGCGGAGTACGCGCTTTCCGAATTGTGTTTTCATTTCGAGCATCATGCGTTCATCAATGCAGAGGACGGTCACCTCGGATACGGGATTATTGGAGCAGTCAAAGCACTCCTGCCATTCCTTCTCATGGGTATCGAGCCACTGTTCCGAATTCTGGTTGAAGGGGTGGGCGAGTTGTTTTGCGAGCAGCTGACCCATGTCGGGATGGTGCTCCTGTGCATGATGATCCTGAGCGGTGGCCATATCGGAAGAGAGGGAAGAAGTGAGAGCGGCGGCAGTACCAGCAATCGCGTATTCTAAGAATTCTCTGCGGGTTTCACGGGTATCATCGGCGGGGTGGCCGGTTTCCGGAGTGGAATCCTGATCATGATGCAACGTTTCGGTCATGGAGAGAAGGGGAGAATTTCGGGGCATCTTTAGTGATTTACTCCCGGCATGCAAGGCTCAGAGTGAAAAGTCTTTCTAACATTGAACAAAAAAGTTATACAATCCACACCGGGCGAATAGTCTTCGGGAAGCATTGATATAAGCCAAAAAATCAGTACAATGCCCGTCCCGGTCAATGGGTGAATGGTGGCTTGCGAAGTGCGAGCCCCGGTGTGTTGCCGGTTCTCGTTCTTTCGCTCTTTCTAAGAAGGAGTCTCCCATGAAGGCGCTCAGTTGTGAGCCGCGGACGTTCGTGTCCTTCATTGCCCTGCAGCACGGCCACATCCGCAAAGTGGGTGAGGCGCAGCAGGTGCCGGATCGTAATCCGCACCAGGAACTGTTCTTCCCCGAGGCCTGCGTCGGTTTCGTGTTCTACGATCGAGATGTTGTCACGATCGAGCGAGCAGCCGAAGACGGCGAGGGTCCCACGAAGGCCATGTCGGAACCTTACAGATTCTCCGGCATTCACTACCGCATCGGTCGTGAGCTCAAGAGGGACGCCGAGTCCCCCCAGGATCGCATGATCCATGCGATGATCGAGATGACGCTGGACAGTATGGGGGTTTCCGGGGCCAAGTTGGCCCAGATCAACGACCCCGACAACGATGGGGTGGCGTACGTCGGGCCGCTTCGCAAGGATGACGTCATCGTCCGTGAACCCCCGCCGCCGTCCGAGAGGGAATCTCGGTGCGATGGCTGCTCTGCTCACAGCTTCTGCTCGAGTTTGGAAATGGATCTCGGCAGTCTCAGTGACCTGTTCCGCTCCATGCGCGGCGGGCGCAGCCGGCGCGAACGGCCCGCGCCCGACTCCGAGGGAGATTCGAAGCAGGATCCCGCCGCTGCCCCGGCCGAGTAGCGGCAGGTCAGGAATCTGAGAAGAGCGTACTACGACGAGAAAAGACCCACTGTGCGCACGCATGGTGGGTCTTATCTATGTGTGCGGATTTCAAACACTCAGCCGCGCAAAAACAAGAAAGAGCCCCGTGAAACCCACGGCCATGATGACGGGGAGCGAGACGGATGAGTCATCACTCATCCTCATCACAATGCCCGTCCGCGGCGGCCGAGCAGGTTCCGCTTTTCTTTTGCGACGATACGTCTGTCTCGGTCACTTCCTCTCCGGCGGCAAGAGCATTAGCCCAACTCACGCCTCCGTCGCGTGAACGGAAGACGAATCCTTCGCTCGCAGCCACGATCATGCTTGAATCGTTTCGATTGATGGCAACTTTTGTCGCAACGAATCCTCCGGGAAGGGGAGCGAGCTTCTGGACAGCAGATGCAGTATCCTGCGGATTCCACTGCAGGAGTCCGTCCCAGTCCGTGGCGAGAATCAGTGAGCCATCGGATAAACTGACGATGCTGTGAATGGGTTCTTCGTCCACCGGCGTGATCGGTTGCCATGTCTCTCCTCTGTCCATACTTTTACGAAGACCCGTGAATGTTCCCAAATAGAGAATCCGATCGTCTTTGGCGTCCGTCGCGAGACTCAACACCTTCACAGGATTCCGGTTCACGGCGCGCCAGTTCATCCCTCCGTCTTCGGAGCGATAGATGTTGCCGTCCTCCCATCCGTAGATGAGGCGTGGATTTGCATCACTGACCGTCATTGCGTGAAAATCCACAGGTCCTTCGGCGGAGACGTCCGCAAGTTTCTTCCAAGTGTGCCCTCCGTCGGTAGACTGGACGAATCCCAGATTGACGCCGTCTGCGGGGTGGCCGCTGCCGAAAAAGATGTTTGGGTCCGAAGGATGCGCGACAAAACCCATAAAGTCATACTTCTCCGTTGAGACCTGCGAGAGACGCCCATCTGGCGTGAGTGCGAAGATGCCTGTGTGCGTTGCGAGGTAGATACGGTCTGTCTCCCTGCGGTCGAACGCGATTCCGTGCACATGGTTATCGGTGAGGGCGAGAAAACTGCCGGAAGTCGTGGAAGATTGCGCTTCGGGAGTCGCCGGAGTGGCGCAGCCGGCCAGCACGAGCATGAGGCCGATGAGGATCATACGGCGATGCATTATGGTGCGGGGGGAAGAAGGATTTGGATGGCCGACTCGCCACGCGCTTCCGTCGTCGGTATGGGGCTCTGCATGAAGCGTGAACTCACCATCGCAAATTCGAGGAACAGAGCGGTGAATGACACAATCATGACGGCCGGAGCGAGCAAAGAGAGAATGTTGCGGTGCCCTGGCCTGAAGAAGCGCAGCAGCAGCGAGTTCGTCACCACGGAAATGGAGCTGAAGGCCATGGCCAGACCGGCAAGTTCCGGCTGGAGGAAGAGTCCGAGCAGGGAAAACAGCGCGCGTGACGCGATGGGAATTCCCATCATGTTGTAGAGGAGCGCGAAGAACATGTTCTGACGGATTTTCCCCATGGTCTCGTGTGCGAGTTCGATCGCCGTTACGACATCATTGAGGTCATCTTTGATGATGACGATGCCGCCGGTTTCCATGGCCACATCCGTGCCGGAGCCCATGGCAATGCCCAGATCGGCCTGAGCGAGCGCAGGGGCATCGTTGATGCCGTCTCCCACCATTGCCACTTTCTTGCCGGCGTCCTGCAGCTTCTTCACTTCGCTGGCTTTGTCTTGCGGCAGCACTTCCGCAAGCACGTTCTCGATGCCGATCTGCTTTGCGATGGCTTTGGCGGTCCGTTCGTTGTCCCCCGTGATCATGTAGATGGCGATATCCCGTTCCTTGAGCTTCTCGAGGGCATCCTTTGACGTTGCTTTCACCGTGTCGGCAACGGCGATGAGCCCGATGAGTTCCTGTTCGGTCGCGAGGAGCATGACGGTCTTACCCTGTTCTTCGAGTTTGCGGATTTTGCGATCTTCGCGACTCAGGGTCAGATGCGCGACGTCGGTGATCAGCGCACGGTTGCCGAAGAAGTATTTGGTTTTTCCCACGACTCCTTCGATGCCGTGCCCCGGAATGGCCTTGAAATCCCGTACGTCATCGAGCGTAATGTCTTCTTCCTGTGCATGGAGGTAGATGGCCTCGGCCAGCGGATGTTCGGACGATCGTTCCAGGCTGGCGGCGATTGCCAGAATATCGTCTTCTTCCTCTCCGAAGCTGAGGATATTGGTCACCTCTGGCTTGCCTTTGGTGAGCGTTCCTGTTTTGTCAAAGATGATGGCATTGATCCTGCTTGCCGCTTCAAGCGGCTCTCCGCCCTTGATGAGGACCCCGTGCTCCGCGCCTTTGCCGGTTCCCACCATGATGGCGGTGGGGGTGGCAAGGCCCAATGCGCACGGGCAGGCAATCACGATGACCGCCGTGAAGGCCATGAGAGCGAAGGAGAGCGTGGCGCCGAACACGAAGTACCACAGGCCGAAGGTCAGCAGTGCAATGAGAATCACCGTCGGCACGAACCATGCCGAGATGCGGTCAGCGAAGCCCTGAATGGGCGCCTTGCTGCCTTGTGCCTCCTCGATCAGGCGGATGATCTGTGCGAGGGTTGATTCCTCGCCGATGCGTTCGGCCTGAAATTCGAAACTTCCCGTCTTATTGCTTGTGGCGCCGATAACTCTGTCGCCGATGTCCTTTTCCACGGGGATGCTTTCACCGGTGAGCATGGATTCATCCACCGATGAGTGTCCTTTGATGATTACGCCGTCGACGGGAATGGTCTCGCCGGGACGGACCAGAACGACATCGCCGACCACAACGTCATCGACGGGAATATCCTTCGTCTCGCCGTTGCGTACAACGCGCGCGGTCTTGGCTTTGAGGCCCATGAGTTTGCGAATAGCGTCCGACGTGCTGCCTTTTGCTTTTGTTTCGAGCCACTTGCCAAGCAGCACGAACGTGATAAGAAAGGCCGATGTTTCGAAGTAGAGATCGGGGATTTTCCCTCCATTGATTCCCAAGATGGTGTTATTCGCGAAGGCGAAACTCAGGAAGTTGAAGAGACTGTAGAAATACGCCGTCGAGGTGCCGATGGCGATGAGGCTGTCCATATTGAACGTTTTCATCTTCAGACTGGACCAAAACCCGCGATAGAAGCCGGCTCCCGCAATGAACTGCACGGGAGTCGCAAGTGCGAGCGATGCGATGCCGAAGAAAGCGGGTAATAGCACCGCCCCCGGCATCCATGGCAGAAAATCCAGCAGCATGAAGTAGAGCAACGGAAGACTGAAGATGAGGCTGAAAATGAAGTAATTTTTGTAATGCAGGATCTCCGCATTACGTTTTCTCCTGTCGAAATCACGATCCTTTTCATCCACTGTTTTCGCTTTGTATCCGGCCTTTTCGACGGCTTTGATGAGCTGCTCCACCGAGGTATTGCCCTGATCGAAAAGCACAGAAGCTTTCTCCGCCGCAAAGTTCACGTGGGCCTGATTGACTCCCGGAACTTTTTTGAGCGATCGCTCAATGAGAGAAGCGCACGAAGAACAGTGCATGCCGTACAACGAGAGCGATACTTTCTTCGGTCCGTCGGTTTTCATCGGCTCGGCGGGAGAAAGAGGGAGGCGGACGGAAGTGGTTTCTGACTCCTTGGGCGGCAGCTCCCGGCTTTTTCCGGGTTGCTGGAGCGCTTCAAACAGCGCGGAGAGATTCACCGACTGCAGAAGATGATTGAGGAACTCCTTCGCGGAATGCTCTCCGCCGGGGATACTGAGTTCCGCATTCTTGTGCTGTGTGAGCTTGCCTTCAAAAACGGGTTTGCCCCCCTCGCCCTCATGCACTCTGCCCTCGGCGAGCACGGAGGAGGTGAGCTGGATTTTCAGCGGCTTTCCGGCGGCGACAGGCTTCTTCTTCATAGTGATCCCGTCCGGAAGGGTATTTTGGTTCTGGAGAATTTTGGCGCTGTAGCCGGCCCGCCCAATCGTTTCAAGAATGGCTTCTTCTTTCAGGGGCGAGTCGTAGGAGATTGTTGTCGCGCCGGATTGCTCGATGGCAATTGCGCGGATACCTTTCATTTCCTCCAATTCCTTGCGGATGAGCTTCACGCACGATGTGCAGTGGATTCCAGCAATGTGGAGATCGATGATGTTTGTCATAGTCGAGGGGAAAATATATACCTGTACCTATGGTATAGGTATAGAGATTCACGGTCAAGAGGAAGAATAATCAAACATTTTGGCACCATTTGCAGCAATTTCACGTCGTTGATATTTCTACAGCCTGTCTGCTCAAGTCCCCGATGGAACAGAGAGTGTGCTCTCGACGTGTTTGAGCAGCACCGCATTGGAAGCAACGATGATGGAGGAGAGGGACATGAGGAGCGCCGAGATCTCCGGTGCCAGTGCGATGCCGAAAGAGGGGTAGAGCACGCCTGCGGCCACGGGAATCGCGAGCACATTGTAGATCGCCGCCCAGAAGAGATTCTCTTTCATTTTCCGGACGGTTGCCTTGCTCAAAATGATGGCATTGAGAATATCGGCCGGATCGGACTTCATGAGCACGATATTCCCCGTCTCAATCGCCACATCCGTCCCCGCGCCGATGGCAATGCCGATATCCGCTTGTGCGAGTGCCGGGGCGTCATTGATGCCGTCACCCACCATGGCGACGAATTTTCCCTCCTCCTGCAATTTCTTCACATGGTCCGCTTTATGTTCCGGGAGAACTTCTGCGAAGACACGCTCAATGCCGAGTTCTCTGGCCACTTCCTCCGCCACGGTCCGATGATCGCCCGTCAGCATGACCGGTTGAATCCCCAGCACCTTCAGTCCGTCGACGGCCCGCTTGGCACTTGGTCTGGGGGTATCTGCAGCCGCGATGATGCCTTTCAGTTTTCCATCAACGGAGAGCAGGCTGACGGTTTTTCCGGAAAATTTCTTCAAGGCATCCTGCCCCGCTTCGGTGGAGACACCATTGTCATGCATCAGTTTCTCCGTCCCCACCAGGACCGTTTTGCCTTCCACTGTCGCTCTCAGTCCATGCCCTGCGATGGAGGCGAAGTTCTGAATGGAAAAAGAACGGACATTGTTATTGTGAGCGTGCGTCACAATGGCTTTTGCGAGCGGATGATTCGAGCCGCTCTCTACGCCGGCTTCGTAGGCCAGCACATCGTCTTCTTTGAAATCTTCAAAGCCGATGACATCTGTCACCTTAGGGTTTCCTTCTGTCAGCGTGCCCGTCTTATCGAGAACGACGGCGGTGATGCGCGAGGTATTCTCCAGTGTCGCCGCATCCTTGATGAGGATGTTGTGTTTGGCGCCGATTCCCGTTCCCACGGCGACTGCGGTCGGTGTTGCAAGCCCCAGAGCATCGGGGCAGGCGATGACGACGGCCGAGATGGCAAAGGTGAGAGATGTGAGAATCGAGGCGCTGCCACCCCAATACCATCCGAAGAAGGTGAGCAGACCGGATCCGATGGCGACAATCACGAGGATCGTTGCGGCTTTGTCCGCAATGCGCTGTCCGGGAGCTTTGGAGTTCTGCGCGGCCTCCACGAGCTTGATGATCTGCGCCAGAACGGTATCGGCTCCCACTTGCTGTGCCGTGAATTGTACGGTGCCTGTTTGATTCACCGAGCCTCCGACCACTTTGTCGTTTTTTGTTTTAGAGACGGGAATAGATTCACCGGTAACGAGTGATTCATCAATGGAGCTCTCTCCTTCGATGATGGTTCCGTCCACGGGCACCTTATCACCGGGCTTGAGGATGACGCTGTCTCCCTTCATGATCTCCGCGCTTGGAATAACGGTTTCTTTGCCATCGCGCAGAACGGTTGCCTGCGGCGGAATGAGGTTGAAGAGCGCACGAAGCGCATCGGAAGTTCCTCGGCGTGACTTCATCTCCATCCAATGCCCGAAGAGCACGAATGTGACCAGCATGGCCGCGGCATCAAAGAATGTTTCTCCCCCTACAGCGAACATGAGAATAACGCTCCCGATGTATGCGGCAAGAACACCCGTGGCGATGAGAACGGACATGTTCAATTTCCGCGCCTTGAGCGAATAGTAGCTTCCCGTGATGAAGATGGATCCCGCCCAGAGAACGACCGGAGTGGTCAGCAGGAGCAGAAGCACATTGACGGGGATCGGCGAGGGCAGGTGCAGGCCGAAAACCTTCTGCCCCAATGGGGAGTAGAGTGCGATGGGCACGGTGAAGATCAATGCGATCCAGAACCGCCGCCGCATGTCGGTTTCCATGTGTTTTGCCATGTGCGGATCAGACATTGCAGCTTCATGCGCCTGATGAGACATGTGTTGCATGTCATGCTCCTTTTTCATCGGACCGTGGCTTTCGTGGACGCCGTGCCCCATATGCTGTCGCATCTTGTACTCATACTGTTTGGCCTCCATATCGCAGCCTGAAGAAACACAAAGCTCTTCTGCACTGCAACTGACGCAAGCTGCGCCGCATGAGCAGTGTGCGTGCGATTCAGGAGGGGACGAAGTCCGATGGGCAGCGTGATCGCGCATGGAATCGAGTATACCAGTCTGGCTTTCAGCACTGCGTGTTCCTCACTTATTGGCCATTTTCGTCACCGTCAGGATCTCGTCGATCATTTTCTGCTTCTTGGCCGGGCTGTTCGTTTCGAGTGCGCTCTTGAAACAGCTGTTCAGGTGCCCTTCGAAGAGGAGCTGGTGCGCGGATTTGAGCAGGCCGATGACGGCCAGATTCTGCTGCATGATGTCGATGCAGTACCGGTCCTCCTCGACCATCGAGATGATCTTCTTCAGAAGGCTCTGAGCCTTTTTGTATCCGATGAGTGTCTTCTGCTTCTGTTCGGTCATGGTGCGGTGGGAATGCAACAGAAAGAATACCACGACCTAGGGGGCAGGTAAAGGGAATGTTATGTTTCGTCCTACCCATTCTCCCGCCCCACCGTTTCCGCGGCGGCAGGGCGGGAGAACAATCGTGTTCAGAGTGTTTGGGAGAGCGGTTGAACTTTGTACTGGGCATTGAGATCCTCGACGGCCGTGGACCAGGTATGAAGATCGAAATGGCCGTCATGCTCCAGTGTGATTGTCTTGGAGGGCACATCGACATTGATGTTCTGGATGGAAGGGAAATCCTGGCTGACGTCCGTGATGAGCGCGACGCAGGATTGACAGTGTATGGCCGGAATGGAAACGAGAGTACGCATGGGTGGTGAGGGGAAACGAAGTAAACATTCGGTGATTATTGCGAGAGGGCATCGATCGCATCCTGGAAGTTCTGGAGCGGCTGAGCGCCCGAGACGATACGGTTCTGCTGTGTCTTGAGGTTCAACACAATCGTGCCCGGGGTACCCTGAATGCCCGATGTGGCGCCCTCCTGCTCCTGCTGGGCGATGGGTTGAGCATATTTGCCGCTATCCAGACAGCTCTGGAATTTCTGCTCGTTGACGCCGGATTCCTTGGCCATGCCCGGAAGCGCATCAAGTGCGATACCCGTACCGTTGGAGGTGGTCCGTTCAAAGATCAAATCGGTGAATTTCCAGAAGGCGGTATTGCCACCGAGCTCGTTCACACATTCCGATGCTTCCGCTTCCTTCTCGGCATTCTGGTGGAAGGAGAGGGGATAGTGACGGTAGATCCACATGATTTTTCCCTTATTTTGGTCGAGGAGCTGCTGCATGGTCGGGTGCACGCGTTTGCAGAACGGGCATTCAAAGTCGGAGTATTCGATCACGGCGATGTCGGCGTTCGTGCTGCCGCGGATATGATCCTTTTTAAAGTCGACGGGAATGACATTCGTCGCAGTTTCGGGATCCGGAGCCGCAGTCGGGGCCGGAGCCGCAGCGGGGACAGAGGGGGCAGGGGCCGTCGGAGCGGGCGCGGCATTGGCGAAAGAGAAACTTCCACCCGAAAAGCGTCCTGCAGTGAATCCGATCATGACTCCCACGAGCACCATGGATGCTCCAAACCAGAAGTTCGTTTGAGCACCTGTGGGCGCTGCCGGGGTCTGGGATTCGCGGACTTCATTCCACTGGAGTGAATTCATAAGAGAGAGGGGAAACAGAGGTATCAAATGACAGTGAAGGAACCGCGGACCATGCCCATCGAACAACTGAAGGGAATGCGGCCGGGGCTTTGCGGCGTGAATTCGAAGACGTTGTCTCCCGCGGCGAGAACTTTCTGAATGCCGAGAGAGGGGATGACGAAACCGCGCGTGCAGCCTCCTGCCCGGGAACCGTCAACGTGGAAGCGTACGGGAATACCTGCACGGACCGTGAGTTCACTCGGTTCGTAGCCGTAGCCTGTAACGGCCATCGAGACCTCTTGCGCGCCGTTCTGCACAGTGGCGGCTGGGGAAGGAAGCGTCGCTCCAGGAGCGTTCTGGGAGCCGAACGAGACGGCGATTGTTTGGGGGACATCAACCCCGATAATGGCAAGTCCATTATTCAGGTTAAAGAGTGAGAGAATGAGAACCAGTGTTCCGGCAAACCGCAGGAAGAGGCGCGAAGACGCTCCTCTGGCGTTTGCGGAGATATAGCTGATTCCGAGCAAGGCAGGCAGGGTGCCGAGGGCGAAGGTGAACATCGTGAGCCCGCCCGACCAGAAGCTCCCGGAGGCGAGGGCGACGAGCTGCAGCGACTGCGTGAATCCGCAGGGCAGGAAAAATGTGAGTGCTCCAAGGGCGAAGGGGGCCGCCGGATGATTATTTTCCGAGAGATCGGCGATCCAGTGTGAGAACGCCTTGGGAGGATGAATCGGCAAACTCCCTTTCGGGATGATTTTCAAAATCGTGAGAGCGAGATAGAGCATGACCAGCGCCACGACAATACTCATAGTGCCTGTCATCTGTGTGCTGAGCGTGATCGACTGCCCCAGCAGGCCCACGACGCCGCCGAGGACGAAGTACGAGGCCAGGCGGCCGATATTGAACTGGATGAGCGGCTTGAGGCGCTGGGTGGGGGTTTCGCTGCCATGAAGCTCGTTGTACTTGGCGGCCATTGCCAGCAGAAGTCCTCCGGTGACGGCAAGGCAGCTGCTCATGCCGGCAACGACGCCGATGAGGAGTGTTCCGCCGAAGGTGAGGGCTCCGGCGGTGGAGGGTGCCAGGGAGATTAAATCGTAGGCGCTCAGGAGCTTGTAGATGGCGAAGATGATGATGAGTGCGCCGCCGATCTCCAGCCATTTCTGCTGATCGGGTCCTTCCGGCTCCTCCCGGAGACTGCAGCCTTGTTTCACCGTGAGGGTCTCCTGCTCTGTGACCACCCGATATCCGGCACCGCGGATCACGGCTTCAAGCTTTTCGAAGGAAGGAAGGGTATGGGAGAAGGCGGTGATGGTGGCGGTGCCTTTGCGATGCTGCACAGAGACATGCGTCACACCTGGAACGGTTTTGATTTTTCGTTCCAGAAGAAGTTCGCAACTGCCGCAGGTCATTCCACCGATGTGCAGAACCACTTGCCGTTTCTCTGAGGGGACAGACATTGGAAAAAAGGGGGAAGAAAAATTGAAACATGCGCACACCGTGCGCCTTCCTCCTTTCTACTGTCGCAGGACGACCGTTTCAGTCGATGGCGGGGAAAGAGAACAGGGTAAAACGGAGGCATCGTAGAGCTGCTCCGTTGTCGGCATGGGGGATTGTGGGTCGCAGTCCAATGTGAGTGTGGCAATGGTCGGTATCTGAACAGAGGCGTCAGTCGCCGCCCGTTGTGTGGCCTCCGAAAGGCAGTGGCCGAGGCAGGGCAGATCACCTTCGTCTTCGTCGCGCGACGTTTGTGCGTCTTTTCGTGCACACTCTTTGTGAGGATCATGTTCAGGAGCTTTGCTCATGACATCAGCAGGTGTCTCATGGGCGAGGACGACGTTGGTCCAGCATCCTGTACCAAAGAAGGTTTGCAGGCCGACAGCAACGAGGAGAAACATGCGCACGAGTGCTGGATGATAGTGGATCGGGGAGGGAACTTCAAGGTTATAAGGCACCGCCTCCACAGCCACAACCGCCTCCTCCGGTATGGCAAGAACCTGAAGGGAGTGCCTGCTGCTCAATCGCAGACGGTGCAGTCGCCTGAGCAGCCGTTCGGTTACCGAGGAAGGACGGGGCAAAAATAAGGGAAAGAACCGAGAGACCGACGAAACCCCAAAAAATCTTTTCCGGATTTTGCATGTCTTCATCATACCTCCCCCCTAGGATCAGGGCAAGTCTTCTTCTACTCCCTATTATGGAGGGGGCGCATCATCTTCTGCGACGTGTCTATCTGTTGGTCGAAGCACAGCGCCCGCGGGCGGCCGTGCGGGACGTACATGCAATCCAGACGGCTCTCGCGGATTCGGTTCACGTAGGGGAGGCGGGTGGTATTGATGTCTTCCGTGGGTTTGAAATTGCTGAAGGTGGTGCGATTTTCGCTCCAGTATTCCTGAAAAGCCGTGCTCCGTTCATTCTGCAGGCGCGCGCGCAGGTGATTGCCGCCGAGGTCCATCCAGTCGTAGACCGCGTACGCATCGCCGGGGAAGGCGCGGCTCCACTCCAGCTCGGCATTCCGCATGGCCCGTGCCTCGCACCGCGGACGGTTGTTGGCGGGAACGGACAGGCAGGGTTTGAGAATGCGTTCCTTCTGTTGCTCGGTAAAGGGGAGTCGCATCGGCGGATCGGCGGCCAGCGCCGGCGAAGCGAGAGGCGCAAGTGTGAGCAGGAGCGCGATGCGGGTGGTCAATCGGGACATCGAAAGGCGGTCATCCTACCACGGGTTCCGTGAATGTGAAGTGGTTTATTTTGAAGACAAGAATCCTGCAAGCTCCTTGCTGTTCCAGGGCTCCTGCAGCTTTCTGACTGCTTTGGCTTCGATCTGGCGGACGCGCTCTCGCGTGACGTTGAAAATCTTTCCGACCTCTTCCAAGGTCAAGCCGTAGCCGTCGCTGAGCCCGTAGCGTAACCGGATGGCCTCGCGTTCCCGGTAGGTGAGCGACTGGAGCACTTGGTGTATGCGTTCCCTGAGCGCCTCGTTGTCCACCAGTTGTCCCGCATCCTCCGTGTGCTGGTCATCGAGAAAGTCCGCGTACGCCCCGTTTCCATCTGGCCCGCAGGGGTAGTCGAGCGAGCCCGGTACTCTGCTCATTCGAAGGACATGAGCGGTTTCATTTTCCGAGAGGCCGGTATGCTCTGTGGTCTCTTCGATCGTCGGTTCGTGGCCCAGTTCCTGCAGGAGTTTGCGGCTTCCGTTGCGTACTTTCCCCATCGTTTCGAGCATGTGCACCGGCACGCGGATGGTGCGGCCCTGATCGGCGATGGCACGCGTGATGGCCTGTCTGATCCACCACGTGGCGTACGTGCTGAACTTGAACCCGCGTTGCCACTGAAACTTGTCGATCGCCCGCATGAGACCGGTATTGCCTTCCTGAATCAGATCGAGGAACGAGAGGCCGCGATTGCGGTAGCGTTTGGCGATGCAGACGACGAGGCGCAAATTCTTTTTGGTGAGTTCCTGCTTGGCTGCGTCATGTTCCTGTCGCCAGTGCGTGATGCGGGCCACACGATTCCTCAGGCTCATCGGGGTTTCCAGAACGAAGCTGAGGATCCTCCGTTTCTCAAGCAGGAGCTCTTTGTGCTGTCTTTGCAGCTGCTCCGCGGTTTCCTGTTTCTCGGGGGAACGGGAGCGACGCAGCGCGCCGATTCTTCCTTCGAGATCCTGCAGCATCGGAAGGAGCGTATCCACCCGCTCACTGTGTGTTTTCAGTTTGCAGAACGGAACGTCCAGATGATTCTGCCGGATAGCGCACTCTTCCAGAAGTTTTGCAGCGTGCAGTCGTCTCTGCCCCAGATGCCGCCAGGCTTCAATCTGCTTCTCGGGATCGCCCTGCGGGTGCAGCGCGACATCGCAATTTTGCTGCTGTGCCGAAAGGATCTTCTGCAGTGTTTCGAGATGGATGGGAATAATGCGGCGTGAACGCGTTTTTGCTCCGGTGTCCGTGGAAGGAAGATCAATTGCTTTATCAATGCGTTTGCCATCCAGCACGCCCTGAAGCGTGCGGCAGGCCGATTGCTGGATGAAACTGCTCAAGAGCATTTCGCGACGCATGTGCTTCTTCGCCCGTTCGACCCGCTTGGCCAGGGCAATTTCCTGTTCGCGGGTGAGCAGCGGGAATTCCCCCATTTGCGCGAGGTAGATCCTCACATCGTCGTCCACATAATCGTCGGTGTGATCGTCCGGGAGGCTCTCGTCTTCGCCATCCTGCAACGCATCAGGATCGCTCTCCCCGTCGCCGTTGTCTCCGAAGGCATCTGCAGCCGGTTCGTCGTATGTTCGATCACCCGTCCATCCGACGGGAAAATCGTCCGCCGCATCATCCGCCACCGCATCCAGTGAGAGGTCTTCCATCGAAAAGATCGTAACACAATCAACGGAGAAAAATGCAATTTCTGGCTTCATTCAGCCAAAAAAGAACCCCGCATGAGCGGGGCTCTCTTACAGTCGAAAGGGAAGCTTACGCTGCCTTCGAAGCCCGGAAGCACGCCGTGCAGAGCACGGGACGGCCTCCTTCTGACTCCGGCTTCGGCTTGAACGGCACCTGGCACTGGGCGCCGCACTGGGCGCACACAGCGTCGAACTTTTGGTTCCGCTCGTCCTTGCGCTTGTTGCGGCAATCCTTGCAGCGCTGGGGCGCGTTCAGGTTGCGTGAAGCGTAGAACTCCTGTTCACCCTCGGTGAACGTGAATGCGGCACCGCAGTCGCGGCAGGTGATCTGCTGATCTGCCATACAGAGAAATGGAAAGAAGGAAGTAAATGCGCTGTTCCTTCTTCCAGGTTTCTCGTTGGTACCGATAGCGTCTGTACGAAGGACTTTGCCCTTGTACTCTACAAGGTGTGCTTGGCATTGTCAAAAGGAAAGGATGGTTTAGCTTATTAGGTTGTAGCTGCTTAGCTTCTTCGGTTTCGCTTGAGATGCCCTTCTGGTGTATGGGTCTTTCTCTTCCATTTGAAAGCTAAAAAGCTAACCAGCTAATCAGCTAATCAGCTAACCAGCTAACCAGCTCGTTTGATCCCCGGCAGATCGCACACTTTGGTCGTCGGATGGATCACGTGTTCGGGCGTCTGACCGGCCTGCCACTGCCGGATCGATTCGAAGCAGTCGGTGTACATGCTTGTCACGCTCACGTCGGCATAGAACCCGATGTGGGGGGTGGTCACCACATTGGGATGTTCGATGAGCTCTTTGTTCTCCGCAAAGTTCTTCTCGTGCTCCAGCACGTCCAAGAGTGCGTAGCGGATCTTGCCGCTCTTGAGGCCCCGCAGGAGCGCCTTGGAATCGATGATGGACCCGCGCGCGGTATTGACCAGAATCACACCGTTTTTCATGCGGGCGATCGCGGCGTCATTGATCATATGTTCCGCCTCGGGGATGGCGGGCAGATGGAGGGTCACGATATCGCTGCGGGCGAGCAGATCCTCGAACGACACATATTCCACATCCAGCAAATCGGTCAGTTCCAGCGTGCGGCACTTGTCGAACGCGACGATCTTCATGCCGAACCCGTGCGCCACCTGTGCGACCCTGCGGCCGATCTTGCCGGTACCCACGATGCCGAGTGTCTTGCCGCGCAGGGTCATTCCTTTCAATCCATGATAGTCGAAGGTGCCGCCCTCCACGCGTTTCTCACCTTCGGTGATGTGGCGCATGGTCGACAGAAGCAGCGCAAAGACGAGTTCCGCAATCACGTGCGATCCGTAGTCCGGCACGTGGCAGACGACGATCGTACGTTCCCTGCAGGCAGTGAGATCGATGTGATCGAAACCGACGGAGCGTGTGATGAGCAGTTTCAGCTTCGGCAGTCTGTCGAGTTCCGCTTTTGTGATCTTGGAGTAGATGAAGCAGCAGAGGATTTCCGCATCGGCGCACCGGTCCGCAACGCCTTTCCCTGCCAGGTTTTCTTTGAGGATAAGCGCGTCGGGATAAATGCTCTTTATCAGAGCCGCGTCTTCCGGATCCACTTCCAGAAAGGTGATTTTGGCCATGCACGCATTATACACGGCTGACCGCTCTGCATCATTTTTGCGGCGTGACGTGGCGACCAATGCTTTACTTCTTGAGTTGAACGGAAATAGCGGAGCTGGAGGCGCGTGGGCGGCCGAACCACCCATCCGCATCGTCCACATCACGGAATCCTCCGCCCATCATGAAGACGTTCCCCGGTCCGGGGCGCAGGTTGCTGAAGTGGCGGACGGCAAAACCGCTCAGGGTTGCGCTGAGCAGCGTGCCGATGATGCCGATGGCGAGGAACCACGACAGCGCGGAGATCAGCTGGTGCTTCGTGGCGAAACGAGCAGCCCAGATGATGATGAAGACGAAACCCGTGAGGAGGGTCAAACCGAAGATCGGACCGAGCATGGGAGAGAAAGGGGAAGATTTGCGGTCTACTTTACTCCCTGTCCGCGGTCGGCGGTAGGTGTCGTATCCGCCGCTTCCCCGCTGCGGCCGACAGTGCCGAGCGAGTGCTGGTATTTGCGCAGCGCCCAGAGCCGGTTCACCGCATTCTGAACGGCGAAGATGCCTGCCTTCTCCGAGTCGACGTGCTCCCCGGTTCCGATCACCGAGAGACCGTTTGAGCGGAGCTTGATGGTCGCAACGAGCGGGACGTCGGAACCGCGCTGCCCTCCTTTCGAGTGCGACTCGATGCCCGGCTCCTCCACTTCGATGTCCTCACCCGTCAGCTCCTTCCACACGACTTTGAGCCCGCAGACGAATCCATTGATGGCTCCTTCGATTTCATTCTCGGCCATGCCGTCGACTGCTTTGCCGGTGCTCGTATGAAATTGCACATACTTTCTTCCCTCCCTTCTCTCATCCGGACGGTCCACCGTGCCGGGGATGAATGGCCCGCCGGTGTGTTGCATCACGTGATCGGCCAGAAGGGCGATCAGGTGGTTATCGTCCACTTCTTTCGAGGGGCACTGCTCGCGGTCCTCCGCAAAGGCTTTCAGGCGGGTGGTGAACGGATCCAAGTCAGTCGGATCGATCGCAATCTGTGCGGCGCGCAGGTGCGCTTCAATCCCGCTTTTTCCGGAATGCTTGGTGATGGGGAGCGTGTAGTCGTCCCATCCCACGCTCTCCGGGGTCATGATCTGGTAGGTATCATTGTTTTTTCCCATGCCGTCCTGATGGATGCCCGCGCTGTGTGCGAACGCATTCCTGCCCACAATCGGTTTGTGCCGCTGGGGGGGGTTCGAGTACTGCGCGACGATCTGACTTGTCGGAACGAGGAGCTCGGATTTGATGCGTGTCCATGTCCGGTACTGCTGCCCGTGGATGCGCAGGGCCGTGACCACTTCTTCGAGCGGGGCGTTGCCCGCGCGCTCTCCGATGCCGTTTATCGTGCACTCCACCTGTCCCGCTCCGGCCTGGACGGATGCGAGGCTGTTTGCGGTCGCCAGACCAAGGTCATTGTGACAGTGCACGCTGAGCACGGCGCGGTCGATGTTCGAGACGCGGTTGCGAAGTTCCCGGACCACCCATGCCATATGCTCCGGGGTGGCGTAACCCACGGTATCCGGGATATTCACGGTGGTCGCTCCCGCCGCGATGGCCTGTTCGACCATCTGGCATAGGAAATCGATTTCGGTGCGGGAGGCGTCTTCGGGGGAGTATTCCACATCGGGGCAGAGGTTTCGGGCTCTCTTTACCCCGGCAACCCCCTGCGAAAGGATTTCTTCTTTGCTCTTCTTGAGCTTGTGCTCACGGTGAATGGCGCTGGTGGCGAGAAAGACGTGGATACGTGGACGTTCGGCGTGCTGCAGGGCGTCCCACGCCCGGTCGATATCTTTGTCTCTGCAGCGTGCGAGCCCGCAGATGATCGGACGGCGAACGGATTTTGCAACTTCCGTCACTGCCTGATGATCACCCGGCGAGGCAATGGGGAACCCAGCCTCGATGACGTCGACGCCGAGCGCGTCGAGCGCATACGCAACTTCCATTTTTTCCGGCAGATTCATGGCGCAGCCAGGCGACTGCTCGCCGTCGCGGAGAGTCGTATCGAAGACGATGACGGGACGTTCTGTGCTTGCGGGGGTTTCCATGGTGTGATGAGAGAAAATGCAAATACAAAAAACCTTGCCTCGACTCGGCGTTCGCAAACGCCGGGCCTCGCTCGGAAGGGAGGCTCGTGCTGTATTTCAGATTTTCTCACGCACGCAACCTGCCTTCCGCCGTAAGGAGCCCAAGACCAAGGCTCAGGGCAGGGAGGAGAAGGCCGAGCAGAAGAAGACTCTTCTCGATTGAAAAACTCGACTCACAGCACTCTGATCGAGCTGCGGAGCAGCGAGACCATGAGCGAGCGCCGGATGCGCGAGTCGAATGGTGCATGATGGGGGCATCTTAGGGGTGTTTTTGTCGTTGTCAACCGAAACGACAGTAGCCCGTTCTTTGCTGTTGCTACACGATCACGCCGCTTTCGTGTCCGGCAGGCGTGAGGGCCTGAAGTTCCAGTACCTGCATTCCACGCTCCTCCACGGCGTGGGCGAGGTGCATGAGCAGGCGGTGTGTGGAAGGATGTTTCGGCTCGCGGTAGCGCGCGATGCCGTACGAAGGGATGCGGCGGCGTTCCTCCATTGGCACGTTGCGCTCGGACCATGCCACGAATGAGGCGAGTCCTCCGTGGCGCCAGAGGAGCGCTGTTCCGTTGTCGAAGACCAAGTGTGCGCGTGCATCGTCACTGCGGCTGTGGAGCGGGCAGACTGCCATGACGTGCCAATCGACATCCAGCAGATGCCTCAGGGGCGGCGCGATGGCCAGCAGGTGCATGGGCATGCCGTACTGCGAGAACGACCGGCAGGCGCCGTAGGCATGGTTGTTGCAACGGATCCGCGAAGGGTCAGGCAATCGATCCTCGCCGTAGTACGTGAAGAACTCGCGGGCGTGGCCGGGAATGTTCGCGAAGCCGGCATCGTTCGCCCGCCCAAAGCCGTTGCCGATCATGGCGGGGAGGTCGGTGATCGAACCGCTTTCGGGTCCATCCCATTCCTGCGAGGGTACAATCGGTTCGCCAATGGGCACGTTCATCTCGCGCCGGACGATGAACTGAAGCTCCTCGAGCGTGCGCGGCTGAGGGTAGTCGGGTGAAGAGGGGAGAGCGGTCGTGAGCTCCCGAAATCCCATCCGTCCGATCCAGTTGAGGGCCACAACACCGGCGGCATATTTAATGAACCGCCGCCGTCGTTCGATGGTTTTGATCTCATCGGATGTCAGCGGCTCGAACGATCGAGGAAGTCGCAACTCTTTCTGTGCGGTGCGCTCCATCGCGCATCACCGTACGCTGTCTGAAACGCAAGGACAATGATCCTCAGTTTGCCGCAAAGCGGAGCGCTTCGCTGTTCCACGCCGTGATCGCGATGGTCGGTTCCTTTGTGATTGTCCCCGCACGCTTGGCTTCGATGCCCTGCTTCTTGAGCATTTCCAGTGCTTTTGTCGCGTGCTTCTCTTCCACAACCACCAGCATCCCGCTTCCCATGTGCCACGTGCGGTACGCCTCTTCCGTCGGGACCTTTCCCAGTTTGATCACGTCCGTGAGTGCTTCGTGCGGGGGCCACAGATCAGTGAGTTCCGCGCCGCATCCGGATTTCTTGAGCACGCGCTTGAGTTTGCTCGGAATGCCGCCGCCCGTGATGTGGGCAACCCCCTTCACAGGTACCTTCACCGGTTCCCCGAACCGTCCGATCAATCCGAGAATCGCGGCAGAGTAGATGATGCTCGGCGTCAGCAGCACTTCCCCCCATGTCGTTCCGTTCTTCCACTCTTTCTTGAACCAGTCCTTGCCGTGCGCGCCCGCGAGGATTTTTCGTAAGAGCGAGAAGCCGTTCGAGCGCATGCCGGCATCTTTGAGGGCGATGATGGCATCCCCCGGCCTGATTGTTTCTGGCTTGAGGACGCGATCCTTGGCGACGATGCCGACCACCGTCGCACTCCAGACCCCCCGCGTCACGGCTCCCGGCACTTCGGCGACCTCGCCGGCCGGCACGACGATCTTCTGCGTGCTGCAGGCCTTGGCGAGTCCGCCCATCAACTGATCAATGATCTGCGCATTGATCCTGGGTACGTCGATGGTGTTCGAAATGGCGATACTTTCCGCCCCCGTGCACACGGCGTCATCGGCCACCATGGCGGCGAGGTCGTAGCCGAGCGTGTCGAACTTCCCCACGTCGAAGGCCAGATCGATCTTCGATCCCGTCGAGTCGTCACTCACGACCAAGTAGTACTCGCCCATGTCCAGAAATCCTCCGTACCCGTCTTTCTCCTCCACCGGGGAACCGATCATGTTTCTGCGCGAGGCGAATGTTTCGGTGGCGTGCGCGTACGCGATTGCAGAGGCGCGGTCTCCTTCGCGGACATCGACGCCGGCATCTTTGTAGGTAGTCATGTGCGAGCAGAATAGCATTTTTTTGGCCTCACCCCTAACCCCTCTCCCTGCCACTCCGATGCCAACGGGAGAGGGGAACGTCCTTTTTCTGGATCTGAATTTTTTCCATGATCGTGCGTACCCCCTCTCCGTGCAGGAATCGTGGCAGGGACGGAGAGGGGGATAGGGGGTGAGGCAGGACAGAGCTCGCTGCCAGTCCAGGAAACGGCTATCGTAACGTCATGCAAAATACCCGCAGCCTCCGTGTCGTTCTTACCTTGGCTTTTGTGCTGAATCTGACTTGGGCGAATCTCTTCGCATTCGCGCCCGGACTTGTGGAACGTTTGTACGGTTTTCCGATCCTCGACGGTCTGCATGCGTATCTTGCCCTCAGCCGCGCAGCGGCGTTTCTGTTTCTTGCAGCGGTCTCCCTTCTCGCATTTCTGCGGCCAGTCGGTTTCCGTGTCATGACGTCCGTTCTCCTTCTGGCCTACTTCTGTTTTTTCCTGGTCGATGTGGTCGTGCTTGTCCGCGGACAGATGACGTTCGGCGCTTTGCTGCCTGAGATGATCGCGTATGTGCTTCTCATGGCAGGTTTGGTGCGGTTTGTTCCCGGGGCAGTGGTGAAAGAGGTCAACGAGAGAGAGGGGGCAGCTTCTTAGCTGGTTAGCTTATTAGGTTTCACTTAAGGTGCCCTTTCGGTGTATTCGTCTGTCTCTTTTGTTCCAAGAAGCTAACCAGCTCCGTCACGAGTGGATCGCGGTGATTTTGATTTTTCTTTTTTCCGGCGCCTCATAGCCGGATGAATCCGGAGTCGGTTCTTTCGCGAGGATCTCGTGTTTGGCCGATTGCGGCGGTGAGCCGGGATAGCCGCCCTTCGCATCCTGCACGATTGTGCCGTCCTTCAGGTGCACGACGCGGGTCTGCAGCGCCTCCACAAGGCCGCTGTCGTGTGTGGCGAGAATGATGGTCGTGCCGGCCCGATGGATCTGCTCAAAGATCTTCAGAATTTCCATGGATTGCCGCGGATCCAGATTGCCCGTCGGCTCATCGGCCAGCAGGATCATCGGTTCATGGATGATGGCGCGCGCAATCGCCACCCGCGCCTGTTCGCCACCCGAGAGGTCGGGGGGGAGGGCGGAAGCGAGTGAGGACAAGCCCAGAATCTGCAGCACATCAGTAACGCGCTCCCGGATCTGGGCACTGTTCCAGCCGTTTGCCTCCAGCGGGAACGCGCAGTTCTCGGCGACCGTGCGGTGGGGGATCAGGCGGTAATTTTGGAAGATGAAACCAACCCTGCGGCGATAGAGCTGCAGCACCGGCTGCGGAATAGCACGCAAGTCCACTCCATCCACTTCGATACCCCCCTCCGTCACCCGCTCCGCTCCGATGAGCAGGTGCAGCAAAGTCGTCTTGCCGGCGCCGCTGGGCCCGACGACGCAGACGAACTCGCCCGGATTGATTGTCAGCGAAACATGATCCAGCACGGTCTTCTTCCCGAAGGTTTTCGTCACCTCCTTGAGGATGATCATGGGTGTCAGTATAGCGTCCGATGGAGATTGTGCATGTCTAATCTATGAACGGACGAGACAGAAGACATAAGACATAAGCTGTAAGTTGGTAAGCAGAATGCTTAAGGCTTCTGTCTTACAGCTTACGGCTTCCTCATGACCAGGTACACTTCCTTGCTGCGGTCGCGGCTCGCCCGCGGGGTCGCGATGCGCACGTCCTTCCACTGTGTCTTCACCTCGCGCAGAAAGGCATCGAAATCCGCGCCGCGGAACACCTTGAGCACGCAGTGTCCGCCGCTCTTGAGCCATCGCTCCGCGATTGCGAGCACGGCCTGATTGAGCTCGATGGACCGCCACTGATCCACGTCCCGGATGCCGCTCGTCGACGGCGCGATATCCGAGAGCACGAGATCGAAGGTACGGGAGGTTTGGGAGGTAAGGGAAGTAAGGAAGGTGTGTTGTTTCAGAAGACTTTCGATCGAAGAGTTCATGTTTTTGATGTCACTGATGTCGGTTTGGATAGTGATGACATTTGGTGCAATCGGTTTGATCGGCGTGAGGTCGAAGCCGATCGCAAGTCCTTTCGGCCCGATCCGCTTGCTCGCGTACTGCAGCCAGCTGCCCGGTGCGGCGGCAAGATCCAATACGGTCTGTCCGGGTTTGAGCAAATGAAACCGCTCGTCCAGCTCCATGAGCTTGTAGACCGAGCGGGCCCTGTAGCCCTCTTGGGCCGCCTTCCGGCTCCACGCATCATTGGGGGTGTAGGGCTTGGGCATGCCCAAATCTTAGCAGAAGGTTTCTTGACAGTTATGCCGAATAATTTACAGTTTGCGCATGGCAAAACATCATGATGGTCTGGGCGTCCCTGCATGTCTCTTCAATCGCGACAGCGAGGGTTCCGGCAGCAAAGTCGAAGCTGCCGCTTTGCATGGCGGCCTCGGCGTTCCCCCGGAGCATCTCTATCCGGAGCTGTCTCCTGAAGAAGCGCGCAAAAAGTTCCATGCGGCCCTTGCAGCCCGTGTGCCGGCCGAAGCCGAAGGTGAAGGATGAAGTGCGCTAGAGCAGCGGGTTCTTCTTGGGCTCGCCGACTTCACGCGGAAATTTGTCGCTCGTCTTCGCGCGTTTTCTGAAGACGAGGATCTGCCGCCTGCCCCATGTTCCTCCCAGATTGTACTCGTGGGGTTTCTCCATCTGGCACGACAGTTCCGCACGTGCGAGGAGGGAATCGTTGAGCTCCCGATCGATATTCAGGCTCTTCCAGCAGAGAATGTGTCCGCCGACTTTCACGAATGGCGCGGCGAGCTCCAGCAGCACATTGAGCGCCGCCAGCCCCCGCACGAGCACGACGTCGTACTGTTCGCGGTGGGCGCCCTCGCGTGCGAGTTCCTCCGACCGTCCGCACACAAGGCTCGCATTCGGGATTTTCATTGCATCGATGATGCGCTGCACCGCGGCGATTTTCTTCTGCACCGAGTCCATTCCGGTAAACGTGTATTGCGGCAGACAGATCGCCAGCGGCAGCAGCGGGAACCCGCCGCCGGTGCCGAGGTCGAGAATTTTGAGTAACTCAACCTCTCCCCCTAGCCCCCCTTTTTTGATCTCATTCTCCATCTCTTTTCCCTCCCCCATCTTTTCATTCATCTCCCCCACCCCTGGCCCCTCCCCCGGAGGGGGAGGGGATTGAATGAGTTCCTTAATTTTCGCGATGACTCTCGGCAGATCATGGAGGACTTCTTCATTGGGAAAACGGATGATCTGGATCCCGTGATCTTCCCATAAACGAATTTCCCGATCCTCGTCGAAGTCAAGCCGTGCATCATGGATAGGGCCATCCACTTCAATTCCTAATTTGGCGTCATGGCAGTAAAAATCAATGATCATGTTTTCGATTGGGTGCTGCCTCCTGAATCTCGTGTCGAGTCGGTCGAAACGGAGAGCATCCCATAATTTTCTTTCCGCTTCCGTAGGATTTTTTCGCATTTCTCGTGCGTGAGAGAGAACACTCCCGTGAAGTGATGGATTTCTCTTTGGTTGCCACTCCATTTCCCGTCCCCTTCCCCCACCGGGGGAAGGGATGGGGATGGGGGATTGCGTAATAGAGTGCGAAGGGGGTTGGGGTGTGGAAGAAGTTTCAGAGGAAGGGGTTGGGGGATGGAGGTTATGCAGCAATTCCAGTGCCGCAATCGAATCCAATATGTTCCCGGTCCAGCACGCCTCCGGTGTGCGGAACGCGGAGAGGTTGAGCTTCGCGTTCTCCCGAAAGAAGGCGTCGCGAAGCATCTCCAGCCGATGATGCATGTCTTCTTCGATCATGGGAATTGAGACTGAAGCTCGCGCGTGGTAGCGTCAGGATACACTTCCCCCCTTCGCCTTGCCCCACGGACAACGCATCGCGGAACTGCTGCTCAATATCGGCGCCGTCAAACTTTCTGTGGACCCGCCGTTCACGTGGGTCAGCGGCATCAAGTCGCCCGTGTACTGCGACAACCGCATGCTCTTCAGCCACCCCGACGCGCGCAAATTTGTGGTGGACGCGTTCGTTTCGCGTGTGAAGTCCCTCACCGTCCCCCCCGATGTCATCGCGGGTACGGCCACCGCGGCCATCGGCTGGGCGGCGCTTGTGGCGGATCGTATGAATCTGCCCTTCGTCTACGTCCGCGCCAAGGCCAAGGATCACGGCACCAAGAAACTCATTGAAGGGGATCTGAAGCCGGAAAAGCACGTTGTTCTGATCGAGGATCTGCTCTCGACGGGTGGCAGCGCGGTCTCGTCGGTCGAGGCGCTGCGGGAGGAGGGAAAAGCGACGGTCAGTGATGTTGTTGCCATCTTCAGCTACGAACTCCTCGAAGGTATTGAGAAAGCCCAGATTGCGCAGGTGCACCTGCATCCGCTCTCGACGTTCTCGGTGCTGCTGGATGTCGCGAGCGGGCAGGATCGGCTTTCCGACGAGCACATCGAGACGGCACGCCGGTTCATTCGCGATCCGCAAAATTGGAGGGGCTAGGCAGGTGTATCTGGTGATGAGGAAAGAAGGGTGAGGAAAGAAAGAAATTCGATCTCTCACCGAAAGATACTGTGCAACCCCAAAACGCGCTATAGTGTCATACATGCGTCCCTACCGCTACTTCGATTTCGTCATGGCCGCGTTCGTCGCGGTGCTGCTGATCAGCAACATTGCTTCGTCCGCCAAGATCGTGGATGCGGGATTTTCCATCTTGAGACTCCGCCTCTCGTTTGACGGCGGCACGCTGCTATTTCCGTTGAGTTACATCTTCGGTGATATCCTGACCGAGGTCTACGGCTACGCGCGTTCCCGTCGCGTGATCTGGACGGGGTTTGTAACGGCGCTTCTGATGAGCGTGAGTTTGAAGCTTATTCAAGTGCTCCCGGGCGAAGAGGCGTGGCTCGGCTATGCGGGAGAGCAGTCCTACAGTGCGATTCTGGGAAGCGTGAGTTCCGGCGCGATCATGGTCGCGAGTCTGCTCGCCTACCTCTTCGGCGAATTCAGCAATTCCTACGTTCTCGCCAAGATGAAGGTGACGATGTCCGGCAGATATCTCTGGATGCGAACGATCGGATCAACGCTCGTAGGTGAGGGACTGGATACCGTTGTCTTCATCTCGCTTGCGTGCTTTTTCGGCGTTTTTCCGTGGGCGGTGGCGGCCAGCCTGATCGTCGCAAATTACATCTTCAAAGTCGGCATCGAAGTGCTGTTCACCCCCGTCACATACCGGATTGTCGGGTTCCTCAAGCGAGCGGAACAGGAGGACTTCTATGACCGTGGGACCAACTTCAGCCCATTTCGCCTGAGTTAGACAAATGCATAAATTACTTGTATAATATCCTTATGGCCGAAAGAGAACACTATTGGAAAATCAGAATCGAACAGACGGGTAAACCGAATCGTTTCGAGTACCTGACGCGAACGCAGGTTGAAACGCGGAAGAGGTTGGGCCACCTGATTCCAGGGGTGATGAGTGAAGTGAATGCCTACGTGAAGATCGCTCCGGGAAATTTCCAGTCACTGAGTGATTGGAAGCGTGATCATCGCAAGCATTAGAACTGTCTCAAAAATCGCAGATCTCCCTGAAAGAACGCCCTCAAATCCGGGATTTGGTGTTTGATCATGATCATGCGCTCCACGCCGAAGCCGAAGGCGAAGCCCTGATACTTCTTCGGATCGATGCCGCAGTTACGGAGCACGTTCGGGTGCACCATGCCGCAGCCCACCACTTCGAGCCACTTGCCCTCGCGGCTGGCGGCATCATCGCCCTGCCAGCGCATGTCCACTTCCAGCCCCGGCTCCACGAACGGGAAGAACCCCGTGCGGAAGCGGAACTCCGCCGCGGGCGAAACCAGTGCGCGGATGGCGGTGATCATCACGGCCTTCATGTTTGCCAGCGTCACGTCCTCGCCGATCATCAGCCCCTCGAACTGGTGGAACATGGGGGAGTGCGTGGCGTCGGAATCCTTGCGGTACACCTTGCCCGGCGCGATCACCCTGAGCGGCGGCTTGTGGCTCTGCATGTAGCGGATCTGCATCGGGGAGGTCTGGGTCCTGAGCAGCAGCCGGTCCGCCGGATTATTCGCGGCGAGCCAGAAGGTATCCTGCATGTCGCGTGCGGGATGGTCGCGGGGGATGTTGAGCAGGTTGAAATTGAATTCCTCCGTCTCGATCTCGGGGCCCGTCGCGCTATCGAATCCCATGCGGCCGAAGACCTCTTCCACTTCGCGGATGAATTCCGGGATCAGGTGCAGATGGCCGCGTTCACGTTGCGGCAGTTCCAGAGTCACATCGATGCGGTCCGACGTCCGCAGCGTTTCATTCGACGGGCTTGCCAGCTCCTTGCGCCTCGCGGCCAGCAGATCCTCGAACGTCCGCTTCCACGTATTCAACTCCGCGGCGGCCTTCTTGCGCTCATCGGGCGCTGTCTCGTGCAGCGACTGGAGGGCAAGGGTCATGGCACCGGCCTTGCGTCCGAACAATTCCTGTTCGATGACATCAAGCTCGTCGGCCGTTTTGGCGGCGCGGATACGCTCTTCACAGGATTCCCAGCTGGAATGTGGATCGGTCATGGTCGCAGACAGTGTACCTTTGTTCGGGAATTAGGAAACTAGGGGCTCGAAAAGAGAGGACAATTTTCAGCCGAATTCCCTATTTCCTATTTCCCTATTTCCCTACTTCCCTACTTCCCTACTTTCCTACTTCCCGTATCACTGGTCCAAAGCGAGCTCGATCAGGCCGAATACGAGGAAGATCAGCAGGGCGATCCACCACGTGAGGAGCTCCCACAGGTGGAAGAGCACGAGGATGACCACGGCGAGCGCCACGAAGACGCCCTGCCGGATGGCGATACTCATGATCCTGCCGGCGTCCCAGCTGTGGGTGGGCAGCCACTTCCAGAGCGCGAGAAAGAGGAGCGACCCGACGGTGGCGATGGAGAGAAAGAGGCTTAAGAAGAACGCGGGGATCGCCTGCGTCGGGGCCGTGAGCGGGCTAACTTTGAGCAGGATGATCACGAGCGAGGTGATCGAGAGGAGGGCTGCCAGTGAGAGACCGAAGAGGAGGGAAGTCATGTGAAGCAGAAAGCAGTACGCAGAAAGCTGTACGCGGGGGGATCAGGATGTAGGGGAAGAGGATTTCAGGAATTCGCCCAATGCCTTGAAGTCGTCAAAGAGAGACTGGCGCAGGTTGCCGTTGTGGAGTGCCGCGGCGGGGTGGTAGATCGGGAACACCGTGACGGCGTCCGTCAGCTTCTGGGGCTTGCCGTGTGTGTTGGTGATGCTGAGTTTCGTGAAGAAGTGCCCCAGTGCGTGGCGGCCCAGCGGTACGATGATCGCGGGCTTGATGAGCGCGATTTCCATCTGCAGCCACGGCATGCACTGCGCCTTCTCCTCGTCCGTGGGGTCGCGATTTGCCGGCGGACGGTACTTCACGACGTTACTGATATAGACGTCGGCGCGCCTGAGGCTGATGCTCGCCAAGAGTTCATCCAGGAATTTCCCCGCGGGTCCCACGAACGGGCGTCCCAACCGGTCCTCCTGCTCGCCGGGCGCCTCGCCGATGAACATGATCTTCGCATGAGGATCGCCTTCGCCCAGCACGGCGTTCGCCGTCGTATGGAGCGGGCAGCCTTTCCAGGTTTTGAGTTTCTCCTGCAGTGCGGGGAGCGTGAGGACCATCGGCCGATATGGTAGCACCTTCTCCCTTAACTGAAGTACTGCGCGATACGATTGATGCCATTCTCGCGGACGGTCGGGCAGGTGAGCGGTTCGAGTTGAAGATCAACGTGTGCCTGTTCGAGGACACGGGGATCGGGTCGCCCGTTCATCGGGAGAGTATCGAGGAATCGGCGGATGGATGTGCGCAGGCTGCGGAGGAAGCGGTACAGAGTCTTCGTCTGCTTGGTCCCGAGGGAATGCTCGATCGAATCCAGACAACGTTCGATTTGTCTGCGCAATTGGAAAAGGCCTTCCTGCAAGATCCGATCATTTTCCGCATCGCAGGATCCGAGGGCACGGATGAGTGGCAGGATTTCATGATCAATCTGCGTTCTCACTGTTTCGCATGCGACGGTCGGACCAGCCATGGGGAGGTACCCTAGTATTCTCCCTTGATCTTCTCAATCCGTTCGCTCACCTTTTTTTTGAGTTCAGGATTCCCTTCCGACAGTATGCGTACCGCAGCCAGCGCCGCATTCTTCGGGTTCAAAACGGTCATCACCGGCACGTCCGACGGCATGCGCAGGCTGGAATTGAGGTCAATTTGATACTCCTCCAGCGTCTTGGCCGGAGGGCAAGTGAGTACGGGGTGCACGCAGCTGGCGGCGGCCACGCCAGCCAGTCCGTTGCTCATGCCGACGACGGTGATCACGACCTGCGGCTGGGGATCGTCATTCAGCTTGCGGATGATCTCCACCACTTTCTCGGGCACCTTATGTGCCGACGCCACAACGATTTCGCTGAGGACGGCGAATTCCTTGAGCGTCTCTGCGATCTTCTGTGCGAATTCCGTATCCGTTTTGCTGCCGAGAAGGAGGGTGACCAACATATGCGGGAGTGAAAAGATGTCACCCTGAGCGCAGTCGAAGGGTGACGAGCATGGCACCAGTATAGACGAAACCGAAGGGGCCGAGGAAGCCGAAGATTCCGAAGAACATATGCAAAAAAACGCCATGAGCTCGCAGGAACTCCCGGCAAGAGAAGGCGGGATATGTGTTGGTGGAACACTCCTGTCCGACACCGAGCGTGAGACGGTTCTCTTGATCCTTTAAAACACTCCTACCAAGGTTACGCCGACCTCTCGGGTCTGGGTCACTTGAGACATTCAAAACAGTCCGACAGGGGGGTGTCTCAACTTCCAGGTCGGCGGAACCGTGCACTTCTTGGGAGGTGACGCTCGAGGGCGGCGCGATCAAGAAGAAACTGGAGGAAGAATTTGAGTGCCACTGGAAGTTCATGGGCGCGGTGCTCGGGCAGAGAGGCAAGAAAAAATTGCCGAGGATCGACAAGTGGAAGTACGCACGCTATCTGCTCACGGAAGAAACGATAGAAGCAAAACGAACGCTCCGCGTTTGCATCAAGAGCAGGATTATCTGAGGGATGGACAGATGAAGGTTGATGAGCAGAGGATGGAGAAGACACGACATAAACCTTCTCTTATCTCCTCTTCGCCTTCAAATGCATAATGTGTCGTTTGAGGATCTCTTGGAACGCTTCGGGGAACTCCTCGACACTCCGCGGCACTCTGCTGCCGGGACCGAAGTGGTAGCGCACTTTCTCCACGATCTCCTGCTCGGGCGTGATGGCTGTCCCCTCGAATGGTGTCGATTTTCGTGCCTCTGCGGCAGCAAGTCGCGTTTTTTCCGACTGCGTCGTAGAATCGCTGATGAAGACCATGAGGGAGCCTACGCGATCGGCATCGGCGCGCGCATGGCGCAGCGTCCGCTTGATACGTGGCACGGCGACATCGATGGCCTCCGCGTCTCTATTCTTTCCACCGAATTGCGACATCATCGTGACGATGCGGGATTTCACCCTTCCGTCGAATGCTTCGGAGAAATCCTTAATGAGGTACTTTTCCGCCACTTCGCGGTCCGGATCGCCGATGTTGTGATCGTCGCTTGCCAGAATCTCGATGCGGATATTCCTTCCTTTTGCCGCCTCGCAGGCTGCAATGGCCGCCTTCACGGCGTTCTGGATGCGTTCCTTATTGCCCTCATACATGGAACCGCTGACATCGATGAGGATCTGCAGGACGAGCGCGGATTTCTCCGGAATCGTCCTCTGCTGCATCGGCTGTTCCTTTCCCGTCCCGAAGGAGCGCACGAAACGCCGTACGGCGAAACGGAATCCTTTCCTTCCGTATTCGTACTGCGGTTCCACGATCTTCGGGAGGAACTGGTCGAAGACACGGTTCATTCGATTGATGACGGGCTGCAGAGCCCGGGCAAGCGTCTGGTACTGTTCGCGCAAGGCGGGATCGTCGAAGTTGTCGCGCCGCCGGAGAAGCTCGTGGCGCAACCTGTCCGATTCGTTGCGTTGCTGCTCCGATCTCTGCGCCTGCTCCTGCCGCTCCTTCGATTCCTTCTCGAGGCGTTGCTGATGTTGCTCGGTCATCTTCCGCAGGAACTGCTTCAGTTCCTCCGGCCATTCGCTGGTATCGTTCGGATCGAGAGGATTGGCTTCGAGATCGGGTGATCCGCTTGTTCCCTGTCCTTGACCCTGACCCTTTCCCTTTCCGCCGTTTTGCGGATTCTGCCACGGAGCGATCTGAAGCAGTCGTTTGATGGCGGGCACAAGGTGCTGCACGAGGAGCTGTTCCACTTCCGCATTCACTTTCATCGGCGGGAGCGAGGCATCGCCCGTGATACGCGCCATGACGGGCTCCACTCCGGCATACTCCTCCCGCACGCTCGGATGCAGATCTTCCGGTTTCCACGGCTTCTCGACTCCTTCAAGCTCCTTCGCGTGCAAAGCCCACAATCGTTCCAGCTTGAGGAGCATGCAGAATTGCTGAGCGGGACTGGCCATCAGTCCTTTTAAGCCCAGCGCAATTTTCGGGATGATGAGCAGGCGGTTCTTCTCAAAGAGCGTGTGGCGCTCGTTTTGTCGCAGAGGACCGCCGACGAGCCGTTCCATGCGCGGGTCCTCCACGCAGTTATCCAGGGTGGTCAGCGCGTCTTCCGGTATTCCCTCCTGTGTTGCGAGGACGTGCAGTCTCTTCCGCCGTGCGAAATTCGTGAAGAAGGCGTGGCCGAGCTCATGGTAGATCTCCCCACGAATGAACCCCCGCGGCGCGTTCCCCGCGACATAGAGGAACGGAATGCCGATCAGGTATGTCTTCCGCTGGGGATCCTCCGCGATCTCGCCCGTCTCCGTCACGCGCTTGCTCGGCACCTGCGCACAGCAAAAGGTATCCAGGTCCGGGTCCGTATAGATCTCCACCTTCCGGTCCGTGGCCTGCACCGTGCGCTCGATGTCCCGCAGCACCTGCGCCGCCTCCGCAGGATTGACGCCCGCATCGATTCTGGCTTTGAGCGCTGCGAGAAAGGCATCGGAGTTCTCGAGTATCCGCGATCGATCCGGTGATTCGGATTGCGTCTCTTGCGTGCCACGGTGGGTGTCGGGATCATGATTCATGATCCATAGTTTATGAAGGCTGATGAGTTGATTTTTTTTCTAGCATTGCGAAGATTGATCTCTCCTTTGCATTTTGAAAGTTGCCTCTCCGTTGCCGCATCGATCGCGGAAATGTCTTTTAAATTCATCTCCGTACCACACCATCGTGCGAGCTTTTTGGCGGTTTCCTCATCAAGGGTACGAAGGCCATTCAGTGCAAGTATTGTGCCTCTCTGTTGCGTGATGATTGCAACTGTTCTCTGGTACAGAGATCGGAGACCGCTGATGGAAAAGTCAGTTCTCCTCCACAGTGCCAATTGTTCAGCTGTCTCCGGGCACAAAGAAGTGAGGCCGCTGAGTCTGAGTTCATTTCCCTGCCAACGCGCAAGCATTGCAGCTGTCTCCGGGCTCAAAGAAGTGAGGCCGTTGAGTGCGAGACTATTGCCCTGCCAACGCGCAAGCATTGCAGCTGTCTCCGGGCTCAGTGAAGTGAGACCGCCAAGAATGAGATAGTTTCCTTTCCATTTTGAGATCTGTGCGGCAACTCCCGGATCGAAAAATGTGAGGTGATCAAAAGCGAGCTCATTGCCCCCCCACTGTGCCAGCTTCCCGGCAGCCTCCGTATCAAGAGAAGTGATGCTCGGGAGATGGATGTAACCGCCTCCCCACTGTGCCAGCTTCCCGGCAGCCTCCGTATTCAAGGCAGTGAGGCGTGGGAAAATAAGACTGCTCCCTCTCCACCGCGCAAGATGTTCGGCTGTCTCCGCGTCCAGAGCCGTGATACCCAGCCACAGCCGATCATCCCCCTTCCACTGCGCCAACTGTTCCGCGCTTGCCGGAGTGAGTGAAGTCACATTCACTAATTCGAGGTCATTGCTTTTGTTTTGCTGCGCGAGACCCGCTGCGGCCTCGGGCGGAAGATACGTGAGCTCGCTGGCGCGAAGATCCGCCAATCTGCCATCCGGGGGAAATTTCCCCTGGGCAATTTCAGCCCAGATACGGCTATTCTCTCGCAGTCTCGGATCGTTCAATGTAAATATTTCTCCGGCAACCGAGACGTGGAGGCCGGCAAGCTGCTGATGCAATGCCTCGACCTGCCCTTGTGTGACGGGCCGATCGTGCAGTAGGACATCGCGGATTGCGGTAAGGGTTGCCTGCAGTGGGGGGGTCATCTGTGCCTTTGCCTCCAGAGTATCTGTTTTGGCATGAGAGACCTCCTGCACGTCCTGTAGTTGGTTCGGGTTTTCACTCATGCTGTCGGTACGAAAGGCGGGGCGGTCTTCTCATCGAGGATCTGCGTGAGGGCGACATAGGCGCTGTCGAGGCCGTCGATGGGGTTCTTGCGGAAGTCGTCGAAGATGCTCAGGAATGCCTTTCGAACGTCGCGGAACTTTGCATAGCGCTGTGTGACGGCAATGGAATCGCGCAAGCTCATGCCCACACGGAACTCCCCGCGCTGTTCGTAGCGGCGCCGCCACTCGTCCGTGACCTCAAGAATCGTGCGCAGGTCCACGAGCACCTTGCGGATGTGATCGCCACCCGCCCCTTCCAGGAGCTGCTTGAGCTTTGGGTTCCGCTCCACTGCGGCCATTCTGTTCCCCTGCGTCTGCTCGTTGATGATGGTATCCCAGAGGAGCGAGAACTCTTCATCCGAGAGGCCGCTGAATTCATTGAAGATCGGATAGAGGACGAGAACCTCGTCGCACGCGGTATCACGGAGCGTGTTATCCTCCGCTTCCTTCTGCTGCAATTCGGCATCGGTCCATCCGTCTTTCCGCTGCCGAAGAGTACCCTTGTGCAGTGCGGGATAGTTGATGACCATGGATTGCCCGCGCGTGCGGTTGAGGAGCGCTTCGCCCAGGTCTCCGGCGGATCCCAGGGTGGCGGGGTTCCCGCCGATGACGATGATGACGCCTTCGGCGACGGGAATTCTGATTCCGTCGAACGTGAGCGTACGATTGGAGTCTCCGAGGCCGTGGAGTGCGGCCTGCACTTCTGGCTTGAGCGCATTGATCTCGTCGATATAGACGAGTGCACCTGGCGTCTGGACTCCTTCGGCGAGTGCCGTGAGAAAGCGGATCGTTCCCTCCTTCGAGTCGAACTCATAGTGGCTCACGAGTTCCGTGGCTTCCATGCCGCGGCCGCAGGGGAACCAGAAGTACGGACGGTGCGTCCGTGCGGCAAAGTACTCCAGCATCTCGTTTTTTCCAACACCCGCCTCTCCGAGAACGAGTGTCATTCCCTTGGGCTTGCCCTGTTCATGGAGCTGGTACTCTGCGCAGTCCACGAATGTCGCAAGGGCGTCTTGGAATGTCGGGATCTCCTTGATGTCCGGCTTCACCTTCGGAATGCGTTCACTGCTGTCTCCTTTCGTGCGATTGAGAACGAGAAGCTGGCTCAGCATGTTTGCGGCCGCCTGGGCGAGTTTGTTTTCATCGATCTGCGTTGCATCGAAATCCAGACTCTGTTTCCCCACTTCCTCGATTGCCTCACGGACGAGGGCAATAAATTTATCCGGCCTGTTTCCTTTTCCATGGCGGAACTTCTGCCATTCCTTCAGAAGTTCCAGAACTTGTTTTCGTGCATCTTGGCGAACTTCTTCCGGTCCCCCGAGCTTCCGTGCAGCTTCCTGATAACGGTCCAGAACACGCTTGAGGACTGTCCATTCCTGTACGGTGAACTCTGATGTGATGGGCTCGAGTGTTCGGGACTGCTCCCGTGCCGTCTTCCCCGGCCTGAGGACGATGTCCCTTCGCTTGTAGGCAACGCGCACGACAGCGCCGTACTGCGTTGCCTGCGGTTCCCAGAGAGGACGTTCCGCCGTTCCTTTCCAGATCAGTCGCTCGTGTCCACACAGCCATTCCGGCACGTCAGCGTGCTTCCTTTTCTCTTCAACGTTCTCCCGCACGATCGGCGGTTCGTAGTGTTCGGTTTCCTTCAGGAGAAGACCGAGAACCTGTTCAACGGTTTGTCCGGCGATATCGAGATCTCCGATCTTCGCTCCCGCAGGAAAAACCACCTCGATTCCCAATTCTTTACGCAGGTCACTGCCGTATTGCTTCAGCAAATTCTGCAGTGCTGTTCGCAGCTCCTCGGGAGTGAGAGGATGCTCGGAAACGGCACCAGGATCAGATGGAATCTTATTCATGGGGATGTTGGTGATTGTCATAAGAATTATAGCATAAAAACATAAATTCAACAAATATCTAGGAACGCGAGAAATCTTTATTTACGAGTCGATAATCCATGCGGATCGTACCGCACGGATGCACCTCTTGATCAAGGTTTCGGGTCGCTTTAGGTACGCAAGTAATGATGGAGCCGAGGGGACCCGGCTACGCCTTCGGCTTCGCCGAGGTTCCCTCGCAGATTATTGGAGGAGTGAGGCGGGTGGAGGATTTTGGTGGAGCTGAGGGGACTCGAACCCCTTGCCTCTTCCATGCCATGGAAGCGCTCTACCAGATGAGCTACAGCCCCGTACCAGAACTCACTACGCTCGTTCGGTACGGGGCAAGCCCCTGTCATACCAACAATGGCTTGCCATGAGCGAGGCCGAACGAAGTGAGGACGAGTCGAATGGTGCGCCCGGCAGGATTTGAACCTACGACTTCCAGGTCCGCAACCTGGCGTTCTATCCGGGCTGAACTACGGGCGCACGATTTTCAAAAGAACTGCGTGGACAAAGCCTTTGTAAGGCTCGAGGAAGGGTAGCATCTGACCAATTGCGAAACAACCGGTTCAATGCCTGTTTCGAAGCGCGCAATCCTGCATTGTAGGCGTAGAGTGGCGCCATCGTCATCGGATATCTGCTCCTCGGCCTTTCGTTCCTGCTCCCCCTGCTTGTCCTCGTGACGCTGATGGGCAATCTTGTCGTCCGCGTGCCCTTTGTCCCCATGTCCACCAAAGTGGCGGAGGAGATGGTGCGCTTCGCCGGGCTTGAAGGCACGGAAACCGTCTATGACATCGGTGCGGGGGACGGGCGCATCCTTCTTACCGCCAAACGGCTTCATCCTCATGTGCGCGCTGTGGGATGGGAGTACGTTCCGACAGTCTGGCTTCTGGGCAAGTTTCGGATCTGGTGGAGCGGACAGGAGGTTACCTTTCGTCTGGGTGATTCCAGAACGCAGGATATGCATGATGCCGATTGCATATTTTTGTACCTCTATTCCACGGTCATGTCTTCGCTGGAAGAGAAATTCGATCGGGAGCTGAAACCCGGAACGAAAGTGCTTTCGCATGTCTTTCCGTTTCCGCACCGCCAACCGGTGGCGCAAAAGGAGGTTTCATGGCTGAAGGGGCGGAGCAAGATCTATCTCTATCAGTGGTGAATACCTCGGTGCTCGATGGCATCGTCGAAGACGTGTATGATTCGCGTCAATCAGTACAGTGACGCTCCCCGAAGCTGGCAGCATCGATTCTGCAACAGATGCAGTGGCTTCTTTATCGTCCTTTGTTCCGTGGCGCCTCAGCGGCACACGCCTCGATACGCATACAGAAATGAATATCCTTCTCCATGCACGGTTCAGTGTGGGGGAGACGGTCGTGCATGCGCAGCGCGGGTGGCAGGGGGTCGTTCAGGGATTGTGGGCGGAAGGGGACGGAACGATCTGGGTTTCCGTACAGCGCCGCTTGTGTCTGAAAGATGACAGTTTTTATTCCTTCTCCGCCCGCGAGGGTCAGCTGGAGCGGGAATCATGATTAAAATTGGGGCACCCGCTTCTTAAGTTCTGTGTGAGCTCAAGAGGCGAGTGCCCCGGTGGCCTCGGACACGAGTGTGGTGTGCCGAAGCCGATTTCCAGAGTGACCGGTTCCGGCTCCCTGTCCTATGCGCGCAAGAGTGGGCGCGCACCACTGTTTGTGTTGGTGTGAGCCCCGGCACCAGAACGCTGTGCGTTCGGTGCGGGACAGGCCCGAGGGCTCGGGCATCCGTCTTCGCTTCGCTTGCGCGGAGCTACGCCGGACGGGTCGGCCTCCCGTTATCCCGGGAGCAGGAATTGTTTGTGTTGTGCCCCGGCACCACTGAGGGTGCAGGGCAAGCCGGAGCCAAAAGCTCCAGCGTGGCACGGTGGTCAGCCGTGTTCTGCACGGAGTGCAGAGGAAGAGCAGGGAGGAGAGAGAAGTGACTGACCCCGCACACTTCCGCGCGGACGCAGAAATGTGCGGGGCCTGAAGAAGATCTTCAGGAGGAACGCGAAAGGCACGGGCGACGGGAGCGGTAAGGCCTCCGCAGCCGTGCAATCGCGGTGTCACTTCTCACTGCTCCCTGCGTTCCAGAGAGGACAGGAGGATGCGAAAGAGCAATCAGGGTAGTATAGCACGATTTACATGGTCATACAACTGTCCGGTGCGGTAGGATGCAGGCGCACCATGGCTGTATCTGGCTCCACCGGCACGCCTTCCTCTGCCGCATCCGGAACACTGGTTCTGGTCATCGGACCCAGCGGGGTGGGGAAGAGCGTGGTGCTGCGGAAGCTCAAAAAGCTCCATCCGGAGTTCGTCTTTCCGCGCAGCGCCACGACACGGCAGAGGCGGTCCGGTGAAGGGGATGATCTCTACCGGTTTGTCACGGACGGCGTTTTTGATCAGCTGGTATCACAGGCAAAAGTGCTGGAGTGGGCGACCGTCCACGGAGGTGCGCGCTACGGCACGCTGGAGGAGGAGATCGTTCCTCCCATGACGCAGGGGAAGACGGTGGTGCGCGAGGTGGACATTCAGGGGTTTCACTCCATCCGCAACCACTTGCTCTTCTCCGGTGCCCATCCGCGCTTTCCGCTGCGTTCCGTCTTCATCTTGCCCGAGAGCCGCGAGCAGCTGATTGAACGCATTCGCAAGCGTTCTCCGATCTCCGAGGAGGAACTTACTCGCCGCATTGCCAGCATGGACAAAGAGCTCGCTGATGCCTCTCTCTGCACGGCGCGCGTGGTGAATCGTGAGGGAAAACTCGATGAGACGGTTCGTGAGGTGGAGGAGGTGATTGACGAAAGGGTGTAGGAAGAGGGCGTAGGGCGTAGGACAGATGAGCATGTCGCTCGTTTTCCCTACGCCCTATTCCTACACCCTGCTTACACGTTCTTACACGTTCATTTTGTTGCATCGAGGAAATAGGTGAGTAGACTCCACCTATGGCACGCCCGAAGATCGCGCTCCTGTACGTCGGCGGCTCCATCGGAATGAAGATGAATCGCAAGACCGGTCGCATCGAGCCGATCGAGTCATTGAACGAGATCCACCGTTTTCTGCCCGAATTGCAGCGGGAGGTGGCGCTCAAATTTTTTTCATTGAACAATGTCGGGTCATCCGAAGTCACGCAGAAGGACTGGGTCGAGATCGCCCAGACGATCGAGCGTTCCTATGACGACTACGAAGGGTTCGTGGTCGTGCACGGCACGAATACCATGAGTTACACGGCAGCCGCGCTCAGTTTTGCCCTGCAGGGTCTGAGTAAGCCGGTGATCCTGACGGGGGCGCTGCTTCCTATTAACGATATTTCCGGGGACGGACGGATGAATCTGGTCTACGCCATCCGGGCCGCGCAGCTGGATATCGCCGAGGTCTGTGTCGTGCTCGGTCCGCGCGTACTCCGGGGCTGCCGGGCCAAGAAAGTGGACCAGTCGCTCCTGCAGACATTCGACACCACGCGCATCCCGCCGCTCGCGGAATTCAATGAAGGCGTGCATTTGGGAGAGCACCGGTGCGTCCGGCGCAAGCGCCAGTTTCTCTGCCGACCGTCCTTCGATCCCCATGTGGCGGTGGTCACGCTGCACCCCGCGCTCGAGCCGGCGTTTCTCGATGCGGTGCTCTCGACCAAACCGCACGGCATCGTCATGCGCGCCTACGGACCGGGCATGCTGCCGGAGCGCATATTTCCGTGGCTGCGGCGTGTGACGGCGCAGGGGATTCCCATTGTCATGACATCCCAGACGATCCGCGGGCGGGTGGATCTGCACCGGTTCCGCAAGCAAACGACGCTGGAGCAGTTCGGCGTGATCTCCGGCAAGGATCAGACATTCGAGTGCGCACTCGTCAAGCTGATGTGGGCGCTCACGCAGACACAGAATGCGCATCGTTTGCGCGAACTGATGGAGAAGAGTCTTACGGGGGAGCTCGCGGAATAGGGCGTAGGACGTAGGAGTAGGGCGTAGGGCGTAGGAAAAACGAGCAGCTCTTTCGTGGACACTACGCCCAACCCCCTACGCCCTAATCCTTTTCATCGTCCACTCCGTGTTCCTTGCGGTGTTTGTCGAGCACTTTGCTCCCCACGATGGAACCGATGGCACCGCCGATGATCAACCCGACGACCAGTCGTTTGACCAGACGGTTGCCCTTTTTCTCTTCGCAATCGCGACGACGAAATGGCCACATCATTCCCACTGTACCACACCCGAAAGATTTGAGCACATTTTTTGATCGATCAAGCAAGAGAAGTCGTGGTCATTGTTCTCGGACTTCGGGGGACGGATTGCTGCCGGTTCCACCCTTTTCTCTTTGCGGCACATCGGAATCGGTCTCTGTTCCCCCATAGATTTCATAGTACCTGCCTTGTGCATCGAGGAAAGGCCGCAGCGCTGCAATCGTCTCGGTGGTACCTCGTATCCAGAGCACACATTGTTGAACGCACACGAAACCGAATGTGAGATCGGCAATGTTCTGTGCAATGATTTCTTGGCGGGCAGCGTCCAGCAACGCCTCTTTTTGGTGCCGCGATGTGTGCATAGCCTCCAGCATGTCCGGAATGATGGCAATGCGAAGCGAACCCATAGGAGTGAAATCCTATGCCGGCGTATTGGTTCTGCAAGCAGAAACATTCATTCGTTCAATGCAATCTCCGGATACGATTGCAGGTGGCTGAGAATGAGTGATTCGATTTCGGTCAGTTTTTCGGGTGAGCGGGCCTCCATGCAGACGGAAATCTTGGGGCTCGTGTTGCTTGCGCGGATGTTCGACCACGCTCCTCCCCCGAAGTCGATGCGTGCCCCGTCCATCGTGTTCACCGGATAGTGTTTCTGGAAAAAGCCGGTGATGCTCTCGACGATCTGGAATTTGCGGTCATCGGGGCAGGCGGGCCGAAGTTCCTGTGCCACGAAAACCTTGGGATAGTGCGCGAGGCGCTGTGAGAGAGGCTCCTTTCCGCAGCGAAGTATTCTCAGCACCTGCAGGGCGACGATGAGTGCATCGTCGTACCCGTGGGCCAGATCCTCCAGAAAGAAGTGCCCCGACTGCTCCCCGCCCAGCGGCGCTCCGTGTTTTTGCATTTCGTGTTCCACGAAGGAGTGGCCGACTTTGCACATGACGGGTTTGCCGCCCCACGTTCGGATTTCCGTTTCGAGTGTCGAGGACATGCTGGTCGTGAACACGACGGGCTTGCCCGGAAAGCGCTTGAGATAGTCCTCGGCCAGGAACAGCAGCGTCTGGTCGCAGCTCAAAATCATTCCTTTCTCATCCACCACGCCCAGCCGGTCCCCGTCACCATCCAGGGCAAAGCCGATATCCGCTTTCTCCGCTACGACGTTTGCCTGCAATTCCTTCAGTGTCTCTCGCTTGCTCGGGTCCGCCGGGTGATTGGGAAAGGTTCCGTCCGGATCCAGATAGAGTCCGGTGACGCTTGCTCCGATGCGCCTAAGCGCCTCCATCATCACGGGTCCCGAGGTCCCGTTGCCCGTATCGATCACAACTTTTGCCCCTTCGGCACATCTGCCGAATTGCTTCTCGAGCCAGTCTAGGTAGGGGGTAATGCCGTCCATTTCCTTCACGGATCCTTTTCCTGTCAGAAAGGTACCGGCCTGAATCCTTCTCAGCAGTGTCTGGATATCGTCCCCCGCGAATGCGACGGCGTCGCGGATCTGCAGCTTGATGCCGTTGTCCTCTTTTGGATTGTGACTTGCGGTCACCTGCAGGCCTCCGTCCAGCTTCCGGTTGCAGATGACAAAGTAGTTTACGGGGCTCGGGGTCATGCCGATTTCGATCACGTCGCATCCCGTTTCGACGAGGCCCTCGATGAGCGCTTTCTCAAGACCCGGGCTGTGTGTGCGCATGTCGCGTCCCACGGCCAAGAGGGGATGCTCGATTGCATAGAGTTCCCGTACGATCGATCCGAAACCCCGTCCGATGACGCGGTAGACGTCTTCATTTATTTGTGCGGGAACCTTCCCACGGATGTCATACGCTCTAAAGATATGTGGATCGAGAGAGATCATAAGCTTTTCACATTGTGCTTCGAGAAGCCGAAAGATCACAGTCCTCGAAGTTGACATATATGATAGCTATGGTAAAATTATTAAGATGTTCTTTGAGAGCATCGGCAAGTTTCAATGGAAGCTGAGGCGAGCATGGAGAGCATCGCGGTGCTTTGTGTGCTTGCCTCAACGATTACCGAGACAGCCCGAACCAGCGGTTACTGGATGAAACCTTGTCAAAGGTAAGAGGTGACGTATGAAGAAGAGCATTTTTGGACTCCCTTGGAGCAAGATTACTCGGGGAGTCGCCCGGTTGCGTACGGTCGTCAATGCCCCGGCGTGGCTTGCCATGCTGAGGGCCGAAGACGAGCGTTTGCAGCTCCTGGGTCAGGAGTGGCAGCGCATCTTTCTGCCTACCACCCCTAAAGTGTTGCCGTTTACGGAGCCCGAGGCTCACCAGAAGGCTCGTGCCATCCTAGGAGCCAACTTCCACGGTATCCTCGCCGCGCAGAAGTGCTTTGGCCCCTATGCGCCTGAGGATCTGGAGCGGCACATCCCGCTCCGCCTCTGCGATGCGTCGGGCAATCCGTTCACGCATTCCGACGAGGAGACGCTCGCCGTGTGCGAGGAGTGCAAGGATACGCACATCCTCGTCGCCATGCAGAGCTTGTCGCTCCCCAACATTCATGCACGCTGCAAAAGCCGCATGGCCAATGACCAGAACGCGCCATGGTTCGGGGAACGGCCCCAGCGCGAGCAGTGGTCGTCCCAAGTCATCAGGGGCACGTGGCTTCTCTTCCGCAAGGACGTGGTGCCGGATTCCTGGAACAAGGCGCAGGCGGCGCAACAGCAGCACCTCGCGCTGCACTACACCAAGGAGCGGCTGGTCTTTCCTGCCGAGTACGCATACGGTGCCCTGCTGCATCAGCAGGAGACGGGCGAGAAGCTCTGCAGGGGCTACTGGGTACGTTTCCCGGTGCAGACGGCTGACGGGCACTGGGTGAGCGCGCACTGGGATGGCGAGCAGCTCAACGTCAACCGCTTGAGCGACGGGGCGAGCGTCTGCATCGCCTCCTGCGCCGCTCGGGCGGCTTCCTGAGAACCTTGACCATCGAGTGCTTGAATTCTTTGAATTCCTGGCACTTGAACCTTGACCGCTCCCGAGCATCTGCTTCGGAGCGGTCAGTCATATCTATACAAAAAATACAACACAGGTACACGCCGAAGGCACATCGCTCATGAGCCCACTCGCTACCGTGCTCCGTAGAGGCACGATACTCTGGTGAGTTTTCACCTACGCTCATCGCTTCGGTGATAACAGAGATGAGGTGCACCGCGAGACGGCACCGTAATCCCGACTACAAGAGCGATGCACAGTAGCAGTATACAAAAAGAACCCCCGCGACGAAAAAAATGTCGCGGAGGTTCAAGGCGTCAAGAGGGACAAGCCCTCAAGACTTCACGGCTCAGGACTTCCGGGCGGCCCCGAGGAAGACGCCGTCGCTGCGGTGGCCATTCCAGAAGCCGACGCGCACGCGACCCCCTTCGACGTCGAGCGCGGCGCGGATGCCGCGCGGGAGCACTTGGGCACAGGCACAGAAATACCCCTCGAGGAGGTTCTCGCCAGTGACGCCGAGATGCACAGCTAGCACAGTCGCACCGACGGGCGTGGGCAGCTCCTTGAGCGAAGCGTAGAGCCGCGCCAAAAGATCGGCATGCTGTTCCGGCGTCATCCGATTGCTGTCGGGTACGGGGATGCGGGCGTGGTAGTAGCCCGGAGGGGCCTTCCATGATTCCCGTTTCTTGGAGAGATAGTTGACGACCTTCCCGGTCGCAACCAGCTCCCCGAGGGTCCAGCTGTCGTACCACACGACGATCTCACCGTTGCCAGCCTTCGGTGCCTCCTTCTTGCAGTTGTTGGGGAAACCAAGGATGCCGCAGGTGGTCTTGGCATCGTGAACGAACGACGGCAGGCGGACGGGCCACGCCGCGACGAGACGATGCATCGCTGCCGCGTCCGCGTCGCACATGGCGAGCCACCACTCGACGTCGATTCCGGCATTCGACAGCTTGTTGATGCCGAGATCGAGTTTCTTCTTTTCCAGCCGCTTGAGGCTGATACCCATGACGAACTCCTTTCAGGAGCTGGAGGAAACCAGTATTGCCGCTGGCTCGGACTTGCTCGGAAATGAGACAAGCAGTCTATGCCCTATAAAGGGCGCAGAGTGCTTATCTCTGATCCTAAAACCTTGACGATGCTCTGAAAGAACACCTTGATGTAAGATATACATAAATGGCTGTTTCTGTCAATGAAACGGCGCGGGCAAACAGAGCCGTTACAATGCCGCAATGCAGGTATTCCGGCACCTCTTCGAGCAGATCACTTCCAAGGAAACCCTCTTCACGGCATGGCAGGAGTTCCGCAAAGGCAAACAGGGACGAAAGGACGTGCAGGAGTTCGAGCGGAAACTGGAGCAAAACCTCTTTCGGCTCCATCGGGCATTGATTGCCGGAACCTATCGGCATCAGTCGTATAGCGCCTTCACCATCTGCGATCCCAAGCAGCAGCGCATCCACAAGGCGTCCGTTCAAGATCGCATCCTGCACCATGCGGTCTTCTCCGTTCTCAATCCCATCTTCGAGCCGACGTTCATTGCTCATTCCTTCTCTTGCCGTAAAGGAAAAGGGACACATCGGGCGGTCGATGCTTTGGATCAGATGCTCAGGAGTGTGAGTCGAAACGCGACGCGTACTTGCTTTGTTCTCAAGTGCGATGTCCACCGCTTCTTCGCCTCCGTGGGTCACGCGATCCTTCTCGATCTTCTCGGGAAGAAGATCAAGGACGACCGCGCAATGCAGTTGCTCGCGGAGGTTGTCGGGAGCTTCAGCGCGGAAGAGTCTGGTAAAGGCATTCCCATCGGCAATCTCACGTCCCAACTCTTCGCCAACGTCTACCTCAACGAGTTGGATCGGTTCATTAAGCACACGCTAGGGATCAAATCCTATGTTCGCTACACCGATGATTTCGTGATCGTGTCTCACGATGGGGGATTTCTGCGGGATCTTCTCCCTCCCATTCGGCATTTTCTCGAGAGTCAGCTGCGCCTCGCTCTGCATCCGCGCAAGGTGGCAGTCCGGAAATACCGTCAGGGCATTGATTTCCTCGGCTGCGTTCTGCTGCCGCATCACCGTATTCTGCGGACGAAGACGAAACGCCGCATGTTCAGGAAGATGCAAGAGCGCCTCGATTGCCTCCATCGCGGCGTTACCTCCGAACAGTCCGTGGAGCACTCGTTGCAGTCGTATCTTGGTGTCCTCTCCCATGTCGACGCATTCCGGCTCGGACAGGAATTGAGGAATCACTGCTGGTTCTCGGCGGAGTTTGAACCATTTGCCTTCTCTTGCCAGCCGCGCTAGGATTGCCCTCCCGATGTCACAATCAGGTGATGACGAAAACGGCATTCCTGATCTATCGAACAAGCAGTTGCTCAAAGTTCTTTTGGACGAAATCGCAGCTGTGCGTGGAGAATTGAGGGCAGATATTTCTGCGCTCGATCGAAAATTCACCTTCCGGTTCGATGGTCTTTCTGCGGAGTTCAAAACGCTCAAATCCGATTTCCAGGCACTCCGGATCGAAGTGCACCAGAATCAGCTGACCCTCATGAATAATCGCGAAGAGCTGGAGCAGCGTGTGGAAGTACTGGAAGCGGCGGCCTGATTTGGTTCATTCAATTGCATCTATTCCGAAAGGCTATTCGATAGAATAGAGCAATATAACAATTTAACAATATATCAAAATTCGTGTATAATTACATCAAAATCCAATGCCCTCACATCCTTCGTTGACCGTCGCCTACTTCTCGATGGAGATCGGCCTCAATAGCCAAATTCCCACTTTTGCGGGAGGACTGGGGATTCTGACGGCGGACATGATGCAATCGTGCGCCGATCTGGGCATTCCGGCCGTGTGTGTGACCGGCTGCTGGAAGCACGGGTATCTTCGTCAGACCTTAAACCCGGATGGATCACAGCGGTACGAGGAAATCGAGTGGGATATCGCGTCGTATCTCACGCGCCTGCCCGAACGTGTTACGGTGACCATCGAGGGACAAACGGTGACCGTGGGTGCGTGGCGGCTCAACCTGAAGGGCGCGAAGGGGACGGTGCCGGTGATTTTTCTCGATACCAGCCTTCCCGAGAATCCTCCCGAGGTGCATCGCATCACGCACCGGCTGTACGGCGGCGATCAGGCCATGCGTATCCGGCAGGAAATAGTGCTCGGCATTGGCGGCATCAGGATGTTGCGCGCGCTTGGATATAACGATGTCGGTACGTACCATATGAACGAAGGCCACGTGGCATTCCTCACTTTGGAACTCCTGCGGGAGCGACAGTGGAACGATCAGGAGGTGCGACGGTCCTGCGCATTCACTACACACACGCCGATCGAGGCCGGCCACGACGTGTTTCCGTACGACCTTGCGGAGCGGATTGCCGGAGACAACCTTCCGTGGCATATCCGAAAGATCGCAGGGGAGAACGCGCTCTCGATGACGAAGCTGGCCATGAATATGAGCCGGTTCACCTGCGGCGTTTCCAAGATTCATGCGGAGGTCTCGCGCCGGATGTTCCCGGGATTCAGAATCGATGCCATTACGAATGGTGTGCACCACATCACGTGGTCCAGCCCCGAGATGCAGGCTCTCTTTGACCGCAAGAGCAAGGGATGGCGGGAGGATCCCTCCGTCCTCGCTGCCACATGCCGCGATTACGAAGACGGCGAACTGTGGGCGGCCCATCAGGCGGGCAAGATGCGCCTGATTGATGAGGTGAACCGGCGCACCGGGCTCCACTTTGATCCCGAGGTGCTGACCATCGCCAGTGCGCGCCGGGTGGTTTCGTACAAGCAGCCGGAACTTTTGTACGACAACCTGCAGCGTCTGGCGGACGTGTGCCACGGCAAGGTCCAGATCGTCCACTCCGGCAACGCCCACCCGTCCGATCCCTTTGCGCAGGGCGTGATCCAGCGCATGGTGGAGCGTTCGCATGCGCTCAAGGACAAGGTGAAGATCGCCTACCTTGAAAATTACAATCCCGATCTGGCCAGACTGCTCGTGCAGGGAGCGGATATATGGCTGAACACACCCATGCGCCTGCACGAGGCCTCGGGCACCTCCGGCATGAAGGCGTGCCTGAACGGGACGCTCAACTTCTCCACACTCGATGGCTGGTGGATCGAAGGCTTCGAGCGCGATCCCGAGTCGGGCTGGCGCATCGGTCCGCTTGTCCTGGCAACCAATGTCGATACGACACGATCCATTGACGCGGAGGATATCTATACGGAGCTGCAGTATCAGATCGTTCCGGAATACTATTACGAGGGACGTGCACGATGGATCCGCCGCATGAAGCGCGCCATCGGGCTTTTGGGGTACTTCAACACGCATCGGTGTGTGCGGGAGTATCTGACGAAGGCTTGGAATGGCTGAAGGATCCGCCGAAAGAGATGTCGCCGTCCTTCCGGCGTCGTTTTTCTTGACGAAGATCATTCGATCACGAGAATGCATCCACACTTCTTCCCCCTTTTTTTTCATGTCGACAGAAACACATGTTCCATCCACCGAAACGCAGCCGAATGTCGAGGAGTTCGCATCACTCTCCTCTGCAGACGTTGCAGTAAAGCTGCGGCAGTGCTCCGCGGAAGCAGTCGAACAGTTTTTCCATGCGTTGATCGTCCGTTTGGATACCCTGGCTGAGCGGTCCGATGCACCGCAGGCTTCGCAGGAATACGACCGTGTGAGTGCAATCCTCGATCAGGTCAAAGAACGCCGTGGATTCCATGCCATGGAAGAGACGGCCTGATCCATGGTGGCCATTGTTCGCATACTTCTTCAAGAGGTGTGAGCTCTATCCGATCACAAAGCGCACGAGTGCGAGGCTGATCAGGATCACGATGAGCCCGATCCCCACGCGGATGACGAGGTTCTTGGCCCGCGTGTACTGCTCGTCTTTGCCCAGGTTCACGATCATGAGGAGCCCCGCCCAGATGAGTACGATCGTGGCGACGAACGCCCCGAAGCCGAGCAGCGCCTGCATGAATTTTGAAATGATCGAGAGGAGTCCGCTCGGTGTGCGCTCCACGACGACTGCATTCAGAATGAGGAATTTTGCCGCGATGAGCAGGATGCCGGCTCCGACGCCGAGAATCGCCCGCTTCAGATGGGCGGTGCCGTCCTCCCCCCCGTAGCTGATGACGGCGCGGATGCCGCTGACGATGATGAAGATGATCGCCGTGATCGCCGCGACGGTCTCAAAGAAGCCCAAGAGGCCGCGGACTTCCTCGTCGATGATTGCAGAACCGCCGCTTTGGTAGGCCAAAAACGCTTCCGCAATGCGGGGCGCGAGATTGATGATAATGAGCGCCATCGAGATGGCAATGATGGTTTTCTTCGACTTTTCATACTGTCCCTCATCATCGCTGATCGTCAGGAGCAGACCTGCGCGGATGATCATGACGATGCCGACGATCGAGACGATGCCCGCAAAGGATTGGATGATCGTCTGGTAGATACTGCCGAATTCAGTGGCTCCGATGGCATTCGGCAGGGCGCCGCCTACGTGGTTGATCGTGTCCTCGAAGAAGGCAAATGCCATGGCCGGCATCGTCCAGAGCGCGAGAGCACCGAGCCAGTGGAAGGCAGAGCGCGCGGTCATCACGTAATGATGAAGAAATTGATCAGTGCGCCTGCGGAGATCACAACGACGAGCGCGACGAGGCTGGCGGTCGCCAGTTTCTTCGCCCGTTCCTTGAAGCTTTCATCCACCGAGATGACCAGCAGGATGCCGCTCACGATCAGGGCGACAACGGCGAGCAATCCGAAGATGGTGATGATGTAATTGGCGATTCCCACGAGTTCGGTTTGCCCTGCGGATGCGTTTTTGCCGAACATCATGTTCACGAGCGGAGAAGCCAGCAGGACGATGGCAGCTCCGTAGACACCGTGGAGGAATTTGGTGCGCGCTTTGGTGGTGCCCCCTTCATCGCTCGCCATGATCATATTGAATCCCTGAATGGTGATGTTGACGAGCAGAGCGGTTGCAACGAGAGCTTTCAGGAAGGTGACGACGTTGCCGAGAACGGTATTCAGTCCTGTCGGTTCCACGACACCCCCTGTCACGAAACTGGAAGCGATGAGCTCCGCTCCCAGCATGAGTACGCAGCCGAACAGTGCATAGCCAAAGGCCTGCTTCGTTTCCGTGACAGTCGTGTCGTTTTCGGGGGTGATGAGGAGCTTCAGGCCGTAAAAGAAAATGGCCCCGAAGACGATTCCCGTGAAGGCGACGCGCGCCCCTTCGAGGATGGTGGAATTGATGTAGGACGCCAGATCGCCGCCGAGGCAGGAAATGCCCGGCACGACGCACGTCTGGATAATGCCCGGATTCGGGTTCGAAGCGGCAAGCAGCACCTGCGGGAGCAGAGCGGCGATGGCTGCGGAGAGGATGATCAGGAGTTTTCGCATAAATCCATGTATTGTACCAGAGAATTGAGATTTGTTCCACTCTTAATGAGGGAGGGGAGAGAGCTTCTGCGCTGGCGAGCTATAGCTTTTTAGGGGCAGGGGACGAGCTATGCCAAAATAAGAACCTCAGCAAATCCTCAGGATCTACAATCTCAGAAGCGAACCAGCTACCATGGCGTCATGGCATTCACCTCCATCCGCAGCCGTCCGGTCGTGCTCGATTCCTCTTCCGAGGCCAAGGTGTACGGACTCTTCGCCCTCGCCCTCGCCCTGACGGCGCTGGGGGTGTTTCTGGGTCTTGTGTATGCAAGGATTCTGATTGGTTCCGGCATTCAGATGGTCTTTCTGATTGCCGAGCTGATCCTGATCTTCACCTCGCGGATGTGGATGCGCTCTTCACCGCTCAACATCATTCTGTTTGCGGTATTTCCTCTTCTGTCGGGCATCACAGTCACGCCGTACATCCTGTATGTGCTTGCGGGATATGTGAACGGCGCAACCATTTTGCTCAATGCCTCGCTTGCCACGATCTTCATGGCGGCGGGGTCCGCGGTGTTCGCCTCTACGACCAAGGCGGATTTGTCGGGCATGGGGCGGATGCTCCTGATGGGGCTGATCGGCCTCATCGTGATCGCGCTCCTGCAGATCTTCATTCCTTCACTGCGCACCGGCGGGGCCGAAATCCTCATTGCGGGCATCGGGGTCGTGCTTTTTGCCGCATTCACCGCCTACGACGTGCAGCGCGTGCAGGCTCTGGGTCGTCTGGGTGCCAATCCCTTCCTGCTGGCTTTAAGCCTCTATCTCGATATCTTCAATCTGTTCCTCTATATTCTGCGTTTCATGCTGGCGCTTTCGGGCAACCGGCGATAGGGAACTCGGGATAAGGGAACTCGGGAACTGGGGTTCATTTTTCGTTCCCCTCCTTCTTCAATCCCCGATTTCCCTCCTTCCCCTGGTTTCCGATCCTTCGTCCATTCCTTCACTTTTTCTTTGCACAACCGTACCTTCTTCGCTAACCTACGCCGCGTATGTCCAAACGTCCGACACCCAAGAAGCGCAGAGAGAAAAGCCGCGGCAGACGGCAGCATTCCATCTACGTGCAGAAGCGCATCCGTAAGCTCCTCAATAAGCAGCGTTCCCCGTACGGTTCTCTCGCCGCCCCGAAGAAGAAGGCCAAGAAGGCTCTGAAAGGCATCACCAGAATCAAGGCATAAAATAGCTTTAAGCTCTAAGCGTTAAGCTCTAAGCTTTCCACTGAAGATTTTCATCGCTTTAGCTTACCGCTTATAGCTTCGTTTATGGCCCGACGCCGTCACCTTTCCAGGATTGCCGTTATGCAGACGCTCTTCGAACGGGAGCGCCGTCCCTGTGACGAGGTGGAATCCCTTGAACGGAATGCCGGTGAATTGGGTGAGATGGATAAGCCCTTTGCAGAGAAGTTGCTCCTTGGTATTGCCGAGAAGGAGAATGCGCTCCGTGAAGCCGTGGCGGAACATGCCCCCGGCTGGACACTGGAGCGCATGGATCCCATTTCGCGCTGTGTCCTGCTTGTCGGAGCCTATGAGCTTCTCTTTCTGAAGGAGGCTCCGCCGGCCGTGATCATGAACGAGGCCATCGAGATCGCCAAGGAGTACGGAACCGCCGAGAGCGGAAAATTCGTGAATGGGGTGTTGAATGCGATAGCACAAGGCACGGGAACGCAGGAGGTCAAGAAGGTGATGTAAGTATTGGAGGTCAAGAAGGTGATGAGCCATTTCAGTACCTCCCATACCTCCCATACCTCCCATACCTCCCATACCTCTCTTACCTCCTTTGCTTCCCTTACCTTCAATACCTCCCTTACCTCCTTTGCTTCCCTTACCTCCCTTGTTTCCCTTACACTCATCCCGTCATGCCGCCCCAGCCCTTAAGTCTTCTCGAGAAATCACTGCACCTTTCCTTCAGGAACAAAGACCTGCTCGCACAGGCGCTTACACACCGAAGTTTTACGGGCAAGGCCCGCATTCACAAGCACAATGAGCGTATGGAATTCCTCGGGGATGCCGTTCTTGAGCTCGTGGCCACCGAGTACCTGTTCTCGTTCGAGAGCAAATCGGAGGGGGAACTGACCAACTGGCGTGCGGCGCTGGTGAACGGCAAGCAGCTGGCCAGTGTGGCGCGGGAGCTTCAACTGGGGGAGTACCTCTTCATGAGTCGTGGAGAAGAGGCCAGCGGCGGGCGGGACAAAGAATCTACTCTTGCGAACGCCCTTGAGGCGCTCATCGGCGGGATATTCCTCGATCAGGGGTTCGAGACGGCCCGTACATTCTGCTTCGATCACATTCTCATGCTGCTCGGGGAGCTTCTCAAAGCCGGAAAGCACCGGGATTTCAAGAGCGTGTTTCAGGAGAAGGCGCAGGAGCTCTTTGGCGTGACACCGCACTACGATGTCGTTGCCGAGAGCGGACCGGATCATGACAAGAAGTTCACCTCGGCCGTGTTCCTCGGTTCGGATGAGGTGGCACGCGGCTCGGGCGCGAGCAAACAGGAGGCGGAACAGGCGGCGGCCGAGGCGGGATTGAAGGTCAAAAAGTGGAAGTGAACATAGCTTCTTCGGTTGTAGCTTCTTAGCTTCTTCGGTTTCGCTTGAGGTGCCCTTTCGGTGTATGAGTCTGTCTCTTTTATCCTAACAAGCTAATAAGCTGACCAGCTAATAAGCTCGTATCACCCCATCTTGATCTCGATGTCGACGCCGGAGGGCAGGCTCAGGCTCTGCAGGCTTTCCATGGTCTTGAACGTGGTCTCTTTGAGATCGATCAGGCGGCGGTGCGTGCGCATCTCGAACTGATCGCGTGCGTTCTTGTGAACGAACGTCGAACGGTTCACCGTGAATTTGCGAATACGGGTGGGGAGGGGGATCGGGCCGTGAATCACGGCGCCGCTGCGTTCCGCGGTATCGATGATCTTTGCGGCGGCTTCGTCCAGCACGGTATGGTCAAACGCGCTCAAACGGATGCGGATGGATGGGGCTGTCTTGGTGACAGGTGTGGGTTTCTTTTCCTGAATGGCCACAGATTCCTTCTTCAGGGCATCCGGTTTCTTGTGCGCTGCGGGGGCCTTTTGGACGTCCTTTTTCGCAGGAGCGGATTTCTTGAGCGGAGCCTTCTTCGAGGGAGTCATGGGGGAGGAGGGGAGAAAGAGCAGAATCCGTAGCCGGCGTTCAAGAACGCCGGCTACGGAAGAGCATTGTTATTCAACGATTTTGGTCACCACACCCGAACCGACCGTGCGGCCGCCTTCGCGGATGGCGAAGCGCGTTCCGTCGGCCAGAGCGATCGGGGCGCCGAGGGTGACGACGAACTTTGTGTTGTCACCCGGCATGACCATTTCCACATTCGGCGGCAGCTCCACGGCACCGGTCACGTCTGTCGTGCGAAGGTAGAATTGAGGCTTGTATCCCTTGAAGAAAGGCGTGTGGCGGCCTCCTTCTTCTTTGGTCAGGATGTACACCTCGCTATCGAACTTGGTGTGCGGGGTGATGGAACCCGGCTTGGCCAGCACCTGGCCGCGCTCGATGTCCTCGCGCTCAATACCGCGCAGGAGGAGCCCCACGTTGTCGCCGGCCATACCCTCGTCCAGGAGCTTGTGGAACATTTCCACGCCCGTGACGACGGTCTTGCGGGTCGGCTTGATACCGACGATTTCCACTTCTTCGTTGATCTTCACCTTACCCTGCTCGATACGGCCCGTCGCCACGGTGCCGCGTCCCTTGATGGAGAAGACGTCTTCCACAGACATCAGGAAGGGCTTGTCGGTCTGGCGCTCTGGGACGGGAATCCACTCATCGAGCGTGTCGAGGAGCTTCTTGAGCGTCTCGATTTCTGCCTTGTCTCCTTCCACTGCCTTGAGGGCGGAGCCGCGCAAGATCGGGGTCTTGTCGCCCGGGAATTCGTATTTGGTGAGCAATTCCCGCACCTCCGTCTCGACCAGGTCGATGAGCTCGGGGTCCGTCACGAGGTCCACTTTATTGAGGTAGACGACGATATAGGGCACGTTCACCTGGCGTGCCAGAAGAATGTGCTCGCGTGTTTGGGGCATGGGGCCGTCTGCGGCGGAGACCACGAGGATGGCTCCGTCCATCTGGGCGGCGCCGGTGATCATATTCTTGACGTAGTCGGCGTGTCCCGGACAGTCCACGTGCGCGTAGTGGCGCTTGGGGGATTCATACTCCACGTGCGAGGTGTTGATCGTGATGCCGCGCTCTTTCTCTTCGGGAGCGTTGTCGATGTCTGCGTACCCTTTCTTTTCTCCTTCCGGTGAGAAGTTAAAGGAGAGGGCCGCGGTGAGCGTGGTCTTACCGTGGTCGACGTGACCGATGGTGCCGACGTTGACGTGCGGCTTGCTGCGGTCGAATTTCTTCTGATCTGCCATAACAAAGGAGGGAAAAAAGGGATATCAGAAGCACTTTAGCTTCTTTTAGCCCGAAAAGTCTAGGGAGATTGAGGAGGGTCGTCAACGGAATTACGGCGTAAATCACGGAAAGGAGGAGCAATTGGGCAGGTGTCTCGGCATGATTATCATTCGTGGGTCTCATCGATTATGCTCAAGCCATGATGAGAAAAGAGCGGATTCGCGGCTTTACCGCAGCAATCTGGCAGTGGTACTCCGTTCACAAGCGTGCACTTCCCTGGCGGGATCTTCTGATTTCGGATGACACGGAGCGCGCCTATCGCATCCTTGTTTCCGAGGTCATGTTGCAGCAGACGCAGGTGGACCGGGTGCGAGAGATCTACGTGCGTTTTTTGCGAGAATTTCCGACACTCCGCGTGCTCGCCGCGGCAGGCAACCGGCAAGTAATTCTGGCGTGGCGCGGGATGGGCTACAACAGTCGTGTGCTTCGTCTGCGGGATGCGACACGGAGGATCATGGACGAATGGAACGGGGTTTTTCCGCAAGAGATGAGGGCGCTTCAATCCATCAAGGGGCTCGGTCACTACACGGCGGCTGCCATCCGGAATTTTGCGTTCAACCTCCCAACCCCATGCATCGACACGAATATCCGCCGCATCCTGCACCGCACCTTTGTGGGGCCGGAATGTCCGGACGGCACGTGGAAAAAAGATGATCGGTATCTCATCGAAATTGCAGAGGAGGTGTTGCATGCGGCCTTGGACGGTCAGGTGGGGCATGATGCGCGCAATTGGCATGCGGCTCTGATGGATTTCGGTTCCCTTGTACAGACCAAGAAAGATCCCAAGTGGGAGGAGTGCCCGCTCACGCGAAAAGGACTCATGAAGGCCACCGAGAAGAATGTTCCGCAGATCGAAATCCGAACGTCCAAGCCCGAACCGGGCCGCGTAATCAAAGGGAGTTTCGTCCCCGATCGTATCGTCCGGGGCCGCGTGATCGAGGCGCTGAGAGATGCTCCTGCCGGACTTTCGCTGGATACGCTGGGCAGACGGGTAGCCGCAGACTGGTCACTCGTCGCGCACCGGACATGGCTGACAGCCATTCTCACAAAACTTCGGAAAGAAGAACTGGTAGAGGAGCGATCCGGAAAGTATGCGCTCCGCGTGGAGGCATGAGTTCATTCGCTCACTCGCACGTACAGGAGTCCACGATGCAGAAGCCGTTCGTGCAGCTCATGTCCGTGGTGCATTCGCCTCCCGCCTGGGCTCCTTCGCAGCAGACCGGGGCCAGTTCGCATCCGTTCTCGTCCGGTCCCGGTTGCGGGAAGAGGACACCTCCTTCGCAAGGAGGCGGCGTGGGATCGGGACAAGCGGAGGAAGAAGAACTGGAAGATCCTCCAGAGACGATCGTGCTCGCTTTCGCGTAGGCATCGGAAAGACTGCTGACCGTGTAGAGTTCTCCTGTCAAGGTATCGTAGAGCTTGTACTGGCCGGCGCTCGTGAAGGGGGCAAGGTAGAAGAAAAGGAAACGTCCGGGATCGTTTGCGAAGTCAAGGAAGCGCAGTTCGTCCCCTCCGGCGTTCTCGGACATGACGGGAAGTTGGACGATCTCTTCCTCTTCTCTCCAGAGGTAGAGGAAGACATCGCCGTTCCCCGGCGACCATTGACCGGAGTCGTCCAGCATCCACTGCGAGAAGAACGCGGCGCTCCGCATGTCGCGCGCGAAGGTTGCTTGCTTGCCGGTACTGCCCGGAGTGAGAGCGGCGGTGATCACGGAGCGCTGTTCCGTTGCGGTGTCGTAAATCCACATAGAAGAGAGTTCGTCGGCTCCCGTTTGGGTGTAGAAGGTGTATTCCTGCACGCCGACGAAGCGTCCGTCCGCCGAGAGATACGGTTGCGCGAAGCTGCGGTAACTCGCGATGGTGGCGGGGATTTCCCGCCGGACCAACTCTTGCGTATCGAGCAGGTAGAGGATTTCGTTCGCCCAGGAACTCGGTCGACGCGCGTAGACGATGAAACGGCCGTCGGCGCTCGCGAGGAGCGAAGCACGATCGCCGAACGATGCGGCGTACTGTCGGGCGAAAGTCACTTCATCCTGCCCCACCGTTTCGGGGCCGCTGATGCTGGAAGAGGAAGAAGCACTCGAAGACGCGCCGGCGCCGTGCAGAGAAGAGCTGGAGGAACTTGCCGGAGCCGATCCGCAATCCTCCGGGCAATTGCAGAAATTCTCTCCGCCGTTGTCGTTGCCGTTGCATATACCGTCGCCGCAGGCGGTGCAGAAGGTCGCTGTTGCCCGTAGGCATGATCCGCCGATCACTCGCATGTTAGGCAGCTCATTTAATCCGGGGCAGCAGGGCTTGCCGCCCGCGTTCACTTCCATGTCGCCCCAGCATTCGGCGATCGGATTGGTATCGGATCCCACGCATCCGCAGGCGATCCAGCCCGGTTCGGGAGTCGTCAGGCACTGGTAGCCGTTGCGGAGGCTGGAGCTTACGACGCATTCTTGGCCGGAGGCGGCACAGTATCCGCATCCCCGACCGGAGCAGGGGGAGCAGCCCCATGATGGTAAGAGGAGGCGCGAAGAGGAGGACGAGGAGGAGCTGGAAGAGGACGAAGAGGAAGAGGACGAAGACGACGAAACGCCCGGCGGCAGGCAAACGCCATTCTCGCAGCCGTTGGGGCAAGTGTACTGCTCTAGATGGCCGAAGCCGTCGTTGCCGCAGTATCCCTCCAGAAGGATATTCGGATCGATGGCTGGGTTCTGGTTGTTGTCTTTGAAGCAGATGTCGGTTGCGGAGGGGAAGACTTCCGTGCCATATGGCAGGTAGTTGGTAATGGTTCCCTGAACGTCATAGACCAGACCTCCGTCGGAATCGGTGCAGACGGCGGTAGACGATGACGAGGAATGCCAGCTGGAAGAAGAGGAACTGGAAGAAAGCGAAGAAGAGGACGAGGAGGAGCTGGAAGAGGACGCAGAACTTGAACTGGAAGAGGAAAGTGAAGAAAACCCAGAGCAATCGGCGGGGCACGCCTGGGAACCTGCTTGAGAGAGAAGGAGCCAAACGGCCCCTTCCTTGTATTGGTCGGCACATCCTTGCGTCCGTGTCCCGTCGGCGCAGCGGACGGTATCCGGGGCCCCGACTGCGTAATCCTGCGCACCGTCGCCATCAATGTCACCGACCACGGCGACCGCGGTGCCGAAACCGTCACCGGACGCGGCGAAGTCGTCGAAGCTTGGAATGATCTCGGTGGCATGCACGATCTGTCCGTACGTACCATTCTCCAAGCTCACGTTCGCGACGGCACGTCGCAAACCATCATACGTGTTGACGGCGTTGATACTCCCGCCGACGAACAAGTCGCCGGTTACATTCCCGTTCCCATCCAGGTTGCCCGTGGGGGCGATGGATTCAATGGATTTATTGAGTCCGAGGTTATACGTCACCCCCGCTCCCGATATGATTCTGTACCGCGCATTCATTTGGTCCTTCGTGTTGACGAAAAAGAATTGAATTCCCTGCGTCGTGCCGCTCAAGGCGAATTGCGCAGCGAGAATGCTGGAATTGCTCGAGGGTCCCGGACCCATGGCCGCGACGAAGAGCACCCGGTCATCCGTAGCTGCGCCTCCTCCCAATTCCTCGGGAGTCGTGGCGCTGTAGCGCGAAAGCTCCGTGTACCACGCGCCGTTCGCCGATCCCACGACGAGGGCGCGACGGTCACCGCCGAGATAGGCCAGGGAAGAGCCGAAGAGGGAAACGCCGTTCGCCTTGCACTGTGCGGGATTGGAGCTTCCGCAGTGAAGAGAGGCGGTTGTCGGGGCTTTCACCGTGTATTGCGACTTCACGCTGATGCGGTTCGACGCGTCTTTCTGCAGCAGGAAAACATTCACCTGGCCGATGTAGTACGGCATCTCATCGGAATCCTGTCGGAACGTGTGACTGACAGCAAGATCGGGAACGCCGTTCCCGTCCAGATCACCTACGGTAGTGATCCCTCCCAATCCACTGGAAAACGACCGGAACGATGCAGTGATAGGGAACGGAAAACTATCAACGGATTGGAGCGTTCCGTCCGCGGCAAGATGCAGGATGGAGACGGTGGTGTTGGAAGGATCGTCCTCCGGCCCTCTTGCCAGGACCGCAAGATCGGGAACGCCGTTCCCGTCTATGTCTCCGAGCGGGGCAAGTGCCTCGCCGAAGCGCGCAGTACCGGAGCGCTCAAGAACTGTCATTCCGTCGATTTTCACGACCGTGGCACGTTCGGAATCCTGGCAGATGCTATCGCCGCAGAACGGCCACCAGGCTTTTCGGCACTGATAACTCGCATTGCAATACATGTTCTGCTGGCTGCAGGTGCCGCCGATACGTCCGCAGGGTTCCGCGACCTCGGCGCGTTGAGAGAAGGGAACGGGGCGGAGGGAAACGATCACGCCAGCCAGGAGCAGAAAGATCCCGATGGGGAGGAGCAGGGCGGGCCGGTGCAAGCGGAAGGGAGGCATGGAAGCGAAAAGAGAGGAAGGGGACTTACGAACAGGAACAGGAGGCGATGATGCAGCTCCCACCGCCGCATTGCAGACGCAGCGTGCACTGGGCAGTGGAATTCTGGGCGCCGTGACAACAGACGGAGGCTCTCAGACAGCCGTTCGCATCCGGACCCGGCTGCGGTACGAGCACGCCGTCCGTGCAGGAAGGCGTGGAAGCCGCCGAACAGGCCGAAGAGACGGAAGAGGAACTGGAAGAAACCGAAGAAGAGGACGAGGAGGAAGACGAGGAAATAACCCAAGTCGGTGACAGCTGGGTTGCTAGGGTGATGTCACAATTCCGGTAGTAGGGGGGACTGGTTGTCGTATCGTCGTTGACCGGTGGTTTGAGGCACTCACCGCCATCAAAACTCACTCCGCCGAGGAGGGAGAAGTAACCGCTTGTTGGATGCTTCCAGATGGCGTTAACAGAAGACAGGCCGTTATTCTGGATACGGATATTAAAGGAGCCATGAGTCGTCTGATCGATCGTTCCGCGGATCTCATAGGCGGCGCTTGTATTTTCGGGAATATTGAATTGGGCGTCGTTCTCGAGGGAGAGGTAACCGGAAGTCTCGGTCACAGCATGGAAAGTGCCAGCTATTTCCCGGTCCGCGATACCGTCGTTATTTGTGTCTTTCCAGAGTGTAGCATCGGAGAGCGGTAGGATGTCTGTTGTCGATTGGATGAAGAGCGCGGTGAAACGGGATTCCTGTTTTGCGGTCGCGGTGAAACGGAGCAGCGGAACGTTGGTCTGTCCGGGAGTGACGGGGATGACCCCGACACCCATGTACCGTTCGGAGATGGAAAGGGCGGGGGAGGTAAAGGTGATGGCGCAAGAGGAGTCGCAGCTGTCATCATCGATATTGTTGGCATCATCGCACTCTTCATCCGCATCGAGCAACCCGTTCCCGCAGGTTGCGCACAAAGGAGCGAGGGAGATCGTCGTGAGATTGTTTTGGGCGTTCTTTTCATCCGAATAGTACGGATAGGCATAGCCCCGCAGATTGCGAGAATTAGTGGCTGCACAGAACTGTGCGCGATCCACATGGAAGGACACATCGAAATCATGTGAACTACCAGGTCGAAGGTTATACCCCACGCTCGCGCTCGGCGAGCCAGGGGGACAGAAGATTCTTCCATCGGCATCCAGTGCACACTCGTCATCCGAAGGCTCCGGGACGAAAATGAGTCCGGGGAAGAGAGGGCTCAAGCCGTCCGAATTAGTGTCACCGTAGAAGGAAGCCTGGATCCATTGCGCCTCGATGGAGTCTGAGAGGTTGGCGGTATGCAATTTGAGGGTGAAGGAAGCAGTGCTACTGTCATTCCCCTCGAACTGCAGTGGAGTTGCGAAGGTCGTCTCCACGTCGGGTTCCAAGCGGCAAGTGGCCGAGCAGCCGTCGCCGCTCCGCGTGTCCCCGTCGTCGCACTGTTCCGGCGATTCGATTGCTCCGTTGCCGCATGATTGAAGAGAGGAGACGGAAGACGAGGAGGAAGAGGAACCGCTCACGCACCGGACGCACTGCCCGGAGCAGGTGGTATTGCCGCAAGAGTCGCCGGAGTACTGGGGCGTTGTTCCGGGGGCGCAATCGATGTCATCAGGCCGTAGGCAGATTTCATCGGAACAAGCCGCCGCGCAGGAATAGTCTGTCGGGCATGCGGACCATGGCGATGAGGAGCAGGCAATCATGCTTGCCTTGAGCACCTTGCCGTTGCTGCCGCCGGCGTAGTAGTCGTCCACGGTGCCCAACAACCAGAGCTCTCCCTTAAAGAAGATGGCGTTTTCCGGCGCGAAGTTGTCGAGATCGGAGGGAAAAGCGCCGGTAAACGTTTGCCATTGCTGGCCATCCGTCGTCTCCATTGCGGAGCCCGCGAAAGTACCGGATTTTCCGAGGAGCCAGACGACGCCGTTGTGCAGGACGGGATGAAGGAATGTGGAACCGGCGGTGGCGGACGGGAGAACGGCGACTTGCGACCAGGCGGTGCCGTCCGTCGACATGTACACCTTACGGGGGCTGGAATCGTCGAGGATGAAGAGTTTGTCGCTGACGGTGAAAGCGTCATTCGTTGTGACATCGAAAGGAAGCTCGGCATCCAGCTGCGACCACCCCAAGCCGTCATGCACATAGATTTCCCGGGAAGCGCGAGGGGTGGAAGATTGGCCGAGCAGGGCTCCCAGGAGCGAACCCAGGAGCGAACCGCCGAGTGACGAAGAGTCGTACCTGCCGCCGAGGAAGTAGGTGGTGCTCCCCACGCGCAGAACCGCTCCGTCGTAGCGGGGAGCCGGGAGGGTGAAATCGCTGTTGGAAAGGAAATTGATGGAACCCAGCGTGGGAGTCGCGAGAGCCCAATTGACCACGCTGTCATCTTCCGTCAGGCCTCCCAAGAGCATGGCGACTTCGTACGACTGTAGGGAGGCGGCGTTAGAGAGAGGGGCAGGCAGGAAAGCGACATGAGACCAGATCAGCCCGTCGGCGGAACGAAATTCGTCTTTGGTGGCCCCCCAAAACCCCCTACCGCCTACGATGTACAGATGAGAATCGGTGCTGAAGAAGGCGTAGTCGGAAATGGTGCCCAAGAAATAGGAGTTTCCCACGGATTCCCATTGGAGCGCGGAAGACGGAAGATCGGAGCAGTCCGCAGTGCAGTTGCAGGAGTTTTCTCCGGTGCCGCACTGTCCGTCACCGCACCGGATGCACACGTTGTTAAGCGGGACGTCGGGACACACTCCGTTCACTGGAGCGAGGTTTGGGCGAGAGGTCAGGCCCGCACAGCAGGACAACCCTACATTCGCCTCGGTGATGATGCCGCCTTCCTGCACGCAGGCGATAGCAGATGAAGAAGAGCTGGATGACGAAAGGCTGCTTGAGGATGTGCTGGAACTGCTCGAGGATGAGGATGAAGAGGAGGACAGAGAACTGGAACTTGAAGAAGGACAGTCTTCGGAACAGGTACATGCGTTTTCCAATCCTGCGCATTGCCCATTGCTGCAGAGTGCGGTGCAGAAGAAATGGCCGTTATTGTTTCCCGCACACGTGCCATCCTCCAGCAGCGTTTGGACAGGGATAGTACGGAGTCCCGTGCAGCAGAAATTTCCCAGATACGAGTAGCCCATCTGACTTTCGTTGATGCAGGCAGCGACAGAGGAGCTGGATGAAGCAGAGGAACTCGAGCGCGGACAATCCGAAGTGCAATTACACTCGTTTTCCCCAATACCGCATTGCCCATCCCCGCAGTCGGTGCATATGCTCGTGGGCGCGGAAGTCGGACATTTCCCGGTTTGCGGATTCGGGACGATATTGGCACGCGACTCGAGGCCGGAACAACAGGGGAGCATGTTCGTCTCGGAGATGATGCCCCCTTCGGGGAGGCAGGAGGGCGAGGATAGGCTACTCGAAGACTCGCTGGAACTGTGCGAAGAAGAAGAGCTTGAGTGGAAAGAGGAAGACGATGAGGCGATATCCCCGACGCGGACGATGCGCACGGCGTCGGTGTCATAGAACCCTTGCGTGAGAGCAACGGTGAGACGATCGGATTGTACGGAGAACGTGCCCAGACTTTTCCATTTCGTGCCGCGGAACCAGGCGCCGTCGGGGATGCTGCTCCCATCGACGGTGACGGAACCCAAATTCGTGCTCTGGCCGGCCGTGATGGAATACGTTCTGTTGTATCCGGCGCTGATGTAGGGACGATAGGAAGCAAAAATCTGGTAAGAGGAACCCGGAGTGACCGTGAATCTCCAGAAGGTTCGGTATGCTGGAATCACGAAGTCGTCTCCGTAGAGCGGCAACAGACCCAGATCGGCCGAAACCCAGGGGAGGGAATAGGTGGCATCGTACGTTGCGTAACTTTTTCCGCTCACGGAGAAACCCTCGTCCCCGTCATCGATGAGCGTGATGCCGAGCGGAGCGGGAACTGCGTCATCAAAAACCTGGACGACGCGGATGGAAGTGGCGATTGCGCCTTCCGCGGCGGCAGTGGACGTGGGATCGTGCTGAATGGTGAGGGAAGAACTGGTCGGTTGCACCCGGGCAATGCGGATCCAGCCGGGGGTACGGCAGAGCAGGGATCCGTATTCGATGAGGAGAGGGCGGACATTCCGGGAACCGTCGTAGACGCGCCAGTAACTCGTCGGGCAGTTCGTCGTTGAGACGAAGATATCGTAGTTCTTCCCTGCGGTGACGGTCACGGGCCAGCTGGTCCGCGTGACGTTGGCGGAGGGCGTGGTGATCGTCGCTTTCGTGACATCAAGGTCGATGGTCGCGTTCGCCGTCAGACGCGTGGAAGAAGAAACACACGCGCAGGCGTCGCAGGCCAGTCCGCTCCCGCAGGTGAAATCCACCTCGCACTCTTCGCTTCCTTCGACGATGCCGTCGCCGCACACGGAGCAGCGCGTGCAGCTGGCGCACGTCCGGTCCGGAGGGCAGCCCTGCTGCGGCTGCGTCTCGCAGTACTCCTTCGGTGTCCCGGCCCAATCGATGGTACCGTCACCGCAGACCGTATCGGGGATGCAGGTATTATTCGGGCCCACGTGGGATCCCGGGTCACACTCGATGTACCGGCAAAAGCAGTTTGTGCGGTTCTCATCGCACCGCAGCTCCATGCCCAGATTACAACAGGAGCAATTGCGTCCATCGCAAGTACAGAAGGAGCCGTTGTTACAGCCGGCGGCGGGACAGGTCAAAAACGGTGAGCTACTGTTCCCGCCGGACAAAGCTTGGATGTTGGCATCGGGTGTATTGGAGGCAATCGAGGCCGCGGAGGATGCTGCGGTTCCCGCTGTTGGCGATAGGATTTGCTCGATGCGCGCGGCATCCGCGATGATGCCGTTCGCCGTGAGTGCAGACGGACGCAGGAGGGTGATGGACACACTGGGACCTTTGACCGTGTACGTTCCCAGAAGCGTCCATGCTTTTCCGTCATAGGTGTTTCCCGCTGGATCAGCTTTCTGGTTCACCGTCGTGGAGCCGAGCAGAGAGGGCCCGTCCTTGACGGCGTAGGGAGCCTGATTCGTGAGCAAATTGTAGGCTTTGAAGGTCACGAAAAATTTATACTGGCCTGCTGTCACGTTCGAGAATGTCCACGTGGCGGAGAGATTGGTATCAGTGATCGTGGCCGGAGAGGTGATATCCCCCTTGTACCCCAAGGCATGCTGAAAACTCTTCCATCCCGTTCCGCTCGTCTTGAAGCCCGCATCCCCGTCATCGATCACCTGCGAAGTTCCCGCGGCAAGCTGCCCCTGCAGGGTTTCCGGTTGCAAATTCCAGAGTGTTCCGGCAACGGCAGCCCCGACACTGAGGGTGAAAATTCCAAGAAGAACGAAACGCTTTGAAACCATGGGAGAGAGCGGGAGAAGTATTTAGCAAATCGTACCATTGCTGGATCCAAGCGCATCTGTGATGGCTTGACGGGGAGTTGGTTAATTTTTGTATTGATGTTTGTGATCGCAAGAGAGTTTCGGGAGGAAAAAAAGTAAGAGAGGTCAGGCAGGTAAGGAATGTAAAGGAGGTAAGGGAGGGGCAGTACCTTCCTTACCTTCAATACCTACAATACTTTCAGTGCCTTTTCTTACTTCGCCGTTTCTTCCACTCTCCGTTCCCGGATCACATTCATCCTTCGGTTACGCTCAAGACCAATGTTGCAACTGAGGATTATTTCGCCATTTCCTCAATGCGTCGCTCTCGGATGACGTTGACCTTGATGACACCCGGATACGTCAGCTCCTTCTCGATCTTCTCGGCGATGTCCTTGGCCAGCTTCGCCTGTCCGAGGTCGTCCACTTTTTCCGTATCCACGTACACGCGCACCTCGCGGCCCGCGGAAATCGCGAACGCGCGCTTCACGCCCTCGAATGCCTTCGCCACCTCTTCCAGTTCCTTCAGGCGGCGCACGTACGCCTCGAACGATTCTCGTCGCGCACCCGGACGGGCGCCCGAAATGGCGTCGGCTGCCGCCACGATGAAGGCCTCGGGCGATTCGATGGGCGTGTCGCCGTGGTGCGAGGCGATGCAGTGCAGCACCTCGGGGCGGACCTTGAATTTGCGGGCGATCTCGAGGCCGATCTCGACGTGCGTGCCGGCGATTTCATGATCGAGCGCCTTGCCGATGTCGTGCAGCAGGCAGCCCTCCGTCACGATCTTCGCATCGGCGCCGATCTCTTCGGCCAGCATGCGTCCGATGTTCGCCATCTCGAGCGAGTGCTTGAGCACGTTCTGCCCGTAGCTGGTGCGGAAGCGCAGCCGTCCGATGATCTTGAGCAGGTCCTGCGGATAGTTGGTGATGTTCAGCTCCTCCGCGGCGCGCTTGCCGAATTCCAGCATCATCTTGCCGACTTCCTCTTTCATCTTGGCCACCACCTCCTCGATGCGCGCCGGCTGGATGCGCCCGTCCTTGATCAGTTTTTCCATCGCCAGTTTGGCCACGTAGCGTCGGGCCAGATCGTAGCCGGAGATGACGATGGCGCCGGGGGTGTCGTCGATGATGATGTCCACGCCGGTCGCCGCCTCGAACGCCGTGATGTTGCGTCCCTCTTTGCCGATGATCTTGCCCTTCACATCGTCGGAGGGCAGCTGCACCACGGTGGCCGTGGATTCCGTCGCCACTTCGGATGCGTAGCGCTGCATGGCTTCGGCCAGCAGATTTTTGGCCTCTTCATCCGCCTCTTCCCTGAACTGTTCACGGACGAGTTTGGCCTGTCCGGCGAAGAAATCCGAGAACTCGTGCACGAGCTCCTCCTTCAGTTGTTCCTTGGCCTCGGCCTGCGTCAGCTTCGAAACTTTTTCCAGCGCCTCGCGGTGGGAAGCGCTCGCAGCAGTGAGCTCGGTCTTGAGCGCCACGACTTCCTGCTCCTGCTTTGTGATATTCGCACGCTGCCGCTCCAGCTCGCGCACTTTCTCGTCGAGGGTTTTCTCTTTCTCCTCGATGCGGCCCTGCTCCTTTTCCAGTTTCGATTCCATTTCTGCGGCCTGCGTTTTCGCCTCCGAGAGGATTTCTTTGGCGGTGACGCGGGCCTCGGCCTCGGCCGTCTTGATCTGGCTCTGCGCCTGCGCGATCTTGAGGTTCAGCCTCTCGATATCCTGCTCTTTCTTGCTGATGTCGGCCTGCAGTGTCGCGCTGACATGCTTGCCCTTGCTGAAGAAGTACCAGCCGGCGAGCACGCCAAGCACAGCACCTGCGATGAGGGCGATAAACACGATGGTGTTGTCCATAGGATCATGGGGAACAGGGAAAAAATCCCTGCTCTTTTACCGTTCGTTCCTTACCTGTCTATCCTCCTTGATAGAAGGATGTTTGCCGCGAATGAAGAGAAATGCGTCACAGGAGAAAGTGCGAAGGGAAGGGAGCAGAGGGGGAAAATGCGTGTAATGGAGAGAAAAAGCCTTTATCCGACTTTTCTACAGTGTACCGGATTTTGACTCCCGTGCGAAGAGAGAAAGTCGGCGCTTTGGAGAGCCATCGGTTGACTGTGAAGCCGAAAAGTTGCATTGACGGAAAAGAGAATGAAGGTTTTGTATCATGAAACCGATTGATCATGATGATTGGACGCGGCTCGTGAGCAGCCGCTTTCCGCAGGACGGACGGGATGTCGATTTCGTCGACGAGGAGGCGAGGCGGATCATCTGCGGATGTTGGTGCAGAGCCGCATGGCCGAATCCGGCATGGATGTGCATGAGACAGTTGCCGAACTGGTCGGTCAGTCCCGCAAATGCGCGCGGCGTTCCATGACGGGATAGAACCGGTTTTTTCTCTTTATGTAGCCAAAAATCAGCAGTCGAACGATTTGTTTTGGCAGAGGACCCCTGTGCGGATCGTCCGTTTGCGCTGCAATGGTGCACTTTGGAACCGCACAGGTTTCTGCACCGGCTCTGTCCGTATCTGCTGCCCGCGGGGGTACTGCTCTGTCTCTTTCCCTGCAAAGGGGTTTTTCACGCCCATGCGGACGGCGGATCCGGTCCGGTGGTCATCAGCGAAGTGATGTGGATGGGGTCCGACCTCTCCACCGCGGACGAGTGGGTGGAGATCGCATGTTCTGGAGAGTCGGATTGCGACCTTTCCGGATGGACGCTCACGACACTGAAAAGTTCGGGCGAAGAGGGGACGATGGTTTGTTTCGCAACGGGCACTATTCTACCGGCGGGCGCGGTGCGCGTGATCAGCCGCTATCCGGACGCATCCTCGCGACTCGCGATCGAACCGTGGATTTCGACTTCTTCGATGAGTCTGCCGAATACGAAACTGCTGCTCCGGTTGCGCGACGCTGCAGGTTCCGTGCGTGACGAGGTGGATGACGGCGTCGGCAATCCCTTCGCCGGAGCCAACCCTTCGGGCGGGCCCAAAGCCGGCATGGAACGTGTCGACCTCTCCGCCCCCGGCAATGCTGCGGACAACTGGCGGACGGCATTCGCTTCCGAAGGTTTTAAAGAAGGTGCACCCATCTTCGGTTCGCCGGGTGTGATTTTTTCCTCGTCCATGTCCTCCTCCGGAGAGGGAGGGTCTTCTTCTGAAGAGTCTTCATCAAGCTCCCTTCCCCCGCCGGGGGAAGGGCCGGGGATGGGGGATTCCTCTGACGCATCTTCTTCTTCCCAAGCCTCACTCGTTTCCTCGGCCTCCTCATCTTCAGATTCATCCGTGAGCTTTGCAGAGTCTTCATCCGGCTCCGGTTCTTCCCTCTCCGCTCTTTCAAGCGGATCCTCGTATTCCTCGCTTTCTTCACTTTCCTCGCTTTCTTCAATTGCTTCTCTTTCCTCACTTTCCTCTCCTCCCTCCGTCCTCATTACCGAAGTCCTTGCAAATCCCATCGGTGCCGACACCGACGAGTGGATCGAGATCGGGAATTTCGGCGAAGTGCCTGTGAATATCGCGGGCTGGGTGCTCGATGACGGCAATTCCTCCGCCGTCTATCGCATTCCTCCGCCGTCCGGCTCGGGTTTTTTTCTGGCGGCAGGGGAGTACCGCTCGTTTCGAAAATCCGTCACCAATCTTCCGCTCGATAACAGCGGCGAGCGCGTGAGCCTCATGAGCGGCTCCCTCCTCATCGACGCGTGGGAGTATCCGCTGACGGCGGAGGAGGTGAGTTTCGGACGCGATCCGGATCCGCCACATGCGCTCCATGCATTCTGCGTTCCCACCGAAGGCAGGCGCAATACGGCGGAATTGCTTCCTGCGCGCATTGTCATTCAGGATGCCGGCAGCGCCCAGGTCGGCAGCGCATCGGTCGTGGGCGAAGAGCATGTCTTGCTCAACTTGCAGGCCGCCGTGGGCGCGGGGTCTCTGGCTTCGGCCGTCTGCACGTGGGATTTCGGCGATGACGCGGTGAGCGGCGCCTGCAATCCGCCTTCGCATACCTTTTCGGATTCCGTGGATTATGTGGTGCGGCTGACCGTGCGGGATTTCTGCGGCGGGATTTCGGTGAGTACGCTCTTTGTCTCTGTCCTCCCGGAGGAGGAGACAGTCGTGCAGGCTTCTTCATCATCGTCATCCTCCCGCATCGCGAGCAGCTCTTCATCCTCCTGTTCTTCTTCATCGAGTGCAACGAGTATTGTCCTGATGAGTGTGCGTCCTGATGTGCGCAGTGAAACAGGAGTGGTGTTGAGCGAGATCATGATGACCGGCGACGAATGGATCGAGCTCTTCAATCCCACCGATCACGCAATTTCCCTCGGCGGCTGGATGCTCGATGATCTGAAAGATGGCGGACATGCCCCGCGAAGCTCTGCGAGGAGCGGAGTGGGGAGCAAGCCATTTGCCATCCCTGCAGATACGCAGATCGCAGCCGGTGCGTACAGGATATTTTCCAAAAGCGAGACGAAGATTTCGCTCAACGACACGGGTGATGATGTGTGGCTGATCGCGCCGGATGATTCATGGTCCGATCACATCTCCGTTCCGAAACTCAAGGCTGGAATTTCCTTCAGTGTCTGTGCGGGCGAGTGGCGCGCCACCGATCCGACACCGGGTCTGTCGAATGAGTGTCAGGCAGTTACAGCAGCATCCGTATCATCCGCTGCAAGCTCAAAAAAATCTGCAGTCGTGAGCACGTCCGTATTTTCACGGACGCGGTACGTGTTGGCATCATCGTCATCTTCGCTTTCTTCAAATGCTTCAGGGGCGCTGCTCATGAGCTTCACGGGCTCCGAACTCCCGCCCACGCTCACTGTTGCGGGTTCCGCCTCAGAAAAATCCTCCGTGCCCGAAGTGGGAACACTGGGGGCGCTTTCCGGACTTGGAGTCGCTCTGATGTGGTTTGGCCGCAAGTGGTGGTTTCTCTGATTTGTCCTTTCTTTGTCAGGCGCGACAAAGAAAGGACGAAAGAAAGCGCTGCGCCTATGAACCCCTCCGCTATCGCCGCCACATAGGCGCGTTTCCATAGATTTTGTTTGTTGTTTGTGTTTCGTAACCGGTTTTGTTTCTGTGTGTTTTCTTCCAGCCTTTGTCCGTTATATGGAAATTTGTGTGCCCATAGGAGTTTGGGTGATCCTTGAAATTGCGTACACATTTGTGTACACTATGAACAGTTCTTCCCCTCCATGCCATGGCAAAGACCCGCACGATCGGCGTCCGCTCCCTCCGGACGAATATGCAGAAGATCCTCAACGAGGCACGAAAAGACAATGTTCACTTCGTCATTATGCGCTTCGGGGAGCCGATCGCTCACCTGGTTCCGGTGAAGCCCCGTCGCAGGCGAACGATGGAGGAGTTGGAAGCGGATATTGCAGAGGCCAGAAGGCAGTATGCAAGGGGCGAGTGGTACACGACGGAGGAGGTGCGTCAGATGCTCGGCATGCCCAAGTCCGGTACACGAAGGCCGCGTGGCGCGCATTAGCATCTCTTCCCGTGTCGGTTGCTGAGCGCATCTTGGACAAGATGGCTTGGTATTCTCGCCAGGAAGAGCCGCTCCATTTCGCAAATCACCTGAAAGGAAAACTATCAGGAGCCACGCATCGCTTCCGTATCGGAGTGTACAGAGTACTCATTATCCCTGATGGGCAGTGTTTGGTTGTCCTTGCTATTAGCCATCGCAGCGAGGCCTATCGGCTGTAGCACACGGAAAATTTCCATTGCAGGCCGTTGAAGCGTACGCTATCATGTACGCATGAGCAAGTTTATGACCGCAACGGAGGCGCGCAAGAAGTTCTACGCCGTCATTGATGCAGCGGAGCATCCGGGGGTGGTCGTGGCCATTACCCATGAAGGAATTCCGAAGGTGGTCGTCATGTCTTTTGAGGAATACGAAGGTTGGCAGGAAACGATGGAGATCATGGCCGATCCGGAGCTCTCGAAGGGTCTCATCAGGGACATGGAGCGACTCAAGAAAGGCAAGCTCAAGACCGTCGATTATGATACGTTCAAAAAGCGCTTGAAGCTGTGATGTACCGCATCGTTATCACGGGGAGAGCCGCGAGGGAAATTCAAAAGCTGCCAAAAAACGCGCAACGCAAGGTGGATGCCGCAATCGATCTTCTTCGCGAGGATCCGTTTGCAGGAAAAAAATTGCACGGGGATCATGCGGGAATGCGGTCTCTGCGCATCTGGCCCTATCGCATCATCTACACCATTCATCAGGAGATTGTGACAGTGTATGTGCTTCATATCGGACACAGGCAGGGGGTGTACAAGAAGTGATACGGCTGTTCTTGGCCTGCCCGAACTCTGCGCCACAGAGCACGCTTTGGGTACAGGGCGCAGCCCGAGTGGCATGATTTCGGCTTGAGCAAAGGCTCCGCGCTCCATTGAAGAAAAGAGCGTTTTCGGGTACAATAGTTGGATTTTATGACACAAAGACTCTTTCCGGATTTTGGGCCAGAGGGCTTGCGCGAAGCGCGGCTGGTTTTCGAAAAAGGACCCGAGTCGCCATCGGCTGCGCCATCCGAGAATACGGATTTGGCCAAGCTCAAGTATGCAGAGGTGCTGAAGTATTTGCAGTTTGCCGCTAGTCAGAGCGGGGATGCGAAGCTGCAGGCACTGCTCCAGAATCCTGAAGTTGCGGGCATGATTGCGTCACAGGCGAGATTGCCCGAAGGGGCCAATCGTGTGGATTGGTTGGAAAACCTTGGTAAAAAATTCGCGGAACATTGGCATGAGTCCTTCAAGAAAGCGGAGCAACACTTCAATGCTCAGCTCATAGCGTCTGACCAGGATGCGAAACAGGTTGCAGTGGCTTTCAATAAAGCGTTGAAAGACATGCAATCTCCTGCGATGAAAGACTTGCCGGAAGCAGCGGGAGTCAGAAATATGTTGAATGAGAAGAACGAAACATTGCTTGCTGCTCGCCGGCGTGCTCTCGTCACGTTCGCGCATGAGTTGGTTTTTGCCAAAGATGATCAGGAGCTTGGAAGCATCCTGAAAAAGGCGAGCGTCACTCTCAAGGATGTGGATCCGGCAATGGTGCGGATACTGTTCGATGGATTGCCCGATGATCCCAACCTGAAGCGCGCAGAGTTTCTGAAGCGGATTCCAAAAGTCGAACCTGCATTGTCTGCGGCGGAACTTGAGACGGTTCAGAAAGCGCTGACCGAAACGCAGGAAAAAATCTCTGAAGAAGCAGCCAAGCGCGAAGAGATACTCAAAAAACTTCTCACGAATGATTATCTGGAGAAATTGGGTGGCGTAAAGGACAAAGAAGGAAAAGTGATTAATCCTCCCGGATTTTCTCCGCACGCGCTCGCCATCCGGGCTCGTCTGCCCAAAGACATGGTAGATGATGTTCTGAAGTCGCTTCCCAATGTCAGTCTTGGTGTTTTCATCAAAGTTGCTGGCTTAGGCGAACTCGAAAAAAATAAAGCTATTGGCGATGTGAAGGCGAAGGAGATTGTGAATATTCTTTTCGCAAAGAAGAGTCCCGATGGGAAAAAGGTGCTCGTCTCTGAGGAAGGTGCAAAACAACTGAAGGACGAATATCTGAAGGTTTTGACCGTGGGAGGGACGTTGAGCTTTGTAGATCCCTTCAAGAATCCCACCGACGGAAAGTATTCGGTGGAGCAAACCACTCTTATCAAGGCCATCTCAAATGTGCAGGTGAGCGAAAAAGCTGCCCAATGGATCAAGATGATGCGTGAAAAAGATGTGCATACTATGCCCTGGCATGAAAGCCTGAGGATGTATGCGAGCGAAGCGTGGAAGCTTACCCAAGTGGCAGCAAAGGATTGGACGAAATATGTCGTCGACATGAGGAAGATATTTCATTCCGATGCGGACAAGGACATTCTAGCCTCACTCGATCGCGAGAGCGCGTTGCGCACGTATCAATCCGCGCTCAATGGCCTGCAGAATTCCAAGACGGGTACAGAAAAGTTTCTGACGGATGCTATCGTACAGATGCAGGCTGATCGCAAAGCGCAGGATCAGTCCAGCAAACCTCTCTCGCTCGCGGATGGACCGAAAACGCATATCGAACAGGCGACTATGCTCCTCAAAGCGAATGCATACGTAATCGGTCGGCTGCATGCGGAGCACGGGTGGCACAATCGTCCTCTCCGCGTGCGACAAATTTCTTTGTGGTTGGCGATGGAAGGCGGAGAGGACGGCATGAACCGTGCAAAGAAGTTTCTACAGGATGCAGCCGCACAAAAGGACAGTGACGCGTTCGTCGATGGTTTTCTTCAGGACAACAAGAGGATGAACGTCGCGGAGCGATCCGCTTTTGAAGATGCGGTGAAACGTGACCGCGGATACGCCGCCATGGAGAAGGCGGACATCATGGCTTCTGTTCGCGAGGCCGGTATCACCTTAAAGCCGCGTGCGGGAGAAATTCTCATGCAGGCCAAACTGGCCGGCGGCATCGGCCGCTGGCACCTGGACGATCCGTCTCGAGTCGCGCAATCGCTTTCCCTTGTTATTGAGGGACCCGCTGCGCAGGCATTGCTGGATGCATTCGTTTCCGGCGAGAACAAGACGTATTCTCTGCTCGGCAAACAACAGACGATGACGCGAGAGCGTGCGTGGCTGATGGTGGGGACGATGCAGACACATCTCGAACACTGGATGAAAGGAAGGAATGCAGCGCGTGAAGACATAGAAGATGAAGAGCGCTTCGGTAATCCTGTCGAGCGCTGGATGCGTACGGGTGTCGAGACGCTCAAGGACATGTGGTCCGGCGATTGGGTGAACAAACTCGAAGTCGCTGCGGTCGTGGCGGGAGGCATCTGGCTCCTGCGCAAACTCTGGAAGGATGGCGGAACCAAAGGAAAAGCATTCCTCGTTGGTGTTCCGCTTATCCTCTTCGCGAATGCCGCTTACGCCAAAAAGACCGGCCGCGATCTGCTGGGCGAGAAACTACAGTGGAAGAGCAAAGAGAAACGTAATTTCCCGCTGGAACAGTTCCGCCGCCGCAGCGCGCGCGAGAAGCAATTCTCTTTCCTCATGCAGCGCCCGGGTCAGGCGGCAATGCGTATTCTTTCTGATCAGGACAACCCTGTTTCCGTTGCATCACTCTTGCAGTGGCGCGAAGCGGTGAAATCGGGTGGTGCGGAGAAATACAGCACCGGTCTGCCGCAAGGATTGAATGTATCGGCCATTACGGATGCGCTCGGTGATAACGCAACCAAAGAGGACGGATGCAAAATGGCGCTTCTGACATTTGAAGCACTGTGTGTCGATGTGGCCGATCTCAAGCATCTTGGCGGGGAAGATATCAACACGCGCATAGAACGCGGCGCGAAATACATTCGCGAGCAGTACGTCGATCTTCCGGAAAACGATTCCCGCCGCGCTCTTCCTCCGGCGACGATGATGACGGTCATTCTCGATGCCATGCACACGTCGTCCGAAGCACTGCTCAAGGATCGTTCGTTTTTGGAGTATTTGAGTGATGCAACCGGTTTCAGTGTCGAGAAGGTAACAGGATGGCTGAAGCAAGGCCTCACCGCCACGCAGATCATGGGCATGCGTGCGATGGCATACGCGCCGGAGCTTTGGAAGCAAGGGCAGGAAGTTGCTTTCGATTCGTCTGCAAAAGCTTGGGAGTGGATGCGCGTGACGTATCCGAAATTGAAGTACGCGCTCTCAGACAGTTTCGAGGCCACGTGGAACATGCTCTACAACACGGCAAGAGAGGGCGGTTTGATGCTTGTACAGAAAGGACCCGAGATGGTGGAGTGGACATACGATAGAACGCTTGATGCGGGTCAAAAAGGCAAAGAAATCGCCATGAATACGTATGGAATGCTTTTGGCCAATGGAGTGACGGGGCCGATACTAGATTCTCTCGCTGCACTTATTTCGAAAATGTGGGGCGGTGTCGATAAGATCTATCTGGAGCCCGAACATCGCGAAAAACTTTCGGATGCCGAAGAGCTGATCAAGAATCTCAAGAAACAGGTGAGCACTTTTGCGCATCTGCCGGCAGACGAAGCTTACTTCAAAGGTCTGCTCGAAAGTGTCAGTGCCGTGGCTTCTGGAAAGGAGAAGGCAAACGTATCACAGCGTCTCGTTGCATTTGAATTAGTGAAACGCAGGGTGTTCTCTTTCCTCGCTGCGGAGCGTATTCATGAGCTCACGAACAAGAAAAATAAAACGCCTCCGGATGCCACGCCTCTGGTGCTGCCGCTCACGACGAATGCATGGCCAAAAACAGCGGCAGAATTCGATGCACTCAGGGATAGAGATGCCGTCTACAAATTTTTATTCGACAACTACAAGCCCGAGGTCGTGCTTGCGGCCATCGGAAACCAGCAGACATTCGTCGGACTCATGCGTCTTCTCTCCGAGACGGATCCGAATTCTACCGGCGGCAAAATTTCCTCGATTCTCCTCTGGCCTGGTCTGGAGAAGTATTTCACTCGCAATGCGGCGGGGAACTTTCTCATGGAAGGGAGTGAGTATCTCTTCGAGATCAACGCGTACATCGGGAATGATCTGCGGGAGGCAAAGAAAATGCTGTCTGCTGACGATTTCAAGGAATATCAGGCGTACGTCGATACCCTTCTTGCAAATGTGATGTTTGAGACGATTCTCTCAACGGATCTCAAGCATGTGGATCTGCGGTTGCTCAAGCAACATGCGAAGGATTTCCACCATCATCTTCTGATGCGCCGCGGCGCATTGCCCAAGCATACGGAAACTGCGGATTGGAAGCTGACTGCACTTGCTGCAGGGGCACCTTCTATTCACACATTCAACATATCGGACGCCAGTCCGGTCATTCCGTCGGAGATTGATGAGCTCACACAGTCTTCGGAATTTCGCTGGTTGCTCCTCGGAGAGAAAGAACCGGTGCAGCCGTTGCCGGCGGGTGCTCCCGCAGCTCCCGGAGCCGCCCCACCGCGAGTACCCACTGTTCCACTCACCCCCACCGAAGTCGGTGGATTGCCGGTGAAGGCCGATACTCAGACGAACCGCAGGAAGTTGCTCGATGCCATGCGCGATGCTGGAGGGGGCAGACGGCTGCCTGCCGCAGACGAAGTGGCCCAGCGTGTGAAATTCAATTCGCCGGAAGCCAAGCCGACCCCCGAGGATTTCCCAGTGGATTCGGCTGCGAGCGCGGAACACCACATCCAGTATCTGCTGGGTTTGCCCAATACCGAAGCACAGACGTACTGCGATCAGGTGGCGCAGGCGTTCGCGGCAGGCACTGATAGCGATCCTGCCCTGTGTCTGCGGCGTGCTCAGCGTGCACTGCAGACCTTGGGCAAGGCACGCGATACCTACCCGGGTCATGCTCGTCTGCAGCGCGTGTTGGATGACGTCGCATTCCGGCTGTATACCTCTCTCCTCGTACAGATCAAAGCCGTTCCCACAGCGGATCTCGGCACCCATCCGAATCATCAGACGTGGGTGGATGCGCTCACTGCGGAGTACGCGCTCACGAGCAAGTCGCCTGATAAGTACTCCGATCTCATTTCACTGCTCCTCGAGTACACGCTGTACCGCGGTGATCACAAAACGGCGGATGCAAGCGGCAACCAATACTTCGAGAAGTACAAAGCGCACCTCACGGCACAGGGGCTCACGCCGCCACCGGCACCAACGTATGCATACGGACCGCCGCGTTTCTTTGGTAATACATATCCTGCATCAACCAAACGCATGAATCTCAACCCCACCAGCATTACGGTTGGTTACCTTTCTTCTGCAGAAGATCGGCTCGGACTCCTGAATACCGAGCTCACATCAAGGGATTGGGATTAATTGACAAATTATACAAAAATATTACAATAATACATATGGCAAATGACCCAATGAGACCCGAAGTCCCACCGGAGCAGGAACCCGATTCCGCACCGCCAGAGGTGGGATCTCCTTCGCAGGAGATCGTGGGCATGAGAGGCGATACGCAGGATGACTTGTCCGAACTGCTGGGGCCTTCTCAGGTTGTCTTCGGACCGGGGGCTCTTACGGAAGATCAGGGCGCACTTCTTCCGTCGGCAGCGCCTCAGGGTGTTCCTCCTCCTGCCCCTCCAGCAGCTCCCACTTTTGTTCCTCCTCCTGCCCCTCCAGCAGCTCCCACTTTTGTTCCTCCTGTTGCCCCAGCAGCTCCTCTTACTGCTTCTCCTGCTTCAGCAGCGGCACCCGGTTGGGATCCTGCTAATGATGGTGCGTTGGATCAGTGGTTATTTGATAATTTTGGTTACAACCTCGTTAATATCACAGATCCGATTGCCCTTGCCCATTTTAGGAGCCAATTCCTTAGCACTGCTCCTTCCGCGGGCTCTCAGGTAGCTCCTCAAGCCTCCCCCGCCGCCCCTCGGGCAGCTACCAACGTTGTCCCACCTCCTGTCCCTGCTCCAGCTGCACCTCGTTCCGTATTGGGGAGGACAAGAGATTGGCTTGGCGCAAAGTGGCAAGGCACAAAAAATCGATACGGCCGCGGAGTGCGAGGTGTGCGGCGCGTCAGTGAACAACCGGTTATTGCCGAAGTGTCGGGTACGGCGCGCGCGGTTGCAGCCGGCGGTGCAACGTATGGGGGTTTGAGCTGGCTTGCCAGTACATCTTTTTTTCAGAATGCGCTTCTTGCGGGATCTTCATGGGTTTCGTATGTCCCGGTGCTGGGCGCTATCCCGGCCGCATGGCCGATCGTACGTAGGTTTGCTGCCCGACGGCATGAGAAAGGAGTGCAAGCTGCATTCGAGCAGGCTGCTCAGGATGCCCATGGCGATCCGCAGGAATTTCTCCGTGCTCTACAGCAGCACATGCTCCGTGAAGACAAAGAGCTGATCGATACCGACGACGAATTGCTTCTCATTCAGGGACTCTACTCTTCTGACCGTGTACGTCCGTCGGATGTGCCGCACTTGCACGCGCATGAGCGCTATGCCAAACACTGTTTTGCAGTTCTCGTGCAGTTGTGCCGCGATGCGCATGCAGCGAATTCGGCTACACCCAAGGGGCACATTCCCGGAGTGAAGGCCAAGGAATTCGAAATGCTCGCGAAGTACGGAGCCTATTTGGAAGATGCTGCGCAGCGTGCAGAAGCGACCAATAAGCTCCTCCAGGTCAGTGCCGTCTATGGGCGGCTCCTCGCCAACCATGAGCGGAACGGAACCGAAGGTCAGATCACCGGTGCGATCGTCGGTACCGCTATCGGTGCTTCGGCGCTCACGGGTCCGTTGGTTCCGGCACTCGTCGCAGCGGGTGCCTGGGGTACGCGCAAGCTCTATCGCATGAGTGCAGAAGGTGGTCAGCACCTCGAAATTTCTTCGCGTGGAGAATTGCAGGGCAAGGGTGGCACGCCGATCCTCTCACCCGAGACATATAAAGTGAAGGGCGGTACGCTCTTCCGACCCGATCTGCTTCCGCACTTCATGGAGGAAGGTCAGCTTTCGGATGACGACAAGAAGTGGCTGCCGCGCATCGTGATTCCGGGTGCGCTCCTCACGCGCCGGTACCGTTCTGCGGAAGATCTGGCTCTCGCAGCGGCTCCCATCGTTCAGACGAATCTCTTGAACCAACCAGGCATTCCCAAGAAGGTGGACGAGGAGGATCGCAATTTGCGCAAGGAGGAGTGGCAGCGCAGGCAGCAGAAGCTGGAGCAGATGGAGACTGAACAGAAAAGCTTGGAGGGGGAATTGCAAACCGTCGATGATCAGATCACACAGGCAGAAGCCGAAATCCAGAGTTTTGGCGGTGCAAATGATCCAAAGTCGAAACATAGTAAGAGACAGGCCGAAGCGAAGTTGGCCGCTCTCACTCAAAGAAAGCAGAGACTCGAAGGGAAATTCAATGCAATGCCTGGAATCATTCAGCAGCAGAGAGATGCCGTGGTAGAGGCAAAGCGAGAGTATGATGCCGCCCGCAAGCCCCAGGTCACACCGAACATCACCATGCAGGATATAACGAATAACGAGAGCATCGTCCGTGCCTTCTGTGTGAAGGTGAATCAGACGTTCAAGACGCTCAAGGAGCAGCGTAAGGGGTGGGCATGGTTCCGCGGAGCCGGGGGCTATGTTGCTGGTGCGGCAGCTGAGCCGTTGAAAGTGGCTGCGAAAGAAGTGACAGGGGGTGTCATCACTACTGGTCTGTACGGTGGAGGTGGATATGCTGCCTGGACTGTGCTCGCATCGCAGCTGCCGGTTGTCGGCGCGATCATCTCGCCGGTTACTGCGGGTGTGGTCGCTGGCGTCATCGGCGCGCTCTCGTATGTGAACTCTCGTATCAAGAGCCGTCTCTCCGGAGGCAAATAATCTCTACTCTTTTTTCATGCGATTCCCGCTTCGTCCCTTCCCGGCACATGAGTCTGCTCGCGAACACGCCGCAGCGGAGCGTCGTCTGATCTTCAAGACCGCGGCTGGCCCAGAGGCCCCCAAAGAAACTGTGGAAGGGGGAAAAGAAAAATCCGATGCCAAGCCGAAGAAGGAAGGCGGAGAAGCAGTGAAGAAAGAAACGGACAAAGTGAGGGACGCAGTTAAAAGCGTCGTGCCGGAAGTGGAGGCGCCGCCCCCCGCCGAGATGCCGGCGGTTCCCACAGAAGGGCCTCGGTATATGGAAATGCCCACCCTCGCGGAGGGCATGCGCAATACGCGAAACGCCGTTCTGACCACGCTGGGGGTCGCCCTGCCGCCACTGGGCATCGCAGGATTGGCAGCCGCGGGTATCGGCCGCTATGTTGGGAGCAAGTTCAGTAAGCAGCCTCTGGGAATGGGGCAGGTTGCGAAGGATACGTTTGTCCGCGTCCCCGCAGAGGGAATCAAGAGCGTGTTCAGGACTATCACGTTCCCATTCCGGTGGGCGGGTGCTGCCGGGATCAACACACTCAAGTTTTCCGGGCATCAGCTGTATCGCGGACTCGATGCCACGGTTGGCGAGTTCTACCGCGATGTCATGAAAGGCATCAACCACAAGTTCAAGCTGCCGGAGGGCACAAACCCCGTTGCGGCGACCGTGATCGGGCTCAAGGCGGCAGCCCTGTTCCCGTTCAGGCTCACAGCTGCTCTCGCTAAAACTGCTTTGGAGAAGCCGATTCGCACTGCTGTGGCCGCAGTGATCCTCACAGCGCTGGTCAGTAATCCTACGGCGACGATCACTGCCGGAGGTGCGCTGGTGGATAAAATCCTGAGCATCATCAATGCGATTGTGACCAAAATTCCAGGCGCATGATGTTCAACCCCCTCAACCTCTTTCGGCCCCTCGATCCCGCCGCCGCCGCCAAGCGCGCGGAGAAGTTGAAGCAGGGCGGACCAAGATTCGCTTCACAGGTGGGTGAGATGGTCGGCACGTTCGGCACCGCGTTCGGCAGATTGTTTTCGTCGGTTGGTTCTGCGCCACTTGCCGTCGGCGAGGGTGCTGCCAATCTTCTGCACAAGGGGGTTGAAACGGTCGCCTATCCGTTTGGGTGGATCAGCAAGATCATGAATTCCACGCGCCAGAAGATTCACGGTCTTCTGGGTCAGGAGTGGGGGCCGGGGTGGACAGAGAGGGTGAAGGCGGGCGTGAAATAGTGCGTGGAAGGCAAACCTGCGGTTTTCCTTCCACGGACCATTCTTTCCCTTATTGGTGCGGCTCCAGCGCGGGACCCGCAAGACCCACGCTTCGCCGCGTTTCTTTTTTTAATATCAGTAGAGGTACCGGAGTTCTTCCTGTACCCTCCGCCCGATACATGGCGACTTTGGTGGGAGAAATGTTCTCCGTATATCCCTCTCACAGCATTCTTTGAAGTTCCTCCACGGTCAGTTCCAGGTCGTTCAGGATGCTCTTGAGCAAACCCTTACCAAGATCTTCGTTCCCGTGAAGAGGGATGGCAGTGCCACGCAGACCATCGGGAGATTCCACAAAGACATGGCTGCCCTTTCTCCGTAATACGCGAAAACCATTCTTCACGAGGACGTTCAGGAGGGCCTTGCCTGTCACAACGGGGAGCGGTGGGGACAAGGTTAGAGAGAGATCTCGATCTGCCGGACGCCAATAAATTTCTGGCTCGGCATCGGCTGGTGCTTGGCTTTTTGGACTTCGGCGCAGAGTGCGGCGGCTTCCTTGATCCGCTTGAGGAGCGTGGGGAGAGTCTTGGCCTGCGTATGACAGCCGGGAAGGAGCGGAAGGCGGGCGAAGTACATTCCGTCCTGATCTTGCGTGATGAAGATGGGGAAGGTGTGCGTCATGGGCGAAGGAAGAGGTTCTCATTGTAGCAGAAGTCGCCGAAAGAGTGGAGTCCTTCTCTGATCTTGTGTACTCTGGCAGCCAATGGCTTCCCTGATTCTTGCCGACGGTACGGTGTTCACCGGCGAGTCATTCGGTGCACCCATCGATGCCGATGGCGAGGTGGTCTTCAACACGGGCATGGCCGGCTACCCAGAGAGCCTCACGGATCCCAGCTACGAGGGGCAGATCCTTGTCTTCACCTATCCGCTGATCGGCAACTACGGCGTGCCGACCGAGGAGAAGAACGCGTACGGTTTTGCTGATCATCTGGAGAGCGAGCGCATCCATGTGTGCGGGGTCATCATGGAACAGGGGAGCGAGCACTTCAGCCATCAGGCGGCGGCCAGTTCTCTTCGGCGGTGGCTGGAACATCATAAAATCCCTGCGATTTCTGGCGTCGATACGCGCGCTCTTACGAAGAAGCTCCGTGAGCACGGCGTCATGCTGGGACGTATTACGCAGAAAGCAGTAAGCGGTACGCAGAAAGCAGAAATTGAGGATCCGAACCTGAAGAATCTTGTTGCCGAGGTCAGCTGCAAGGAGCTGGTCACGTACGAGCCCCAGCCTTCGCCCAGCGATGCTGGGCTACGGCCGGCAGGAAAAGAGAATTCGATTGGGAAATCGGTTGTCGTCTTTGACTGCGGCATCAAGAACAATATCCTCCGGAGTTTTCTCAAGAGGGGAGTCACCGTGCACCGCGTGCCGTGGAATTACGATCTGGCTTCCTCGCCGCTGCACTATGACGGCGTGTTCATCTCGAACGGGCCCGGCGATCCGAAGAAGTGCGATGCGACCATCCGGCAGATTCGCTGGAGCCTCGAGAAGAAGCTGCCCACCTTCGGCATCTGTCTGGGCAATCAGTTGCTCGCGCTCGCCATCGGCGGCGATACCTTCAAACTCAAGTACGGCCACCGCGGAGTGAACCAGCCGTGCGTGGAATGGGAACTTGGGAAATCGGGAACTTGGGAAATCGGCAAACGGTGCATCATCACAAGCCAGAATCACGGATTCGCCGTGAAGCCGGATCAATTGCCCGCGGGCTGGAAGATCTGGTTCACGAACGCCAACGACGGCACGGTGGAGGGCATCCGACACGAGTCGGGTCAATTCTTCTCCGTCCAGTTTCATCCCGAGGCGACACCCGGACCGGAAGACGCGAATTATCTTTTTGATGAGTTCGTGAAGGTGCTGGGGTAGGGAAGTGTTGGTTGTTTTTGTGATTATTGCCTCACCCCCGACCCCTCTCCGCACCCACCTGTCTCCAACCGGAGAGGGGAGTGCTCTTTCTGTATGAACACGTGAGAGAGGAATGTGTGCGCCCCCTCTCCCTGCGGGCGTTGGCAGGTTGGGAGAGGGGGATGGGGGGTGAGGCAGAGACTCTTCATTCTCTGTACAATGCCCTCATGAACTTTGTAGTTTTGAGTTCTTCGCGGGGTACTACGTTTCAGGCCGTGCTCGATGCGCAGAAGCGCGGGGAGCTGACGGCGAAGTGTCTCGGTCTTGTGACGGACAGCCCGGACAAGGCGTGCATCGACAAGGCCAAGGCAGCCGGACTCCCGTACAGGATTGTCGAGCGCGTGAAGGGCCAGACCCGCGAGGAGTTCGATTACCGCGTACACGAAGCTATTCTTGCATTGGGGGCGGATCCGCAGACGGTCATTGCGGCTTTGGGCTGGATGTTCATTTTCACGCCGTGGTTCATCCAGACGTGGAAGAGCCGCATCATCAACGTGCATCCTGCCCTGCTGCCGAAGCACGGCGGCAAGGGGATGTACGGCCATCACGTGCACGAATCCGTGCTCGCGGAGGGCGAGAAAGAGAGCGGCGTTTCCATCCATCTTATGGACGAGGGGGTGGATACCGGCCGCGTCCTTTTGCAGAAAACATGCCCCGTCCTTCCGGGCGATACTCCTGAAACACTTCAGAAGCGCGTGCAGGCGCTGGAGAAGCAATGGTATCCTCAAGTTCTACAAATGATTCAGAATCATGAGATTCAGCTTTCATAGAGTGGCTTGCCCTGAGCGACCCCGAGCGAACGTAGTGATGCGAGGGGGAGTCGAAGGGTATCCGCGGGTTCTGCAGATGATTGAATCAGGAGAGGTGAAGTTGTGAGTGGAGGCGAAAGAAATAGAAGAACAAAAAGAAAGAAAGGATTGAAAGGAAAGAAAAGAAAGAAAGGATCGATTTTTTCGTAATCCTCTATTTCCTCTCGTTCCTCTATTTCTTTTATTCCCTTTCATTCGTCCCTCTGTCACAGTATCCCACGCACATGCCTCTCACGACCTTCACCGCACGCTGCACCGGTCACAGGCAGATCGCACACGATGTCTTCGAATTCACGCTTGCCAAGCCCGAGGGTTTTTCCTTTCAGGCGGGGCAATTCGTGATGTTTCAGGTGCCGCTCGTTGACAAGTCATCCGACGTGCAGAACCGCGCGTTCTCCATCGCGTCCGCCCCTTCTGAACCGGAGCTCCTGTTCGTTGCCAAGATCAAGCAGGGCGGTCGCGCGGGACGGTGGATTTCCGAATTATTGAAGGAAGAGGATGACGTCACGTTCCAGGGTCCGCTGGGCAATTTCACTCTCGCGGAGAGTGGCGAATCGAAACTGCTCTTCCTCGCCACGTGCTCCGGAATCGCACCGTTGCGTTCCCAGATCGTTGAGGCGCTGCAGCAGGGCGATAGCCGTCCGATGGATCTGATCTTCTGCGTGCGCGGCGAAGAGGATCTGTTCTGGACGAAAGAGCTTGAGGCAATCGCGCAGGCGCATCCGAACGTGCATGTGCATGTTTCACTCAGCCGGCCTTCGGCGGGCTGGAAAGGACTCTCCGGCCACGTGCAGGACGTCGCTCTTGAGGTGATTGCCGATCTGCCCGAGCGCAGCATCTACGTCTGCGGTGCGCCGGAGATGGTGAAGTCGGTACGGGCGAAGGCTCAGGAGGAATGGAACATTTTGAAAGAGAGGGTGCATTCGGAAGATTACGTCTGAATTTATTTCCTCACCCCCGACCATTTTCGGGTGTGCAGACGGATACGGCGATGGAGACACGCCGGCGGCGTGTCTGTACGATTTCATAGCAAAAATATTTGGCGACAGTAAGGGGGTGAGGCAGGCCTTTAGAACGCCCCGTTGAACAGATCCTCTTCCGCCGTGATGCCCTCTACCCAGCCGCAGTAGTCGCTCAACGTGAGTCCGTGGTCGCGGACGATTGCCGCGGGGATGGACTGATCCCCATTGCCCATCACTGCATTGGCGGCCGTGGCCAGCTGGTCCGCGACCGCTTCCACCGTCATGGTCAGCGGCCGGCCGAAGAGGTCCGATTTTCCGATCTGGGAGGAGAGGGGATCTAAGCCGCACGCGACGAGAGCGAAGGCGGTCACGCCCCACCGTCGCGGACGGCAGCAGCTGTCGCTCACGATCACGGCGATCCGCCTGCCGGTTTTTTCCTGCAGGAGCTTGCGAAGCAGCTTCGCGGACGCGACGGGATCGAAGGGCCAGCCGATGGCGAATCCCGCGGGCACGTTGGACTGGTCCAGCCCCGCATTCGGTACGAGGAGAGAGCCCTTCATGCCGGCGGGTCGCAGCTCCGTGAGCATGGCGATGGGGCTTCCGCCCGCCACCCGCCCGCGCAGACGCTTTGTTTCGTCGAGCACGGCCTGACGGAACGCGGCGGACCGGCTGCCCAAGCGTGCCCAGTTCTCCGCTTCCGTCGTTGGTGTGATGGTTTTCAGATCGATCACGGTACCCTCTACCATCGCGATGGCCTTGGAGGAGACGACGACGACGTCGCTCTCTTCGAATTTCTCTGCGGCCGAAAGCACGGCGGCAAGGTCGTCACCATGCTTGAGGATCTTCGTTGAGAGAGGAAGGATTTTCACGGGAAGTGCACCTTACCACAAAAGCGTCGAACCATCCTGAACAAGGATGATATCCCGCTCGACAACATTCTTTGCGAGATCGACGCGGGTGAGTGCGACTTCAGTGGGAATACCGGAGGGATTATGGAGCAGGATGGTCGAGGGAGGCGTGATATCGAATGAAACGATGCTCCCGGCCGGCACGCTCCACCGTGTGAAGCCGAAGGTCGGAGCATCCGCCATCACGGATGCAAACGGCACGCCGCCCACTTCGCGTTTGGTCCACGCAGAGGGAAGGCTCACGTGAATCGTTTCCAGCGCGTCGTGACGGATATCCGCTATTCCTTTCGGCCCGTTCGTGGTGAACGAGAGCGAGAGGGTGACGGGTTTCGTGTGCTCCAGACCGATCTCGGCGCGCCTGTCCGCGGTCGTTCCGTACGGAGCAAGGTCGGATTTGACGGGAATCAGCTGTGCCGTGAGGGAGGAGGCGGAATCCTTCAGTGCCCCCTGCGAGAGTGTGACGACGGCGATGATGGCGGCGATGAACGCTGCGACGTGCAGCAGAAAACCCTGACGGCCCGTTTCCGGTACCGGCACCGCATGGGGAACGGGCAGGGGAGTGATGGGGGCGGGAGCGGAACGTTTTTTCTTCTGCGCCGCGCGATGCACCCGCACAGATACTTCCTGTCTGTCAGGTTCACTCTTGCGCGAAATCCGTGGAGAGCGGGGCACGGATGGGAAGTGTAGCGCCTCTTTCCGTGGATGTGAAACGATGGACGGATGCAGAGTTATTTTGCCTCACCCCCTATCCCCCTCTCCATCCCTGCCACGATTCCTTCATGGAGAGGGGGCACACGTTTGTCGTTCTGAAATAGCCCGAAAAACAGAAAGAGTACGCCCCCTCTCCCGTGGCGGACGGGGTGGTGGGGAGAGGGGGTTGGGGGGTGAGGCCGGTCTCTTCAGCCAGTTGATTTCTTTGAGTGCCGCACGTCTTCGTGGTATACTTGCAGTGATGGAATTGGATCCCCACACGCTGCAGCAAATCCTCCTCCGGATCCGCAACCAGATGCGTTGCCCGCAGTGCGGCAAGCAGGTGCCCGTGGATTTCGGCGCGGTGCGCGTGGTGAGCGAGAATGCCATGCTGCTGCAGCTCAAGTGCGATACCTGCAATGCCTACATCGTCCTGCACGCGTCGTTGCAGGGCATTGAGAAGTTGGGGGCGCCCCACATCGAGGCGGATGCCCGCCAGAACGTTTCTTCGTCGCTCAAGTTGAGCGATCACGAGGTCAAAATGCTTCATGAGGCGCTGGACCAGTCGGATGGTTCCTTCGATCAATTGTTCAAAAAGTTCGGTGTGGGGCAGGACCTGTCCGCCGGAGCCCGAAGGGCGCAGGAGGAGAGCGGCACGGGCAACGGTACCGGCTCCGATATCGCGTAAGAGTATGATGGCGCGCCGCATCCGGTCCGGCGTCCCGTTTCGTTCTTCACTCGCGCTGCTCTGGAGTCTTTTTCTGTTCGGCGTGCTCTTGTCGGGTTGCGCGCCGATCGAACGCCAACAGGCGCGGGCGCGGGCGTGGTGGGCCACGGTTTCCGGTACCGCGAGCGGAGCTGTCACGGTGACGCGCGAAACCGTCGAAGATACCGTCGAAGCCGGGCGTGCGGCGGTGGAGTTGGGCGTGCAGGTGATGAGCGGGGCAAAGGCGACCGTGCAGGAGATACAGGATCGTGCGGCGAAGGTGCAGGAGGGGGCCAAAAAAATTCAGGAGGGGAAGAAGCTGATTGAGGAGGGAGTGGGGGAGTAGGGCGTAGGGGATAGGGCGTAGGGCGTAGGGAAGAAGGAATGAGGGACGAGGTAACTTCTTAGGTTGTAGCTTCTTCGCTTGTTAGGGGTGGAAGAAATAAATGGAACAATCGTGAGTGGGAGTGAAAACAGATACCAAATAAGCTAACCAGCTAATAAGCTAAAAAGCTTCTGGACGGGATCGTGGGTGGCGGAGAAATGGCTTATATTGACGCTGAAATAACTCATTGAGGGAGAAATGCCTTTCTGTTATAATAGAAGGAAAGAACACCCAAACCACATGGATCAAACTACCTTTGCCCGGGAACTCGACAAACTCGCCGCCATTGGGGTGGCTCAGGCGGCGCAGGCCCGGGCCGCGGCCTGGTCGCTCACCGACACCGACCGTGAGGCGTTTTTCAAAAAGCTCGTCGCAATCGGCGCGGAACTGGAGGAAGCGCAGCGCAGAGAGCTCAAAGCGCTGGAGGCGTTCGAGGTTTCGCTCATAGATCTTGAAAAGCGTCTCAAACGCTCGATGCGCACCTCGGCCGAGACCAAGGATCGGCGCACAGAGGCGCAGAAAGCCGAAGCGAAACTCAAGAAATTTTCCTGATTTCTGCCATGATGCATGACCACTTCAGCAGAGGCGAATGGAAAACCGGAGAGCATCGGCTCATGTATTTCGCGGGAGGGGAGCAGCCGTCTGAAAAGAGCGATCCGCGGGAGGTTCTCCGCAGGGGCAACGAGGAACGGAAGCAGCGTTTCGAGAAGGCCATGCAGCGCGGGAACGAGCTCATCGAGGAGCTCGACCGTCTTGCGTCGGAAGCGGAACGGAAGGGCGGCGACGCCAAGTCGTTTCGCACGATTGAGAAAGCACTCAGGGATATCCTGAAGGACGCGACCGGGGAGATGCGGCGTGCGCAGGAGGAGGGATGGGCGCTCGTCGATCGGGCGGTGAAGAGCGGGGAGATCGAGGATGAGACCGGGAGGAAGCTCTACGACCTCAAGGCCGAGGCGCGCGCGGTGAGTATCGCGCTCGGGATGAGGGATGCGGTGCTTAAGAAGCTCGAACAGGCCATTCGGGAACAGTCGGGAGAGGCAGGCAGTGAGAAGCAGGCGATCGAAGATCAGGTGCCGAAACTCAAGAAAGAAACGAATAAGAAACTCGCCAGCTTGGACGCGGCGCGCGACGGTCTCTACGATGACGCCGATCATCGGGAGGCGCAGGCGAATGTGGACAAAGCGCTTGAGGAACAGAAGAGAGTCAAGCGTGAGATGGCGAAGAAGGACATGGCGCCGTTGAAGAAGAAAAAGGACGACGCCAGTAAACCTTTCGAGAAAGCCAAAGAAACATTTGAGGCCGCGCAGAAGGTGACGGGTGAGAAGCAAAAAGCTCTCGATGAGGCGCAGAAGGCGGAAGGGCCGCGCGAAGAGAAGCGGAAGGAAATTGAGCAACTCGATACGGAAATCAAGACCCTGGAGAGCTCGGTGGCTGAGAAGAAGGAGGCACAGAAAAAGCTCGGTGACGAGAGAAAAGCTGCCGAGACTGATATAAACCAGAAGAACGCTGCGATTGATGTTCAGCTTGCGAAGGACAGGGCTGCAGTCGGTCCACTTGGTGCTTCTCCTGATCCTTTGAAGAAGGCTCAGGTCGATGCCTTTGATAAGAAGACAGAGACTGATAAAAAGAAGAATGAGGAGGAGAAGACGCGCAAACAGCGGGAAATCGATGAGAAATACGCCAAGCTCACTGAAGAGATCAAGCCGCTGGAAAAACAGATGAACGACAAGAAAGCTGCGAAAAAGAAGGCCGAAGATGCGCTTGCGGCAATGCCTCCGGTCGATCTCAAGAAAGTGACCAAGGAACACGATGACGCGAAGGCGAAGGAAGATGAGAAGAAAGCGGAGATGGAGAAACTTCGCGGACCGGCTGAGACGGCAAAAAAGGAATATGACGATGCGATCAGACCTTTGACGGATGCAAAGAAACGCGTGGATGACGCAAAAATGAAATTGAAAGCATTGAATACGAAAGTCAACAAGCGTCCGGTCACTGCGGATGCACGTCGCAAGTACCTTGACGGCACCCAGATGAACGCAGCCATCGCTCAGCTCAGGAAAGAAGGCAGCCACCTCTTCCGGAACTTTGAGGAGGAGCAGGAGGACCGCATCCTTGAGATCTTTAAACGGCAGCGCGAACTCCTCGTGGAGCGTGCGAAGGGGTGGGAGGAACTTGGGGATACCGCGCGGCAGGCAACGGCCATCGAGGATCTCCTCAAGGCCGTCGACGGAGAGACGCGGTTCCTCGAGCGGCATCATTCCACCGATGCCAGGCGCAACCGCGAACTGCGCGATCTCAATGAGAGATATTCCGTGAAGCTCGCGAAGGTGTATGAGACGCTGACCGACGTGCAGAAAAACTCTCCCGAAAAGCTCCCGATGCTCGAGAAGGAGATCAAGTACCGGGAGGAGCGGGGCGAGGCGGCGAAAACGACGCGCATGGGCAATCTGAATGCTGCACGGGAAGGCATCCTCAGGGAGATGTATCAGAAGTATCAGGCGAAAACGACTTCAAACTGGAAAGGCGATAAATTTGACTCGTACGAAACCCAGCAACTCAAGAATCTCTTCGCAGCGCTCAAGGCGGAGCACGGATTCCTGCGCGGACATGAGTACATGGAGGATCGCCAGAGAGAATTGGAAGGGTACGGCAGGGGGATCCGGGTGGTATTGGAGCAGCGCCGGTTGGGGGGGCTGGAGGCAGCTTCGGAAAATGCAGTGAAGAAGGCCGCGAACGTCGATGAGCGCATGGGATCACTCGGCACCCTCATGGAGGAGATGAAGAACTATCCGAAGGGGGGAGCGCGCAGAGAAAAGATCCGCGACAAGGCGCATGCTCAGCGTGAGGAAATCGCCCGGAGCGTTGACACGCGCATCGAGAAGGCACTCGAGAGCACGGCGGACAGTCAGTCCATCCATGCGGCGATTGAGGAAGCCACCCGCGAGATTGCGATGCTCAACCGGTACTTCACGGGGACCAACGTGGCGGGTGAGCGCGTGTGGGCGATCCAATCCCAGCTCATTGCGCTGCGGCAGAAACTTGCTTCCGTGAATGATCAGGCGATCGCACGTTCGCTCGCCGCCTCTGCTTCCCCGGAGGAAATCAAATCGGCGTACCGGTGCCTGCGCGATGAGATCCTTCTCTTAAGGGAGAACGAGCACTACCGCAACGTGCCCGATGCGCAGGGGCGCATCCGGGACCTCGATCAATTCCTCACGCGTCTCACGCAGCGTGTGGACGATGAGATCGTCTCAATCCACAGGGACCGCACGGATTCTCAGGCCGTCGAACGCGGGCTGCAGCTCATCGAGGTTGCGAAGGATTTCCGCACAGGAATGGAACGCAAGCTGACCGGAGCGACGCAGCCCAACACCTACTGGCTGAGCGAACTTGCCAGGATGAAGGCGGACTTGAAGAACGCCCGCGGTCCGGTCGCGGAAGCGGAGAAGGGAAAGGAGGCGATCACGATGGCGAATCTGCAAGTGCTGAAAGCCCAGTTGAGCGCCATCGAAGCGGAGAAGAATCCTGCGAAAGCGCGTGCGCATTTGCCGTGGCTGGAGGAAGTGGAGCAAATCTTTAAATCCGCGCTCGATCAACATCCGGTACTCGTGAGCCCGTTCCTGGAGCGCGTTCAGGAGCAGCTCAGGCGCGTCCGTACATTCGACGAGAGCCGCGACGCGCTGACCCGCGATCTTATTGCTCTGACAGGGAAGGTTCAGCAGCAGACGAAGCTGATGAGCGAGATGGTTGAGCGGCTGCAGAAAACCAACGGCGTTCCTCTGGTGAAGAAGAGAACGCTGCTTGAGCGTCAGGTGGTTCTGGCACACCTCCTCATGGCGAATGCGCAACGGAGTATCGAGTATGCCCACGATCCGGGGTGGAATGGGCAAATCGATGCCGGTGGAATCGAGGGGGCGACGAAAGAGCTCGAGGCTCAGATCCAGTTTGCAGTCAATGTGCTGAATGGATTGGATGGGGGAAAGAAACCACTCTCCTCTCCGAAAAAGCCCGGAGGTTTCAGCGTCGATCATTCCAAAGACAGATTGATTTAAAGGATCGCCGCCAGAGCAACGGATGTGGTTTATCTCTGCTATGAGCCTTTTTACGTAGGTGGCTCATATATAATAAATGTGCTATAATAATTATTCATGGACTCACACACATTTCAGAAGACGGTGGAATCTCTGGAGTCGCTTCCCGAGTCTGTCCGTACGCGTTCGCTCACTATTGCCGAGCGGCTGACGAAGGATGAGGACCGCGCGGAACTGGCGCGCCAGATGATGCACAGTAACGAGCGCGTCCGGCAGGCGGAGGTGGCGGCGGCGCAAACGCTCACGCTGGCCGAGAAGGATTTGGCCAGGGCCGAGGCTGCGTTCCGCAAGGTCTCTCGCGAGGAGCGTGAGGAGCGCGGACAGGAGCGGGATATCGCCACCGTTGAGGAAAAACTCAAAGCCGATAGACCTCCTCGTCGCCATGATCAAACCTGAATATTCTTTCACCGGCGAGTCGCGCCTCATCCGGGATAATGCGAAACCGGATCGTCCCTTTTCTGCCTTCGATGATTCATTTCGACGGCGCGAGGTCCCCGGTTCCCCCGGGGAGAAGGGAAATCGCATACATGGCGAGCTCCCCCAGAGCGACCGACTCCGGGAGATGTTCGAGCGGGGTCGCAACGCGGAGGAGCGCAAGAAGAGGATCGAGCGCAGGATTGAAAATCGCATCCGGGAACTCGATGAAGAGATCGACGCCGCGGAAGTGTTCTCCCGCGCATCGCCCATGGCCATGAAGCAGAGTGCACAGGAGTATTTAAGGCAACTGCGCGAGCGCTACGGCGGCATTGCCGAAGACCTGAAGAATGTCCGGCTGGAGGACACCAACGACAACCTGTTGCCCCTCGGGCAGGTACATTCCGCGCTCGATCGAAGACTGAGAATTCTCTCGGATCTCGAGAGCGAGCTTGTTGAGTGGGAGAAGCGTGTTGGGCTTGAAGTGCAGCCGCCGCCCTCCTGGAAGCCGTTGATTCCCTCTGTCGAGAGCACACCTGTGTCCTCCTCCCGCGTCTTCGAAATTCCCTTCGGACATCCGGACGCGCGCGGCCAGCGCGGCAGGAATGAGCGTATCATCATCTCCTTCTCCGCGACGGGATGGGAGGGGGGCCATCTCACGGCGCTCCGCTCTGTTCCCGGCAATGAAGGGGCGGAGAACCTGGTCCTGCCGAAGTCGATTATGCTGAGGAACCTGCCGATGGTGGAAAATCCCTTCGATCAGATCGGAACGGCGGGAGACAAACTCAATGCCATCGACATCGAACGCAGGGAGGAATCCGTGCATCGCCGCGCACTGGAACAGGCGGGGGTCCGTGTCTCGCGGACGCCGGACTCTACGCGCATCGAAGTGACGTACGTCCCCGAAGGCGCCTGGATACAGGTGGAGGGATACCCCAAGATCCGTGGTCCCATTGGCGTGCGTCCGGCTCCACGGGTCGAGGCAGCGCCTCCTCTTCCCCGCACCTGGCCGACAGTTCCCGCAGGCGTCGCCTACCGGCAGAAGTATGATCCGGAGAAACACGTGGTCTATCGCGAGAGTTTGAATGAGGAAACGGGCGAGTGGGTGCGCAATTCCGATCTCGGCGAGCTCACGCCCGACGATATACGCAGAGGGGGCGTGCAGGAGACTTCCCGGCGAAGCACCGCGCGCAGCAAAGGCATCGAGTCCCCTCGACGGCCACGCTCTCCCCGTTCAGGGCATGAGGGCCCTTCATGGCCTCGAACGGCCGGCGACACCGTGCCCGAGCGCGCGCGTCCCCGGGGCTTCCTCGGACGGATCGCTGAAATCGCGGGGCGCGATCCTGCGGTGCGTGGCGAGTGCGAGAACCTCCTCGGCCAGATCGATGCGGGACAGCTCAAGTGGGGAAGTCCGGAAATGCGCCGGTCCAATGCGCGTATCCGAAGTCTGGCGCGCGCGGAGGGGATTTCGGACCGGGCTCTCAATAATGTGGCCCCGCGCAACCCCCAGGCCCTTCGTCACTTCCTGCAGATGGTGGTCGCTTCCGGCGAGCCGGGTCAGGCGTCCGCCTCGGCGGAGGCGCCGCCTTCGAGACCTGCACCGCGACCGAAAAGGCCTTCTGCCAGCAGAAAACGACCGGCCGAAAAATCTGTGTCTGCCACTCCGTCATCCAAGCCGAAGGCATCCGCTTCTTCATCTCCCGCACCGTTCGCGAAACCGCCGAAACCGAAGAAGACAGAGGCGATACCGGCCAAACCGAAGACAATCCCTGCTGCATCCCGATCGATTCGGCCTTCCCCCTCTCCGAGCGATACGCCACCGGCCGACGCGCAGCCGGCAAGTCAAGAGAAACAGATGGCCACGATCGCCCAGAAACGTGAAGAGCTCAAACAAAAAGTTTCTTCCTCCGCGGACCCCGGTCATGATTCGCAGGTGCAGAAACTTTTGCATGATCTTAGTCTGATTCCGTATTTTGATGAAGCATACCTGCCGCTTGGATATTCTTTGGTTGATCAGCGCGGCACACAGTGGAAGTTTAAGCGCACATCCGCAGGATCGCTGACAGTGGAGCCTGTCTCGCCTGACACCGTTTCCAAGTCTGCCAAAGCTCCTGCCCCAAAGCCTGCAGCAACCAAGCCTCCGAAGCCGAAGGAAGCTACCTCGGTATCCAAGCAGGCAGAGAAGAAAACTGAAAAGTCCGTTCCCGCTCCGGCTCCAAAATCGTCATCCGCACCAACAAAAGCGGCGCAGCCCGTGCCTGCGAAGAAAGTGCCGGAGGTTCCCAATCCGGTTCAGTCGGCCGAGAAAGCGAAGACGGCGTCGCCCGCTTCCAAGCCGGCCGAGGCGAAAACGAATCCCGCGCAGAAACCCGTCATGCCGCCCGCGCCCAAAGGTCCCGCTGCCAAAGAAAAGGGTTCTGGTGTGCCTGACGAGAAAAAGAAGTCAGCGGTTCCCAAACCGGAGGAAGTCGTGACAATGAAACGTCAGCCGGTTGAATCCAAACCCGCCGCGTCACAGCCTGAAAAAGTCAGGGAAACGGAACAGCGCCTTGCGAAGATCAAGAATGAAATCCGCGAGCTGGACGACGAAGATCGTCAGGACATCGCAGATCGGCATCTTCCGTTTCACTGGAAGCAGCAGGGCATCGATGCATGGAACGGCGCGGAAGCCTTCAGTGGCGGACAGAAGAAGCACGTCCAGTCCGCACTGGAGAGCGTCGGGGAGCATTGGTTGAGCTGGCGTGACGCGCCGGGCGATGCCGCGGAGAAGCGCGCCCGGGCGGTCCTCTCCCTGATCGACGCGACGAAAGACGAGGGCCTTGCGCGTTCGATCGGCATCATCTTCTTCGAGGACGGCGAACCGGCATACACGTGGCCGGGGGATTTGGAACTTTCACCGGCGCCACAAGAGGCATCCCCGACCGTTCCGGGAGAACCCTTGGACAGAATTTTGAAGGACGCAAAACGTCTCAGTAAACAGCCGACTCCGGAATCGAAGCATGCTCAAGAATTGACGGATCAGCAGGTTTACGATGAATTGCTGGAGCGTGCTCGCAAGGATGCGGAGCGCAGTGCGGGCTCTTCCGATCTGATGAGGCAGGTGGAGGAGCGCGAGGAACTCAAGAGGCAGCGGGATCAGGCGAAACCTTCATCTCCCGAGGTGAATCCGAATCGGTGAAGAAAAGGTCTCTATCCGCTTGCTCCGGTATTCGCAGCGAGTACAATGCCCCCGAAATCGCCGGAGTCCTTCTCCTCTTTATGACGAAGAGACCGGAAGGGCTGCGGTGTTTGCGTGAAAGGAAAACCTGGCGGTTTTCCTCTCACGAGCTCTCTTTTCCCTTCAGCGGTGTGCCTCCAGGCAAGCGGAGCTTGCCTTCGGCACAAATTCTTTCCCCTCCACCTGCCACCCGTTAGACCATTTCCTTTTTATTTCTGCATTCTTCGCTTTCCTCGCTTTCTTCCTTACCTTCCTCACTTTCCTTACCTCCCTTACCTTTCTTACTTTCCTTACTTTCTTAATCTCCCCAACCTCCCCCCATGCCCGCCCCCAAGATTTCCGCCGCCACCGATTCGTTCGATGCCGTTGCGCTCAGTGTCGCGAGCCCCGAAGACATCCTCGCGTGGAGCCGCGGCGAAGTGACCAAGCCCGAGACCGTCAACTATCGGACGCAGCGCGCCGAGCCGGATGGCCTCTTTTGCGAGCGCATCTTCGGGCCGACCAAGAACTTCCAGTGTTTCTGCGGCAAGTACAAGGGCGTGCGCTACTCGGGAGTCGTCTGCGAAAAGTGCGGCGTGGAGGTCACGCGCTCGATCGTCCGCCGCGAGCGGATGGGTCACATCAATCTGGCCGTGCCGGTGACGCACATCTGGTTCCTCCGGTCATCGCCCTCACGCATCGGTCTTCTGCTCGATTTGCCCATCAAGACGCTGGAGCAGATCGTCTACTTCGCGGCGTACATCGTGATTGCCGTGGAGGAAGAACAGAAGAAGGAGACCGAGAAGGAGCTGGATGCCTCCATGGAGCAAAGAAAGAAGCAGGTGAAAGGGGAGTACGACCAGGCCAAGAAGGGGTTGAGCGAGTCCAAGGCCACCCGTGCCCAGCTGGATGCGCTGGACAAGGAATTCGCCGACAAGCTCGAGACGCTCAAGTTGAATCACCGCGAGGCGCTGGATGACCTCAAAAACCTTCACGTGGGTGCCGTCCTTTCCGAACTCAAATTCCGCGAGGTGAACATGAAGTTCGGTCATGTCTTCCGTGCCGGAACCGGAGCGGAATCCCTCAAGGAGATCGTGGCGAATATCCAGCTCGACACGCTCTATGAAGATCTGGCCAAGGAGCGCACGCAGGCCAGCGGACAGCGGCTCAAAAAGCTGATGAAGCGCATGAAGCTCGTGATGAGTCTGAAGAAGGCCAACATCAAGCCCGAGTGGATGATCCTCATGCGGCTCCAGGTGATTCCGCCGGATCTGCGGCCGATGGTGCAATTGGACGGTGGGCGCTTCGCCGCGTCGGACTTGAACGACCTCTACCGTCGTGTCATCAACCGCAACAACCGTCTGAAGAAACTGATGAGTATCGGCGCACCCGAAGTGATCTGCCGCAACGAGAAACGCATGCTGCAGGAGGCCGTCGATACGCTGCTCAATAACTCCGCGCGCGCCGGTAAGACGCTCTTCACCGCCGGTGACCGCAGAAAACTTCGTTCTCTCTCCGACATGCTCAAAGGCAAGCAGGGGAGATTCCGTCAGAACCTGCTGGGCAAGCGCGTGGACTACTCCGGCCGCTCCGTGATCGTGGTGGGTCCGGAACTCAAGCTTCACCAGTGCGGATTGCCGAAGGAGATGGCGATGAAGCTCTTCAAGCCCTTCGTCATCGGGCGCCTTATCCGCGATGAGCTGGCGCACAACGTCAAGGGCGCGGAGAGGCTGGTGCAGGACGGCGGAAAAGAGGTGTGGGACATCCTCGAAGAGGTGATTGCCGGCAAGTACGTGCTCCTGAACCGCGCACCCACGCTGCATCGTCTCGGCATTCAGGCCTTCCGGCCCAAGCTCGTGGAGGGTCTTGCGATCCGTCTGCATCCGCTGGTGTGCGCCGCGTTCAATGCGGACTTCGACGGCGACCAGATGGCCGTGCACGTGCCGCTCTCCGAAAAGGCGCAGAACGAGGCGGCCACGCTCATGGCGGCGCACCAGAACCTGCTCAAACCTTCCGCCGGAGAACCCATCATCAATCCGGCGCAGGACATGGTGCTGGGCTGCTACTACCTGACCCAGGTACATTCCGGCAAGAAGGGCGAGGGGATGATCTTCTCCTCCCCCGAAGAATCCTTCCTCGCCTACGGGCAGGGAGTGGTCGATCTGCAGGCCAAGATCAAGGTGCGCTACATGCACCCCGGCGAGGAACCGAAGATCATCGAGACCAGCGTGGGCAGGCTGCGTTTTCAGGAGATCGTCCCGCCCGCACTCGGTCTCATCAACAAGACGATGCGCAAGAAGGATCTCTCGACGCTGCTGGCACAGGCGCTCGACAAAGTCGGCCGCGAAGAGACGGTGGATCTGGCCGATCGCATCAAAGACATCGGCTTCGAGTACGCCACACTCTCGGGCATTTCCATCGGCGCGCAGGACATGCTCATCCCCGGCGATCGCGACGAGCTCTTACGGGAGGCCAACAAGCGCGTGCGTATGATCAATGACTATTACTGGAAGGGTCTCGTGACCGAGGATGAGCGTTACACCCACGCCATCACGATCTGGTCCAAGACGAAGAACGAAATCTCGGCCAAGATGACCGAGGGGTTTCTGGCGTTCGATGAGAATGACATCACCTACGTCATCGACTCGGGGGCACGCGGAAACTGGGGGCAGGTGGCGCAGCTGGCCGGCATGAAGGGGCTTGTGGCGAATCCTTCGGGCCGCACGATCGAGCTGCCGATTCAGAGTAACCTCAAAGACGGCTTCTCGGTGCTCGAGTACTTCATCGCCACGCACGGAGGCCGCAAAGGAAAATCCGACACCGCGCTCAAGACGGCCGAAGCAGGCTACCTCACGCGCCGCCTCGTGGATGCCGTGCAGGATATTCTCATCATTGATGAGGATTGCGGCACCTTCGCATCCCACACCATCTCACGCAAGGAATCCGAAGAAGTGGGTGAGAAATTCGAGAGTCGGCTGTTCGGCCGCACCATCGCGGCGGATCTGGTCGCGAACGGCGAGACGCTGGCGCGGCGCAACGACGAAGTCGATGCGGTGCTCCTGCAGAAACTCCAGCAGCACAAGGTGCAGGAGGTGGCGGTGCGTTCCATCATGACGTGCGCGACGCTGCGCGGCATCTGCCAGAAGTGCTACGGCCGCGATCTGGGCGACAACGCCACGGTCAAGATCGGCACGCCGGTCGGCATCATCGCCGCGCAGTCCATCGGAGAGCCAGGCACGCAGCTGACCATGCGCACCTTTCACATGGGAGGGGTCGCCGAAGGCTCCGACATCACGCAGGGTCTTACCCGCGTCGAGGAGCTCTTCGAAGCGCGCAGCCCCCGCACGCCGGCCGTGCTTTCGGATATTGCGGGACAGGTGAAGGTGAAGCATCAGGGCGGCAAGACGCAGGTGCACGTCTTCGCGCAGGAGCTGGGCGAAGACAGTTACCGGATTCCCGCCGGACACGAGATTGCCGTCAAGAAAGGACAGGATGTGAAGGAGCGCACCGTGCTGGCACGTTCCGTGATGGATCGTTCCACGGTGAAGGCGACGGTGACGGGCAAGGTGACGCACGCGGAGCACGGCATCGTCAAGGTGCGGCATGGTGAGATTCAGGAACGCACCTACGAATTCGGCGGGCGCGAATCGCTGTGCGTGCGCACGGGGGACATGATCAAGGTGGGCGACCCGCTGAACATCGGACACTTCAACCTGCACGAGCTGCTCGAGAAGAAAGGTCCCTACGCCGTGCAGAAGTACATCGTGCAGGAGGTGCAGAAGATCTACGCCTCACAGGGCCAGACCATTAATGACAAACACCTCGAGATCATCGTGAAGAAGATGTTCTCTAAGGTCCGCATCATCGATGCGGGCGAGTCGAATCTGCTTCCGGGCGATACGGTGGATATCAGCGTCATCGAGGCCGAGAATCGTCGTATCGACAAGGAACACAAGGGCAAGGGCAAACACGTGACGTTCGAGTGCCTGCTCCTCGGCATCACGCGCGCGGCACTGGCGACCGATTCGTGGCTGGCCGGCGCATCCTTCCAGGAGACGATCCGTGTTCTCGTGGAAGCCGCCACCACACGCCGGGTGGACAACCTACAGGATCTGAAGGCGAACGTGATCATCGGCCGCCTCATCCCGACCGGCGAGGTCTACCGCCAGCGCTATCTCTCGGAAAAGGCCGAAAAAGCGGAGAAGGCCGAAAAAGCGGAGAAGGCGGCGGAGAAAGTGGCTGGGGAAGCCGGCGGCGCAGAAGCTTCTTAGCTGGTTAGCTTTTTAGGTCTTTGTTTTATTTCCACCCACGATTGTTCCCCTCATCATTTCGACCCCTCAGAAGCTCATAAGCTATCACCGAATAAGCTAAACTTCCTTGCAATCGCCCTTTTCCCTCAGTACCCTCCCTCCGCTCCATGCCAACCATTAATCAGCTGATCCGGCACCCCCGCAGACAGCGGCGACGCCCTTCGACTCTGCTCAGGGCGACTGCAGAAGGCCATTTCCATTCTCCAAGCTATGCCAACGATTAATCAATTGATACGGCATCCTCGAAAGCAAAGACGTCGCAAGTCGAAAGCTCCTGCGCTCCAGTACACTTGGAACACGCTCAACATGCGCGCCGTTCCGCTGCCGAAAGGTGCGCCTTTCAAGCGCGGGGTATGCATCAAAGTCACGACCATGACGCCCAAGAAGCCGAACTCCGCGCTGCGCAAGATCGCCCGTGTGCGCCTGACCAACGGCCACGAAGTGAAGGCGTACATCATGGGCGAGGGGCACAATTTACAGGAGCACTCCATGGTGTTGGTGCGCGGCGGAAGAGTGAAAGATCTTCCGGGTGTGCGCTACCACATCGTGCGCGGCATCCTCGACACCGAGGGCGTGCAGAACCGCAGACAGGGCCGCAGCCGCTACGGCGCCAAGAAGCCCAAAAAATAGTATTCAGCATATTAGCTTTATAGCGTATTAGGTACCTGTTTCACTCCCACTCACGTTTGTTCCTCTCATTCGTTCCACCCCTAAGAAGCTAACAAGCTACAAGCTAAAAAGCTTCCCTCCCTTCTCTCTCTCATCTTCCATTCATGCCAAAACCTATTAAGACCTTCATCCCCGCCGGTTCCGATCCCCTGATCGAGAAATTCATCTGCTGCCTGATGAAGCGCGGCAAGAAGTCGACGGCCCGCCGTGTCTTTTGGGATGCCATCGAGGTGGTGAAGACGCGCACCAAGGACGCTCCGCTCGAGGTCTTCAGCAAGGCATTGCTCAATGTCACGCCGCTCGTGGAGGTCCGTCCCAAGCGCGTGGCAGGCGCCGTGTATCAGGTGCCGGTGGAGGTGAGCCCGCACCGCCAGCAGACGCTCTCGATCCGGTGGCTCCTGACGGCGGCCCGTTCGCGCAAGGGCATGCCCATGTCGCAGCGCCTCGGCTTAGAGCTGCTCGATGCCTCTTCGGGGCAGGGTGCCGCGGTCAAGAAGAAGGAAGACGTGCTCAAGATGGCGCAGGCGAATAAAGCTTTCGCCCATCTGGCGAAGTAGAAATGCCAGAATAAGGCATTATCCTATGAATAGTGGTATATTGAAGTAATCCAGTTTTGTGCTATAATAGTAGCAGTTCCAACATCCATACCAACGCTTGTATGTCGTTCGAATCTTTTCATCCTGAGAACGCCGCCGCGCGCAAGGAGGCGCCGAAGATCGGCCCTGTGGAATCTCAGGATCCGGAGAAGAATCTGCAACCGGAGGACCTCAAGGCCATGCGCGAAGAGATCGCGGGCCGGCCCGAAATGCCGCTGCCACAGTACCTTCGGGCTTTTCACGACCAGGCTGAGAAGTGCATGCACCGCATTTGCATCCGACTCAACGATCTGACGAAGTTCAGACAATCTCCCGGGTGGGAGCAATCGGAAGTCGCCACCTACGAGCAGCTTGAAAAGCAACTGCAGGCTATGCAGGATACTGCAGACAAAATCGAGGGGGAAGGACGGAATACATGGAGGTTTACAGACACCATGAATCTCATGCGGGGATCGGAAAAACTCATCGCTGATTTGGATGCGCTTGTCGTCAAACTGGAACAGCAGTTCCTCCCGGAAAACCAACAGAATTGGCTCACCTACGAGCGGTGGCACCGCGACTACGGCATGAACGCGATGCTGTCGGACGGCTTGGGGACTGAGCTGATGAAGGATGGCAAGCACCCCGAGATCCAGTCACTTGCCGTTCCGGATAACGTCACGGTGAGCATTCTCGAGGGGGATGTGAGCGTGGACTTTCAGAAGGTTGCGGACGTGCGCGATACGGAAGGGGAGAATGCCACGGCGTCCAATATCTACGCGCGCAAGATCTCGCAGTTTCGGAAGCTCATTCACCTCAAGATTCCCAAGGGGAAGATACCGAAGCTCCGGTTCGATTGGACGGACACGTCTACAGGCAGGGCGATGGAAAGCACGGTCACCGGCCGGAAGAATCCGAATGGTACCTGGCTCTTCTGTCCTGCACTGCCCGACGAAGCACCGGTGGCGCCTGCGCAGGCGGAGGTACAGGAGCAGACTCCTGCACGGAGAAGGCGATTTTTCCGTCGCTAACAAACAGGAGGCGTCCTGAAGATGGCGCAGGCCAATAAGGCGTTTGCCCATCTGGCGAAGTAAGTTCCCGGCCCTCCCGTGCGGGTCCCGGAGAGCTTTTAGTGAGCCGCGCTTTCAGTCTGCCCCGCACCTTCCTCGATGGTGACGAATTGGTCGAACCGGTGGATTCTGAGACGATCGATGAACATTTGAGGGAGCGGGCCGCGGAGGGTGATCGTTGTCTTGGCAGAATCCTTCCGGAGCTTTCTGTGCAGAGAGGCGATCAGTTCCGCCGTGTATGTCCGCAGGCCGTTCACATTGGGGGGAAAATCCAACACGATGCCCATAAATCCGCACTGGCTGGCGGCCGCGAAAAGATCGTGTGCAGGTTGCCGTTCCTCGTCTTCTGTTTGCGTATTTTCCAGATGCGAGAGGCCTGCGGCCGACAGGTGCAGTGTCAGAATGCCATCCTGTTCCTCCGCATGTTCAATCAACGGACAGGTGCGTGCGAGAGCGCGAAGGCGCAGATGTATCGCTTCAGCTTTGACCGAAGATGCATCCGCTCCTCCTGATGGAGGAACGATTGTGGGGGCGTAGTCGACGGTATCTTCGCATGGTGAATTCATAGTATTAATCTAGGCCTTTATCAATGAATGTCAAATAGCAGGCTATTATGAGATTCCTGCAGGAAAGTTTGCATCAGAATTGTTCATTCCCTATCATTTGCCAGCTTTGACGTGTGGATGCACCGCATCCCGTGCTCAGGATGCGCATTTCACCTGTATTCGTTTCCTCTCATTCCATGGATCTCAAGCATCTCCGCAATATCGGCATCATCGCCCACATCGACGCCGGCAAGACGACGACGACCGAGCGCGTGCTTTTCTACACGGGCAAGAACTACAAGATCGGCGAGGTGCACGAGGGCGAGGCGACCATGGACTGGATGGAGCAGGAACGCGAGCGCGGCATCACCATCACGTCCGCGGCAACGCAGTGCAGCTGGAAGGCGCCTGATGTCGAGGGCAAAGAGACAGTCTTCACCATCAATATCATCGACACCCCGGGGCACGTGGATTTCACGGCCGAAGTGGAGCGCAGTCTGCGCGTGCTCGACGGCGGCGTGGTGGTCTTCGACGGCAGTCAGGGGGTCGAACCCCAGAGTGAGACCGTGTGGCGGCAGGCCGATAAGTACGGCGTCCCCCGGATCGCGTTCGTGAACAAAATGGACAAGACCGGCGGCGATTTCTACATGTCGCTCGGCTCCATCCACGATCGTCTGAGCAAGAATGCGGTGGCGATCCAGCTTCCCATCGGTGCGGAATCCGATTTTGCGGGCATCATCGATCTCATCACGAAAAAAGCATTCAGGTTCGAGGGGGAACACGGCGAAAAACGCGTGGAAATCCCCGTGCCGGAGGAGATGAAGGATCAGGTGGCGGAATATCGTGCGGTGCTGATGGAGAAGGTGGCGGAGGCCGATGACGATCTGTTGGACGAATACCTCAAGAACAATGCTCTCTCCGATGCCCAGATCATCAAGGGCATCAGGGTGGGAACCGTCAATAACAAGCTGTACCTCGTGGTTTGCGGCTCTTCACTCAAGAACATGGGTGTGCAGCTGATGCTCGATGCGGTGGTGGCCTACCTGCCCTCGCCGCTCGACGTGCCGCCGGCCAAGGGTGTCAATCCCGATACGGAGAAGGAAGAGGAGCGACGGCCCAGCAATGACGAGCCGCTCACCGTGCTCGCCTTCAAGATCGCCACCGATCCGTTCGTGGGTCGTCTGACCTTCGTCCGCGTGTACTCCGGCGTGATGAAGGCGGGGACCTACATGATCAATTCGCGTTCCGGCACCAAGGAGCGCATCGGGCGCATTGTCCGCATGCACTCCAACCACCGCTCCGAGATCACGGAGGTCGAGGCGGGTGACATCGCGGCGGTGATCGGTCTCAAAGATACGCGCACCGGCGATACGCTCTGCGGGGAGGATCATCCCATCAACCTCGAATCCATCAAGTTCGCGGAGCCGGTCATCCACATGGCCGTGGAGCCCAAGACCAAGGCTGATCAGGAGAAGATGGGTGTGGCGTTGCAGAAGCTGGCCGAGGAGGATCCGACGTTCCAGGTGCACACCGATGACGAGACCGGACAGGTCATCATCGGGGGCATGGGCGAGCTGCACTTGGACATCATCGTCGACCGCATGCGCCGCGAGTTCAAAGTGGAGTCCAATGTCGGCACCCCGCAGGTGGCCTATCGCGAGACGATCACGAAGGAGGTGGAGCACGAAGAGAAGTACATCAAGCAGACGGGCGGTCGCGGACAGTACGGCCATGTGATCTTCAAGATCATTCCGCAGGAGCCGGGCAAGGGGTACGAATTCGAGAACGAGGTCGTGGGAGGACGCATCCCCCGCGAGTACATTTCTCCCTGCGACAAGGGGTTTCAGGAGGGCATGACGCGCGGCATTCAGGCCGGCTATCCGGTGGTGGATGTGAAAGTGGAGCTCCTCGATGGCAGCTACCACGAGGTCGACTCTTCTGAAATGGCCTTCAAGATCGCCGCATCAATCGGATTTCAGAATGCCGCCCGCAAAGCCGATCCGGTGATTCTGGAGCCGATCATGAAGGTGGAGATCGTCACGCCCGAGGAATTCCTCGGTGACGTGATGGGCGACATCAACTCGCGCCGCGGCATCATCCAGGGCACGGGCGACCGCGGCACGGCCAAGACGATCCAGGTGAACGTTCCTCTGGCCGAGATGTTCGGGTACGCCACGGATCTGCGGTCCCTCACGCAGGGCCGCGCCAGCTACTCCATGGAGCCCAGCCATTACTTCAAAGTGCCGGGCAACGTCGCCGCCGAGGTCATTGCCAAGCGGGTGGGGGTGGTGAAGCGATAGGGAATGGGGATTGGAGTATTGGGGGGGCGAGCCAGATCCTGAATGGTTTTTGACATTATCAATATTAATGTTATGATTTAACCATCGCCATGTCTGATCACGATTTCGACGAGGTGCGGAAAACGGCTTTGATTCCGGATGAGTGGAATGAACGGCTCCTCACGGCTGCATTCCATTACACCGAAGCCATCGAGCGGGTTGAGGGGACGTTGGTTAATCTGGAAAAATCCGGAGAACTCATACTCGACGACAGAGATATTCGGGAAGGAAAGAAAATTTACGCAGCGGTTTGTCGCTACATCCGTATGTGCCGCGGACGGTTGGCGACTGATGTCTGGTCATTGCATCAAGATGCCGTTCGTAAGGCCGTGGGGGAAATAGCCCGTTTGATCTGGGAGCAAAACGATAACAGGATGGCCAGAAGAGTGTGGCGCGAGTTCTACACAAATCTCACCGGAGCGCAGACATGGACGTTCATCCGATCCTTGAGTTCGGAAGAAAGAGCGCGGCTCAAGCGGTTGGGCATCGACGATCTTGAGGATGATGAAGGATACGATCCGGTTGAGGAAGGAATCTCGTTCCTTGCGCATGATGTTGCTGCGCAGATGCGGCAATCTCTGAGGGAGGAGGGGTACGCCATACCATCGGAAGAAATTGATCTCCAATTCACCGCAGAAACCGTGAGATGGAAACTGGAAGATTTACTGACGAGTCTTCCTGACCCCCGAACGGATGAAGCGAGTTAAGTTGACAGATGAACATAAAAGATTAAAAATAGATTTACGCGGAAGGGATCCGTTTTCCTACGGAAAATTCTGGTGGGCGTTCGTGAAGGACTACCCCGTCGATGGCGCTGTCGTCATTGGACTCATCGGGTTTTGCCTCATCGGAGGTTGGGCATTGGGTTCTCTGAGAACCGTCAGCGACTGGGGCCGACATTGTGTCGGAGGTGCCGTGATGCTCGCCGGCTATCTGATTGCATCACTGTGACCTTGCAGGCTGGAAAGACCCGCAGCTCCCGTGCATGCCCCGCAAGGATGTGTGCACGGTTTTTTTCGTTGAAGGATAAATGTATTAACGTATTATTACATTGACATCCAAATGTGGAGTGCTATTCTGCCGCTGTCATGGGAAAAAGACGTTTCACCGAAGGCACCTGGAGATCGGATCCGCTCTTCCGGCGGCTCTGCAGGGCTTTTTTGGCCTGTAGAACGGAGAACGATGTCGCCAACTTTCTCCGCGATGTCGCCACACTGGCCGAATTGAAGGCATTGAGTGAACGTCTGGAAGTGGCGCGGCTGCTTTTGGCGGGTGTGAGTTACCGCGAAGCGGCGAAATGTGCGCCGTCCAGTACGGCAACTGTGACAAGGGTCGCCGTCTTTCTGAACGGCAGTGAGGGCGGCTACCGTTCCGTTCTCGACAAGCATCAGCACCATCATGTCTCTCCGCGCGGGGAGAGGATGGTGTCGAAGGCATAGAGTTTCGCTTCATCGACTTCATCTCCTCCTCACAAGAGGGGGTTGTATTTCGTACCACTTGCACCATGTCATCGAACCGTTCGACTCCGCTCACGGCAAACGGCACCCTTCGTATAGCTATTCAAAAATCCGGACGCTTGTCCGAAGGATCGCTTGCGCTCCTCAAACAGATGGGCCTGGGATTCGAGACGTACCGCGACCGTCTCTTCGCACAATGCAGGAACATGTCCATCGATATTCTCTTCCTCCGCGACGACGACATCCCGGAGTACGTGCGTGACGGAGTGGCGGACCTCGGCATCGTCGGCTGCAATATCCTCGACGAATCCCAAGTACCCGTCGAACGTCTCCTGCCACTCGATTTCGGATATTGTTCGCTCGCCATCGCCGTTCCCGAGCAATCGCCGCTTAAGAGGATTTCGGATCTTGCAGGGAAACGCATCGCCACATCCTATCCGGCGACGCTCGCTCGTTTCCTCAAAGAAAAACAGATCACTGCGGAGATGGTGTTGCTCAAGGGATCCGTGGAAATCGCGCCAGCACTCCGCGTTGCCGATGCGATCTGCGATCTTGTTTCCACAGGCTCAACGCTCCGGACCAACCGTCTGACCGTCCTCGAGACAGTCTCGCGCTCGCAGGCCATTCTCATTGGGAAGAAAAATCCGAGTACGAAGAAGCAAAAGATCATCGAGAAGTTGCTGCTTCGTGCACAGGGAGTACAGGAAGCACGGAAGTATAAGTACATCATGTTCAACGCGTCAGCCTCGGCTCTCGAGACGATCAAAAAGCTCGTTCCCGGCTGCAAGAGCCCGACGGTTGTGCCTCTTGCAGATCCCGGCTTCATTGCCGTGCACTCCGTCGTGTTGGAAGAAGCGTTCTGGGATGTTGTGGAGAAAATCCGCGAATGCGGCGGCAGTGGCATCCTCGTCTCTCCTGTTGAAAAATTCATCCGGTAACCATGCGTATTCTCTCATTATCCTCGGCAAGTAAGGAAGAAATTGTTTCTGCCTTGCGGCGGCCAACGCAGGCTCTTGCTGCATACCGCGAAAAGGTGAAACCGATCATTGCGGCGGTGCGAAGCGGCGGCGATACGGCAGTACGGCGCTTCACGAAGCAATTCGATGGTGTCGATCTCCCCTCCATCCGCGTTCCTTCGGAAGAGCTTCAAGGGGCTCTCAATGCTATCCCCAAGGATCTCCGCAAGAACCTTGAGATGGCACGCGAGAATATCGTGCGGTTCCAGCAGGAAGCCATGCCCTCCTCGGAACCTATACAAACCCAACCGGGCGTTTTCTGCTGGCGCGAGACGCGTCCGCTCGGGAGTGCAGGCTTGTACGTTCCCGGCGGGTCAGCGCCCCTCGTCTCCACGGTGCTCATGCTCGGCATTCCCGCAAAGCTCGCGGGGGTCGGACGCATCGTGCTCTGTACGCCTCCGCGAAAGGACGGGAAGGTCGCGGCGTCGATCCTTGCCGCATGCGCTTTCGTGGGCATCGAAGAGGTCTTCGCCGTGGGCGGGGCGCAGGCCGTGGCGGCCATGGCGTACGGCACGGAAAGTATCCCGAAAATAGAGAAGATCGCCGGGCCGGGGAACGTCTACGTGAGCGCGGCGAAAGCCGAGGTGAGTGTGGATCCGGAAGGATGCGCGATTGACATGCTCGCGGGGCCGTCGGAGCTCATGGTCATTGCCGACGGTTCCGCGAATCCGACGTACATTGCCGCCGATCTTCTCTCGCAAGCGGAGCACGATCCATTCTCGCAGATCATTCTCCTCACAGCGAGCCCGCATCTGCTCGCGGACGTCCAGAGTGAGCTTGTCGATCAACTCTCTCTGCTGCCCCGGAAGGACATTGCAGCGAAGGCGCTTGCGGGGAGTTGTGCGATCCTCGTGCCTTCTCTCGACGAAGCGATTGAGCTTGCAAACCTCTACGCTCCCGAGCACCTCAGCATTCAGGCAGAGGAGCCGGAGAAGATCCTTGAGAAAATCCGCAACGCGGGTTCCGTTTTCCTCGGATCATTCTCTCCCGAGGCGGTCGGAGACTATTGCTCCGGTACGAATCACGTCCTCCCGACGTCTGGAACCGCGAGAGTGCAAGGAGGTGTCTCGATCCGCACCTTCCAGAAGACCTTCACGGCTCAGAAGCTGACGAAAGACGGGTTGGCTGCCCTCCGTGGAACAGCAACGAACCTCGCGCGAACCGAAGGATTGGAAGCGCACGCGCGGGCAGTAGATCTTCGCTTCTCCTCTCTCCCATGAATCCAGCTCTTCCACCCAACATCGCGGCTCTCAAGCCCTACACATCAGCACGTTCACTGTGCAAGGGAAGCGCATGGACATTCATGGACGCAAACGAATCGCCTGTTCCGGGAATCGAATTGCCTTCGCTTCCACCCTTGAACCGCTACCCTGATCCCACGGCAGATCACTTGCGGGACGCCATCGCAGAAACGTACAGCGTGAGCCGTGAGAATATCGTCCTCGGCAATGGATCCGACGAGCTCATCGATCTCTGCATCCGTGCATTCGTCCGGCAGGGAAGAGAGGTCGTGAGTGTTGATCCAACATACGGTGTCTACGGCGTATGTAGCGCTATCCAAGGCGTGTCATACAGGGCCGTCACGCTTACGAAGGATTTCCTTGTCGATATTCCAGCCTTTCTCAAGGCGGGCAGGGACGCCGATGTACTCTTCTTGTGCAGCCCGAATAATCCAACAGGGCTCTCCATCCCGAAAATGCATCTTGCACGGATTGTGCGGGAGTTACGCGGCATCGTTGTCGTCGACGAGGCGTACGGCGAATTTGCGGACGATGCGGGCATCCCTTCGGCCATCGAAATGGTGAAGGAAGGATCAGAGAATCTCGTGGTACTCCGCACGTTCAGCAAGGCCTTCGGCGCAGCGGGGATCCGTCTCGGCTATGCCGTAGGGGCACGTCCTCTCATTGATGTTCTTCTCAGGATCAAGCCCCCGTACAACGTGAACTCTATGACACAAGCTGTGGGACTGGCACTTTGGGGGAAACGCGAGGAGATGCGAGAACGTGTGGCAGAGCTTCGGCGGTGGAAGATTCCCATGGTCGAAACTTGCGAGGAATTGGGCTGCACCGTCATCCCCGGCATTGCGAATTTCTTCCTCATCCAGCCGCCGAAGGGGAGGAACGCCGATGATCTTCTCCGGCGTCTTCGCGACGAGAAACGCATCGTCATCCGGCGAATAAATAACACCCCCATTCTCGCGAATGCCCTACGCATTACGGTAGGAACGCAGGAGCAAAATCGCAGTTTCATTTCCACTCTCTCTTCGCTCCTTTCCTCATGAACGAAGCCCGCACCCTTCCGCGGCAAATCGCATTCCTCGATCGAGACGGTACGCTCCTGTGGGAGCCGCCGGAGACTCGGCAAATCGATAGTCTCGAGAAGCTCAAGATCCTTCCCGGCGTTATCGAAGGATTGAAGCAGCTCTGTAAACGGGGCTTTGCGCTCGTCATGGTGAGCAATCAGGACGGTATTGGCACGCCGAAGTTCCCACGGAAGCAGTTTGAGTTGCCGCAGAAGAATTTCCTCCGTCAGCTTGCTTCGCAGGGGATCGCCTTCGCGGATGTCTTCGTCTGTCCGCACACGCCGGAAGAACAATGCGCATGCCGGAAGCCAAAGACGGGTCTCGTGAAAGATTTTCTCAGGCGGAACGGCGTCGATCTCTCGTCGTCGCTCATGATCGGGGACAGGAAAACGGATGAGGAATTCGCGAAGAACATCGGCGTCCGCTTTGTCCGGATGGAGACGAACGGTCGATTCCCGCGCTTCGCATCCCTTCGGCGAAAGACCGATGAGACGGACATCTCGATTTTCCTGAATATCGACGGCAGCGGCCGGACCAAGATTGCGACCGGCATCGGTTTCTTCGATCACATGCTTGATCTCCTCGTGAAGAATTCACTTATCGATCTGATGCTCCGGGTGAAGGGAGATGTGAATGTCGACGAGCACCACACCGTGGAAGACACGGCGCTGGCACTCGGCGGTGCCCTCGGAGAGGCCCTCGGCTCTAAGCGCAGCATCGGGCGTTACGGATTCCTCCTCCCGATGGACGAGGCTCTCGCGGAAATTGCGCTGGACCTCTCCGGTCGTCCCTCTCTGATCTTCAAAGGATCCTTCCGGCGCGAGTACGTGGGAGACCTGCCCACCGAACTCGTCGCGCACTTCTTTGGATCTTTCGCGCAGGCGCTTAAGTGCAATCTGCACATGACGATCCGTCGAGGGAGCAACGAGCACCACAAGATCGAAGCGCTCTTCAAGGGCCTCGGGCGTTGTCTGCGGCAGGCCTTCAGGATCAATCCCTTCGAACGCGGCATTCCCTCTGCCAAAGGCTCACTATGATTGTTCGGCTCCACTCACCGCAGATCGGCATTCTCCGCTCCAGCACGGGCAATATCGGGAGCATCGAACGGTCTCTCCAGAGACTCGGCATCGCGTCATGCGTCGTCGGTACGGCGGCAGAAATCGGAAAAACAGACGGTTTGATCTTCCCCGGCGCAGGGGCCGCCCTCCCCGTGATGAATGACCTGAAGGATCGATGTCTTGTCGAGGTCCTGCGGAATTACTCCAAGCCTTTTTTGGGCATCTGCCTCGGAATGCAGCTCCTCTTCGACACTTCCGAGGAAGGTCCGGCGGACTGCCTCGGCATCATCAGGGGCAAAGTCGTGGAGTTGCCGGGGACAGTGCGGAAACCGCACATGGGCTGGAACCGGCTTTCCACCGGAGAGTATGCCTATTTCGTTCACAGTTTCGTCTGCGCTCCGACGGACTCTCGTGTCATCACGATAACCGTCCAACATGGCATTGAAATCGTCGCCGCTGTCCGGAAAGAAAACTTCTTCGGCCTTCAGTGGCACCCCGAGAAATCCGGCGAAACCGGTGATCGATTCCTTTCTTTCTTCGTTCGACTATGCAAGTGATCCCCGCCATCGATGTTCTGAACGGGAAAGTCGTGAGACTTGCCCAAGGCGACTATGCGCGCGTGACGGAGTACGGCGATGATCCACTCTCGCTCGCGCGGGCGTATCGCCGAGCCGGAGCGAAGAGAGTGCACCTTGTAGATCTTACGGCTGCGAGGACCGGCAACCTCGGTGGGTGCTTTCCGGAACTGGTGCGCGCGCTCACCCGTGAGGTGGAAGTGCAAGCGGGCGGGGGGATTCGCGATCTGAAGGAAGTGCAGCTGCTCCTGGATGCGGGAGCGAGCGCCGTCGTGATCGGCACTCTGCTCCTCCGGCAACCCGATGTCGTCCGGTCCGCCGTCACGCTCTTCGGAAAGGAGAGCATCATCGGTGCGTTGGATGTCGACGGTGCGGAAGTGCGGATCGCGGGATGGCGGCAGGGGAGTGCTTTCGATCTCCGGAGCGCCGTACGATTGGCCAGGGAATGCGGGCTACGGCGGATCCTGGTGACGGATATCCGGCGTGATGGCATGGGGAGCGGGCCGAATAGCGGGTTGTACGCCGCTCTGAAGAAACAATTTCCCGGTCTGGACATCACGGCGAGTGGAGGGGTCCGAAGCGTTTCGGATCTGCACGTTCTCAGCGAGGCGCGTTTGGATGCCGTCGTGGTGGGAAAAGCTCTGCTCGAAGATCCATCGTTACTCGCGTCATTCATGGGTGTGCAGGAGGTGTTTTCTCCGGTCGATCCTCCTCGGGCGGAACGAGGTGACGATCTGGCAATTCGCATCATTCCTTGTCTCGACGTCACCGGCGGACGCGTGGTGAAGGGGACGAGTTTCGGAAATCTCCGCGACGCCGGCGATCCCGTCGAGCTCGCCAAGCGGTACTGCGCAGAAGGTGCCGACGAGCTGGTCTTTCTCGACATCACGGCAACATCTGATGGAAGGGATACCGTGGTAGAGCTTGCCTCTCGCGTTGCGGATGCCGTGAACATCCCATTCACCATCGGCGGAGGCGTACGGAGTGTTGCGGATGCTCGAAGCCTCCTCGAGGCAGGAGCTGACAAAGTAGCAGTCAATTCCGCTGCCGTCCGCGATCCTTCTCTTCTCGAAATAATGGCAAACGAGCTCGGGAGTGCCAATACCGTCTGCGCAATTGATGCGCGCAGGAAGGACGGCGGCTGGACGGTGCTTGTTTGCGGGGGAAGGGACGACACGGGAATCGATGCTATGGCGTGGGCGGAGGATGCGGAGCGGCGCGGAGCGGGGGAGCTCCTCGTGACGTCTTTTGATCGGGACGGGACCGGAACCGGATTCGATACGGATCTCCTCGCTCGTATCCGGGAAAAAGTTTCCGTCCCTGTCATCGCATCGGGAGGCGGCGGTTCCTTGGGAACTTTTGTGGATGCCGTGCGTCTCGGGAGGGCGGATGCCGTGCTCGCGGCGAGCGTCTTCCACTTCGGTACGTTCTCCGTTCGCGATGTGAAAACGGCGCTCCGCGATGCCTCTTTTCCTGTTCGTCTATGACGCTCGATCTCACGACGTTGGCATGGCGGAAGAACCCGGACGGTTTCCTGCCGGCAATCATCCAGGACGCGAACGTCGGGCGGGTGCTCATGCTCGGCTATATGAATCAGGAGGCCCTGATCCAAACTCAGATGACCGGCTTCGTGACATTCTACAGTCGTTCAAAGAAGAGGCTCTGGAAGAAAGGAGAAACATCGGGGAACACGCTTAGCTTCGTTTCAGCTTCATCCGACTGTGACGGCGATGCACTCCTCATCCGGGCGATCCCAACGGGGCCGACGTGTCACACAGGAGAGCAGAGCTGTTTCAGTATGGAGGAAAGTGCTTTGGAAACATTGGGCAACCTCGCCGAGACGATCCGTCAACGAGCGGAAAACAGCTCGGAAGGTTCCTATACGAGACTTCTTCTGAAAGGTGGCATTGGCGCGTACGGTGCGAAGGTATTGGAGGAGGCGGAGGAGGTTGTGCGTGCTGCGAGAGACGAGGGAAAACAGCGTACAATCGAGGAGGCTGCGGATGTCCTGTATCACCTGTTTGTTCTGCTGAGGGGACAGGGGATCGAATTGAACGAAGTGGCGGAGGAATTACGCGATAGACGGAAATAACAGTGAACACGAAGGTTCGAAGGTCGCTCTTGATGGAACTTCTTGTGCCATACTGGGGGCATGCATGAGCCATTCATCCACCGTTGCCTCACCCTCGCCGAACACGGCCGCGGCAAAGTGGGCACAAACCCGCTCGTCGGTGCGGTGCTTGTGCGCGATGGAGCGATCATCGCGGAGGCATTCCATGAGGAATTCGGCAAGCCGCATGCGGAGCGCGCCCTTCTGGAGGATTTCAAGGACGTCATCCGGCCGTCCGATACGCTCGTGGTGAATCTGGAGCCCTGTTGCCACCAAGGGAAGACTCCCGCCTGCACCGACATCATCCGCGAGAGGGGAGTCAAACATGTGGTGTTCGGTATGGTGGATCCTGATCTGCGGGTTGCGGGGAAGGGGATTGCCTGCCTGCTCAAGGCAGGAATCCGCGTTACGGGTCCCGTCGAACGCGCGCGGTGCGAGTGGCTGAACCGCGGCTTCATTTCACTGCGCACGAAAGGACGTCCGTGGGTGACGATGCGCAGTGCCCGGACGAAGAGCGGGGCCATCGCCAAACCGGATGGCAGCCCGCTCCAGATCACGTCTGAGGAGCAAAACAGCTGGACGCACCAGTGGCTCCGTGCCCGCCACGACGCCATCCTTGTGGGCGTGCAGACGGTGATTACGGATGATCCGCAGCTGACGAATCGGTTTGGGTTGCAGCTTCCATCGCCGTTGCGCATCATCCTCGATCCGCATCTCAGGATTCCGCTCACGGCTCGGGTGGTCGGCGAACCGCTCGCCGCGGGAACGATGGTCGTTGTTGCTCCGGGATCGGATCCCGCAAAACGGCAGGAGCTTCTGGAAAGGGGAGTAAGGATTGCGGAAGTCCCTCTGAGTGCCGTTTTCTTCGATCTCCCGATACTCTGGAGCGCGCTCACGACTCCCGTCCGGGATTTCCATGGCATCGCTTCTGTCCTGATCGAAGGCGGGGCGAAGACGTGGCAGAGCTTTCGGGATGCGGGCGCAGTGGATGAGGAGGTTGTTCTGATGGGTGCCGGCGAAGGCATATCGCTTTCATAAAGCCCTCTTCTGCCCTACAGTAACCTTCCGTGAAGCAGTCCAAGTTCCGGAGGTTTCTGCGCGCCATCGGCCCCGGCTTCATCACCGGCGCGGCGGATGACGATCCGTCCGGCATCGGCACCTATGCCCAGACGGGAGCGGCATTCGGCTATACGCAGCTGTGGTTCGCTTTGTTCGTCACGCCCTTCATGATCGCCGTGCAGGAGATGTGCGGGCGGATCGGTCTCGTGACCGGCAAGGGTCTTTCGGGGGTCATGCGCAGGCACTATTCGCCTCTGCTCCTCACGGCGGTGGTCAGCCTGCTCTTCGTCGCCAATACCGTCAACATCGGCGCGGATCTGGGCGCGATGGCGGACGCGATGGAACTTGTGACGGGCATGCCGTCAGTGGGGTGGCTGTTTGCGTTCACGATGCTCATCCTCGTGCTCGAAGTTTTTGTGTCCTATTGCGCGTACGCCAAAGTGCTCAAAGTGCTGTGTGTTTCGTTGCTCGCCTACGTGCTTGCGGCCTTCACCGTCACCGAGCCGTGGACGGCCATTCTGCGCGCAACGCTGCTGCCATCCGTTTCCTTCACGAAGGAGTATCTGGTGAACATCGTGGCGCTCTTCGGAACCACCATCTCACCCTATCTTTTCTTCTGGCAGGCCGATGAAGAGGTCGAGGAGGAAGTGGAACACCATCAGCTGCGCGATATGGGCAGGGGCCGGCCGCACATCACGCGGCGGGACATCACGTCCATGCGGCTCGATACGGCATTCGGCATGGTGTTCAGCAATCTCATGACATTCTTCATCATCACGACGGCGGCCACGACACTCGGATCCCACGGCATCCGCGCGGTTGCCACGGCAGCCGAGGCCGCGGCGATTCTGCAACCGCTCGCAGGCCGGTTTGCCTCACTCCTCTTCGCCGCCGGCATCATCGGAACAGGTCTTCTGGCGGTTCCCATTCTCGCCGGCTCCGCTTCGTATGCGATTTCCGAGGCGTTCGGGTGGAAGGAGGGGCTCTTTCGCACGGCACGGCAGGCACCCGGATTCTATGCCGTGATCGTGGTTTCCACGGCCATCGGGCTCCTCGTCAATCTGCTGAAGGTTCCTGCGTTTCAGATGCTCTACTTTGCGGCGATTCTGAACGGGATCATCGCCCCGCCGCTGCTCGTCATCATTCTGCTCATCAGCAACAACCGTTCCGTAATGGGCGCACGGGTCAATACACGCCTGTCCAATGTGCTCGGGTGGTCGATCACACTGCTTATGTCTCTGGCGGCGGGTGTTCTGCTTCTGACAATCCTCTTCTAGGGGAATTTTTTACAGATCCTCTCCGGAAGAGGCGGAGAGTATTTCTCCTTTACTGCTTTTGGAAAATGATTCGCACTCACCAAGAGGACATCTTCCCTCTCGCCGTAATTTGTGCGACAGTGACCCCCTTTTGCCGTGGTCGGTTCGTGTCGCAACGGTGCAGTGCAGAAATTTGACCGGACCTATGACCATCAATATCTTGTGTGATTGCACGGGGTGACACACAAGATGATGTGTCATCCTTTCCTTACGCCTCTCCGCCATGCAACCGATTTCTCCGTCATCCAAGCTCTCTCACTCTGCCAGGCACGAAGCATCGGCTGGGCAGTTTCACCGCGGGAGCGGGCTCTCAATCCGGCGCCTCTTCACGACACCCGGTTCAGATCCCCTCGAAGAGGTCGTCTATGAGCGGCGTACCAGTCGCATCAAGAATCCCGACGGGTCGGTGGTGTTCGAAATGGATGGAGCCGAGATTCCCGCCGCATGGAGCCAGATGGCCACGGATATCATGGTCAGCAAGTACTTCCGGCGTGCCGGAACGCCGCAGGTCGATGCGCAGGGCAATCTGCTCCACGATGCGGATGGCAATGTCGTTACGGGGCCGGAACGAAGTGTCAAACAGGTCATCCGCCGCCTCGCGGGGTGCTGGCGGCACTGGGGCCAGCAGGAGGGGTATTTCGAGACGGCGCAGGACGCGCAGGCCTTCGAGGACGAGATGGCCTACATGCTCGTACACCAGATGGCCGCGCCCAACAGCCCCCAGTGGTTCAATACGGGGCTTCATTACGCCTATGGCATCACGGGGCCCGCGCAGGGCCACTACTTCGCCGACCCCAGGACCGGCGAGGTGCAGGAGAGCACAGACTCGTACACGCATCCCCAGCCGCACGCCTGCTTTATCCTCTCTGTCCATGACGACATGGTGAATCCTGGCGGCATCATGGACCTGTGGGTGCGCGAGGCGCGCCTCTTCAAGTACGGGTCCGGCACGGGCACGAATTTCTCGCGTCTGCGCGCGTCGGGCGAGCCGCTGTCGGGCGGCGGGATGAGCTCGGGTCTCATGAGCTTTCTCAAGATCGGTGACCGCGCCGCAGGCGCCATCAAGTCCGGCGGCACCACGCGCCGCGCCGCGAAGATGGTTTGTCTCGATCTCGATCATCCGGATATCGTGGAATTCATCGAGTGGAAATCGAAAGAGGAGAAGAAAGTGGCGGCTCTCGCCGATGCCGGTTATTCCACCGATTTCAACGACGAGGCCTACCAGACCGTCTCGGGGCAGAATTCCAACAATTCCGTCCGCATTCCCCATGCGTTCTTCGAGGCGGTCGAGAAGGATCAGGATTGGGATCTTCTCTGGCGTACCGAGAAGCGCCGTGCCGAACAGGAAGGCCGCAAGCCCGCTGCGTGCAAGACCCTCAAGGCGCGGGAATTGTGGGAGAAGATCGGTTTCGCCGCGTGGGCGTGCGCCGATCCCGGCGTGCAGTACGACACCACGATCAACGAGTGGCACACCTGCCCCGCCGCCGGACGGATCAATGCCTCTAATCCCTGCAGCGAGTACATGTTCGTGGATAACACGGCGTGCAATCTGGCATCCCTCAATGTGCTCAAGTTCTACGATGAACAGCATGCATCATTTAAAACGGAGGAGTTTCGGCACGCCATCCGGCTTTGGACGATCGTGCTCGAGATCTCGGTCTTGATGGCGCAGTTCCCCAGCCGCGACATCGCGGAGCTCAGTTACCTCTACCGCACTCTGGGTCTCGGCCACGCCAATCTGGGTGCGATGCTGATGCGGATGGGCATCGCCTACGATTCACCGCAGGCGCGCGCGTGGGCGGGGGTGCTGACGGCGATCATGACGGGCGAATCGTATGCGGCCTCCGCCGAAATGGCCGAGAAGCTCGGTGCATTCGCGCGCTTTGCCGAGAACCGCGACTCCATGCTCCGCGTGATCCGCAACCACCGGCGCGCCGTCTACGACGCCCCCGCACGGGAGTACGAAGGGCTGTCGGTCCTGCCGATGGGCATTGACCAGCGTCTGGCCCCGCCGTCCCTTCTTGCGCTGGCCAAAGAATGCTGGGATCGCGCGCTGGCGTTGGGTGAACAGCACGGCTACCGCAATGCGCAGGTAACGGTGATCGCGCCTACGGGCACGATCGGTCTTCTGATGGATTGCGACACAACAGGGCTGGAACCGGATTTTGCCCTCGTCAAGTTCAAGAAGCTCGCGGGTGGCGGCTACATGAAGATCGTGAACCAGTCGATGGAGCCGGCTCTCCGTCTGCTCCGGTACACCGAGGAACAGATCCACGACATTCTGCAGTATGTTCTGGGGACATTGAGTCTTAAGGGCACCCCTTTTATCAACAATGAATCGCTCAAGCGCAAAGGGCTCACCGACGAAGACATCGCTCTGATCGAAAAGAGCCTTCCGCAGATTTTCGACTTTCGGGCGGTCTTCACCAAGTGGACGCTCGGGCAGGATACGCTCACGCGTCTCGGATTCCCGCCCGAACGCACCGTTGATCCCGCATTCGATCTTCTCACCGCTCTCGGCTACACCGAAGAACAGATCGAGGCGGCGAACATCGTTGTCTGCGGACAGATGACCGTGGAGGGGGCCCCGCATCTCAAACCCGAACATCTGTCGGTGTTCGATTGTGCGAGTCGCTGCGGCAAACACGGTAAGCGCCTGATCTCTGTAGAGGGACACATCCGCATGATGGCGGCGGTGCAGCCGTTCATCACGGGGGCCATTTCAAAGACCATCAACCTGCCCAACGAGGCGACGGTGGAGGATATCAAGAATGCCTATCTTCTCTCGTGGAAGCTCGGACTGAAGGCAAATGCCCTCTACCGTGACGGCTGCAAATTAAGCCAGCCGCTCGCAGCCCGCACCCGCAAGCATGCCAAGACGGAGCAGAAGGAGCAGGAGGAGCCCGTTGTCCGCCGCGAGGTGGTCGAAAAAATCGTGATCAAAGAGGTGCCGCGCCGTCGCAAGCTCCCCGATGAGCGTCCCTCCCTCACGCACAAGTTCTCGCTGGCGGGGCACGAGGGGTACCTGCATGTGGGGCTTTACGAGGACGGCAAGCCCGGAGAAATCTTCATCAAGATGGCCAAAGAGGGTTCCACGCTCTCGGGCGTGATGGATACGCTGGCGCTCAGTCTCTCGATGAACCTGCAGTACGGGGTGCCGCTCGAGGTTCTGTGCGAGAAGCTCGTCCGCACGCGTTTCGAGCCGATGGGGATGACGACCAACAAAGAAATTCCGATGGTGCAGAGCATCATGGATTACCTCGGACGCTGGCTCGCGCTCAAATTCCTGCCCAAAGACAGTGCGATGCGTTTTCACAACCATGAGCTCGTGGAGCAGGCGTACCGCGAGGGGAGCAAGAGCAAGGATGCCTTTGCCATGTCCCTGCCGATCGTGGATGAGGGAGCGCAGGCGGGCGGATACGCCCATGTCGCGCAGACATCACTTCCGGTGACGGATGCCCCGCGCTTTGCGTCACCCGCATCCTCACACATAGAAACCGCGCGGCAGCAGGGGTTCACCGGCTCCGTCTGTTCGGGCTGCGGCGGGGTACGCGTCAAACGCAACGGCTCCTGTGAGGTGTGTCTGGATTGTGGAGCGACGTCGGGTTGTAGTTGACGTCGCGACACCCTGAGTTTGCCGAATGGGTGGCGGCACTTCTGGTTGTAGCTAAAGACAGCGCCACCCTGAGCGAGCCAAGCGAGTCGAAGGGCGGAGCGACATCTGGTTGTAGTGAAAGAGGGTACCACCCTGAGCGGAGTCGAAGGGTGGGGCGACCAGTGGGTGTAGCTAAAGAAAACAGAGGAAACAAAGGAAACAGAAGAAGCAGAGGAGAATGTGTTTTCCTCCGTTTCCTCTACTTCCTCTACTTCCTCTATTTCTTCTACTTCTTCTGCTTCCTTGGTATCCTTCGTCCATGTCCGACTCCTGGCTCGATCGCATTCCGTCACAGGAACGTCAACGCATCCGCGAGCGACTGCGCAGTCCCGCCGAGTACGAGAGGCTCCGTGAGAAGGTCAAGGGGCCCGAAGATCTGGAACGTGAAATGGAGCGCAATGAGCTTCTGGCGGAGCTCGCGTTGGCCATGGAATTGGAGCCGAAGCTGGCCGAAGCGCTGCGTGCGCAGGTACAGGAGGATATCCGCAATGAAGGGCTCCCGTCCGTTCTCCATTCGCTCCATCTCTCGACAGGGCTCACGCAGGCGCTTGAGAAAGGGGATTTCACACTTGCAGTGCAACCCGATGCCAATACGCATGTTGATCAGCTTGTCGTCGTTCCCGAGGGCAAGGTGGCCGAAGCGGTTCCCGTTTCACAAAAGTTCAGCGAGCGGTATCTGGGACAGTTCAAAAAGGCGGCGTGACTGAGCGAATTGTTACATTGTTAAATTGTTCGCAAGCGCTCGGCGAATCTGTTGCATTACTCATATCACAGCAATGTAACAATTGAACCACGTATCCATTTCGTGCAATCACAAAGAACCGCAGACGGGTGACCTCCGCGAGATTACATGGCGACGAACAAAAGGCCGAAGGCACAAATGACAAGAAACCAGCGCATGAGGCTGCGCAGCCTACGACTTCCAATATAACTAT
>JAQUKV010000002.1 GCA_028718905.1 Candidatus Peribacteraceae bacterium | reverse complement strand
GAAGTTCCGACCCGCACGAATGGTACAACGGTCTGGGCACTGTCTCGACGCGAGACTCGGTGAAATTGCAATCCTGGTGCAAATGCCAGGTAGATCACGGAAGGACGAAAAGACCCTATGAAGCTTTACTATAAGCTGGCATTGCATTGTTAGTTTGCTTGCGCAGCATAGGTGGGACCCTTCGAAGCCGGGACTTTGGTTTCGGTGGAGGGAACAGTGAGATACCACCCTTGCGTTCTGACGATGCTCACCCTTCGGCATATACTCCGAAGGGGACAGTGCTTGCCGGGTAGTTTAACTGGGGCGGTTGCCTCCTAAAACGTAACGGAGGCGCGCAAAGGTCAACTAGCACCGGATGGAAATCGGTGTGGTCGTGTAATCGCACACGTTGGCCTGACTGCGAGGCTTACAGGCCGAGCAGAGACGAAAGTCGGCGATAGTGATCCGGTACCCGAGCGTCTAACCACGCTCTTCCCACGTGGGTGGGGTATCGCTCAACGGATAAAAGTTACTCTAGGGATAACAGGCTGATCGCTCCCAAGCGCCCACAGCGACGGAGCGGTTTGGCACCTCGATGTCGGCTCATCACATCCTGGGGCTGGAGAAGGTCCCAAGGGTTTGGCTGTTCGCCAATTAAAGTGGTACGCGAGCTGGGTTCAGAACGTCGTGAGACAGTTTGGCCTCTATCCTCCGTGATCATATGGAAACGTGAAGGAAGCTGCTCCTAGTACGAGAGGACCGGAGTGGACGAACCTCTGGTGAACCTGTTGTCGCGTCAGCGGCACCGCAGGATAGCTATGTTCGGCAGGGATAACCGCTGAAAGCATCTAAGCGGGAAGCCCCTCCTAAGATTGCGTTTCCCCATAAGCCCGCCGGAAGACGACCGGCTAGATCGGCCACAGGTGTACGTACAGTAATGTACTCAGCCGAGTGGCACGAACGGGCAATTGAACGTTTTTCATCCAGCACTTTTGCTTCGCAAGAGTGCGGAATGACCCTGAGCGACCCCGCGTTAGCGGGGGAGTCGAAGGGTCGTATGCTGTTTACGTGTTGCGGGCTCTGTACCCTTTCGGTGCAGGGCGGGAGCGTGCAGGATGTGCGCACACTTCTGCGCATCATTCCGTTCTTTTCAATCAAAAGCCCAGTGTCCTGGTGCCTTTAGCGGCGGGGTCACACCTGTTCCCATCCCGAACACAGCAGTTAAGCCCGCCAGCGCCGATGGTAGTGACCTTCAAGTTGCGAGAGTAGGTCGGTGCCAGGACAGTGGGCTTTTTTAAGCATGAGAGGCAAACCTGCGGTTTTCCCCTCATGAACACCCCTTTCCCTCAGAGGTGTGCCTCCAGACAGGCAGAGCCTGTCTTCGGCACATTCATTTTCCCTGTTTGTTAGTTTGTATTGTTTGTGAGAACCAGGCGGAGCCCTCTCGTCGAAGTCACCCACCGCTTCGCGATGGTTATTTGAATGCGCCTCAGAGGCGTTTTTTTTGGCACCGGTCTCGGTGGTTGACAGTCACATTCTCATCGGTGAGAATCCTCTCCTTTTCTTGTGCCTATGGATTCTCAACAAGAGCAAGAAACACAGCGGTGGAGGGAAATCATCGAGAGGCTCAAGGCTCAGTGCGGAGAGCTGCCAGATCCGCTTGTTCAGAAACTCGCAAAACAGACTGTGGATTTTCTCAATGCGGCCTATTCGGCGCGCATTGCCAACATTATGACCACGATTGCAGGCGAGAGGGCGAAAGTTGCGAAAGCGGCGACTATCGACAATTTTGTCAGACAAGCACGGCAACTGACAGACCTGCTCGAACACATTGCGCATCCATCCCAGGCCGGAGAATCCGGTGAGGATCATCAGTAGCGCAATGGGTGAAGTGCGGTAGCATGCGTTCATGCAAGAACGCCTGCAGAAAATCCTCTCAGCCCGCGGCATCGCATCCCGTCGCAAGGCCGAGGAGTACATCACACAGGGTCTTGTGAAGGTGAATGGAACAGTGGCGAAGCTCGGGCAGAAGGCCGATCCCGACAGCGACAGCATCGAGGTGGATGGCAGGGTGATTCAGGCGAGGCAGGAGATGCTCTATTACCTCATGAATAAGCCGAAGGGCGTGGTCACGACGAATATCGAAGGCAAGCGAGGAAAGCGAAGCAAACAAGGATCATCGCCTTCCCCTCTTTCTTCAAGCTCTTTCCCCTCTGTCCGGGATCTGCTTCCCGAGAATTTGAGAGGGAAAATCTATCCCATCGGGCGTCTGGATAAAGACTCCGAAGGGCTCCTCCTTCTCACCAATGACGGTGTACTGGCATATCGGCTCACACATCCGAAGTTCGATCATGAGAAAGAGTACGAAGTGGCGGTGGAACAGCCGATCATGGAGGGTGCGCTCGACAAGATGCGACGCGGCATGATCATCATGGGCGAAAAGACGAAGCCGGCGGTCGTCCGCAAGATCGGTGCCAAGATCTTCGTGATCGCGCTCACCGAAGGCAGGAACCGGCAGATCCGCCGGATGTGCCAGAAGGTGGGGGATCCCGTCGTGACGCTCAAGCGCATACGGATCATGACGCTCCGTGATGCGCGATTGAAGCCCGGTGCGATTCGTCCGCTCACCACCACGGAAAGGGCTGAACTTCTGGCTTCGATTGGACTATCAACGCAGAACGCAGAACGCAGACCGCAGTAAGCATCTTTTCGAGGGCTTTCTCCTTCGTACTGCTTCCTGCATACTGCATACTGCTTACTGCTTACTGCTTTCCGCATGCAATTTATTTCTCACGGTGCCGCTCGGGAGGTCACAGGTTCCTGCCATGAAATTCAGGTGGAAACCCCGAAAGGAATGCGGCGCGTCCTGCTCGATTGCGGACTCTTTCAGGGCCGACGCGCCGAGGCGGCAGAGAAGAACGCGATGTTCACTCTGCATCCCAAAAAAGATGTGGATGCCGTCATCCTGACCCATGCGCACATGGATCACGTGGGGCGCATTCCCGTGCTGTTCAAGCGCGGATACGCGGGGCCGGTCTTCTGCACGTACGCCACCAAGGATCTTGCCGCAGTGATGCTGCAGGACGGCGGCTACATTCAGGAGAAAGACGAGGAGTACTTCCGCAAACATATTGCGGATTCCGCGCTGCCGGGTAAAGGTCCGCTCTACACACAGCAGGATGCCAAGGAGTGCATGGCGCTCTTTCGCGGCGAGAACATGAGCGAGTGGTTCCCCGTCTGTGACGGCGTCAGGGCGCAGTTCGTGGAGGCGGGGCACATCGTCGGGGCGGTGATGGTCGTGCTCGAAGTGACGGAGAACGGCGGAACGCACCGTATCGGCTTCAGCGGCGATCTGGGGCGCAATATGCTGCCCATCATCCGCGATCCCGCACCCATGCCGCCGGTCGAGACACTCATCTGTGAGAGTACCTACGGCAACCGCAAGCACGACGATATCGACACGGCGCGCCATCACCTGTGCGATGTGATCACGCGTACCGCCCAGCGCGGAGGCAAGGTCTTCATTCCGGCATTTTCACTTGAACGCGCGCAGGAGACTCTCTTCGATCTGCATGTGCTCTGGGATGCCAAAGAGATTCCTCCCATGCCGATCGTGGTGGATTCGCCGCTCACAGCCAAAGTGACCGAGGTCTTCATGAAGCATCCGGAGTGCTACGACAAAGACATGTATGAAAAATTCCTCGCCAAGGCGAAAAACCCGTTTCAGTTCTCGCTCGTGCGCTTCACCGAGTCACCGGACGAGAGCAAGGCGCTCAATGCCACACCCGGCCCCATGATCATCCTCGCGGGATCGGGCATGTGCGAGGCGGGGCGCATCCGTCACCACCTCAAAAACGGCATCGAGGATGCGCGCAATGCCGTGGTCGCCGTGGGGTACATGGCGGTGAATACGCTCGGTCGGCGGCTGACCGATCCCACGGTGACGCAGGTGAAGATCTTTGACCGCCTGCTGCAGAAGAAGGCGGAAGTGATGAGTATCGCCGCGTACTCCGGTCATGCGGATATGGCCGATCTGGACCGGTTCGTCCTCGCGACGCAGGAGCTGAAGACGCTCATTCTCGTGCACGGGGAACCGGAGCAGATGGATCCCTTCGCCGGACGCATCGCTGCCGCGCGCCCCGGAGTAGTCATCCATAAGCCGGAGCGGGAGAAGGAGATTACGCTCTAACCGGTAAAGAACGACATGATCGCGCCGTCTTCATGCCAACCAACATTTTTCTGACTGCGCAAGAAGTCGCACCATAAAAATAGTGAGGGAAGTGATACAGTGGCGCAAAGGCCATGTTCCGTGCGTTGCGCTTTCCTCTCTCGGCACGATTGTTCAAGGGTGGCCTTGGGGTTTTGGGGATTGCGGGAATCGCGTGGGCGTTGCAGCAGAATGTGCGCGGTCCCGAGTTTCTGCGCGGCCAGGTGTCTTCTCCGGATGTGACAACGTGGACGGCGGTCAGCGACATGAAGTTCGGCAATTCAGGTATCCACGATGTCGCTTTCGGAAACGGCAGGTTCGTTGCGGTCGGGACCCAAGCAAAAGGTGCCACCTCCACTGACGGGGCCAACTGGACCGCGATCGGCGATACGAAATTTGGAGCAGTGTCATTGGATGAGATTAATGCCGTCACCTACGGCAACGGCAAGTTCGTGGCTGTGGGTGATAGTAACAAAGGCGCCTATTCCACCGACGGTATTACTTGGACGGCAATCGGCGACATGAAACTCGGATGGGCTGACCGTACAGCCGTCATCTACGGCAACGGCAAGTACGTGGCGACAAGCTCGGATGGCAAAGGTGCCTACTCTACCGATGGTGTCACCTGGACAGCGGTTGATGACATGAAAATGGGGGTGCATATGATCACAAGTATTGCTTATGGGAATGGCAAGTTCGTGGTTGTCAGTTCCTATGGGGAGGGGTCCATTTCCACTGACGGCGTCACCTGGACGACTATTGGTAATATCACTTCCGGAGGTCTTTATTCCATCACGTACGGAAACGGGAAATTCATTGCAGTGGGATCCTCGGACAAGGGCTTTTACTCTGCCGACGGCACGAACTGGACCGCAATTGGTGACATGAAATTGGATAGCCGTCTCAATGTAACGATTTCTGACATTGCCTACGGTGACGGCCTATTTGTTGCGGTCCGCAGTGACGGTAAAAGCTCTTTTTCCACCGACGGTGTCACCTGGGCGGCAATCAGCGATATGAAGTTCGGCACGACGCCCATTTTTGGCGTTGCTTACGGCAACGGCAAATTTGTTGCAGTTGGCAACAGTATAGGTGCCTATTCGGGGCCGGCAGTTGTCCAAACTTCCTCCTCTTCTGCGGGTGTGAGCACGATGACATGGAACGCTGTCGGCAACATGGGTTTCGGCACTTCAACCATTTACGCTGTTGCCTTCGGAAACGGTCGGTTTGTCGCAGTGGGAAACGGCGGCAAGGGCGCCACCTCCACCGACGGCGCCAACTGGGCCGTTATCGGCGATATGGCATCCGGTGGTAGGACAATTCTTTCTGTTGCCTTCGGCAACGGCAGATTCGTGGCAGGCGATGATATCGGCAATGGCGCCACCTCCACTGACGGCGTCATCTGGACGTCCATCGGTGACATGAAATGCGGAGGCAGAGCGGTGAATTCAATAACCTACGGCAACGGCAAATTCGTGGCTGTGGGTGCCGATGGCAAAGGTGCCTATTCCACCGACGGTATCACCTGGATGGCCGCCGACGACATGAAGTTCGGCACGTCGAAGATTGCTTCGGTTGTTTACGGTAACGGCAAGTATGTGGCGGTGGGCGACATGGGGAAGGGTTCCTATTCCACCGATGGCATCACCTGGACGGCGGTCAATGACATGACTTTTCCGAGTAATTATTCTTTTTACGGCATTACCTTCGGCAACGGCAAATTCGTGGCTGTGGGGATCGGCGGCAAAGGCGCCACCTCCACCGATGGTGTTATCTGGACGGCCATCGACGACACAAAAGTATCACACAGCCTTTATTCTGTTGCCTACGGTGACAGTCGGTTTGTGACAGTCGGTCAAGGCAGTGGCATAGGGAACGGCGACAAAGGCTCCTTTTCCGCTGACGGCACCAGCTGGACGGCGATTAACTCCATACCAATCGGTCAAATTTACTCCGTTGCCTACGGCAACGGAAAGTTTGTAGCAGTTGGTTCTTCTGGTCTGGGTGCATATTCTGGCCCACAGATACCTTCCTCTTCTGCCTCTTCCTCTTCGGCAGCAGAGCTTTATCCACTGCCATGGAATGCCGTCGGCAACATGAAATTCGATTCTTTTGTCATCCATTCCATCGCTTATGGTAACGGCAAGTATGTGGCGGTGGGCGATAGCGGTAAAGGTGCCTATTCCTTAGACGGTGCTAACTGGACTGCGATCGGCAACATGACATTCGGTACTTCAACCGTCAATGATGTTACTTTTGGTAATGGCCGGTTTGTCGCAGTCGGCAGCAACGGCAAAGGCGCCACCTCCATCGACGGTGTCACCTGGACGGCCATCGGCGATATGAAGAGCGGCACGTCGGTCATACACTCTGTCGCCTACGGCGCCGGATTGTTCGTGGCAATCGGCAGCACCAATGGCGCTACCTCCACCGATGGCATCACTTGGAAGAGTGGCACTTCTACCAATGGGAAATTGCTTTCCGTTACCTACGGTAATGGCAAATTCGTCGCGGTCGGCAGTAGTGGCAATGGTGCGTACTCCACGAACGGCATCGTCTGGACGTCGGTCAATATGGCTGTCGGTGCGAACTCCCTGTCTGACGTCACCTACAGTGCCGGCAAATACGTTGCGGTCGGCAGCGGCGGCCAAGGTGTGTATTCCACCGACGGCGTCACTTGGACGGCCATTGGCAGCATGCAATGCGGATCTACCACCATTTCCTCCATTGCCTACGGGGAGGGAAGGTTTGTGGCAGTGGGAGGTATTAACAAAGGCTGCTATTCCGCTGACGGCATCACCTGGACGGCTATCAACGACATGAAATTCAGCGGCCCGAATGACCACATTTATGCCATTACCTACGGAAACGGCCGGTTCGTCGCGGCCGGTCATAATGGAAAAGGCTCCTATTCCGGAACTCCTATTGCGATTATCCCGGATTCCAGCAGCTCTATTTCATCTGCTTCCCAATCCTCCTCTACCGGCACAGCGCCGGAACCACTGACATGGAACGCCGTGAGTGATATGAGATTCGGGTCCTCGACCATTCGCGGCGTTGCCTACGGTGCCGGAAAGTTCGTGGCGGTCGGATACGATGGCAAAGGCGCCTATTCCACCGATGGCGCCAACTGGACGGCGATCAGTGATATGAAGCTTGGGACATCAGTCCTTTCCTCCGTTGTCTATGGCAACGGCAAGTTTGTTGCGATCAGCAATAACGGGCAAGGTTCTTTCTCCGCCGACGGGATTACCTGGACCGCGATCGCCGATACGAAGTTTGAGTCGGCAGCCGCTTCCGTCATCTATACCTATGATAGGTTTATGATAGTGGGCTACAACGGTAAAGCCTCCTATTCCTTGGACGGCATCACCTGGACCGCGATTGCCGACATGAAACTCGGGTCGTCACAGATCGAATCCGTCGCCTACGGCAACGGGAAATTCGTGGCGGTGGATGCATCCGGCAAAGGCGCTTACTCCGCCGACGGGATTATCTGGACCGCGATCGCCGATACGAAGTTCGGGTCATTAGTCATTTCTTCCATTACGTACGGCAATAACCGGTTCGTGGCGGTGGGCGGACAACGCGAAAGCTCCTTTTCCTTGGATGGAGTGACATGGGCTGCGACGAGCATTGTGAGTGGCCTTGTGGATAGTATGGAGTTCGTCACCTTCGCGGACGGAAAGTTCATGGCTATCGCGAGTCCCACTCCGAGCGGTACCACTTCCGGATATATTTCTGCGGACGGGGTGACCTGGACGACTGCCGGAAATTTGCAATTGGGAGGAACAAGTGCCCTTTCTGTCGCCTACGGCAACGGGAAATTCGTGGCGGTAGGCTACAACGGCAAAGGCTCCTATTCGGGAGATCCTGTTGCGGTTACCTCCGTTTCCAGTGGCTCTTCCAGCTCCTCCACTGGAGGTGCCGGGACATCATCTTCTTCGCGTAGCAGCTCTTCTTCCAGTTTTTCTTCCAGTTCTTCTGCGCAGACCGGCAGCTCTTCTTCCTCTTCGTACAGCATTTCTTCTTCCGTTTCTTCTGCAGGAAATGCCGGTACCTCTTCTTCCAGTGTTAGCAGCGCCTCTTCCGGTATATGCGGGAATTTCGTAATGGAAGAGGGCGAGGGATGCGAGGTGGGCGTGTGCTGCCAGAGCGGCTACAGTTGCGACACGCGCACATGTCAGTGCACTCCTCTGGACGACGTGCCGACCCAGAATGCCACGTGCGGCAACTACCGTATCGAACCGGGAGAGGATTGTGAGGACGGCATGACGCCGCTGCAACCACCATGCACAGGTTCTGCGGCCTGTGAAACCGAAACCTGCCGCTGCCCCGCCGGCACGGCCCGCTGCCCGCGCTGGCAGAGCTCGCCCTGATTTTATGTCATTCCATTTTCTTCGTTCCCGGCGATTCCTCCTCCTGCTCGCACTCGTGCTCACGGGAATGGTGACGGGCAATTTCCTCCGTACCGGCGGGCACTGGCGCGCGAGTGTGACGCCGCCTTCTGCGGTCTGCGGCAATAAACTCTGCGAAATCGGCGAGAAGGGGACGATACGCATCCCTCAACCAACCTCGAACGGCATTGAGCAATACGGAACTATCGCCTATATCAATTTCGGCAGAAGCGTCGCATACACCGGGAGCGTCGATCCGGTTTCCGGTGCCCCCATTCTTCTTGTCGGCGGAGAACGATACACCGTTGCGACGGACGGAGTGGGTATGCTGAAACATTGGGGGGATGTCTGGACTGTTTCACTGAATGCAGATGGAAGCGTGAAGAGCAGGGTGGAGAGTCTCTCCGATGCATATTATTCGGACACGTTTTGGGATGCGGATGCGAAAATCGCCTATGCAAGCAGAATCGCATGGCTTGGTCCCATGAGTACGGAGGACCAAAGACCGGTCTATGCGGTTCCATCATCCAACGTCAACGCGCGCCTCGCGGGCTACGCGGTACCGGCGGTGGAACTGGTCGGAGGTGGAAACTCCGCGTTCATTCCGATGATTTCCTCTACAGGGAATTACGCTCCTGCTACCGATCTTGCAGCCATCGGAGATATCGACGGGAACGGATCACCGGATTTAGTCATTGGTAACCCCAGTCCCGGTGAAAACGGTGAAGTGATCATTGCTCTCAATAGTCTCTTCTATACCACCGGTTCCCCGACGACGAACTACATCCTGGGAGACAGTACATCATTACAATTCGGAGCACGCGTCGCAATGATCGGGGATCTCAACGGAGACGGGAAGACGGAAATCGCCGTGAGTGACACCGAGAGAGCAACGGGAAAGAGCAGGATCTGGATCATTTCCCTCAACAGCAACGGAACAGAAGCATCGCGCACGGCCATCATGCCCGGTCAGAGTTTTTCATTGGGGGGCGAACCGGGGTTCACTTCTCAGTCACCTATCAGTGCGATGACGAGCGTCGGCGACTGGAACAGCGACGGAATACCGGATCTCGCCGTGGCGTCCGGGAATATATGGGTGCTCTCGCTCAACAGCGACAAAACGGTGAAGGGTACGACTGTCATTCATCAATCCGATTTGGGACAATTTTCTTTCGGTGCCGTTTCCCTCACATCCATCCCCGATTGGGACAATGATGGAAAGAAAGAGTTGGTCATCGGTGGAGCCGGTGCAGTCGACATCTTCTTTTCGAAGAACCTCACTTCTTGTCCCAAGGACTGCAACTGGCTACCGGGAACTGCCGGCAGTCCAGCTGGCTCTGCATCATCCCAGTCCTCAATAAGCATGCCCTACGCCTATTCGCCGGCGCCCACCTGCAATAACGGTTCCTGCGATATCAAGGATTTGAGCCCCATTCCGGTTCCCGGTGGGACAGAGAGTATCAATGCAACGCAGGTGCCGATTCTGCAAATGGGGGGGGTATCGATCGCAGATTTGGGAGATTTCTCCGGCAACGGATCGCCCACCGTAGCGATCGGAGGGGCATTAGTTAATAACTACACGTATCCCCAGAAGAATGAAATACAGATCGTCGCCTTGAACCCGAACGGCATGATCAAGTCTATAAAGCGCATCTACGAGGGATCTGCAGGACTCACCACCGGCGATCCGCTGGGGACGTACATCGGGGGCACGATCGCCGCCGTCGGTGACATCGACGGGGATGGTGTCAAAGATCTCGCTGCAACTTCGCTCAATACAGCCAGCAATCCACCTGGAGCGAGTGCCGTGTGGATCCTCCTGATGAAGGCCGATGGGACGGTCAAGAGTTTCAAAAAGATCACACCGGGCGTGTCAGGATTCAACGACACAATCGCCGGAGAGTACTTCGGCAAATCACTCGCGCCCATCGGGGATCTTGATGGGGATGACATCCCGGATCTCGCCGTCAGCGATATCGGCAGAGAGCACACCTATCCTAACGATTACGGTCCTCAAGAAGGGATCGTGCATCTTCTGCTTCTCAAGCGCGATGGCACGGTGAAATCCACCATCGTGCTGCATGGGGCCGCTCTCACCGGTCCGGGTTTGGCATCGGTGTCATTCGGCTCTCAACTCGGTTCACTTGGCGATGTCTACGGGGATGGCAGAACGTACCTCATGGCGAGTGGCAAAGATATTGTGTACTCGATCTTTCTTAACCGGGATGGGACCATCAATGCGTGGAAAACCTTTTCGCCGACTGTTTACAATTCCGACTACACTTTTGGGGCTATCGCCAATGCGGGAGATCAGAATGGTGACACCAGGCCGGAACTTGCCGTGACGGTCATTCCGAAGACCGCGGATTCCGCACAGCGGGGGATTTCGGTGACATACAACGTCGTCGCGCCGACTGCGGAGGTCCAGGCGGTGGGAACGCGAAAGATCGAACTTCGTTTGAGGAACGCCGGGGACGTTCCATGGAATTGGCAGAACTCCATCGCGACAATCGGCGATCTTGACGGAGATGGCAAGCGAGAAATCCTCACCAACGATGGGGAGCTCGGATACTGCGAATACAGCAATAACGTGAACCAGAGAGGTCTCTTGTGGCTCTATCTCTCGGGCGCGCAGGAAGGCGCCTGCGCCGAGGATTGCAGAACCGTGAATTACTGCTCGACGTATTACGGAGCCGCTTCTTCCTCTTCCGCGGCCGTCTCGAGCGTGTCTTCATCCAGTCTCCCTGCCGGAACCAACGGTATCTCCTCCTCTTCCTCTATTGCTCCCCCGGACGTCGCCTCCTCCGGCTCTTCTTCCTCTCCTTCTTCTTCGCGTAGCAGCTCCTTTTCCAGTTCTATCATTGGGGCTGCCAGTACCTCTTCCTCAACTTCCCTCTCTGCCATCGCATGCGCGAACGGCATCATCGATCCGGAAGAAGAGTGCGAGATCGGTTACTCCTGCCCCGCAGGAACCTCCTGCACGTCCGATTGCCGGTGCACCGTCACAAATTCCTCTTCCAGTTCCTCCAGCAGTAGCAGCAGCTTCCCCTCGTCATCTTCCAGTTCCAGCTCCTCTTCCTCCTCTGTCGGGGTGGCCGTGTACTGCGGCAACGGCGTGCTGGATGGGGCGGAGCAATGCGAGGCGGGCCAGCCCTGCGCGACAGGTCAGTACTGTTCGAACTGCCGGTGCATCACGCCCAATTTCTGCGGCGACCAGATCGTCAATGCCGCCAATGACGAAGAGTGTGAAGCGGACAGCGATTGTCCGGAATCGTACTTCTGTACGCTCAATTGTCTCTGTCACGAAGGCACCGGCGGGAACTGCGGCAACGGGACACTGGAGGCGCAAGAGCAGTGCGAGCGCAACCATCCCTGCGGGGACGGACAGCTGTGCCAGTCCTGCGTGTGCATCGAGGTGCCGCGGTGCGGCAACAGCACGCTCGAACGCGGGGAGCAGTGCGAGGTCAATGAGGCGTGTCCTGCCGGATCTTCCTGCGTCAATTGTCTGTGTCAGCAGAGTGGAGAGTGCGGCAACGGTATTCTGGGCGCGGGGGAACAGTGCGAGCAGGACAGTCACTGTGCCGCCAGCCAGTACTGCAACCGCCTGACATGCCGGTGCGAAGGCGGATCGACTGCAATCTGCGCTGATGGCATCCTCAACGGACAGGAGCAGTGTGAGCTGGGGCAGCCCTGCCAGAATGCTGACGAGATCTGCGATCTGGCGAACTGCGGTTGCGTGCTGAATGTGGTGACCACGCTGTGCGGAAACGCGCAGGTGGATGCCGGAGAGGACTGCGATATCGGCTCGCCCTGCGCCGAGAACGAAATCTGTAATTTTGCGGGTTGCCACTGTATTTCGTGGGAGCAGCGGTGCGGGGATGCGGAGGTGAGTCCGGGGGAGGAGTGCGAGATCGGCAGTCCGTGCGGGAATCCGGAAAAAGTCTGCGATATCAGTCAGTGCATGTGTACCGATCCTTCCGCCGATCAGGTGTGCGGCGACGGACGCGTCGAAGCGGGGGAGGAATGCGAAGTCGGGATGGCCTGCCCGTTCGGCTGGTCCTGCGATTTTCCGCATTGTCGGTGCTTGAGTCAGCCGGTCTGCGGTGATGCCAAGTTGAATCCGGGTGAACAGTGCGAGATCAATACGGCCTGTCCGAGCAATGATCTGACGTGTGATTTCTCCCGCTGCCGCTGTGCGGGCAATATCATCGGCTGCGGCAACGGTGTCATCGATCAGGGGGAGCAGTGTGACGACGGCAACAGGACGGAAGACGACGGATGTGATTCCCTCTGCCAGCGCGAATGGCAGACGATGGTGGGTGGCTTGGAAACCTGCGGCAACGGCATCGTGGAAGCGGGGGAGCAGTGTGACGACGGCAACCGCATCGACGGCGACGGCTGCTCCTCCCTGTGCCAGTGGGAGATGGCCGCGGCGACTTCGAATCCGGAGAACCCGACGTGGGGTGTCGGATCGGAGCATGCGGCGGGGCAGGTGCAAGGAGGGTTCATCATGCAGGGCGGCTCAGCTGCCAGTGCCATGGCCGGACTTGGTGGCACGCAAACTCTGGGAGGCGTGCAGGAACAGGGTTCCGGCCCCGGAGCGCAGACCATCGTTTTCCCTGGATGGCAGGGCGGGGGAACGGTCGGCTCTGCGTGGCAGAGCCAGGGACAGGGGCAGCAGCAGGGACAGACCTGGCAGTCCCCTTCCTTCTACGGTTCCGTGGTATCCGCCGCGGCGCCGAATGGGCCGGCGGGCCAGACCGGTCCCGCCAGCGTTGCGGTCATGGCTGCGGGTGCGGCGGCGGGCTTCGCCTTCATGCGGAGGAAGCGTAAGTGATTATCTGCATCCGACAGGGCTCTTTCACAGCCCGATTTCTCCAGCCACTCCCTTCATCGCCTCGAGCACGAGTCCGATGAAATCGGGGAGGGGAATCTCCAGTAATTCCTCGCACTTGCGGATCTGTTCCCGGTTCACCTGCGCGGCGAAGCTTTTCTCTTTGAACTTCTTCAACACGCTCTTCACCTCCACATCCGCCAGTTTCTTGCTCGGCCGCACCAGCGCCACGGCGATGATGAAGCCGGTCAATTCATCCGCGCAGTACAGGCACTTACGCAACATCGAGTCGAGCGGATGCTCGGCCCCATACTTCTCGGCGTAGTGCGCGCGGATATCGGCCAGCAGTTCCGCGGGTGCCTGGATTGGCGCAAGCAGTTCTTCCAGCGTTTTGCCGCAATGCGCTTCGGCGTCTTTCTCGAGCTTGTCCCAATCGAGGTCGTGGAGCATTCCTGCGACCTTCCAGGTCTCGGAATCGCCGCCGTACTTCTTCGCGAGCGCCTCCATCACGGCGCCCGTGGCGATGAGATGTTCCTTCGTCTTGTCCGCGTGCGCGGCGAGAAGGCCGTGGGCTTCCGGCAGCAGATGTCCGTATTCGGCGTGTTGGAGGAGGGAGGTCATGACGAGGAAGTGGAGGAAGGAAAGGAAATTGAGGAAACAGAGGATTATTTGAACAGGGAAAACTTTTTCGTGAACTCCCGCAGCGTGTCGGTCGGACCGAAGAGGCAGATGCCGTAGTACTCGAGGGCTGCTTCAGGAGTCGATTCCATGGCTTGATGCTGTTCGAACGCGGTGCCTATGGTCATCTTATCCGTGAAATCCGTGAACGGGATTCCGCGGGAGAGCGCTTCCTGTCGCACTGTGCGAATCTGATCCGCATTGTCGGCCTTGAGGACGATGAAAGGATAATCCGAAATCTTCGGATGCACGCCGCCGTCTTTATCCTTGTATTCCGCGAGGCGCATCTCGCCCGCCTTTCCTGATCCGCCGCCGAGACCTGCCGCCATGTGGCCGAGTGCGTTGAGCAATCTGCCCGGTTCGATTTTTTTGTTGAGGACGGCGACGAAGCGCTTCGTCTTCTCGTCGGCAATGAGTTCTTCGGTGTTCATGGAGAGAGAATCAGGCAGTGTAGGTATGAATGCGTTTGAGAACTTCTTCTTTGGACAACGTCGAGAGCAGCCAGCCCATTTGCGGCCCGTCGTCGCGCTTAAAGAAAAGCTGGTAGAGGGGCGCGAATATTTCCTTCGGCGGCATGTTCAGCTCTGTTTTCACCGCGTGGAGCACTTTGTGGACTTCCTCACCTTTCCACATTGTTTCCTGCAATCTCTGATGAATGGTTCCAAACGCTTTTTTCTGTGCTGCGGAGATGGCAGGAAGATTCTCCGGATCAAAATCCGCGGCTTCGACGAAGGTGAATCTGAACTGGTCGGGCGCACATGCGGTAAGCCACCTTCGCGCGTAGTCCGCTCGTTCCTGCAAATCAGATTTTTCGGCTTCAGAAAGGGATGAACCCTTTGCCTGCGCGGCCTCTTTCAACAGGTCCAGATGCGGCATCTGCACAATGAAGGCCACGAGCGAGAAGCGCATGTGCCAGAGGTCTTTGGGTTGCTTCGGAAAATCCGTCTGCGTGAGGGCGAACGTACGTGCGAAATCCGGTTCCGGTTTCTCGGAGCGCCCGAAGGTGTAGTCCGCCAGACGATCGTATTCATCGAAGAGCTGCGGAATGGTCACGCCTTCCGGCTCGAAGTCGATCGGCTGGTTGGGCTGCTTGCGGATCATCAGGAGCTTGAGGATCTTCGGCGGCAGCAGATCCGACACTTCTTTGGCCGAGGCGCCGAGCCCCTTGCTCGCGCTCATCTTCTTGCCACCGATGTTGAAGAATTCATAGGGGATGTTGAGCGGCTCGGGATACTGGAAGATCTCCTCGACAATGCGTCGGCCAATGTCGCGCGATCCTCCCGCGGCGGAATGATCTTTGCCCGCGCCTTCGATCTTCACGTTCATCACCTTCCACTTGGCCGGCCACTCGACTTTCCACGGCAGTTTGGCGTGTCCATCGAAAGGACTCACCGTTCCCGAGTGGCCGCAGCCCTGCGCCCACTTCACCAGATCTTTTTTGCACATGTACGTCACTTCTTTTCCGTTCCAGCCGGTGACCTGCGTGGTGCCGACTTTGCCGCATTTTTCGCAGATCACCTGCAGCGGGTACCAGTCATCCGGTTTCTGACTGCCGCTCACTTCCCTATAGATCGCACGGATTTCGGCGGCGTGCTCCAGCGCATCGTGGATGACTTCGTTGAATTTTCCCTCTTTGTAGAGGGGTGCGAGCGGGTAGTAGGTGATCGGGAGCTTCAATGCATGCACGACATCCTTAAGCTCATTGCCGAAGACCAGCGGGTAATTTTCGGCGACGTTCGGATCGGGTGAAGGGACGGTGAAGAGCGGCTGCCCCATGTACTGCTTCCACTCGTCGCGGCGCTCCAGTGTTGCCGGGAGCTCATCCATCGGATCGAAATCGTTGAGCTCGAAGAGAAAATCGCAGACGATTCCTTTCTCCTGCAGTACCTGTGCGATGATTCCGTGGATGACGATGCCCCGCAGCGATCCAATATGGACCCTGCCCGAGAGCGTTTTTTCATCTCTGAGGATCAGCGGCTGCTTCGCTTTGATTTCGGCCGCGAAGCGTTTTTCGATCTCTCCGATGATGGAATCGACCCACTGCATGAGCGGAGAATAGCGTGGATGAGTGGGGAATTGAATGAATATTACGCTTTCAAGAATTGTATTTAGATACCTGTAAATGGCTTCTGGTCTTCGTTCAGAAGGGAGTCATCGCCAATTCCATCGTTGATCAGGTGGAACATTAGTCGCTGGTTCCGAAGGTTTTCACAGTGAACCTGGTCGTAGGTTCCCTGTTCGAAAAACGCTTCATACGCGGTGATCCACGGATTATCCTTTGCGTGGTCTTGCGGCCTTCCTTTGCCAGAGTACTTCTCCCACAGCGCGATCTTGCGCCTGTTCAGATCAACTTGTTTGCGGATCCATGTCTTTTTCATCCGGTCCAAAAACTTGTTGGGATATCTGGCCTGCATTTGATAATACTGAACGGATTCGTGAGTTTGGTGCTTCGGATCGATGCGATGCGTCCGATCTTCCGCCTGAATGTCTTCTTTACAATCTGAAGGCAGATCATCGTAAATCGTCGCTTTACCGGCAGTGAACGTCGTACCCACCGAACCGGCTCCATAGGTAACGATGAGCACCTGACTGCGGGGGTCATTTTGGAATCGTTGGCATTCTGCATCGAGCACGCTCATCGGCTCTCCATTCGGGTCTTCGTAGTATCGCCCTTCATGATCTACAGAATATCGCTTGGGCTTTCTAGTTTCCGAATCAACTACCATTCCTTGCTTCGATATTTGTCCGGTGTAAGAAGAGGGATGGTATTTTTGGAAGCGTTCGGCGTATTTGCTTGCCTGGGCTTCGTACTTGCAGAACAAGACAACCTTTCTTCCGTTCCGTGCGCAGTGCTGCACGATGCGTTCCATCTGTCTTGCTTTGCTATCTTCACTTTTGTGATCATTGATGAACGTCGGATTGTTGATGATCTGGCGATAGGCATGCAATCTTGCGAGTCCATTGGCTGTCCATAAGCCGTCTTCCCTGTTCATTTCGTCATTCGGTATGTACCTGCCATATTTCCGGCACCATTCCGGCCAGTTCATGAACAATTCATAAATTGCTTCCGCCTGCTTTTCTGACATTTCGAATTTTCCGATAGTGTCGGCAGATATCCGCTCCTTTTGTGGGAGTCTGTGAAGCTGTTCCTTCAGGGGCCGCGTAGGATCAATTTCCTCCATTACTTCATGCTTTCTAAAGCGGATCGTGTACTCATCGACGATAAGTTTTAAGCTCTTCAGTGCTTCCGGATCTTTTGTCGGAAATGCTTTTTTGAATGCTTGATCATTCTTAAATTCTGGTCTGTCAGGGTCCAATGTGTGCAACATTCTCCGTAACTCCACAGGATTACGTGCGAGTGTCGCTGTCACGTTGATCGTGAATTGATGCTTCACCTTCCGCGCTCCTTTGCTCTGTGCGCTGTGTTCGTTCTTACGGCTGTGAGCTTCGTCAAATATCACGACACCTCGATCATCGCTGATCAGTTTGAACCGCTCGTCGTCCTCGATATTCTGAAGGAACTGTGTGTTCGTCACGACGTGTCGTTGTGTTCTCGCACGCAGTTGTTGTTTTCTTTGTCGATGACTTGGATCATCCAGCATGAGAACGTCCGGGTTTGCAAGGCATGCATGTGCTTCGGTTTTCCACGTGCTCATAACCGCATTCGGCGTAAAGACGACTGCCCGCCTATCGCCGACGACGGCCCAGACTGTTCGGGTCTTGCCGAGTCCGGGGTCGTTGCAGAGGTTGATGCCTTTTTTGCCTTGGAGCATTGCCTGACGCATTTTGACGGCGCAGTATTTCTGAAAAAACATTTCCGAACCTTCCTGAACGTTTGGCAGTTGCATGCCATCAATCCATCGGAAACTTCCCAGCACGTATTGAATCGTATCGTGCACGGCTCCTTTTTTTGTGTTTCGGAGCAGTTGTTTCACGTACGTCTCGCCGTCGGCGAAGGATTTCGAAAACTTTCTGATGAGCACTCGCTCGGTACATTCGGCGAGATATTCCCGCCTTCCTGGGTCCGCCTGAATCTGCCGCGCAAGATCGCCACTCATTTCTTGCAGGAGACAGAACAGCGCCTCGATATCATCCGCTTTACCTTTTTGACGAATGGTGATGTGTTCCTGGTCGCTGCGTCGCTTGAGTCTGCGATCGATTCCCATGATCCGTATTTCATTCTCTGTGCCTATTTTCAGTGGAACGGTTACCTTGAACGTCCCGTCAGGCTCTACGCGTACCCGCCGATTCCATGTGCCGCACACGTGAACACATTCGGCATCGTGGGCAGTGCCGCAGATGATCACCGTTTTTTCTTGTGTATCTCCGTACTTTTTCATCTGCAACGCGACCGGAGGAAGGCGCCTTTTCCATCCCAAATATTCTTCCTCCTTCGTTATTGATTTTCCCCCGTACAAGTTCTTGAAACTGCGGATGATGATCCGGTTGATCTCCGTATCGCTCATCTTCGGATACGCGAACTGCAGATATATTTTGAGCTTTATCTCGCAGCCTGCCTGATTTCGGAAGAAGGCAATGACTTCTTCCAAGTTCATTTGGGAAAGCTTTTCAGACTCAGTATCTTCTATTCCTTCCGCTCCGGATTCCACGAGTCTCTTCGCCTCCTCTGGTGTTTTTCCATCTCGAATATAAATACAAAGTTGTTTGCCTTTGGCTGGCGCAGATGTACCAAAAATACTCGTTGATATAGCATTGAAGATTGCATTAACACTTCGTTGCTGTTGTATTGAACTAACAACAAAGTTAATCCGTTCACTGTCCTTGTAACTCATTTCCTCCAGTCTCCTCCGTGCCCCCCTTTCAAAGGCAAGCAGGTATTCCCGGTTCACTTCACCTGCCTCTTCCTCCTGTTCCACGAGTGCCTTTGCTTCTTCGGGTGTTTTTCCGTTGCGAATATGAATGCAGAGTTTTCTGCCTCTTGCAGGAGCAGCAGCATTGAAGGCATTTATGGCCATAGCAGTAAATACTGCAGCCGGGCTTCGTTGCTGCTGTATTGAACCAACAGTAAAGGTCACTTGCTTGCTCTCAACGATGCTCATCTGTTCGAGCGTCTTCTGTGCCCCCCTTTCAAAGGCAAGCAGGTATTCCCGGTTCACTTCACCTGCCTCTTCCTCCTGTTCCACGAGTGCCTTTGCTTCTTCGGGTGTTTTTCCATCGCGGATATGAATGCAGAGTTTTCTGCCTCTTGCAGGAGCAGCAGCATTGAAGGCATTTATGGCCATAGCAGTAAATACTGCAGCCGGGCTTCGTTGCTGCTGTATTGAACCAATAGTGAAGGTCACTGATTGTGTATCAGAGATACTCATATTCTCCAATCTTCTCCTTGCTCCCCTTTCAAAGGCACGCAGATATTCCTGGTTCACCTCGCTTGCCTGCTCTTCCTGCTCGACCAGACTCCTTGCTTCTTCGGATGTTTTTCCGTTGCGAATATGAATGCAGAGTTGCATTCCCCTTGCCGGTGCATTTGTTCTGCCTAATATATTTCTGGACATGGCACGGAAAAGTCCCTGAGGGCTTCGTTGCTGCTGTATTGAACCAACAGTAAAGGTCACTTGCTTGCCCTCAACGATGCTCATCTGTTCGAGCGTCTTCTGTGCCCCCCTTTCAAAGGCACGCAGATATTCCTGGTTCACCTCGCTTGCCTGCTCTTCCTGCTCGACCAGACTCCTTGCTTCTTCGGGTGTTTTTCCATTGCGGATATGAATGCAGAGTTTTCTGCCTTTCACAGCATTTTTTGAGTCCAGAATATCTCTTGTCGCAGCAGCGAAGAGCGAGCCAGGACTTCGTTGCTGCTGTATTGAACCAATAGTGAATGTAACAGGATCAAAATCCTTGTGGCTTATCTGCTCCAATCTTCTCTTTGCTCCCCTTTCAAAGGCAAGCAGGTATTCCCGGTTCACTTCACCTGCCTCTTCCTCCTGTTCCACGAGTGCCTTTGCTTCTTCGGGCGTTTTTCCATCGCGGATATGAATGCAAAGTTTTTTGCCTTTGGATGGTGTATCTCTGCCGAGAATACCAACGGATACAGCACGAAAGAGACTATTAATTGTTCTCTGATGCCTTGATGCTCCTCTTTTGAAACTAACTGATAATAAATCCTTCGGATTCATCCGCTCCAATGTCCTTCGTGCCCCCCTTTCAAAGGCAAGCAGGTATTCCCGGTTCACTTCACCTGCCTCTTCCTCCTGTTCCACGAGTGCCTTTGCTTCTTCGGGCGTTTTTCCATCGCGGATATGAATGCAAAATTGTCTGCCCTTGCCGGGAACATTTCTCGATCCAAGAATATTTTTGGCCACATTCGTAAAGAGCGCACATGGACTTCGTTGTTGTTTCGCCGTATCGACGGTGAATATTACTGTCGCTGCATCACTAGCATGCATTTGTTCCATTGTTTTCCGTGCACCTCGTTCGAAGGCAATGAGATACGCCCGAGTGGGAACCCCGCTCGGCCAATCGCTTGATTCTGCAGTGGCCTTTTTGTCTCCTCCCTTTTTCTTCTGTGTCGATTCTGGAATGTTTGTTCCCGACACAACCTCCTTTACCGTTGTACGCACGACACGAATGGCGCTTGAAATTCTACGCTGCTGTCCGCTTAAAAGTGCTTCGCGGAATTGTTCCAGTATCTCTGTGAGATGCTCACTGATTTGTTCATTTACTTTCAATTTCAACGCTTTCTGCGTATCTGCGGCAAGCTGTTCATCTATCTCCGCGAGTTGCCGGAAAATAGCCGACTTTCCGAGTGCCATTATTTGTATTTTAACATTAAAGTTATACTTAGCAAGTAATGCCAATGAGCAAAACGTGAAAGTTCCTGATGAAAGAATTTGACTCCTTTTCACCCAATCCATAGACTCCCCCCGCATTCGAAGTCCATTCTTCGGAGTGGATGAACAGTTTGCGACGTTCCAGTCTGCCTTCCCCTTCGGGAACAAGCAGGCCAGAAGAACCTCCCGCACCTCTATGCCAACAGGTTTGATTGCCCGCAAGGTCGGCATGTCCAAGGTCTTCCTCGAGAGCGGGGAGGCGATTCCGGTGACGTATCTGCGGGTCCCCGTCAATATCGTCGTCCGCACGAAAACCAAAGAGAAAGACGGTTACGATGCGGTTATTCTGGGTATCGATCCCAAGAACTGGAAGTCCAGAAAAGGGAAGGAACACGTGCGTTACGCCGTACAGAAAGAGTGGGCCGTCGAGTCCCTCGATGGTCTCAATCCCGGCGTGGAGGTGACGGTGGCGACGGTGCCGGCCGAGGCTCAGGTCACGATTGTCGGTACCAGCAAGGGCAAGGGATTCCAGGGCGCAGTCAAGCGCCACGGGTTCACCCGCGGTCCCATGTCGCACGGATCGCACCACCATCGCGAACCGGGTTCGGTGGGCATGCGCGAAGAGCCGGGTCGTGTTATTAAAGGTAAGAGACTGCCGGGACACATGGGAGGGGATCAGCTGACACTCAAGCACCGCCCGGTGATGGCGTGTGATGCCAAAAGCGGCGTATTGGCCGTCAAAGGGCCGGTTCCGGGTCCTTCCGGTGCAACCGTCTACGTCACCATCGAATCCGCCCCCCAGAAGAAATGAAGATCGATGTCTACTCCTCCGCCGGCACAAAGAAGGGGACGGCAGAATTGCCGTCCGCTCTCTTCGAGGCTCCGATCCAGACGGGGCTGATGCACCAGGCGGTGATGCAGCAACAGGGCAACCGTCGTGCAGCCATCGCCCACACGAAGACACGCAGCGAGATCCGCGGATCCACGCGCAAAGTCCATCCCCAGAAGGGGACGGGTCGCGCGCGCCGCGGTCCCGTGCGCAGTCCGCTCCTGAAAGGAGGGAACAAGGCGTTCGGTCCCCGCAATGTCGCCAATTTCAGCCGTTTGATGCCGCACGGCATGCGCCGCGCCGCGCTCCTTTCCAGTCTTTCGTACCAGGCGAAGCGCGGTGTGATCGTGGGTCTCGAGGAGTATCCCGAGACGGTGAAGACGAAGCAGGCGTTTGCACTCCTTCAGAAATTGCCCGTGGCAATCGGCCGGCCGATCCTGTTCGTCCTGCCCGGCAGGCACAACGGTCTCATGCTCTCAATGCGCAACATTCCGCGCGTGAAGACGCTCCTCGTGAACTACTTGAATCCGGAAGACATTTTGCACGCCAGCCATGTGATTTTCCTCACCGAGGCTCTTTCAAAAGCGGAGCAGATCTTCACGGCCAAAAAGAAGCGTGTCTCGCAGGAAAACCCCGCACGGGTTCCTGCGGAGAAGAAGGCAGAAAAGGCCTCTGATAAGCCAAAAACAGCAAAGAAAGCCCCTGCCAAGAAACCCGCAAAATCCCCCAAGCAATCCTGATGGATTTCGCCCGCATCATCCTCGGCCCCGTCGTCACGGAAAAGGCAGAGCGCCAGAAGGCCGCCGACCGGCACTCCTATACGCTCTGGGTCGACAAGTCCGCGACGAAGATCGATGTGAAGGCCGCACTGGAACATTTCTATGACATCGATGTGGACTCGGTGCGTGTCATGCGCACCTTGAGCAAGAGACGTTCTTTCGGGTCCGATGCGCAGACGATGGTGAAGCGCGCGTCGATGAAAAAGATGATGATCACGCTCAAGCCCAAGAGTAAACCTCTCGATCTCGCTTCCTTCAAACACGCCTGATTATGACGCTCCGCGCCTGCCGCCCAACGACTCCCGCACGACGTCAGATGACGATCGCGGATTTCTCCGGCCTCACGAAGAAGCGGCCCGAGAAGCGGCTGACCTTTGGCCAGCAGGCGATCAACGGCCGCAACAACGTCGGTCGCATCACGGTCCGCCACCGCGGCGGGGGGCACAAGCGCCTCTACCGCATGATCGATTTCAAGCGCACCGACAAGTCCGGCGTTCCCGGCACGGTGACCGCCATCGAGTACGATCCGAACCGCTCCGCGCGCATCGCGCTCGTGAGTTACGTCGACGGCGACAAGCGCTACATCCTCGCTCCGGACGGGCTCGCGATCGGTATGCAGGTGGTCTGCGCCGATCGGACCAAGGTGAAGGTGGGCAACTGCATGCAGCTGCAGTACATTCCCATGGGGTACAAGATCCACAACGTGGAGATGAAGCGCGGTCGCGGCGGTCAGGTGGTCCGCTCGGCCGGATCCTCGGCGACACTCATGGGTCTGGACGGTGACTATGTGCTCATCCAGCTGCCGAGTACCGAAGTGCGCAGAGTGCAGAAGGACTGCTTCGCCACGATCGGCACGGTCAGTAATCTCGAACACAATCTGATTTCCATCGGCAAGGCCGGCCGCAGCCGCTGGCTGGGTCACCGGCCGCAGGTGCTCGGCAAATCCATGAACGCCGTGGATCACCCGCATGGCGGCGGAGAGGGCCATGCCCCGATCGGGCTCAAGAAGGGACCCAAGACGCCGTGGGGCAAGCCGGCCCGCGGAGTCAAAACCCGCCGCAAGAAGAAGGTCACGAATATGTGGATTATCCGCCGCCGTATCAAGAAACCCCGCAAGAAATAACCTACGCCCTACCCCCTAATCCTACCCCCTAACAATGTCCCGTTCTCTCCGCAAAGGCCCCTACGTCGATCCGCGTCTCCTTCAAAAGGTGATGAAGCTGGTGGGATCCGGCGACAAGAAAATCATCAAGACGTGGGCGCGCGACTGCGACATTCCGCCGGAGTTCGTGGGCTTCACGTTCGCGGTGCACAACGGCAAGGAATTCACGCCCGTATACGTCACGGAGCAGATGGTGGGGCACAAGCTCGGCGAATTCTCCTGGACGACGAAGTTCAAGGTCCACGGCGGCAAGATGCAGGAGGCGCAGACGGCTGCAGCCGCTGCCGCTGCCGCTCCCGCCCCCGTTGCAGCCGCTCCCGGTAAACCCGCTTCCAAATAACCCATGAGAGCCTATCTCCGTTCCGCCCGCATCGCGCCCAAGAAAGCCTCTGTCATCGCACAGATGGTCCGCGGACTCCCGGTGCCCGAGGCACTCGACTCACTCGAGCACACGCACAAGAAAGGAGCGCGGATGATTCTTGCCCTTCTCAAGTCCGCCGTGGCCAACGCTTCGCATAACTCAAAGCAGCGCATGGAGGAGCTGGTCATCCGTTCCATCGTGGTGAATCAGGGGCAGGGCTACCGCCGCGGCGTTTCCATGGCGCGCGGCCGCATGCGTCCGATGCGCAAATTCTTAAGCCACATCGAGATCGTGCTGGGTGTCGCAGACAGTGATGGCGAGACTTCCCGAAAGACGAAGAGTGGAGCAAAAGCTTCACAGAAGACCAAAAAAACTGTAAAAGGAGTCGCTTCTCCCTCTTCCTCCAAGTAAATGGGTCAAAAAGTGAACCCCAACGGCTTTCGGATCGGACTCACGCACTCGTGGCCGAGCAAGTGGTATGCCCGCGGCAAGAAGTTCCGCGATGCATTCCTGCAGGATGTGCAGATCCGCCGCTCGATCATGTCGAAGATGAAAGATGCCGGTATCGCACTCATCGAGATCGATCGCGGCAAGAAGACCTCTGTCGTCATCCACTCAAGCAAGCCCGGTGTGATCATCGGCAAGCAGGGTGCGGCCATCGAGGATCTGCGCAAGCAGCTCGAGAAACAGTGGGGGGGATCCTTCGAGGTGAACATCCAGGAGATCCGCAATCCCGACGCCAGTGCCGATGTGGTCGCCGAGACCATTCAGGGCCAGATCGAGCGTCGCATGCCCTATCGTCGTGCCGTGAAAATGGCGCTCGAGAAGGCCATGCAGGCGGGAGCCATCGGGATCAAGGTCACCATTTCCGGACGCCTGAATGGTGCCGAGATCGCGCGTGCGGAGCTGCACAAGCTGGGCAATGTTCCGCTGCAGACGCTTCGTGCGAACGTGGAGTTCGCGGTGCGGCATGCGATCACGACGTACGGCACGATCGGCGTGCAGGTGTGGGTGTATCACGGCCTCGTCTTCAAGAAAGTGCAGCAGATTCATTCCGCTTCCCTCCACTCCTAACCTACGCCCTACTCCCTACGCCCTACTCCCTACCCCCTACGCCCTAAACCCCCATGCTCGAGCCCAAGAAAATCAAACGGCGCAAGCAGCACCGCTACCGCGGAGCATTCGGCCGAAAGGCCACGCGCGGGACGCAGCTGGCATTCGGCACGGTGGGGCTCAAGACGCAGGAGTCCGGCGAGCTGACCGCCCGTCAGATCGAGGCGGCACGCCGCGCACTTACGCACAGTGTGCAGCGCGGAGGCAAAATCTGGATCCGCATCTTTCCGCACATCCCCGTGTCGCGCAAAGCCGCGGAGGTCCCGATGGGTTCCGGCAAGGGATCCCTCGACCGTTATTCGGCTCTTGTCCGCGCGGGCACCATGATTTTCGAAATGGGTGGCTTGTCTGAAGAGGCGGCAAAGACCGCACTGAGACTGGCTGCCTACAAGCTTCCGCTCAGCACCAAGATTGTCACGACTTCTCTGCTCTGAACCATGGCTCCCTCCTCTTCCACCGGCGAACTGCGCGCGATGCAGATGCCCGATCTCGTTCGCGAGATGAAGGCTCAGGCGCTCCTCGTTGAGAGGCTGCGTTTCGGCGTGAAGCTGAAGAAAGAGAAAGACACCGCCAAGCTCCGCCGCGAGCGCAGAACATTTGCGCGAATGAAAACGGAGTGGACAAGAAAGACCGCCGCTCAATTGCAGGGCTCCGCAAAGCCCAGTACAGTTTCCATCTCCGCTAAAGCTTCCCCATCTGCCAAGGTTCCGGGGAACAAGACGGCGGACAAGTCCGTCTCCCAAACACGCTCATGAGAACCAAGAAAGGCCAGATCACTTCGGCAAAGATGACCGGCACCGTCACGGTGACGGTGCACCGCTCGATCTTCCATCCGCTCTATCAGAAGCGTTTCACGCGGAGCAAAAAGTTCCTCGCGGATACCGGCGAGCACAAGAATCTCATCGTGGGCGATACCGTTCTCATCACGGAATGCCGCCCCTTGAGCAAAAACAAGTGTTTCCGGATCACGGAGGTGCTGGAGCGTGTTCCGCGCGTCAGTGAGCTGAAAGAAGAAGAGACGATCGAGAAGAGCATTCACCGCGAAAAGAAGCATTCCTCGTTGGCATCCTCGGATTCCTCGGTCCCCTCCAAAAAATGATTCAGCAGCAATCCATGCTCACTGTGGCGGATAATACGGGTGCCAAATCCTGCATGTGCATCAAGGTGCTCGGCAGTAGCAGGCGCCGCTACGCCCATGTCGGTGATGTCATCGTTGTGGCGATCAAAGAGGCGGCTCCGCGCGGCACGGTGCGCAAGAAGGCCGTCGAACGCGCAGTCATCGTGCGGACGAGGGATTTCATCCGGCGTCCGGATGGCGGAGGAGTGCGTTTTGATGACAATGCCTGCGTGATCATCGACGGAGGGGGTCAACCCAAAGGCACCCGCGTCTTCGGACCGGTGGCCCGCGAGCTCAAAGTCGTCGGTTACCAAAAGATCATTTCCCTTGCTCCCGACGTTCTATGAGAATCCATACGGGCGATTTCGTCCTCGTCATCGCCGGCAAAGACAAGGGCAAGACCGGTACGGTTCTGCGCGTTCTTGGTGACCGGTTGGTGGTGAGCGACGCCAACATGCGCACGCGGCATGTCCGCAAGACGACCCAGGGTCCCGGGCAGCGTCTCAAGTACGAGGCCAGCATTGCCGCCAGTAACGTCATGGTGATGGATGCCAAGACCAAGAAGCCCACGCGCATCGGGGTGAAGATCGATGAGAAGGGCCGCAAGACGCGCATCGCCAAGGTGAGCGGAGAAGTACTGGTTGCGGGCAAGGTGAAACCCAAGAAAGGCCCGAAGGCGGCCCCATTGAAAGGACAGGAAAGCGAGAAAGGCAAGGAAAGTAAGGAAGGTGGGGCGGAGGTTCAGAAAGTGGCCGGACCCGATCGCAAACCCTTCTGGAAGCGCTTAAGCTTCGGTGCGGAGGCGGTGCAGGAGGGAGAAGAGCCGAAAGGGCAGGTGAGCGACAAGAGCGTTCCCGCAGAGACACGCATTCCAGAATCCTTCAGCCACGGACGTGGCGCCTAATTCTTTTCCACTTTTGATCATGAAGATCCCGCACAGTTATCGGCAAGCTGTAAGCAGTCAGCAGACCGCAGTAAGCAATCCACAAGAGCTTGCAGCAACTTACTGCTCACTGCGTACTGCTTTCGGCTTCTTCGGGACTCTCATTTGTTCCATCACGCATCAGTGAAAAAATATGAATCTCTCCATGATCGGCTGCGCGGACCCGTTGCAGAGGCCCTCAAGAAGGATCTGAAGGTCACGAACATCCATGCGCTTCCTCGTATCGAGAAGGTGACGGTGAACGTGGGGATCAACCGTGCCAAGATGGATACCAAGGAGGCTCATGAATTCGTGGCGCAGTGCCTGGCCAAGATCACCGGCCAGAAAGCCGTGCACACGCGGTCACGCAAGGCGATCTCCAATTTCAAGATCCGCGAGGGCCTGGTGGTCGGTGCCGTCGTCACGCTCCACGGGCGCCGCATGGAAGAGTTCCTCGACCGGTTCCTGTCGTACGTGCTTCCGCGCATCCGCGATTTCCGCGGTGTGACGACCAAGCTGGACGGGCACGGCAACTACGCCATCGGTCTCAAAGATCATTCGATCTTCCCCGAAGTTCCCCCCGTCGATGCCGGCAAGATTTTCGGTGTGCAGGTGCAGATCACGACGAACGCCAAGAAAGATGAGCCCGCCCGCGCGCTCCTGAAGCACATGGGCGTGCCTTTCCGCGCCGAACGCGTGTCCAAATCCTCCAAATCCTGATTCCCGATTTCCCTACTTCCCGATTTCCCTAGCACATGGCTCGTATCGCTCTCGTCAACAAGCAACGCAAGGCCCTCGATACCTTTCTGAAGGCCAAGGCTGCCGGCAAGAAACCCGCTTTCCCCACGCGCGTCTACAACCGCTGCACGCTCTGCGGACGGCGACACGGGTATCTGCGCTTCTTCAAAATCTGCCGTATCTGCTTCCGTGAACTCGCGTGTAATGGTGAAATTCCCGGTATCACCAAATCCTCCTGGTAGCGATGACTCTGACGACCACTCCTGCCGGCTGCACTTCCCTATTATTCTCTTCCGATCCTCTCTCCACTCCCACCCGCCTCAACCCATGAGTCCCGTCACAGACCCCATCGGCGATCTTGTCACCCGCATGCGCAATGCGCAGGTGGCGGGCCGCACACAGTGCCGTGCCCCCCTGTCCAAGATCAAATTGCAGCTCTGTGAGCTTCTGGTGCGCGAAGGGTTGCTCCAGAGCGTGACGATGGAGGGCACTGCTCCCAAGCAGGAGCTGGTGATCACGTTCCTCGCCGATCATTCCGCTCTCTCCCTCAAGCGTATGAGCACACCCGGCCGTCGCGTGTATCGTGCCGTGGATGAGCTGAAGTCCGTTGAGAACGGATTCGGCATCGCCATTCTCACGACGAGTCAGGGTCTTGTCACCGATCGCGAAGCCCGCCTGAAGAAAATCGGCGGCGAACTTCTCTGCATCATCTCTTAACCATGATGTCCTCCTTTCAGCTCTTCGGCAGTAGTACGCAGTACGCAGTACGCAGTACGGCGTATTCTGCTTACTGCTTACTGCTTACTGCTTAATACATGTCAAGAATCGGACGCAAACCAGTGGCAATCCCAAACGGCGTGACGGTCACCGTCAGCGGCCAAACCGTGTCCGTGAAGGGCTCCAAGGGCGCACTGACGTACGCATTCCTGCCCGAGGTCACGGTGAAAGTAGACGGCAGTCAGGTCGTGGTGGAGCGCAAAGATGACAGCGATGCCGCACGGGCGCGCCACGGGCTCACACGCCAGCTGATCGAGAACATGGTGCGCGGGGTCAGCGAGGGCTACAAGAAGACGCTGGAGGTGATCGGTGTCGGGTACAAAGTGCAGGTGCAGGGCAAAAAGCTGATCCTGAACCTCGGGTTTTCTCATCCGGTGGAATTCCCGATTCCGGAGGGCATTGCGATGTCGCAGGACGAGAAGAACAAGAACCTGCTCACGGTGCAGGGCATCGACCGGCAGCTCGTCGGTCAGGTGGCCGCCGATATCCGCGATTTCCGCCTGCCGGAGCCCTATAAGGGCAAAGGCATTCGTTACTCTACCGAGAAGGTCCGCCGCAAGCCCGGCAAAGCCGCTGTCGGCAAGGGTGCCGCGGGTGCCGCATAATCTCTTCGCAGCATGACACACTCCAAGCTCCAACATCGGCTCAGTCGCAAGAGACGCATCCGTTCCCGGGTCCGCGGCTCGGCTCTGCGTCCCCGCCTCACGGTGTACCGCTCACTCCGGCAGGTGACCGTGCAGGTGATCGACGACGATGCCGGCAAGACGCTTGTCGCCGCTTCCACGCGTGAGGCGAAAGCCAAGCCCACTGTGGAAGGCGCAAAGAAGCTCGGCACGCTCATTGCAAAGAAGGCCAAAGATGCCAAGATCACCGCCATCGTCTTCGACCGCAATGCCTACGCCTACCACGGTATTGTGCAGTCGCTCGCCGATGCCGCGCGCGAGGGCGGCCTGAAGTTTTAATCCCTAATCCCTAATCCCCAATCCCTAACGTATGGCCAAATCCTCCCGCCCAGATCGCAAACGTGGTGACCGCCGGCAGCGTACGCCCAGCGAATACGATGAGGTGACGTTGTCGGTTGACCGCGTGACGCGCGTGGTGGCCGGCGGACGCCGCATGCGCTTCCGCGCTATCGTGGTCATCGGCAATAAGAAGGGCAAAGTGGGGCTGGGTACCGGCAAGGCCGCCGAGGTGCAGGCCGCAGTGAAGAAGGCGACCGTGGATGCCAAGCGGCACATGGTGCGCATTCCTCTTCGTGAGGGCACGATCCCGCATGAGGTGAACGTCAAATACAAGGCGGCCAAGGTCCGACTGCTTCCGGCCTGCAAGGGCACGGGTGTCATCGCAGGCGGTGCGGTGCGTGTCATTCTGGAGCAGGCGGGAGTGCAGGATGTGCTCTCGAAGCGCTTCGGGAGCAGTAACAAGCTCGTGAACGCGCAGGCCGTCATGAAGGCATTGGAGCGGCTCAAGTGGAAGGGTGGGATGCCTTCCGAAGACACGCCCGAGAAGAAACCGCTCAAGGAAACCGAGGGTGCGCGGCAGGATGCTGCGGCACTGGAGGGGGAGCGACTGGGTGTGACGGAGATATCGCAGAAGGATGTGATGATCCAGCAGGGCGGCGTTGGATGAATGGAGTGATGGAGTATTGGATATGGAAAGATCGAACGTGAGGTTCGGGCTGTTATTTCGTGATCTAAGGAAAGCGAAGAAATCGAGGAATCCGACGAAATCGAGGATCCTCGTTTTCTTTGATTTCCTCCTCGATCGTCAGATACTTCGATACTCTGATATTCTGGTGTCGTGTCCAAAAAAGCTCTCCTCATCCTCGCGCAGCAGAACTATCAGGACCGCGAATACGAGCGCACGCGTGCGGAAATGGAGCGCGGAGGGCTTGCGGTGACTGTTGCGGCAGGAGAGGGAGGTTCCTCAACTGGCAGGTTCGGGGGATCTGTACAAGGCGCACTGCCGCTCAAACAGGTGAATGTTACGGATTTTGATTGTATCGCCTTCATCGGCGGACCGGGTGCGGAGGCGTACGTACGCCATCCCGAGGCACTCCGTATCGCCCACGAAGCCGTTGCGGCCGATATTCCCCTTGGTGCCATCTGTATCGCTCCGTTGATCCTTGCAAAGGCCCGTGTGCTCGAAGGAAGAAAGGCGACGGTGTGGGATGACGGACAAGGAACGCAGGAGGCGATCCTGACACAGGCGGGGGCCGAGGTGACCGGAGATTCGGTGACGCGGGATGGCTGCATCGTCACGGCAAACGGCGCCGAAGCCTCGGAGGAATTCGGCAGGACGCTTCTGGAGCTGACGAGGTCGTGATGTCGGGTAGTTTCCTGCCTCACCCCCTATCCCCCTCTCCATCCCTGCCACGATTCCTTCATGGAGAGGGGGCACACGTTTGTCGTTCTGAAATAGCCCGAAAAACAGAAAGAGTACGCCCCCTCTTCCGTGGCGGACGGGGTGGTGGGGAGAGGGGGCTGGGGGGTGAGGCAAATCCTAGGCTTACTCTAGGCTGAGCGATCCGAATTCCTGCACCCACACGTCGCCGAACACCCCCACGCCCGTTTCGCGGAAGAGCGACTGCAGGATGGTCTGGCGGTGGCTGGGCGAAGCCATCCACTGTTCCACGGCAATGGGGGCCGTCTGCTGTCCGCGGGCGATATTCTCGCCGAGGGCGAACCGCGGATTGCAGTCGCACACGGGGGAGCGCTTCGTCACGAGGTAGTGCGGGCTCACTTCGCTGCGCTGGTTCAGAAGTTCGCTGAGATCGAACATGGCCTGGCAGGGGCAGAGTTCGGGGGGCAGCGTGAGGTATTGGGTCCTTCGGATCCGATCGATGTAGTTTTCGCCTTCCGGATTGAAGTGGCTGAAATACCCGCGCCTGTACATGTCTTTGGCGTGCGCCTGCGCCGCCTGTTCCAGCTGGGGATTGCGGATGAGCGGCAGCAGGCCCTTGGCCATCCGTTCCTGATTTACAAGCCCGATGATCTGCAGTTTCTTCTGCTCGGTGGCATTGGGAGAAGGAAGGAGAGGCGGCGAAAGAACGGAAGTGATCCGCATCGTGAGTGTCTGCGGAACGGGCGAAGCGGATGCCGGTGCTGCGGAAGGCATCATCGTTGCCGCAGCCTGCGGTTGAAGTGACGAATAGCATCTGAACAACGTATAGACGGCTCCGGCTGCCTCACTGAGCAGCAGGGGATCCTCCGGTTTCAGTGCAGTGTTCTTCTCCAGCGGGAAGAGATTGCAGCGCTCCGCGATGCCCGCGTACTGGGCATAGGAGGCCGTGCGGGGGATATCGGTGTAGTGGTGGACGGGATTGGCGGGGAGCGAGAAGAGAATTGCGAGCATGCGCAGGTATTCCCCGCGCGAAACGGAAGCATCGGGGTCGACGGCCCTGGTGACCAGATTCACGCCGATCATGCCGTTCTCCACGGCTGCCTGGAGGGCTTGTTCCTGCATGCTGCCCGCGGCCACATCCGAGAAGATCGGCTGGCCACCCTGCACGACAGGCAGGGGCTTCTGGCTCATTTGAAAGAGAAACATCACCGCCTCCGCACGCGAGACCACGGGAGCCTGCGCACTCGCGCCGGTGACGAAGGCACAGAGAAGCGCGATCAGAGCGGTCTGTTTGGACATTGCGTGATTTGTACCACAAAACATCCAACACTTCCGATTGCGTGCAGGCAGGAAAAAGAGCGGAAAAGAACAAGATCCTCTCTTGAGCTTTTGGCGCTGACCCAGTACGATGCGCTCCCGTATTCCCTCAAGGAAGTCATGTTGCACATGCTCCGCCCCAACCCCGGCTCCACCAGTAAGCGCAAGCGTATTGCGCGCGGCAACAGTGCCGGCGGCGGAACGACGGCCGGGCGCGGTACCAAAGGCCAGCAGTCCCGTGCCGGAAAGGGCCGCAAGTTCGGTTTCGAGGGCGGACAGGTTCCGCTGATCATCCGTCAGCCCAAGCTGCCGGGGTTCAAGCGCCCGATGCACCGCACGTTCGAAGTGATCAATCTCGAGATCCTCGAGGCCAGTCTGCCGGCCGGCGCCTACGATCCCACAGCGCTCCGGTCGCACCGTTTGCGTTCCACCAATCGTCCGGTGAAGATTCTGGGCAGGGGCACGGTGTCGAAGAAGTTCGATCTCACCGTTCATGCCGTCTCCAAGTCCGCCCGTGAGGCGCTCACGAAAGCCGGCGGGTCAGTGACCATCATGCCGTGAGTCCTCTTTCAGGCGGTATCCCATCCATGTTCACATACTTACGACAGCTCTGGCATTCTGAGGATCTGCGCCGCCGCATTCTCATGACGCTCGGTTTGCTCTTTCTCTACCGCGTCGTGGCGCACATCACGGTTCCGGGCACCGATCCTCAGGCGCTTCTGCAGTACCTGAACACGCGCAATGCCTCCGGCCCCATGGGGATTTTCGTGGCGCTTACCGGCGGTTCCATCTCGAATTTTTCGGTCGTCCTCCTCGGTCTCTCGCCCTACATCAATGCCTCGATCATCGTGCAGCTGTGCACCGTCATCTTCCCCAAGCTGGAGGCACTCAGCAAAGAGGGCGCGCAGGGTCAACAGGAGCTGAACCGCTATATGCGGTGGATCACCTTTCCACTCGCCTTTTTGCAGAGTTACGGTTTCCTCATCCTCTTAAGCCGCGGCGGGCTCAATCTGGTCGATACATCTTTTCCCTACGTTCTGCTGCCCATGCTCTACGTGACGGCGGGGTCGCTCTTCGTCATGTGGCTGGGCGAGCTGATCACCGAAAAGGGGATCGGGAACGGCATTTCACTCATCATCTTCACGGGAATCGTTTCCGGCATTCCCGCCACTTTCAGCTCCCTGTTCCTCGGCGGACAGGGAAAGATGGGGATGTTCTTCCTCTTCTCGATTGTTTCGCTGGCGATGCTGATCGCCGTCGTGCTCTTCACCGATGCCCACAAGCTCGTGCCCATCACATACGCCAATCAGGGCGCGGGCCGCGGGGTACAGGGGGGCATTCCCGTCCGGCTCAATCAGGCGGGCATGATTCCCATCATCTTCGCCATTTCTCTCATCACGTTCCCTGCGATTCTGGCGCAATTCCTTTCCACGGCCCCCCGGTTCGCGTCCGTCGTGAGTTTCATCAGCCTCTACTTGAGCCCGCAGAACCCGAGCGTGCTCTACCTGCTCGTGTACTTTCTGCTGGTCGTCGCATTTACCTTCTTCTACGTGTCGGTCACGTTCAAGGTGGATGATCTGGCCGAGCAGATCCAGAAGCGCGGCGGGTTCATTCCGGGCATCCGCCCCGGCCGCCAGACGGCCGAGGTCCTGCAGCGCACCAGCCACCGTCTCAATCTGTGGGGCGGCATCTTCCTCGGGCTCATCGCGGTGATCCCGCTCATTTTCACCAAGTATTCCACCTTGAGCCGCGCCGACCTCATCATCTCCGGCTCCGGGCTCATCATCGTGGTGGGCGTCGTGATGGAATTGATCCGGCAGATCAACGCGCAGTTACTCGCTCACGACTATGAGAAACTTGTGTGATTATTGGCATGTCTCAAGAGGGCCGCGAGCCGTCCTGAGCGGGGCCGAAGGGCGGCAGATCAATGCGCAGCTGCTGGCGCATGACTACGAGAAGCTCGTGTAGATACATTGACAACGTGCGAGGAAGGCTTAAAGTTACCTGCCTATGAAAGATTCTCATGATTCGGCTGGTGCACGAGACATGACGCCCTCGGAAGCCTTGCGGCATCTTGATCCTGTTGGACATGCCAAAGACCAAGCGGAAATCGCGCGGCTCAAGTCGGAGGAAATGTTCGCGAAGCTTCAGCTGGTTGCGTCGTACAGAAGAAACATGTTGGCACTCGTTGGTCTGCCGGGTGGTGTGACCATGGACGAAGCGCTGCGGAAGATTCGAGAGTATCGAGAGAGTGCTTTTCCTGAGCTGCGGAGGCAAGTGTCGGAGTGAGGGTGCGGTTCAGGGAGCGTGAGAAAGAGGCGGTGGCGGGGTGTTAGCGGTTGACGGAAGTATTGTAGGCTGTTTGCTGTTCTGCTTTACGACCTCACCCTCGGCCCCTCTTCTGCGCCAGGAGAGGGTGGTGTTTGTGTATGGTTTCTCCCCCACCCTGTCCCTTCGGGACATCCCTCCCCCGGAGGGGGATGGGATAAGGAAAAGTCTCCTGCGACATTCCCTTCCCCCACCGGGGGAAGGGTTGGGAAGGGGGAGAAACAAAACAATGAACACATACAACTCCCTTCTCCTTCGTTTACTCCGAGTGCAGTCGAGGGGCTCAGGGCAGGCTCCCCAATCCTTTTTCTGTCTCTTGTGGCCCAACCTCCCCCCTTGCCCCCTCTCCAGAAGAGAGGGGGGAATGTATGTGTTTCCATACATGTAGTGCCCCCCTTTCTCTTCTGGAGAAAGGGGTCGGGGGATAGAGGTTATGTTGAAAGAGTGAGAAAAAGCTAGGGGGTGAGGCAAGATACATTCCAACAAACAGCTTTGATTCTTGTCTTGGTGAACGAAAAAGGTAGGATTCCCTCGATGGAAGTCGAAGGATCACGTGGCTCTTCCGGTCTGATTCTTGCGGAGTTACCCATATCCGCAAAGTTCGAAGACGGTGGCCATGTCTACCTCAAGATTGCTCCTGACGCTGCAGTAGAAGTCCGATTTGATCGAAAAGGAAAGGCGGTGGAGTACGGCTCATTGATACCGTTAAGTGAGTTTCCCGATGTTCATTTCCGATCCCATGAACGAACAGGAAGTAATGGCGCTTCAGGCTCGACATCGTTTACCAATCTATGGATTGGTGTCATCTGTTCGCCAATGCCTCGGAGATCTTTTGCATCGTTTCTCTCGCGGAGATTCTTCAAAAGAGTCTTGACCATATGGATTTAGTTCTCTTCGGTATCCAAGGCAGTGGCAAAGGCACACAGGCGAAAAGGCTCTGCGCGGAGTTCGGTTTCGAGATGTTCGAGGCCGGCGGGGAGCTCCGCAAGATCGCGGCGAGCGGTTCAAAACTTGGTGAAACAGTGAAGTCCTTCATTGACGTGGGCAAGCTGGTCCCCTTCGCAATCATCATGCAGGTGGTGAAAGAGGCGATCCTTGCGCGCCCCAAGACGCAGAAGATCCTCTTCGACGGCATTCCCCGCGATCTCGATCAAATGCGGGAGTTCGACAAGATCATGGACGAAGTCGGTCGCGCATTCCGTTGCATCGAGATCACGCTCACGGAAGAGGAGGGTATCAAGCGCATTCTGGGACGTGCAAAGGTCGAGGGTCGTGCCGACGATGCCAACGAAGAGACCATCCGCCGGCGCATGCAGACGTTCTTCGAAAAGACCATTCCGGTCATTCAGCAGTACGAGGCTGCAGGCAAGCTGACCGAAGTGGATGGACGAGGAACGGTGGAGGAGGTGTATGACGCGGTGAAGAAGCTTCTTAGCTGATTAGCTTTTTTGGTATTGTCGATGGGATGCTTTCCATTGATTGACTATGTCACTCATCCTAAGAAGCTAATAAGCTACAACCTAAGAAGCTCCGTCCCGTCTATAATCTCTTCCACCATGCCCCGCTTTCAGATCTTCAACGAAGAGGAAATCGCTTCACTCCGGAAGGGCGGCAGGATCCTCCATGATTGCCTCGAGCACGTAGCAGCGCTCGTCGAACCGGGCGTGACGACGGGATTCCTCGATTCCATGGCTGAGACCTTCATCCGCGACCATGGAGGAATTCTCGGCTTCAAAGGCTATCAGGGCTTTCCGGCCACCCTCTGCACCTCCGTGAACGATGTGTGCGTCCACGGCATCCCCGGTTTGCAGGAGCTCAAAGAAGGCGACATCATCTCGATCGACTGCGGTGTCATTTTGGACGGCCTCAATACCGATGCCTGCATCACGGTCCCTGTGGGGGTCATTTCTCCGCAGGCCCAAAGCCTGATGGAGACTTCCGCCGAGGCGCTGAAACAGGCCATAGCGGTGGTCAAAGCCGGGACACATGTCGGTGATATTTCTGCGACGGTGGAACGGGTGGCGCGCTCCCGCGGTTTTGCCCCCATTCGTGCGCTGACGGGACACGGACTCGGAACCACGCTGCACCAATACCCCGATATCCCGAACGTCGGAACGGCGAAGACGGGCCCTGTGCTGCCTGCAATGACACTCATCGCCATCGAACCCATCATTTCCGCCGGCAGTGATGCCATTGCTGAGGGTGATGACGGATGGGCGATTTACGCAAAGGATCATGCATTGATTGCACACTTCGAACATACCTTGCTCGTGCGTGATGGGGGCAATGAAGTGCTGACGGCAGGCTAAAATGTTCTTATATAACATTTTGGATGATTTTCAATACAAATTTCCTTCTTCGCGGCAAAAGGGCAGCCAATTGCTTGCTGGCTTAGAAACGGCTCTGTAGGATGCCTCGGCTTTGGTTCAAAGTTTTTTCTTGCGATCTGTGTCGAAACAGGACGTGATCGAACTCATCGGCGTTGTGGAAGAAACTTTCCCAAATGCCATGTTCCGAGTCCGGATCACGAGTGACCAGGCTTTGAACCACGAACTTCTCTGTCATCTGGCCGGCCGCATGCGGGTACACCGTGTTCGCATCCTCCCCGGCGACCGGGTGAAAGTGGAGATGACGCCCTATGATCTGAAGAAAGGGCGCATCGTCTACCGCTTCTCGGCCGATCGTCCGCCGCCCGGGCCCACGGCAGAATCCTCCCACTGAGTTTCCCTCTTTACCTCTCATGAAAGTCCGTGCTTCCGCCAAACCCATTTGCAAGGATTGCCGCCTCGTCATTCGCAGGAGCGGCAAAGGCAAAATGGTGCGCCGGATCGTCTGCCGCGTAAATCCGAAGCACAAGCAGCGCCAAGGATAAGACTATTGCTCCTATGAAGTTTTCCTCCGTCTCCACAGGCATCGATCACGCAGAACGCAGAACGCAGAACGCAGAACGCGCTTACTGCTTACTGCTTACTGCTTACTGCTCTTCACTATGATTCGCGTTTCCGGAGTCGTTCTTCCCGGCCAGAAGCACATCGTGATCGCCCTGACGCACGTCAAGGGCATCGGGCGGCCCCTGTCCGCGAAAATTCTGACGGAACTGCGCATCCCGCTCACAAAGAAGGCGGACGCCCTCACCGAAGAGGAACAGGCGCGCATCCGTGCCCGTGTCGAGCGCGAGACAGTGGAAGGCGAACTGACGCGCAAGGTATCGATGGACGTCAAGCGCCTGCAGGATATCGGCACGTGGCGCGGCTACCGTCATCGCAAGAAGCTGCCCGTGCGCGGCCAGACCTCGCGCCGCAACGCCCGCACGAAGCGCGGCAAGAAGAAGACAGGTCTCTCCGGTCGCGTCACTCTGACGAAGACCTAAACCCCTCACGTTGCTATGGCTGATTTGACCCCCAAGACACCGGCTCCTGACTCCGCTCCGAAAAAAGAGCAGACGCTCACGGAGAAGCTCGAAGCTTCCTCCGGCGCCGTCGAGGGTGCCGAAGGCGCGGACGCCAAGGGCACTCCCAAGGTCCGCCGCAAGAAAATCAAGAAGAGCGTGCCCCAGGCGCGCGTCTGCATCCATGCCGGCGAGAACAACACGATCGTCACCTTTACGGATCTGCAGGGCAACAAGATCGGCGGCTGCAGCGCCGGCATGGCCGGCTTCAAGGGCACCCGCAAATCGACGCCGTATGCGGCAAAGGTCGCAGCCGAGAAAGCGGCGGAGCGGGTGCAGGGCTACGGCGTCCAGTCCGTGACGGTCGAGGTGAAGGGTCTCGGACCCGGACGGGAACAGTCCATCCGCGGGCTGCAGGGCGCGGGTCTCAATCTGGATGCCATCATCGACACGACGCCGATTCCCCACGGCGGGGTGCGCCAGCCCGGACGGCGGCGCGTGTAATCCATTTTGATTTTTCTTCTCTCATTTTTCTCATGAAGTATATAGGTCCAAAAGCGAAGCGGTGTCGTCGGCAGGGTGCGAACATCTACGGGGCGGACAAGTACGACAAGATCCTGCAGCGCAAACCCTACGGTCCCGGCAAGGGTCCCAAGACGCGTGCCACGCGCCCGACGGAGTACTGCAAGCAGCTCAAAGAGAAACAGAAGGCCCGCGATATGTACGGCCTTTCCGAGCGCCAGTTCCGCATCCTCTACACCGAGGCCACCAAGAAAGAGGGGCAGACGGGCGAGACCTTCAAGCAGCTTCTGGAGCGCCGCCTCGACAACGTCATCTACCGTGCGGGATTGGCCCTCACGCGCATGCAGGCTCGGCAGTTCGTGAGCCACGGGCACTTTCAGGTGAACGGCGTGCGCGTATCGGTGCCGTCGTACCGCGTGCGTCCCGGCGAGATGATCGTTCTGCGCGAGCGCAACAAGCGGTCTCCTATCTACGTGACGATCACTGACGCCCACGAAAAGTACATGCCGCCCAAATGGCTCAAGGTCGATCACGGCGCCATGAAAGTCGAAGTCGTGTCCCTGCCGCTGCCCGAAGACGCCGAGCAGGCCATCGACGTCCGGCAGGTGGTCGAGTTCTACTCCCGTACGTAAATCCGTTTCATCCCTTTCCCCGCACTTTTGCTTCGCAAGGGTACGGGGCACCCCACTTCCTTCCTTCCCGTCCTATGCACATCATTCAGGAAGAAATTGGTCTCCCCACCTACAGCGTCACGCCGGTGACGAAAGGGGATTCCACCCACGCGGTCTTCGCGATCGGGCCGCTCCCGCCAGGTTACGGGATGACTCTCGGCAATGCGCTCAGACGCGCACTGCTTTCCAGCCTGCCCGGAGCCGCAGTACTCTCGATGCGCATACAGGGCGCCCAGCATGAGTACTCCACGGTCAAAGGCGTGCAGGAGAACATGGTCGATGTCGCTCTCAACCTGAAGCGTCTCAAGATGCGCAAGCACAACAAGGATCTGGAGGTGATCACGCTGCAGGTCAAGGGTCCGAAGGTCGTGACGGCCGAGGATCTGAAGGTCTCGTCCGACATAGAGATCATGAACAAAGATCTGCCCATTCTCACGATTGAGAAGGGCGGAGCGATCGACATACAGATCACCGTCGGCAAGGGCGTCGGGTACGCGCCGGCCGCCGAGCGGAACAAGAAGCAGAACGAGCCCGGGCTCATTCACATCGATGCGATCTTCAGCCCGGTCGAGAAGGTGCGTTTCTCCGTCGAGACGGCCCGCGTCGGGCAGCGCACGGATCTGGAGAAACTCATCCTCGACGTGCAGACCAACGGATCCCTCTCGGCCGAGGAGGCGGTTCAGTTCGCATCGCAGCTCCTGAAGAGCTACTTCGAGTACTTTGGCAGCAGCGAGAAGGTGGTGGAGCCCGAGTTCATCGCCGACTTCACCCGCGCAGGTCCGCAGGTGGGCGAAGCGGGCATCGATACGGGTGCGAAAGAAAGTTACACGCCAATCGAGATCCTCAACTTCTCGCCCCGTACGCTCAATGCCCTCATCAACGCGGGCGTGGGCAGTATCGAGCAGCTGACCAAGTGTACCGAGGCGGCGCTCAGCAATTTCCGCGGGTTCGGTGCCAAAGCCCTCGATGAAGTGAAGCTGACTCTCGCCGAACGCGGCCTCAAACTCTCTGACGAATCTTTGGACAACTGAGCGGTTTTTCCTCTACCCTGCGCTTCCCTTGTCATGCGTCATCGCCTCTCCCGCCACCGGCTCGGCCTCAAACCCGCACACGGGCGGATGTTCAAACGTAATCTCCTGACATCCCTGCTCCTGTACGAACAGGTCCGCACGACCAAGCGCCGCGCGCAGGTGGTGGCACCCATGGTCGACACGTTGATTGCCATTGCCAAATCCGCTGCCCCCCATAACGCCATCCGCCAGATTAACCGTGTGGTGACCGACAAGAACGCCAGTCGCAAAATCATGGAGGTCTACGTGAAGCGGTTCGCCGCCGTTTCGTGCGGTCTTACGCGCATCGTTCCCGTGGGGTCGCGCATGGGTGACGGAGCGCCGCTCGTGGATCTGATGCTTGTGGAGGGAGTCGCCGTCACGGTGGAACCCAAAGCCGCAAAGAAGCCGCGTTCCTCTTCCAAGAAATGAAGACTTCGACCCCGAAACCAGAGGCTCCCCGCTGGCTCCTGATCGATGCGGACGGCCAGATTCTCGGCCGGCTCGCCGCGCGCGTGGCGTTGCTGCTCCGCGGCAAACACAAGCCCGCCTTCTCGCCGCATCAGGCCTTCGGCGATCATGTGGTGATCATCAATGCTGAGAAGCTCTCGTTCACGCCCGCCAAGTTCCGCCGCAAGACGTACTACTCGCACTCGGGGTATCTGGGTCATATGCGCGCCACTCCGCTCCAGAAGATGTTTGACGAGGCTCCCGCGGAGCTTATCACCCGTTCCATCCGCAACATGCTGCCCGCGAACCGGTTGCGTCCGGTCTCTCTCAAGCGGCTGCATGTTTTCAAGGGTGCCACCCACACGTTCGAGGCGCAGAAGCCCGTTCTCCTTCGGCTCACGCCGCTTCGCGACGTTCGCTCAGGACAAGCCACTTCCTCTTCCTCCTGATTATTATGACTTCCGAACAGAAGAAGCGGCAGTACTTCAGTGGCGTCGGCAAGCGCAAGACGGCCATTGCCCGTGTGAAGCTTTTCGAAGGGGGCTCCGGCGAGGCCACGGTGAACGGACTCAAGATCAAGGAGTACTTCCATACCGTGTTCCTGGTCGAAAATGCGCTGTCACCCATCACCCTTTCGAACCTGAAAGGGCGTCTGGATATCGACGTGATCACCCGCGGCGGCGGCAAGGCCGCGCAGTCCGATGCCGTGCGCCATGGCATCAGCCGGGCGCTCCTGCTCCTCAACCCCGAGTTCCGCCCCGATCTCAAACACGCCGGATACCTGCGCCGCGATGCCCGCATCAAGGAACGCAAGAAGCCGGGTCTGAAGAGAGCCCGCCGTGCGCCACAGTGGCAGAAGCGCTAAGACTCTCAATTTCTGTCGTGAGTATTTTCTTCTGCCGCTATGTATCCATTGGGTACGCTTCTCAGCTTTGGGCGCTCATTGCCTTCTGAAGAAGATCGCACGAAGTTTCTTGCAGCTATCGAGGGCATCGGAGAGGAGCAGCGTATCGTCCATCGTGGGATTGTGGCGATTCTTGGTGGGACGGTGGGGGGCGCACTTGAACAGGCAGGGATTGGGCATCTCTCACGACAGCTTGCACAGCATTGGCTTGATTTCACCAGTGCAGATGATCTTTCAGGGGTTCGAAGGAACTGAAGTGTCTTTGATGTTGTTTTGTGAGCTGCCGGTTTGTTTGTGATTTTTCCACCTTTGTCGCGACAAAGGTGGAGCCAAAACGCTGGCGCGCCAACGCCCGCCCCGCTTAGGCCCTGTGCCTCCTCTCGGCTCCTCCAAGGCTTCGGAGCCGATTCGTCGGCGCACACTGCTTTTATGCAGTGCAGGGCCTTCCCCTTCACCCCCCGTGTCGCGCCACCCCCAACGAACTTAAATCCATTTGTTGTGTTTGGTTCGAGCTAACGCGAAGCGATGCAAATAATCCGTCGCGAAGCGCGGGTCTTGCGGGTCCCGCGCTGGAGCGACACCGCTCAAAGGGAAAAGAGAGTCCATGAGAGAAAAACCGCAGGTTTGTCTCTCATGAATTACGCCACTCCCAGTTTGACGTAGTACAGGCTCTTGCCGTCCTCCGTATCCAGAATGAACCGGGCATCCAGTGTCATGAGCTGCAGGATCGTCTGGCACATTTTGAGCAGCATCGCCGGCGGCAGCATCACCCCCGCCTCCAAACACGTCGCACAGAGGCCTGCAGCGTCCTTACAGCGCAGATAGGGCTCTCCACGCAACTGGATGACTTCGCGTAGAGAATTCTGCACCTCGACCACGTAGCGCTCGATATAGGGCTCCAATTCCTCCACGGCCAGCTCCTGCACTTCAGGAATGGCCTCGATGATGTCGAGATCGGTATGGATCGCATGGGCGATGCAGGCGTCGAGCGTCATGGGTGTTTGTGAGAGAAATCCAATCATTATAGCAGAAACAGGCTCGCCGTGGAAGGCGGGGGAAGTGAAGGTAACTTCGCATTTCGTGCAGGATGTCTGTTCTTCTTCCGATGAACCATTCTGGAGCCGCTGACCGGATTTGAACCGGTGACCCACGGTTTACGATACCGTTGCTCTACCAGCTGAGCTACAGCGGCTGGACGATAGCAAGTGTACTGAAGCGCGTAGGTGGAATCCAGAAACTCCTGTGCTATCCTCATCTGCCTTATGGATCGCACAACCGCCCTCACGTGGTCATGGCTCAATATTCTCAACGCAAAGCGTCTGGAGGCGCTCCTACGCGTTTACGGCGATCTTGCGAAGGCATTGCAGCATCTCGACGAGCCGCTCCTGAAAGAGCTCGGGTGCCGCGACGAGACGGTTTATGCAACGCTTAACCGCCTCGAAGAATTCAACCCCGAGACGTACGAGAAAGAGCTCAAGAAGCGCGATCTCAGCTTCCTCACGATCGAGGATGATGCCTATCCCGCGCACCTGAAAGAAATTCCCGATGCGCCCGTTTTCCTCTATTGGCGGGGTGATCTTTCCATCCTCGGGCAACCAACGATCGCGCTTGTCGGCACGCGCGAGATGAGCGACTACGGCAAACGCGTTACCGAGAGCATCGTACCCGTGCTCGTTCGCGCAGGGCTCGTGACGGTGAGCGGGCTCGCACTCGGCATTGATGCGCTGGTCGCGCGCGAAACGATGAATGTCGGCGGAAGGACGGTGGCCGTGCTGGGTCACGGGCTGGGCAAAATCTATCCCGTCGAAAACGCCCGTCTGGCAGAGGAGATCGTGGCGGACGGCGGGCTCATTCTCTCGGAATTCCCGCTCGATGCTCTGCCCGGCAAATACACCTTCCCCGCCCGTAACCGCATCATTGCGGGTCTCTCGCTCGGCACGGTCGTGCTGGAGGCGCCCGAGGGGAGCGGGGCGCTGATCACGGCGGATCTGGCACTGGATTACGGACGCGAGGTGTTTGTCGTCCCCGGTCCGATCTTTGATCCGCATTATGCCGGTTGTCATAAAATACTCAGCAAGGGGCATGCCAAGCTGGTGAGTTCTGCAGCCGATATTCTCGCGGAGCTCGGTGTGATCGCCTCCGAAACCCCCTCCGTGTCTTATGATCCGAAGAGTGCAGCTGAAGCCGCTCTTCTCAAAGTACTCACAACCATGCCGCAGACGGCGGACGACCTGATGGAGCGCTCCGGATTGCCGGCGGCGCAGATCGCCTCGGCTCTCACGATGATGGAGCTTCAAGGCGCTGTGAAACAGGCGGGCGGCGGCAAGTGGGTGCGGGGGTGAAAGTTCGCTTTTCGTATCGGGAGAGGGTGTAGTACACTTTTCTCGATTTTTCCCCATATTCTATGACTGCTCCTCTCGGGCAACTCCTCTCGGATTCATGGAGTTCCTTTCGCCGCGCGCTGATGCCGATCGTCGTCGGTGCGGTCGTGTTCGGTCTGCTTCTTGGCATCGGCCAGTCCTTCATCGGCCAGCGTGTCACGCAGAAGGCCGGATCGGTCTTCGAGGGGCTCGGATTCGACCAGCAGCAGATGCAGGATCTGCAGCAGCGGATCCAGGCGGGTGATCAGGCGGCCATGAATGAATTTGCCCAGAAGATGGAGCAGTTGGGCGGGGCTCAGGGAGAAGCGGTTTCGGGCGCCGTTCTGTCGATGTACAAGGGTCTTTTACCGGTGATCGGTGCCTCGATGCTCATCATGTGGTTGATCTCGCTCATTGCGTCTGCGTACTTTCTGCTCATCGGCCTGAATGACAAGCTCACATTCCAGTCTGCGCTCGCACGCACGCCCGGCCTCATCATTCCGCTCTTCCTCCTTTCACTGTGGGTGTTGATCCGGTCGTTCTTCTGGATTCCGGCACTCGGCATCATTCTGGCCATTATTCTCGGCCCGCGCTTCATTCTGGCTCCGGTCTTCATCGTGCGGGATCACAAAGGGGTACTGGAGAGTGCCAGCATGAGCTACGCCAATACGAGCGGGTTCTGGGGCAAGATCTTCGGGAATGTGTTCGTTGCGGCCATTGTGATACTGGTGGCGCAGATGGTGCTGGGGTTCGTTCTGGGCTTTTTCGGCATGCGTATCAGCGGGATTCTCATGCCTATGGTGCAGATGCTCGCGACGGCCTTCCTCACGATTTTCGTCGTGAAACTGGCAGTCACGATTCAGCAGAATCCGATCAGAGCCTGATACGTATTCGTGAATATTCCGCAGGGCACGGGCAACCGTGCCCTTGTTCGTATTGCATCAACTTTTCGTCTGCACCGCCGCGAGCACGATTGCGCGAAATACGTCCGGTTTGAGCGACGCACCGCCGACAAGACCGCCGTCGATATCGGGTTGTTCAAAGAACTCTGCGGCGTTCTCGGCAGTCAGAGAACCTCCGTAGAGGATGCGGGTGGTCTCGCGCCGTGCTTCGGGAATGAGTGAGCGGATGAATGCGTGCATGTCCTGCGCCTGCTCGGGCGTGGGGGTGACGCCGGTGCCGATGGCCCAGACGGGTTCATAGGCGATGGTGACCATTTCCCTGAGTGGCAGCACGCGCACCTGCCGTTCCACCACCTGCTTGTGACGCTTGGTCTTGCGCTCCGCTGCCGTCTCGCCCACGCAGATCACGGGGTGCAGACCGTTACGCAGAGCCGATTCGGCCTGAGCGACCACATCAGAATCCTTCTCGCCGTGGTCGCGGCGCCGTTCGCTGTGGCCGCAGAGCACGAATTGGCAGCCTGTTTTCTTGATCATGGTCATGCTGACGTCGCCGGTGTGTGCACCCGTCGAATCCGGATGTCCGTACTGGGCTCCCGTTGGCAGGCCTGCTTCGAGACAGGCACGCACATCCAGAAAGGTCGGGAACACGATCGTTTCGATGCCGCTCTGGGGGCGGTAGGCGGAATCGGGATTGAATGCCTCCGGCGGAGCGGGGTTCATCTTCCAGTTAGCCGCAATCAGAGGTGTTCGTGTCATAGAGTGAAAGGGGAGACGTTATCTCCGATCAATCCTGAGCGGAGTCGAAGGGTGGCGGCGACCAATGGGGTGCGTGGCATGAGGAGAGTATAGCAAGGGGAATGAGGAGCGGAAGAAGCCTGCCTCACCCCCCAACCCCCCCTCCCCACCCACCCGACGCCAACGGGAGAGGGGGCGTACACTTTCTGTTCATGAGCGTTTTTTGCAAAAAGAACGTATCCCCCTCTCCATGAAGGAATCGTGGCAGGGATGGAGAGGGGTCGGGGGGTGAGGCAGAGACAAATCCGTAAAACCGCACTATCATGCAGTCATATGAAGCCACCCAAACGCATCGTCCTCGCCGCCGATCATGCAGGTTTTACCCTCAAGGAAGCCGTGAAGGCTCATCTTACGCATCAGGGGATTGATGTGCTCGATGTCGGGACGTTCAGCGAAGATCCGGTGGATTACCCCGCCATCATCCGCAAGGGTTGCGCTGCGGCGCTGGAGCAGAAGACCTTCGCCATCATCTTCGGCGGCAGCGGCAACGGCGAGGCCATGGCGGCCAACAAAGTCAGGGGGATCCGTGCCGCCGTGGTGTACAGCGACGAGACGGCCAAGCTGGCCCGCGCCCACAACGACGCCAATGTGATGAGTCTGGGCGGCCGTCTGACCGCTCCCAAAGATGCACTGCGCTTCGTGGATCTTTTCCTCCGGACGGATTTCGAGGGCGGACGGCACCAAAAACGCGTTGAGGATCTTGAAGCCTGAACGATGGCGGTCTTCCTCGCTCTCGTCGGCAAGCTCCTGCCGCTGTACCTCTTCATCGTGGCGGGGTACCTGCTCGGGGTGTTTCTTCATCTCAAGCGCCGTCCGGTGGCATTGCTGCTCCTCTACATTCTCTCACCCATCGTCGTCTTCGAGGGCGGCTGGACCGCGCACTTAAGCCGCAGCACGCTCGCGCTCCCTGTTCTTTTTCTCGTGATCTGCAGCATCCTCTGCGGACTGTTCTACTTCTTGAGCGGTTTTGTCTGGAAGCGCGGCGACAGCATCAGAAACCTTGCCGCGTTCGCCTCGGCCAACGGGAACAGCGGCTATTTCGGCATCCCGGCGGGGTTGGCGCTGTTCGGTCCGCGCGCGCTCGGCATTATCGTGCTCTGCTCGCTCGGATTCGTCCTCTACGAATCTTCCACGGGATTCTTTACTCTTGCACGCGGCAACTTCACCGTCCGTGAGAGCCTACGTAAGGTCGTTATGCTCCCTGTGCTCTACGCATTCGGACTCGGGATCATCGCCAATGTCTGGCATGTGCCCGTTTCTGCGGGTGCTGCGGTCGTCTTTCAGGATGTCCGCACGATTTTCAGTATCATCGGCATGCTGCTCATCGGCGTCAGTCTGGCGGGGGAGCGCCTGTCTGCAATCGACTCACGGCTCCTCGCCTTCACGACCGTCGCCAAGACGATTGTCTGGCCCGGACTCATGCTCTGCCTGATCGCGCTCGACCGTCAGATTTTTCATATCTTTTCCAATGACGTCCACGGTGTGCTGCTGCTCATGGGCATGATTCCACTTGCGGTGAATACCGTCGTCTATTCCTCGGTTCTGAAGGTCCATCCCGAGAAGGCGGCAGTCGCGGTGATGGTGAGCACGTGTCTGGCGCTTTTCTTCATTCCGGCGCTTTCGGTGGTGTTTCTTTGATGGATAGATCGTTATCTTTTCTATCCTTTTCTTTAATTTCTATAATGCTTTAAATCGTCGATTTATGGCAAATTTACCCGGGAATTTTTATTTTCGGAATTCCCGGGTAAACTTGCGTCGTGAAGATATTTCTTCCTCATAGTGTATGGCTAGGAAACATCGATCCGTTCTTAAGAAGCTTGGATTTTTCAAATCCTGAAGAACTCGAACTAACCTCAAACCCACAATGGACATCTTTGCATCCAGTAGTACTTTCTATGGTCGCTGCATTGGGAATGAAGGTTAAATCGGAAAAAATTTCTCATAAAATTATTTCGAAATCTGGTCATTATTTGGAGAGGATGGGGTTATTTCGACTCTGGGGGATTGAATCTGGGATGCACATTAAAGAACATGAAGAATCTGGAAAATTTATTCCACTTACAGTCGTTCGTACCGAAAAGGAACTGTCTGCACTTCTCGAGAATATCATTCCAATTTTCCATCTTTCGGAATATCCCGAACAGGCGGACACAATGAGATATATTATCGATGAAGTAACAAGGAATGTCATCGAACACGCAGGATTAGACACCAATGCTCTTGTTTGTGTGCAGTACTACCCACGAAGCAAAAAAATACGGATTGGAATTGCCGATACCGGACTAGGCTTACGTGCGACCCTGAGTAGACACCATCACATTTACTCTCATTTGCATGCGATTCAGCAGGCTCTATGGCCAGGTATCACGGGGACTACCAGTAATCCTGGCGGCTCGGAACAGAATGCAGGTGCTGGGTTATTCTTCACGAAATCTATGGCAAGAGTGAATAAAGACTATTTTTTCATTTATAGCGGAGATGCAATGTTTAAGCTACTGGAACCCAAAGAGCATGATCGCTTAAGTATCCCAGTCGATCCATTTGCTGATCGACATACCAAGGTGGAAGGATTGCCTTTCTGGCAGGGGACAGCGGTTGGCATTGATATTACCTTAGAACAAACATTACAATTCCGTGTCCTGCTTAATGCATTAAACGATGTGATGAAAGAGGCGACACGAGAAAGAAGAAGAAAAATGGAACGCAGGAAACCTCGCTTTATATGATCATCATTAAGATGCGTGACATAGTCGGCACGTTCGCAAGCAATAAAGATATTGCAAAGGAGATCAGAACTCAGACATTGATTCCATCGCTCGAAAAAAATGGAGAAGAAGTCATCATTGATTTTGAAGGAGTCGATGGAGCAACACAATCATTCATACATGCATTAATCAGTGAGCCAATGAGAAAAGTGGGGACTGGCAAATTTTTTGAAAAAGTTACTTTCAAAACCTGCAATGAGAAAATTCAGACCATAATCACAATAGTGGGTGATTACATGCAGGCTGGACTGGAGTAAAAGCAACTAGCGTGCCCATGTTGGGCATCTGCTGGTCTTATGGGATAGTCGCTGGTGGCCCGAATGTGGCAATTGTCTGCTAAAATGCCCGTATGGCTCCGTCTGTTCTCATCGCTCCTTCCATTCTTTCGGCGGATTTATCGCGTCTGAACGAGGAGATCAAAAGCATCGAATCCTCCGCCGACTGGCTGCAGATCGACGTGATGGACGGTCACTTTGTGCCGAACACCGCTTTCCCGTTCACGCAGGTCCAGACGATCCAGACGAAGCTCCCGCTCGATATCCATCTGATGGTGGAAAACCCTTCGGAGGCGGCGCGGGAGTTTTTGAGTTTGCACCCCAAGAACATCACGTTCCACGCGGAGGCCGTGCAGAAGACGGACGACCGCAGAGCTCTATTGCAAGCCATCCGCAAAGGTGGAGCGACCGCCGGTATCGCGATCAATCCGCCCACGCCCTTGAGTGATATTGCCGATGTGTTGGGCGAGGTGGATCTGCTCCTCGTCATGTCGGTGCATCCGGGGTTCGGCGGGCAGTCCTTCATCCCGTCCGTACTTGAGAAGGTGACGGAGGCGCGCAAGCGGTACCCGACACTCATGATTCAGATGGATGGGGGAGTCGATGACGCAACGGCGCCCCTCTGCATCCGCGCGGGGGCGAATAACCTCGTGGCAGGCAGCTTCATCTTCCGCGCCGCTGATCGCGCGCAGGCAATTGCATCCCTTCGGTCCTCCTCATGACTGCCGGCCGTATCCTGACCGGCTTTCTCTGTCTTGCCATGATTTCCGGGTGCGGTCCGGCCGCGGTCGCAGTTCCGCAAAAAGGAGTCGTACCCATTCAACTGAGCGCTCCGGATGGCCGCACCGTCACGGTTTTGGCCGAACTGGCGCGCACGCCCGCGCAGCAACAGCGCGGGCTCATGGGCAGGCAGGGATTGGGAGTAAACGCAGGGATGTTCTTCATCTTCCCGCAACAGCAAGCATTGTCTTTTTGGATGAAGAACACACTCATTCCACTGGATATCGTCTTCTTCGACGATACGGGAAATACCGTCTCCTGGGCCACGATGCTTCCCTGTCCCGCAGAAAGTGCGGTGTGTCCCACTACGCTCTCGGCAGGTCCCGCCCGTTTCGCATTGGAGGTGCCGGCCGGATTTGTGCAACAGACGGGGCTTACGTCTGACTGGAGACTGGTGATCGGCCCCTGGGTTCAGGATTCATGATGACGATGCAATCGAGCACATCCTCTTCCGGCGTACAGAAAGCCACGGAAGCGCTCTTGGTCGTGTGCACGCTGTTTCTGATCGTCCTCGTCTATCTGCGGCTTGCATCCGTTCCGCTGCTGTACGACGAGGTCTTTCACTACGAGAGGATTTCGGCGCTGCTCACAGGCGTGTCTCCCTCCGTGGGGTGGGGGGTGATGTTTCCCGGATACCACGTGCTCGTGGCAGGAATCCTCACGATCGGAGGCTGGACGTCCATTCCCGCGGCACGGACGGTTTCATTTCTTTTCAGTCTCTCTTCCTGCGTTGCGGCGTATGGCGTGGCACGTTCCGTGGATCGTCCCTCCGCGCTTCTCCGGACGCTGCAGTTCGCGCTGTTCCCGATTTTGCTGCCGTTCTTCCCCCTGATGTACACCGATACGCTCGCGCTCTCTTTTCTCCTCATTGCGCTGCTGGCGGCTCTCCATTCGCGATTGATTCTTCTTAGTCTGTTTTTTCTCCTTTCGGTAGCGGTTCGCCAGAACAATATTCTCTGGGCACCGCTTCAGTTCGCGATTCTGCTGGAGGCTGATCCGCAGTGGCGGATCTCGGCCCCGGGGCCGGCTGCATGGCTGCGGTCCGCGGCTGTGCGGTTTCGCGACGGACGGGCGCGACGGGTGATGCTACGGGCCGGCATGCCGCTGCTTCTCCCCGTGTTCGTTTTTGCGCTCTTTGTGGCGATCACGGGGCGGGCATCCTTCAGCCCCACACTTGCCGCAGCGCATCCGTTCCCCTCGTTCTCGCTCGGCAATATCTTCTTCACGCTTTTCCTCTTCACCGCGCTTTTCCTTCCGCTGGTGCTGTCCCGGATGCGTGCCCTCTTTCTTCTTCTCATCCGGCATGCATGGGTGATCGGAGTGCTCGTTGCATTGTTCTTGCTGTTTTCCTTCGGTTTCCATGTGGATCACCCCGCGAACAGTGAAATCGGCAGATTGCGCGACGTCATCCTTCTTGCCGCCGCTGCGGGCGAGCTCAACGGGCTTCTCTTCTGGTTCACGGGGATGCTTGGCCTGCTCACGCTGTGCGTGACTCCTCTGGCGCGGAAAATTTTTCTTTGGATCTATCCGCTCGCACTGCTGTATCTTGGCGGGAGCTGGCTCATCGAAACGCGATATGCCATCGTGCCGCTCGTTCTGTTTCTTCTCTTCAGAAAATCATTTTCATGGAGGCTGGAACTTGTGCAGTTTGCGTTCAGCGTTGCACTCTGTTTTTGGGTGTTTTCGTGAAGATCAGCGCAGGACGAACGTGTAGTGGTGGATGACCGTCGCGATGCCGATCAGACCGGCAAAGAGTGAAAGCAGCAGGACGACACCAGCCGTCACGTCCTTGATCCGTCCCACGTGCACCGAGTAGTGCGGTTCCACGACATCGAGCAGTTCCTCGACGACGGTGTTGAAGAGTTCCGCGCCCAGCACGACGGAGACGGAGACTAAGATGGATACCACTTCCATGTACGTGAAGCCGAGTGCGATCACGCTGGCGATGACCAGAATGCCGACGAGGAACAGGATGCGGAAGTTGCGTTCCCGCTGCCACACGAACGAGATCCCCCGCAGTGCATTGGCAGCGCTTTTGGCGAATACGTGCACCATCGGTTAGAGGCGGTACGGGGTGAGATTCAGCTCGATGCGCTCTGCGACGCGCGGGTCGGATGGGATGATGAAGGGACGACCGGTCATGCGTTCGAACAGATCCAGATATTTGCTGGCGAGCATCAGGCGCACGTCGTCGGTGATCTCGGGGCGCTTGCCGCCGTACTCGAATCCCTGGCTCCGCAGCCACAGGCGGAAGAATTCCTTATCCAGACTTTCAGGTTCCTCTTTACGGTCGAAGCGTTCCTCGTACGTTGCGGCGACCCAGTAGCGCGAGGAATCCGGTGTGTGCACTTCATCCGCAATCGTCAGTGTTCCCTGCTCGTCAAAGCCCATCTCGTACTTGGTATCCACGAGGATGAGTCCGCGGGTGGCGGCGATTTCCTGCCCTTTTCTGAAGAGCGCGAAGGCGCGATCTTCAATTTCCTCCCACTGTTGTTTCGTCGCGAAGCCGCGTTCCACGATGCCCTTGGGATCGATCAACTCGTCCTCCTCACCCTTGGTCGTCGGCGTGATGATGGGGGCGGCAAACTTCTGATTCTTCACCATGCCATCCGGAAGTTTGTTCCCGCAGAAATTACGGGTCCCTTTGTTATAGTTCACCCATGCAGAGGTGCCTGTGGAGCCCGTCAGGTAGCCGCGGACGACGATTTCCACCCTGAGCATTTTAAGGTCCTGCACCACCATGGCATTCTCGTCCGGCACGGCGATCACATGGTTCGGCATCACATCCTTCACCTGCTCAAACCACCAGGCGCTGAGCTGGTTTAATGCCTGCCCCTTGAGGGGGATCGAGCACCACTGTATATCGAACGCTGACTGGCGGTCCGTGGCGATGAGGATGGCGCGCTTCTTCTCTTTCTGCATGTAGACGTCACGGACTTTGCCGGCGTACTTTTCGCCGAGTCCCGCGAAATCAGTCTTCTCGAGTGCGGTCGGCAGGAATGGCCTCAACTGTTCAGGTGTGATCATGGCCGGATCATACCACGACGGCATTCGTGGGAGGCCACCCCCGGTTTCCCTCCCGCCCCTCGACTCGTCCCGCACATACGTGACTCGCTCAGGGTGCCCTGAGTGACGAGCGGAGCGAGGAATCGAATGGGCACGTACCCGCCCTTTCTCTGATGGTGCGGCTCCCTGTCTGCCGACAGGCAGGCAGCGGTGGGGCCCGCCGGAGGCACCCACCGCTTCGCCGCGATCATCTAATTTAATAACTCAATGTACGCGGGAAGCTCCTCGGGATTCTTCAGAGGTTCCTGAGCAGACCGGAGGGCTCGGGGGAGCTTGAGGAAGCTCAAGATCCGTGTCGTGGTTCGGAATCTGCTCCTGCCGCTCGTGCGCGGACGGTGATGCACTTCGATTTCCATGACTGTGTATCCGCGTCCCGCGAGGATGAAAGGCAGAAATCGGAAGAGCCCCTGCATGAGGGGTACGGAGAGTGCCGTCTCTCTGTGTAGTGCCTTGAAGCCGGTATTGGCGTCGCGCAGGTTGACAGAAGGGATCGTTTCTTCACTCAAGGAGTTTTGGTTTTCTCTTGTCCTTTCTTTGCTAAGCGCGGCAAAGAAAGGACGAAACCCTTCGACTACGCTCAGGACAGGGAAAGCGCTGCGCCTATGAACCCCGACGCTTAGGCCGCCACATCGGCGCGTTTCCGTAGATTTTGTTTGTTTCTGTTCTGTATGTGTTTCTGTGTTATTTTCATTCTTCTCATGCAGGCACCGGGAGACATGATGAAGTGAATTTGCCGTACGGAATATCACGCTCACGAAGATGTTGAAGAGCCATGAAGCCGCGCATTTCGACAGACTGTCCGCACGTTTCTTCCTCCAGCCAAGGGCAAGATCGGCCCCTTGTTCCAGTGCCGCAAGGAGCAGGGGGATATCGGTTGGATCATTCTGCAAATCACCATCGAGCGTGATGCAGATTTCCCCCCGCGCTTCCCGAAAGCCCACTGCAAGCGCGCCGCCTTTATCGGAATTCGCGGCAAGCCTCAGTCCCCGCATGCGCGGATCAGTCCCTTTGAGCTGCCGGATCACCTTTGGCGTTTCGTCCGTGCTGGCGTCATCCACGAAGAGAATCTCGGCTGCCTGGTGCAGACGCGCGAGCGTCTCTGTTAGCTCCCGGTAAAGCAATGGGAGGTTCGTGGCCTCGTTGAAGACGGGAATGATGATCGAGAGCACGGCAGGAGGATACGCTTGAATTTGTGCCGAAGCAGACTTCCTTTGGGGGTGTATGCGGGTAGAATAACCAGTCCTATGCAGAAGAAATGGCTTGATCTGGCCCCATTCCTCGGTGCGGTCCTTCTCGCACTCGTCTGCGGGTATCTGCTGGGGCGGCTGATCACAGAGCAACGATCGCTCGTCAAAACTTCCATTGAAGTGCGCGATTTGAGCCGGCCGCCGGTTCCGACGGTGCACCTGGATGGCGTCTATAACGGCTCGCTTAAAGGCTCCATGCTCGGTGAGGCGCGGCTCTTTCTCGGGTCTACCCAGATCACGCCCGATGCGAGCGGCGCCTTTCTCGTTCCTGCAGGTTCACTCCTCACAAACAAGGTCGAGATCGCCATTCCAACGGGTATGCGTTTCGTCGCCTCAAAGCGCGGGCAGAAGTACTACCCGGTGGAGTCCGCTTCGGCATCCAACCTTTCTCCGGCGAATCGCATCTATTTCTCTACAGCGGAGGAGGCGGAGGGGGCGGGGTATCGAAGGTGAGAGGGAGTTGCGCAAACGTGGATGTCGTGGCATTTTTGGATCCATAGGATTCTCTCTTTCACTTGTGTGGCAACATGTTGTACGGTTCCGGGCTTTCATTGTGCGCGTTGCACGGAGCATGCAGCCGGAATGGATATTTGTTCTTCCAAGTCAAACCATTCGTCGCCAGCAGACAGAGAATCACGGCCGCGAGCAGCAGAAGCATGTTGCTTTTGACAATGGAGCCGACACCCAGCAGCAAACAGAGTAGAAGCCAGATTTTCGCATCCTGCTTTTGCCACCACTTCAAGAGAAAGGCGAGCGCCAACACAGAGAAAAGGCTCATAATCGGCCACCAAAATATTCGCACCCGCAGGGCCGCCACCACTATTGATGGTCAGCCTGAGAAGGTTTGTTCCCGCATGTAAGGCGGGCCCCAGATCAAGAACGTTTTCATGGCGGTAGTCGCAGAAATCCTGCGGAATGGTCTGCAGAATTCCGTTCACAGTCAAAGACCGCAGACAGTTATCGAGTCCGAAGGAATAGTAATGCGGATACCACCGAGAAAGATGCCACAGCTCCACCAAGGTGAAGTCGCTCTTGGAGCGCTCTGCAGCCAATGTGGAGGATGAAATGGCTGGCCGCCGTTTCCCAATGAATACATTCCGTCTGTAAACCGCGGCCACATCAGTAACCAGCAGCAAAGTAGAAGCAAAAGCGACCCGGCAAAACAGAGAACGCCTACAAGGTGACGCCGCCTTTTTTTCGAGATGCCATCATTGCATTATGGAATCGCGATAATCCCCGCCAAAAACGCGACCTGCAGCACGACGGACGCAAGAATGACCGTCACCCCGCCTGCCCGCAGAAACGGCGAACGGATGTACTTAAGTCCCCGAATGGCGAAGAAGAGCACAGGAACGCTCACGAGCAGGGAGTAGCGGAAATCCTGGGAACAACTGAAAGCAGATACGTAACGGTGAAGCGCGTGGCCGACGAGCAGGAGGCAGGCGGCGCTCCAGAGCGGCAGTGTGCGCCAACCTTCTCTGCGGATGCACAGATACGCTCCGCAGGCAGAATAGAGCAGGGTGAGGAACGCGCACACGAGTATTGCCGAAGCCAGAGGCCCCAAGGCCGGACCAAAATCGAATTCCCCGAAAAATGCGGATTTGAAGAAGTACTCCCAGAAGTACTGGCGGCCGAAGGTGTCATCCCAGGGATTGTTGAAGGGACGTGCGACCATGCGGGCCGGATTGAATTCTGTGAATGTTTCGACGGTGTTATTGACAAAGAGAGCCGAGCTCAAATTACCGATGTTCACAACGAGGGGCTGATCGAGCGAGGCGCCGCTGCGCAGGGTGAAGATCCAGCCGGTGGCGAGCGTGAGCAGGAGCAGGCTCAGAGCACCGACGAGCATTTTCTTCTTCAGGGGCAGACGCGGCTTGAGGATGAGCAGCAGAAAGGCGACGGGGACCAGCAGCAGTCCGTTCGTTTTCGTCAGGATGGAGAGGGCAAGCAGCAGCAGGGCGATCCACCAATTTCTCCACCGTCCGTGCTGCCACCACTTGAGCAGGAAGGCGAAACAGAAGATTTCCCACAGAAAGAGAAAGACATCGTTGTTGATTCTGGGGGCAAGGAACACGATGCTGGGCAGAACGGCAAGCGAAGCGAAGAAGAGCCCGCGCTCCAGTTTTTCCTTGGGCGAGAAAACCAGAGTCACGATCCAGCCCATGCCTGCCAGTGCGAACGCCGAAGAGAAGAAGGCGATCCACTGGATATCGCGGATGAGCAGCGAGAGAGCCCTGCCGGCTGCCGAACCCATATGCAGCCAGAGCCCCGTGAACACGTAGTACAGCGGAGCCTGATAAAATTCCCATCCTTCCCGGATGGGGGGCAGAGCGAGGTGCTGCGCCACGTACCGGATGTACTCCAGATGCCCGTCGGCATCGTAGGCCCGTACCTGATACGGCGTGGCGAAGACATAGAGCAGGCGCAATACGACGCCACCACAGAACACGCCGAAGAACGTGTTGTGCCAGCGCGGGAGCGCCAGCCCTTTGCCCAACAGAATGGAGCCTGCAATCAATCCGAGAAGCAGGAGAATGCGCAGAGAGAGCAACAGCGGATCCCGCCAGGCGATGCGCCACGTGTAGGAAGCCGGCCCTCCCACGTTCTGGATGGTCATCGTGATCAGATTATTTCCCGCATGGAGTGCCTGACCCAGATGCAGCACCCTGCCGTGTGAGAGGTCGCAGAAAGGGAGAACGCCCTGTCCCACCTCCTGCCCGTTCACGGCGAGTTTCTCCACGCAGTCATCGGCGATGATCTGATAGATGCGGGCGTGCAGAGGATTGAGTGTCAACGAGAACGCGAGATCGAGGTTCTGCGGATTGTCCGAAGAGGGCAGGGTGTCCGTGAACGGCTGCCAAGCGCCCTCCTCGCTGATGCGGTACCGTCCGTCCGAAATGCGCGGCGTGATTTCAGAGGAGAGCGTCGCGTAGAGAGCGATGGTCAGCAGCAGCATGGCTGCCCCGATCGAGATCAAAAGAGGGGAGGATTTCGATGACATTCTGACGAGAGATCCTGTCCATCATAACGGATCTCCGTTTTCAGTAATACCCATCATCCTTCAGGGCGGTGCTGGCAACCGGACTTTTCATTGCATCATTCCCCGCATCATCGTTACAGTGCCGTTATCTCATGCGTCTCTCCATCGTGCTCCCGTGCTTTAACGAGGAGAACAACATCGAAGGCACGATTGAAGATCTGCATTCCTGGGGTGTGCGGAAGGGGGTGACAATGGAGATTGTCGCCGTGGATGACGGATCGACTGACGGGACGTGGGGAGTGCTCCAAAGCCTTGCGGCGCAGCATCCCTCCATTCGCCTGGTGCGACATGAATACAATCTGGGCTATGGCAGCGCCGTGCGGTCGGGGTGCGACGCGGCCACGATGGACTTTGTCGGTTTCATGGATAGCGACGGGCAGTTCCATGCGGAGGATTGGAGCCGGCTGCTCCCGTTTTTGCAGGAGTACCGGTTCGTGACGGGGCGTCGTCTCCATCGCGCTGATCCGTTCATCCGCAAACTGAATGCCACGCTGTTCGGCATTCTCACGTTTCTGGTGCTGGGCGTGTGGATCCGCGATATCAACTGCGCTATGAAAGTCTGGCGGCGGGACCTGTGGCCGCGCATCCGGCCGGTCCATGCCACGGGGGCGCTGATCAATGCAGAGATGTTCTACCGCCTTCACCGCCTCGGGATTCCCTGGAAAACCGTTCCGGTCAGCCATTACCCGCGGCTCAAGGGGGTACAGACCGGAGCACACCTTGGCGTGATTCTGCGCATGTTTCGCGACCTTCTGGCCCTGCGGCGCGAAGGATTCCGTCAGTGAGAGCTGCTCAGTCTTTGCAGGGGATGGCGAGACTGCTCATTTTGTCGCATTTCACGCATGTCAGTTCCCACAAGGGGAAGAACGCGCGTCGGGCGAATTGCTCGTCCGTGATCGGCTGGTAGTACGTGAACGGACGGTAGAACTGGAACGAGGCGAAGATGAGCAGGCCGAAGATGAGCAGGCCCATTTTTTTGCCCTGTACGCTCCATTCCCAGATCCAGAAGCGTTTCAATTCCAGAAAAACCAGACCCAGAATGATGAAGCCAAAGAAGAGCGGCGGGAAATAGTGGTAGAGGTACATCACGCGATCCAGCTGACTGATGGCGGCCATGTAGCTGACGTACAGCGTCACGAACACCGTCAGCAGGAACCGGTGTTTCAGCGGCTCCCTGAACGGGAAGAAGAGCTGAGAGACGAGCATGCCGATGCCGAGCAGCACTGCGGCGAAGCTCACCCACCAGACGACGGGATTCACCTGCAGGTAGAGGTAGCGGTAGTACGTGCCTTCGGGTGTCTCCCAACGGAAGTTGATGGAGCGTGCGCCCAGAGGCCAGAAGTAGAAGGGGCTGCCGTTCTCATCTTTTTTACAGAGATCCAGGCGCGGAACGCCGCGGGCGTAGTGTGAGGTGAAGGCGAGGGAATCCTTCAGCATGACGGGGAAGGAACTGAACGAGCGCGTGAGTCCCTGATTGAGAATGGCCTTGTACTCATCCGATGCCTGGTAGTAGCCGTTATCCGGCAGACTGGCATTGATGTGCGTGCCGATGGCGAAGTGCGCGTACCACACCCCGCAGAACGTAACGGCGAAGGCAAGAACCATGGCGCCCAGCATCCGTCCGATCTTCTGCTGGGTGGCCCGGATGTTGTTGCGGCCTTCCATCCACAGTTTCCACAGCAGGAACGGCACGAGCAGGATCATAATGAGCGCCGTATCTTTGGTGGTCATGGCCGCCCCGAAAGCCGCCCCGAAGAATGTCGCGGAAGGAAAGAACGCGTTCGGCCGGTCTTTTGTCTCGAGCAGGAGCAGAAAAGCGAGGATGGTGAGCGCACTGAAAAAGAGCAGGGTTGAGTCCAGCATGGCGCCCCGCGCGTGCACGATGAGGGCGTTGTCGAAAACGTAGAGAAAAGAAAACAGAGTGGATTGTTGTGGATTTCTTGTGAGGAGCAGAAAGATCCCGAACAACACCGGCGCCGTCAGCCAGGCGAGCAGGGCGGGGAAGAAGCGATAGCCCACGAAGGAGAAGTTTTCCGGCAGGTCCCGTGCGTAATCGGTTGTGATGAACTGATCGTCGGCGGCATTGGGATGGTAGATCTTTTCGCCCAGGGCAATGAGGAGCTTGGCGAGCGGCGGGTGCGGCTCCATGAAGTAGACGCCGTTTAAGTATTTCTGGGCGCTGGCGATGTGGTAGTTCTCGTCCCAGAAGAGCTGGGGCGGATAACTGTAGTTCTGGAAATAGGTGAGGTAGCTCAGTAGGAGCACGAGGAGGCCGAAGAGTACGGCCGGGCGCGAGAATGCCTCTTTGATAGTTGCGATCTTCATGGGGGGCAGTGTAGTAGGTCTTCTTCCGTTCGCCAATCGCTGTACTGCCCATTTCAAACGGGTGGCGGCATTCGGAAACAAAAAAGATGCCAGATATCCGTTCTTTCGCTATTCTGCGGTTATGCCCGTCATGCGCAGACGCCCATCGGGAAACCGGCAGCAGATTCTGGGGATTCTGCTCTTCGTCGTGCTCGTGGGAATGTCGGTGTATTCCATCATGTCGCCGACACGCGCGAACCTGGCGAAAGAGGCTCAGGCGCGTGCGGTGCCGTTGAGCGAGATCACCCGTGGCTATTCGAAACTTCAATTCACGAAGATCGTCATCAGCGATAACAAGGTCTTCGCCACCATGGCCTCGGGTTCGGTCTTGAGTTCGTACAAAGAAGCCTCGGACTCGGTCAGCGATCTGGGCTGGAACGATCCGAAGAATGCGACGATTGTTGAGGTCGAGAACCGCGAGGCGACGAATATCCTGCTGGCGATTCTGCCGGATCTTCTCTTCTTCCTCCTGATCATCGGGGGGGTCATCTGGCTCTTTCGGGGGATTGCGCGCAGTCAGTCGACGGCTCTTTCCTTCGGAAAATCCCGGGCAAAGTTATCCGATGCCACGCAGGTCAAGACGCGTTTTGCGGATGTGGCGGGCTGCAAAGAGCCCAAAGAGGATCTCGTCGAGGTGGTCGATTTTCTCAAGAATCCACGCAAGTACATCAATCTGGGGGCGAAGATCCCCAAGGGCGTGCTGCTCGTGGGGGCGCCGGGAACGGGCAAAACCCTGCTTGCGCGTGCGGTGGCCGGCGAGGCGGGCGTGCCGTTCTTCTCCATGGCCGGTTCGGAATTTGTCGAGATGTTCGTGGGCGTGGGTGCCAGCCGTGTCCGCGATCTTTTTCTCCGTGCCAAGCGCAATGCGCCCAGCATCATCTTTATCGACGAAATCGATGCCGTGGGCCGGCAGCGCGGCGGAGCGGGATTCGGCGGGGGCCACGACGAACGCGAGCAGACCCTGAATCAGATTCTGACCGAGATGGACGGTTTCGAGCAGGGCACGAATGTGATCGTCATTGCCGCGACCAACCGGCCGGATGTGCTGGATGTGGCGCTCCTGCGTCCCGGACGCTTCGACCGCCGCATTTTCATCGACAAGCCCGATCTGGAGGCGCGGGAGCAGATTCTGCGCGTGCATTGCCGCAACAAGAAGCTCGCCAAGGGCGTGCGGCTTCATGATGTCGCCAAGCAGACCGTGGGGCTCACCGGCGCGGATCTGGAGAACATCATGAACGAGGCGGCGATCTTCGCGGCCAAGCGCCAGCACGTCTCCCTCACGCAGCGCGATCTGGTGGATGCGACCGAGAAGGTGACCGTGGGTCCCGAAAAACGCTCGCGCAAGCTGACACCGCATGAGAAAGAGATTACGGCCTATCATGAGCTCGGCCATGCGATTGTGGGGCACCTCTGCAAAGAGAGCGATTCGCTCCACAAGATTTCTATCGTCTCGCGCGGCACGGCGCTCGGCGTGACGTGGTTCCTTCCGCAGGAAGACACCTACACCACCAGCCGCACCAAGTTCTTGGACGAGATCTGCGGGCTGCTCGGTGGCCGTGCCTCCGAACAGCTGGTTTTCAATGAAATGACCACCGGGGCCAGTTCCGATATCGAGCATGCATCCCAGATCGCACGTTCCATGGCCATGCGTTACGGTATGGGCGACGATGACATCGGTCCCGTGGCCTACGGCGAGCGGCAGGGGACGATGTTTCTGGGGGTGGAACCAGCCGCAGTCCGCAACTACTCCGAAGAGATGGCCCGCAAGATCGATGAATTCGTTAAAAAGACGATTCAGTTCCAATACGAGCGGGCGCTCGGGTTCCTCACACAGCATCGCGACAAGATGGAGTTGCTCTCGAAAGTCCTGCTCAAGAAAGAGACGATGACGGTGGAGGAATTCACCGAAATCTTCGAGGGTCGGCAACAGGTGCAGGAGGAGCCGGAGGAGCTTTCTGTCGAAGAGGATACTCCGGAGGAGCAGTCGGTCGATTCTTCAAGAAACGATTTGTCATGAAAGTCGTTTGCCCTGTACCAGAATGGGCGCTTTGATAAACGTCGTCGGGAGTATCGGAGAGTGAACGGGTATCTGTTTGTTCTGGAGGTGGTAGAGCAGTTGCAGGATCCAGAGAACCGGCCAGCTCAATGGCCAGAGGATGATGTGGCGCAGTGAGAGGATACCGATGCGGCAGAGGTGTCTGCGCTGACGATGCAGAAGACAGATCAGTTGGTGTACAACGTAGGTGCGATACATGCGCAGGAGCTCGATCGCGGTGAAGAGCAGCAGATTCCACCTGAGGTTGCTTTGGGTTTTTCGCTGCAATACCGGGAGTTCACCGACACCGTGCCCGCGGATCATCGTGCGGAAGAGTACTTCAATATCGAAGGCGTAACTGCGGGTTTGCATGTGCGCAAACACCGCTTTGGCAACCGGCGCCCGGAATATTTTCATGGGCGCCTGCGTGTCGTGATAGGGCATGCGGAACAGTGTCCATTCAATCCAATGAAAAACAGCGTGAGCGATGTGTCGCACAAGGCTGGTGCGATAAGCGGTCCGTCGGGCGATGACAATGTCGAGTGCCGGCGCCTGTTGTAGCCAGGCAAGCCCCTGTGCGACGTACGAAGGATCGATCGCCATATCGGCATCGATTGTGGCGATGTAGCGGCCATGGGCGACGTGTACGCCGTTTCGAACCGCTGCGCCTTTTCCGCGCCGCGTCTTTCGTGCAACCACGAGAACGCGCGGATGACCCGACAAAAAGCGTGCAAGGATGCGCGACGTTTCATCTGTGCTTCCATCCATCACAATGATCACCTCGGTATTTTTCGGACAGGTCTGTCGTATCCTCCGTATCGTCGCCGGAAGACACGTTCCGTTGTTATAGGAAGGCAGGATGACGGAGAGCAGTGGGCGGGGTGTCATGTTTCTTCAATTATAACATATTATGTTGATATTGTGAATTCCTTGCCATTCCTTCATCTGACAGAGGGATCCTTGTTATTTCGACTTGGGGAGCAGTTGCAAGCCTGCTACACTGAGCATCCATGAACGAGCTTTCGCCTCTGGATGGGCGCTACCGAAGATCGACCGAGGCGCTGCGTCCTTTTTTCAGTGAAGAGGCCCTTATGCGAGCAAGAGCCGAAGTGGAAATCCGCTATTTTCTGGCGCTTGCCGCCGAACCGGGTATCCGCGAGTTGCCGCGCCTGAAGGTCCGCCAGGCCCGCGCTCTGGAGCAGATCATCGAACGTTTTTCACCGAAAGATGCCGCCGCAATTCAGGCAATCGAACGGGCGACCAATCATGACGTGAAGGCCGTGGAATACTTCCTCAAAGCTAAACTGGAGCGCATTGCGGGGTTGAAACCGTACACGCCGTTCCTGCACTTCGCGCTCACGAGCGAGGATGTGAATAACCTTGCCTACGGACTCCTGATCCACCGTGCACTGAAGTCAGTCATCCTGCAGAAGCTCACAGTCCTCCGTCGCACACTCGCCGCGATGGCCGGACGTCTGAAGAAGGTGCCGATGCTCAGTCTCACGCATGGCCAGCCGGCGACCCCCACGACTGCGGGGAAAGAGCTGGCCGTGTTCGCAGACCGGCTGGAGCGCCAGCTGGTCCAATTGAAGCGGTTTCGCATGCAGGGCAAGTTCGGCGGTGCGGTGGGCAACTACGCGGCCCATCGTGTCGCGTATCCTGATGTTCCATGGGAAGTCTTCGGCCGGAAATTCGTGCGTTCCCTCGGGCTTGTTCCCCTTGTGCATACCACACAGATCAATCCGCATGATGACACAGCGGAGCTGGGTCACATCATGAGTCGCATCAATACGATTCTCCTCGATTTCAGCCGCGATGTCTGGCTCTACATTTCACGCGGGGTCTTCAGGCAGAAAGTGATTCAAGGCGAGGTCGGCTCCTCCACCATGCCGCACAAGGTGAATCCCATCGATTTCGAGAACGCGGAGGGCAATCTGGGGCTTTCGACAGCGCTCTTCTCCCACTTCGCCGAAAAGCTCCCCGTGAGTCGGCTCCAGCGCGATCTTTCCGATTCCACCGTCCAGCGCAGTATCGGCGTTGCCTTCGGCCACCACCTGCTCGCGGTATTGTCCCTGCTCAAGGGGCTTGGCAAACTGTCGGCAGATCGTGCCGTGTTGAAACGCGAACTTGATGCGCACCCCGAGGTTCTCGCCGAAGCCATTCAGATCTTGCTGCGCAAGCACGGGGTTGCGGGTGCCTACGAGCAATTGAAAAAGCTCACGCGGGGTGCACAGGTGACGCACGCATCCCTGCTGGCGTTCGCCGATACGCTGCCGCTCACGCGCGAAGAGAAGCGACGACTGCGAAAGTGGCCCGTGTTCTGACACTTCTCCGGCATGTCGCTCTTGGCTTGGCGGGCTCTTTGATTCGACGAAGAGGCACTTTCAGAAACTTTCTGCTTTTCCTTGCGCGGGTGGCTCCTAATACTAGGATTACTTCCATTTCCCATTTCTGTATGCCTGATGGACTCCATGGTCTCGGTCGTCTCGAATGTGCGGCAAATATATCACTCATCGAATCAGGCGATCTGCCTCCCAAGGCCAGAGGCAGGAAGGGAATTTCACGGGAAGTCGTCGGCGAGTCGGATCCGCGGTCCGATCCGGCATTGCAGGCGCTCGTGCAGGATTATCGGGACGAAGAACTGCAAGCGGGAGCGGTTGAGTGACGCACTCTCAGTGCCATTATTCCGTCGGATTGGCTCTTTTTAAGGTTGCTCCCGAAAGCGGTCTTGGTATGCTTCATTCGTGCCGTGGTGGCGGAACTGGTAGACGCGCTAGCTTGAGGGGCTAGTGTTCGTTACAGGACATGGGGGTTCGAGTCCCCCCCACGGCACCATCCGTCAGAAACATCATTTAATAGCTCAAATCGTCCACGAGCGTGTAATACGCTCCCGCTTCTTTGGCCTCCGTGCTGCGCTTGCGATATTCCTCGATGAGGGAAACCGGCACTTCGAGTGCCTTGAGCAACGGCTCTGCGTTTTCGATGAATTGGATGAATGTTGCAGGAGCATGGATTTCGAAGGGGATGGTTTCGACAGGCGTAAACGTGTCGTCTGATTCCAGTTTCTGCAACCGGAGCACCCCGACGGATTGCGACAGTTTCAGCTGATAATCACGCCAGAATGTCCGGAGCAGTTCACGCACGTCGCTCGGAGCAATGACGTTGAATGATGCCGTGGTCAGATCGGTTCTGAAGTGCAAAACGGATTCCTTCGGTTGCTGGAAGAGGAGGGAGTACAAGCCGGCCTGCTGTTCCTGCTGTCCAATGAGCGCGGCAATCTCCTGCACGGGTATTCCGCGTGTTTGATCGAGCAGTGCCAGGGAGCCGAAGGGCACATTGATGGTCTCGTCATAAAAACTCTGCTGAAGGATGACGTTACCCGAAAGCGAGTGATAGGCATGATCGGTGAAGTTCTGCGAGAGTACCTCGTACGTTCCGGTGAGGATGTTGTACCGTACGGTTCCCCAGTGGTAGCGGTCCAGCACACTGAAGAGCAGCGTCTGATCATCGATGAAAAAAGGCGAGAAGTGCAATTGTTCCGGATCAAATGACGGAACGGAGAGTGCGGCCGCCTGTCGTGCGATCAAGTGCACCAGCGTCATCCGCGGAAACACATCGTGGTGCACCAGTACCAGTGTCGTCTCGGCGGGGGAGAGCACCATCTTCTTTTGCTTGGGCAGCGTCAGCGAGTCGAAGAGTCTGTCTGCTTTGTACCAGGGTTCCTCTGCGGGCAGCGGAATGTCCGCGATCTCCCCGCAACGTGAGAAATCGATATGCAGGTGAGTGTGGTCGGGACCATCCGGAATGGAATAGGTGAAGTTGGTATTGCGGCTGAGAAATACCAGGGAACTTTTTTGGTCCGACGCAAGCGGGGGATAGGTATATGTAGAACTCATGTCACGTACGCGCACAGTCGCTCCTTCGCCAATGAGGATCGCTTTCGGAGACAGAAGGCGCGGCGGAATGAGGAGTGATCTGTTTTGTTCGGACTCCTGTATGAAGCGCACGAAAGGATTCTGTGCGTCATAGAGGTCTAGTCGTGTTCCATTCTGGAAGAGGATGGCCTGCAGGCTGGGCAGGCCGCCGGTGAGCGATTTTTCTTTCTCTGCAGGACCCCATTCCCGCACCAGAGTAATCCCGGAATAGAGTAGGGAGAACAGCAGAATGGCAAGCATCATCCTACCGCGCCAGGTCGGCCGCAGATCGTCGGCTGATGCCAATGGAGGTGTGGACGGAAAGGTCATTCTTTCAGTGAATCGGGCGTGAGGAGGCGGTAGGTGGTCTCAAGCGGAATGCTGTTCATTTGTTTTTGCACCGGCAGGAGCAAAATGCCTTCGATGACGATCGGGTTACTGTCATTCTTGTGCATCAGGAGCATGTGCGTTCCTTCAGCAAGATCCATGGTACCGAGATGCACATATTCAAATTGATCACTCGTGGGCATGATTTTAGTGGGTATCATGGAGCCCAGCATGTCGGCAGTGATTCTGCCGGTGTCCGCAGGCGTGCGTTTTCCGAATGCGACACTATTGGAAGTGACATAACTTGTCGAAGAGTGTTCCGGCGAGAGGGCGACTGAGCTTAAAGGACCGCGATCGACCTGAATTGCCAAACTGTTTTGTGTGGGAATGCTGCGCAACAGGATTTCGTATGTCCCGTTCTTCGGTACGACGGGATGAAAACGGACGGTAGTCGGTTTGATGAATCCGACAAATGAGGTTGTCAGTGTGTCATAGGGTCCGGGCAGCATGATCCGGAAGATGTTGTACGTGCTTGCCGTGAGCAGGTTGAGCATGGGAAATACCGATCCGAAGTATTGGGCACTCGGGATATGTTCCTCCATGAAGGCAAAGCTGGACTGATCAGGGCGGGAAAAAAGATTCGAATTTTCTTTGGCAAACAGATCAAGGAGCATCTTCTGCCGATCTCCGGCGAGGACATTCAGAATGAGTCCATTCTGGTTCGGTTTCATGAAGTTCACAGCTTGCAGACGGTACTTTTGCGAAAGAGTGAGCGATTTTTCCTGAAGGCACCGGAACGAGTCCCATCCTGCCTCGATGAGGAGGGGCGTGGCGCCGGCCTGTGACGGATCCAAAAATTCATAGAGAATGAATTCTCCATTTTCCGTGATCTTGCGGAAGAACTGCGGCATTGCCTGCGGCTGGAGCGCAAGGGACTGTGAAATATTCTGCATGTACCATGCGCTGGACGAAGGGAATGTCAGTTCTTTGTTAATGACGATGTATCGGATATTCAGATTGCGGAGGATATTGATCCATCCATGTTCGTTTTGACTGAGCGATTGAAAGATAAGATAGAACCAGTATTTGCTTTCCAAATCTCCATTCAGGCCAAAGTAGTAACTGGGACTGTTTAAAAAATAGATGAAGAATTTATCGATAAACTTATACTCTTGTCCTTCGGCCGTTTCACCGAGCCATGGCCCTTCACTGGGCGGCAGAATCACCAATTTTCCCTTGGGCAACGGACGAAGCGCCTCTTTGATTTCCCGCAGAGGTTGCACGTTGTAGGGGCGGAGAAACCCTCCGAAGTCTCCCGAAAGCAGCATGGTGCGGTAATCCTGATGCGCGAAGAGCGGAAAAAAGAAAATGATCGCGCACGCGATGGTTCCCAGCACCCGACCCAGACGAAAGCGTGGTGCAACGTGCGCAGAACATTCGCGTTCAAGGACGATCACGCCCATTGGCATGAGAAGCGCGATTGAAGTGAGGAAAATGAATTGAAATCGATCCGGAAAACGCAGCACATGGATCATCTCGGTGATGAGTTTCATTCCCGCTTCCGCCACACGGCCATACGAGAGATAGAGCTGGCGATAGATCGCCGCAAGCACCATGTGAAACGTCGGAAAAGCAACGATATCGGCGTATCCGATACTGGTCCACATGGCGAAGATCGTCAGAATGGAGAGCAGAATCAGCAATGGTCTCAATCTGCGGTTTTCCTGTGGATTGCGTGTAACGGGGATGATGAACGGAATGAGCGCAATCAGAAAATAGAACAGCTTCGAATACTGCGGCGTATTGGTGATGTACGATCCCGTCAGGAAGTTTGCGGTGACGGAACTGATGTCAAAGGTGATCTGGTGCAGGAGAGACAGCGAGTTCATCCGGATGGATGCGACAGTGTCCGGAACGATATCGGAAAGGTTTCCCACATTGCGTAAGACATAGAAGAACACGAACAGTCCGTATGGCAGCATCGTAATCAGTGCCGTGAAGACAAGTGCCAGCATGATGCGTTTCCAGAGTTCCATCGAAACCCTTCTCGTTTCTTGGGCATGACCTTCCGCATTTGTGCCCTTTCGTTTTCCGCCGGTGATGAGAAGCAGGATCCCCGTTCCGGCACAGAAGAAGACGACGGTCAGCGGATAGAGGACCAAAAAGTGCACCGCAGGGTTCACCAGCGCGATGAGACTGGCTGCGAAGAGGAGGTACACGGGATGCTTTGATTCAAGAAGAAGTCCGTGCAGGAAAATGACAAACGAGATCACGAAGACGTCGAATCCCAGAATCAGCGTGTAGAAGTGGGTGATCTTTGCCGGGAGGAGGATGAGGTGAATGAACAGCGTGGTGATCGCCGTTGCGTGGATGATGCGTTGTGGCGGGATGCTGGGGAACAAACGCCGCAGAAAGCCGCTCATCACAAGAAACACAAAGAATGCACCGAAAAACGGTACGAGCACGATGGTGAACGGCAGAATCAGGTAGTACCGCATCCACGTGGTGAGGAGCGAGTACCGGACACGGAATTCATAGGCATTGGTGAGGTCACTGAACGCACCTCCGGCCTGCTCGAAGAACTGCACAGAGGGGTCGAAGAACGGCACAAGTTCGCTGGTATTGATGACCGAACGGCCGGCGAGAAGATCGGGGAGTTTCACCAGAACGCCGCGGAAAATGAAGAGGTGCACGCAGAGGAAAATCAGAAAGACCCACACGATCGGCCACGTCATATTTTTTCTATTGTCTGTTGTTCGATTGTTCTGGTTTACAGCAATCTCTCGTGGCTCGATTGACTCGAGAGGCTGTTTTGGCGAGCCGGGTACGGGTTTATTTGCAATCATGAAACGGTCGGGAGATGGCTGGATTCCAAATATTCAGGTAAAGAAGATATTTCACGCTCTTCCACAGGGGCGTTGCAGACTTCTGCCACCACCTGTTTCAGGAGGCGTGCACTGATGCCGGCACTGCCGGTTAGTCGCTCTGCCTGCTTGCGGAGATGATGGCGGATATCCTCTGCGTGTTCCTCCAGCTGTCGTTGCCGGGCAAGCAGGTGCTCGGCAGTGAATGAAGAGTCCAGCGCAATGCCCCACGAAGCACAATCAATGGAATCTAGAAATTTTTTCACTTTTACATCGTAGATGAGTGCGATGAAAGGAACGGCGAACAGGCAGGACAGGATGATGGAGTGGAGTCGCATTCCCCAAAGCATATCGATGGAACGATAGGCTTCGTTTACTCGATCGATGCCGAAGGGTTCGACGAGGGAGCAGCGGTGGCTCTGCTCGATGTAGGCGAGAATATCTTTGCTCACGATGATATCGTGGTGCGTGCTGAATCCTGTTTGGAAAGGAAGGAACAGGGCGGACCGCCGCGGATCCAAGCCCAAGAAGCTTTCAGTTGCTTTCCCAAGTTCGCGTGTGATGTGTGTGTACTGCTCTGCATGATCAATGGCAAAGACCGGCGCAATACCCAGTACATGAAGATGTGAAGGTTTCTCGAGGTTTCTTGTGACGGGTGCTTTGAGAAAAGCGAGATCTGCACTGAGGAATGCGCGGGCGTGCGGGGCGGACATTCTGCAGAAATCATAGCTTTCTCGTTCCCTGAAACTCACGGCAGTCGCCATGCACAGTGTTCGAATTGTGAGGAATCGTGCAACGGGAGTGGAGATATTTCCAATGCCGACACTGATGAACAGTACGCGCTTCCGCAGAAGGCGCCCCAAGAGCGTTAAAAGAAAACACTGGAACAGAAGGGCGTAGCGGGCCCGTTCCATGGAATCTTTGAGCAGTTTGAACTGATCACCACCTCCGACGACGATCATCCGAGCTTGCAGGAAATGTCGCAGGAAAGTGACGTGACTCCTGTGCGCATCAATGGAGAACACATGATGTTGTGCTTCAGTGAGGTGCGGTTGTGCCGATGCCACCGTGCATCGATCACGGGGCAATTGTGTGAGACAGCGTGCCAGCAGAAGTTCGTCTCCTGTATTCAGCTGGCCGTAGGCACCCACAATCAGGATGTCCGTGCGATGTGCAGCGCGCGCCAGCGATCGTTCGTACGTTTCCAGCGTTGAACGGGCGATCACATTCCACTGGTGTTGATCTCGGAGGATTTGGAGCGGAACAGTCAGGGCCTCTCGTTCGGCCGGAAAGAGGGAGGCGAAGGCGCCGAGTTTTTCCGCCAGGGCTCCGTTTCGAAGGGGGAACAGCAGGCTTTCATACGGCACGAGCGGCCGCAGAGCCTCGGATGCCAGGAACGGCGTAGAGCTGCCGATGGCGTACGAGAGAGGGCCGCTCCCCGCGAAGCAGAGTCGGTATGGGAGTACGAGGCAATCGACCAGCCGGAAGTACCGGCCCACCTGCGCATCGCGCACCGCCCCGTACCAGATCACGCGTCCCGGAGCTGTCGTTTCGGCCAATTTCTTCAGTCCGTCGACGAATGCCTGGTAGGACTTTTTCTCCGCATGTGCTTCGGCGGGGAGACCGCCGATGAGCAGGACACTCTTCGGGAATTTGCGGATGTGTTCCGCGAATTCCTCAAGCAGAAAATCGATTCCTTTGTATCCCGTAAAGTACCCGAAGAATCCGAAAATGGTCTTCGCGTCCTCCGGAACATGAAATTCCCGAGCGAGATCTTCCCGGCTGCAGGCAGTGAGAGAAGCAGTCGGATCTTCCACGCCATGCGGGATCATGGTGATGTGTTCCCGAGGGATGGAATAGCTCTGGACCAGCATTTGTTTGAACAGATCGTCATGGACGATGATGGACGGTGCGAAGAGGCCGAGCAGTCGGTAAAAGATCCGGTATCCCCACCGGATGAAGAGCGGAGGGATGTGCGTGTGGTGCATGCGGGCGAATGCCGCATCAATCTGAGTCGGGCGCACCACGTGGTGCAGCGTGATGACCGGAACGGTGATCAGCCGCGTGAATGCAATGAAGAACGGGAACAGAGCCAGGCTCAAGGGGCCGCCGTACAGGTGTGTTTCATGTTGGAAGTGCACCACGTCGAAGCGTCGTTTCCGAATGGTCCACCAGAGCCGAAAGAAGCCGAAACTGTTCCCGCGGAAACAGCGTTCGACACGGATGGGAGGGGAAGTGAGCGTTTCGGTGACGGGCGGCCGAACGTCTCCCATCGGGGTGCGTTTATGACTGGTGAGAACCGTGAGCGTCCAGGTGCGAGGAATGGCCTCGTAGAGACGGGAGAGGAGGTGGAGGGCGTACGCCGTCATCGCGTTCACGGACGCGTGTGTCAGCCCCTCCTCGAAGCCGGGAGAAACGTAGGCAATGCTGAGCGGATGGCGGGGAACGGGTGGCACTGGAATTGGTGTATAGGTAATCTATTAATTTTACACTATTTGGCGATTTAGTGCAATATTCTCCGTGCGCGCGGAGCGGTCAGGAGGAAGAATTTCCTGAGGGCGATGGTGCGAGTTTTTCGACCCACTGGTCACGCATGAGGAGGTACGCGGCGCGGTAGAGATCTCCTTTGGAGGGCGTGGAGGAGAGGAGTTCTCCGGCTGCCAGCGGGAGGTGCTGTTTATCCACGATCGCATCTTTCACGGCAGCGGCTTGCAGCACACTTTCGTTCGGGTCCTTCTTCAGATCAGGATGCAGCGTGAGCACGAGATCACGATAGGTGGCCTTCGTTGCCTCCCCCAGAGAGAAGAGGCTCAAAATTTTTGCATCCTGACTGTCGACGGGCTTTTCCGGGAAAACCATGTAATCCATGACGTTCATGATTTCAGTGTTGACATCCGCGGTCAGGACGACCCGTGGCACGAGAAAGCCTTCTGCGATGAGATGCTGCACAGGTTTGCGAAGGAGCTGCGTATAGGCATCCGTGATGGGATAGATCACGACTCCGTACTCGATGAGGTTGTGCTGGAATGCACGCAACACTGATCCGGTCAGTGCCTGTGGTTCCATTTGATGGCCCAAACAGTAAGAAAGCACATGCCCGATTGTCTGACCAATGGCCAATTCATTGATGTGAATGCGGAAAAGCCCGTTTGCGATTTGACTCGTGCCGATGTTGTGGGAGGCGGGAAAGAGGTGGGTGTTCTCGGCCGGCAGCAGGGCACCGAGTGGAATTTCGGCAGGCTTGGCGAAAGGATACCCCCATATCCCTCTGAGCAGAGCGAGAGAGTCTTTGGGAACCTGTTTTTCCATTTCAGAGACAAACGGCTTCACTGTGGCGAAGTACTCTTTTGGTTCAATGAACGCATGAAGATCCATGCCGTACCCTGCCGTGGCCAAAGCATCGGGGAAGAGAACAGGACTCTGTTCTTCAAGAATGCAGGATCGGTTTTGGTCATTGATCGGTCGGCAATGCTCCGGGCAGCCGCCGGGATCACAGTTCCGGATGGAAGCACCAATGTCATTTTGCGTGATCATGCTCTTGGCGACCAGGCGTCGTCCTTCCCGCGTGTAGGGTTGCAGGGGGAACATGCTCAGTTTGTCTTCAAAGAGGCCGATAACGGGATGTATACGCTTGGTGGTACACAGGAGATGAGTGGGGTTGCAGTTGAGATTACTACTGGTGAGTGCGGAGTCGTAGAGCATCCAGTAGGCGTAGGCGGCAGAGAGTGCGCGGGAACTATGTGCAACTTCAGGACTGTCGATGAGCTCTGCCCGAAAACCGGCGAAGTCATTGGATGGGTTCACCACAAGAGTCATGCCGAGCGTGTCACGTCCGATGTACGGAGGGAGGAGGCCCTCCGGTTTTCTGTCAAGAACATTCGCTCCAGTGACAATATTACGGAAAAAGAAGAGGGGTACACCAACTCCTTTGATGCCCAGCAGAGGGTGTTGGAGCATGGAAAATGATGTGGCGTTCTGCAGGTCGGGAATCTCCCGGTAGAGATGAATGCTGAGAGGCGACTGGGCGAAAGAGGGATCGAAACTGAGCGTGAGCGGGCTACCATTACTGATGAGTGTTTCGGCCACGAGACGACGCCCTGTGATCGTTGGTGTCCTGGGGAGCGAGAGCTGCTGCGGAGATGGCCCATTGCCGAGAGATGCGATCATCTGGCCAGAACCCATGGAACCTCCGGCAATGGTCATACGGTATGCGCCGGGGGACATGCGAGGCAGTGTGAGGTGTGGGGAATCATCCGTGATGGAACCTGACCACTGATAGGTATCAACATTGGCATTGGGCACTGCCAAGAGCGCGAATCCGCTTTCCTTGAGTGTCAGCGTGGTGCTGTTATCGAGGAAAACCTTCCCCACGTACTGGAACTGATTCCGCGTGACCGGGATGGTCATGCTGTTATCCGGTGAACCGGGACGCAGCACTGTATAGGATACGGAAGAGGACGGGGTCCCTTCTGCCCAAATATCGTAGACTCCTTCGTAATTTGGAGGACTGACGATCACACTTTTCGTCGGAGCATCCGTGAAGAGGACGGGCGAACCGTTCACGGCATTCGCGGACAAGAAGAACGGGCTCCACTCCGGCACTCCGCTGGGCAGCCCGATGCGCAAACGGTACACGGTTCCTTTGTTCAGAACGGCGGAAAAAATCGGTTGCGGGTTTCTGGTGTTGGATTGAGCGGAAAAAGTGAGAGATTTCAACAGTTGTTCCGGCTGATCCTGCCAGAGCTCCATGCGCCGCCATTGCGTGTCGGTTGTTTCGATGGAGAAGGCGGTGACCCCTTCCTCCGGCGACGTAAACCGCCATTCCCTCACCGGTGCGTCCGTATTTTTCAGGGTGGAGGACGACGGGAGGTTCTCCGGTTTCATTTCCTTGTCCGGCGTTGCGCTGGAGAACCGCATCGGCGTGAGATCGAATGCTGTGGGAATGATGACGATTCCGGAGAGGGTTAGGCGGATGTCCGGCGAGAGCGACAGGACGGGCTTGCCCCTGAGGGACACATGGGAGAATCGGATGGTGGTCGGGTTCGCCTCAGAGGGGGCAGCGGTTTTTCCGCCGATCAAAAGGGAGGGATTTGGCGGGAAAGCAGATCCGGTCAGGTAGATATCGGCGAACGCGGAAGGAGCGTCGTAGGACACGAGCGGAATATCCCATGCCTGCGGTCTTTGGAGCACCACAGGGGGGAAAGAAATGTTCTTCTTCACAAGCAGCAGACCTTCCACTTGGGGATCTCCGGAGGAGGGTGTCACCGTGAGCGTGATCGGGTATTCGCGGGAGAGCGGGAAACTCCCGATCGAAACGGGTTCCTCCTTCGGCCCGAAGCGGATTGAACGCATGAGCGAATGTGCGGACCAGAGGGGGGAAGCGACGGCGACACGGACAGAACCGCTTCCGTGCTGGACGAGGTAGATGTCGTACGTGTCGGAAAATTCCGGAGCGAGGACAATCTGTGCCTGGCAGGTATCAGGCTCCATGCGGAAGACCTGTGCGCCGGCAATCAGGCTTACGACAGTGACATCAGAACTCAGGCAAGCATTGCCTTCCAAGGGTATAGGAATGAATTCTCCCGGATAGCCGTGATCCAGAAGGGCGAAGGGTGATGTGATTGCCTGCACGCGATTTCCGAGACCGGTAAATTGCTTACTATTCAGATGAATGCCTCCCACGAAGGCATCACGCACCATCTTTGGCAGTGCATACTTCTCGCCAGTTTCCTCTGCCGTGTCCATGCCGATGCGAAATGGTGTTGCAGTTTGCTCGAAGAGACGGCCAGTCATGGTGCCGTCTACAAGGTACTGGAACCGAACATGTTTCTGTTCGTTGTTCCGGGTGTCTGTGAGCGTGGCTTCGTGCCACTTCCCGTTTTTTTTCTTGAGGTCGGAGATGGTATGACCGGTGAGCAGGGTGATTGCACTGTTCTTGCGGATACGTTCAAGGAAGAAGGCAGAAATATCAGCCGGTATACTGCTCACGCGGCCGACTTGGGGAATGCCGAGACCGGCATGGTAGCCGTCGGCGTTTTTTGATCGTGTCCAGAGAAACTTCTGCAAATCCGTATACAGACCCCAATTTTCCCATCCCCTGCCAGTATCATCAAAAGCACTCATTCCCGACTCCACGGCCTGACCGCCAACAGTGAAATCATCTGATGCAAGGATAACGTTTGCACCCTGTTCCGCCGCGACGATTGCCGCACTCGTTCCGCCGAGACTGGAGCCGTAGATGAGAATGTCGGTCTTCAGGGTATCTCCTGAAGATGCATCACCCATGAGTATCAATGTTCCCGAAATGCACGCTGCCGTCAGCGGCAGTAGGGAGAGGACGAAGAGCGATCTTCGCGACAGGGTTGGCACCCGATTAGCGTAGCAATGTCTCCCGTCCGTTGCCATCCGCCTCGTCAATCGCGGGCAGTGGAGATCGCATCATCTGTCGCGCCATGTCTTTTTGGAGGTGAAAGCGGTAGGCTGGTGGCACCTATGGAGGGAATGGAAAGTTCGCCGGGTATGCGCTTCTCTGTTGAGGCACCACGGCCCATAATCGCGCGAACGGTTGTATGGTCTCTTCTCATCGGCGTGCTCCTTGTGATCTACCAAGTGGCTTGTTCCGTTCTGATTTCCGATCGGGCGACATGGTCGGAGGCGTATCGCTTCATGGGAGGAACCTATGATGCCAACTGGTATGCCGTCATTGTGCAAGGCGGGTATTCCACCACGAAAACGTTCGGCAACATTGCGAGTGTTGCTTTTATGCCCGGCTTTCCCATTGCCGCCCATCCGGTGTACTGGCTGCTGAAGACGCCATTATTCTCATGGTTGGTATCCTATCCTCCACAGATCTCTCTCCTCGTCACCGCGCAAGTGTGTGCTGTCGTTGCCTGGGTGTATTTGATTCTCATCATGCGCCGCTTCGCCGTTCCTCCCTTTCTGATTGGGTTATCTATTGTGATGATCCTCGCGCAACCGTTCTCGTTCATCATGGTCTGGGGGTACTCCGAATCCCTCTTTTTGCTCGCTGTCATGGGTTTCCTGTATTGGTATACCAAGCCCGAGGGCCTGCGCAACGGGCTGACGATTCAGGCGCACGCTCTCGTGGCCAGTGCGTCGCGGATGCACGGACTCGCACTCTTCACCATTCCTCTGTTCTGCGGGATCATCGGCGCCTTGCACGATTCCACATGGCCCGAGCGCCTGCGCCGATTGTTGTACAATGGGCTGCTCGCCCTGTCGGCGTTCTCGGGCGCTGTAATCCATTTCTCGTACCTCTACTGGAAATTCGGCGATTGGCTGCTTTATTTCCATTCCCAGATGGAGGGGTGGGGGCATCAGGGCATCGGCTTATTCGGCATTTTCAACTGGAAGATCTACCGTCCTTGGTGGCGCTCTTTTGTCTCGGGTTATGCAGAGGGGAACTGGGTCGAACTTTCGGGGATCATCGTACCCGTTTTCACGGTGCTCTGTTTGCTCCTCTTCGTCGGTTCATTGGTGCTCGCGCGCAGGAAACGTCCCGAATCTATTTCCGGCTCCGTTGTTCTCTTCGTCTACGGGATGCTCTATCTGACCATGGTTGGCGTCGGGAAGCTTCATGATTTTGGTTTCACGGTGGTGGGATTGTCGCGGTATGAGTTTGTCATGATGTTCCTTCTGTTCCCGTTCCTCATCATCCAGGTGCGTGCACTCTTCCGTCCGGCATTCTGTTATGCAATCTTTGGAGCGCTGGGTCTTCTTGTCATTCCCTTGATGCTCTATCATTTCTACTACCTCAACCTGGCGGTCAATCACCACATTGCGCTGTAGATTTTTGTTTCACTTTAGCAGGCTGCCGAGCGCAAGCAATTCCTATCGTGCCAGCAGTGCAGCATCATGACGAGGTTCTGTAGGCCGTCTCGGACAATGCGGATGTATGAATGGTGACGTGTGCGCTTATCCGGCCACAAGATCACAGGAATTTCTTTTGCACGCATCCCCAAGAGGGTGGCTTTGATGGCCATTTCCGGATCGAATTCAAAGTGCGCGGATCGAATCTGCATTCGGCATAGCGCGGCTTTGGAAAAACCGCGGATGCCGCAGTGGTGATCATGGAATGGGGTATGGAAAAGCAGATTGCCGATGCTCGTGAGCAACTGGTTGCCGAACCGATGCGGCCAGGACATGGCATTGCTCCGTATGTGCCGCCGGAATCGGTTCCCGATCACGACGTCGTATCCCTTTCGGAGCGCGGTCAGAAATTGCGGGATGTGTGAGAAATCATAGCTACCGTCCGGATCGCCGATGATGATGAGCGGAGCCGCAGCTCGTTTCGCACCGTCCTGAATGGCATATCCATACCCGCGTTTCGGCACCCGTACGACGCGCACGCCCATGTGCTTGGCTACCATTCCTGTTCCATCGGAGCTGCGATTGTCGGCGACGATGATTTCCCCGCGGATCCGATGACGGCGCAGAGTTCGCTGAATCTGCCGGATACACGCAGGCAGCGTCTCCACTTCATTGAGGCATGGCAGCACGATCGACACTTCCGGCGGTTGTTTGGATGGGGTGTGCATTGATTTGTATGGTAATTATAACATATTTTTCTCTTTAGTGCCAACACCCCCGCGAATTCCGGAGGGTGTGCAGATTGTCGGCGATGGAGTGTCTCTTCCATGCGGAGAGAGTCTGCCGGATTTTTTCGCACACGAGTCCCGCCTTGAGCGGACGTTTTGCCGCCTGCATGAGGGCTGCTGTCGTGATAGGTTTTAGGTGATTCTTCGGGAGGCCGAACGCGTCGGCAATGGCTTCGGCAAAAGCGAATCGGCTCAGGATGTCCGGGCCGGCGACATGGAAGATGCCTGTTACCTTTTTCTCGGCGAGATCGAGACTGGCCTCCGCCAAATCCGGCGCGAAGGTGGGGGTGCTGATCTGATCCGTCGGGACAGAGAGATCTGTTCCTTCTCGCAGCGCGCGGAGAACCTGATAGAGGAAGTTCTTGCCGAGTTCCTCCTGCCCGTACACCACGGTCGTTCGGATAACGACGCTTCTGGGGGACTCTTTCGCAAGCAGTTGCTCCACAGCAAGCTTCTGCCGCCCGTACTCATTCAAAGGATTCGGCATGTCCGTTTCGCGGTACGGGCCGTTCAATCCGTCGAATACGTAATCCGATGAGTAGTAGATAACGGGAATGTCCGCGGTGTTCGCGGCGGCAATGACGTTCGTATTCCCTTCCACATTGGTTTTGCGTGTTTCCTGCGGTTTACGTTCACACTCATCGACATTTGGATTAAACGCCGCAAGGAATAGGACATCGGGCCGCTCGGAGCCCACTACTTTCTGTATCGCCGTCGCGTCTCCCATATCCAGAAGGATCAGATCTGCCCGAGGCGAGCCGACGAAGGTTCCGGTCATCTGCCAGCCCCGTTGACGTCCGGCCTGCATGAGGTGTGTGCCCACCAGGCCGGAGGCGCCGATCACGAGCGCTTTCATGCCTTGAAGGTGAAAGGAGAACGGAAGTCGGCAAAGGACGGGAGTGCGCGATCCCGCTCTGAAACGATCGGGTTCTTGGCCGGCCAGGGGATGGCGACCGAGTCGAAACGGATGCCCGTGTCATCGTGCGGATCATGTTCCCCTGAAGAACGATAGACGAGGACGGCCGTATCGCTCAGTGCACAGAATCCGTGGGCGATACCCTCGGGAATGTAGAGCTCATTCGCCGATTCGGGGCTCAAGATAAACGCGTGGAACTGGCCGCACGTCGGGGAGCCCTTGCGCAGATCCACGAGCACGTCGAAGACCTGGCCGTGCGGGCAGTACACGGTCTTGACCGTCGCGCCCGGCGGCGTTTGCACGTGCAGTCCGCGGATGACGTTCTTCTGTGATACCGAATAGAATTCCTCGGGGAAATCCGTGTGCAATCCCTGCTCCTCCCATCGCTGCCTCAGAAATGTTTTGCAGAAGGTTCCACGGCTGTCTTGCGATGCGGGCGTGAGGATTTCGAAGCAGCCGGGGAGTGGGCAGGGGCGGATATCCATATTATTTGAAGGAGACACAGAGATCGGCGAGCGTCTTGGCTGTGTAGGTGAGCATCGCTTCGGTGAGGCCCGGGTAGAGCCCCACCCAGAACGTATCGTTCATCACGCGATCTGCACCCGGGAGCTTGCCGACGGTGCGGTAGCGCAGGCCCTGGTAGGCGGGCTGGCGGGTGATGTTGCCGGCGAAGAGCTGGCGCGTCCCAACGCCGCGACGCTCGAGTTCCTGCACGAGCTCGGTCCGTTTGAGTCCGCTCTCCTCCCGTACAGTGAGCGGGAATCCGAACCAGCTTGGGTCACTGTCGGGCGTCGCCTCGGGCAGGACAAAGTACTTCTTCAGTGGTGCGAGTGCCCTTGAGAGGAAGACGAAGTTTGCGCGTCGCCGCGCGACGAATCCATCCAGCTTCTTCAGCTGTGCGAGGCCGACGGCCGCCTGCATGTCCGTCACCTTCATGCTGTAGCCCACGTGTGAGTAGATGTACTTGTGATCGTAGCCCTCCGGAAGATCCCCCAGCTTCCAGCCAAAGCGCTTGCCGCAGGTGTTGCAGGCCCCCGTTTTGCACCAGCAGTCGCGTCCCCAGTCGCGGAAAGAGTTGATGATCCGGTTCAGCAGGTCATCGTTGGTGAGCACGGCTCCTCCCTCACCCATGGTCATGTGGTGTGCCGGGTAGAAACTCATGGTCGAGATGTGCCCGAACGTCCCCGTTTTCTTGCCGTCATAAAGGCTGCCCAGGGCGTCGCAGTTGTCCTCCATCACCCACAGATCATGTGCGCGTGCGAATGCCATCACTGCTGCCACATCGAACGGGTTGCCGAGTGTGTGTGCCATCATGATGGCGCGCGTCTTTGGCGAGAGAGCTTTCTTCAGCTGCGTCATGTCTGCGTTGTACGTGGGGAGGGAGACATCGATGAACACCGGAACGAGCTGATTCTGGAGGATGGGATTGACCGTGGTGGGGAACCCCGTGGCCACGGTGATCACTTCGTCGCCGGGCTTCAGGCGCTTGTCACCGAGCAGATGCGACGTGAGGGCAGTCAGCGCCACCAGATTTGCCGACGACCCCGAGTTCACCAAAGAACAGTGCTTCACGCCAATCCACTGGGCGAATTTCTTTTCGAACTCATCGGCGAACCGCCCCGTGGTCAGCCAGCAGTCGAGGGCGCTCTCCACGATGTTTTGCATCTCTTTTGCGTCGCAGACTTTTCCAGAGGGAGGGAGGTAGGTTTTTCCTGGAACGAATGCGCGTTCCAGAAATGCCGCGTCGTGATACTGCGAAACGAGCTCGAGAATCTCGGCGCGAAGATTGGCTTTATCGTTCTTGGGCGAAGAAGGCACGGTACCATGCTATCGTCTTTTTGAGTCCCTGCTCAAGGTCAAACTGCGGCGTCCACCCGAGGATCTTCCGAGCCTTGCCGGCATCAAGGTACTGTGCCTGGATCTCATGGTCCGCCTCATTGCGTACAATGGGCTTGAGAGGGGATTTCATTACTGTTGTGATGCGGCTGATCATTTCGAGTACCGTCAGGGGTTCGCCGTAAGAGAGATTGAAGGCATTTCCTTTCAACGCCGGCTTTTGGGCAAGTCTCTCCGCTGCCAGCAGGTATCCAGCCGCCCCGTCCTCCACATACAAGTAGTCCCGTATGCATGTACCGTCAGATCGGATGACCGGTCTCTCGTTGCGCAAGAGGGAGCGGACGACTCCCGGCACGAGCCGATTCCAGTTTACATCTCCGCCGCCGAAGAAATTGCCGCAGCGCGTGATGACCACGGGGAGCTTGTAGGTGGCGGCATAGCTCTGGGCGATGAGATCGGCGCACGACTTGCTCGCATCGTAGGGGTTGCGGCCCTGCAGGGGCGTCGATTCGTTGTACGGCAGCTTCTTCTGGTCGCCGTACGCTTTGTCCGACGAGGCAACGACGATCTGCTTCACGCGCGGGCTCCTGCGGCACGCCTCCATGAGCAGCCACGTTCCGCGGACATTCGATTCGAACGTGGAGAGGGGGTTTGCGTTCGCGATGGGCACGATGGTCTGCGCGGCGAGGTGCATGACGGTGTCGATCTCGTACTCGCCGAGCACGCGTTCCAGGAATGCCAGATCCTCGAGTTCCCCGCGCACCACCGTCGTCCGGTCGATCGCGTGAGAGGTCACCAGGTCTGAGCCCGGCACCCAGTCACGCACCAGACATACGACCTGCGCCCCGGCGTCGAGGAGCCGTTTCACCAGCCACGACCCCACGAGCCCGGTCGCGCCGGTCACCAGCACGGGCCGATCGCGCCAGAAGGAGGGGGACTTAGAGCGAGACATGGGGGTTGCCGCGGGAAGTGCGATGCTTCTGCTCCCAGACCGCCCAGGGTGCCTTCTTCTTCTGCCAGAGGTTATTCAGGAGCACGTAGTCGCGGTAGGTATCCATCGAGTAGAAGAATCCTTCGTGCTTGTACGCCATCAGTTGCCCGTCCTTTGTCAGTTTCTCCAGCGGTTCGTGTTCGAGGATGCACTTTGGATCGGTCTTGAGATAGTTGAACACGCGCCGGTCGAAGACGAAGAACCCCACACTGATCCAGTTGTGCATCTTGGGTTTTTCCTTGTACTTCGAGACGTGGCCGGACTGGTCGAATTGCAGGAGCGCGAAGCGCGAAGCGGGATTCACGGTCGTGACCGTGGCCAGCTTGCCGTGTGCCTTGTGGAAGGCGATGAGGCGGCGGATATTCACGTCGGCGAGGCCGTCGCCGTACGTCACGATGAAGAGATCGTCATCGATGTACTTCTGCGTCTGCTTGATGCGCGATCCTGTCATGTTCTCGTCCCCCGTGTCCACGAGTGTGACGCGGAAATCGTGCTCATGCGGCTTGCCGTGGTAGGTGATTTGATTCTGCTTCCCGAGGGAGATCGTGAAATCATTGTTCATCGCCTCGTAGTTCAAGAAGTAGTCGCGGATCATCTCACCCCTGTATCCGAGGCAGCAGAGGAAGTCTTTCTGCCCGTAGTGTGCGAAGAGCTTCATGATGTGCCAAAGTACAGGCTTGCCTCCGACGGGCACGAGGGGTTTCGGGCGATACTCCGTCTCCTCGCGCAGACGCGTGCCTTTTCCGCCGCAGAGGATCACAACTTTCATGAGGGGAGGGTATGAATATGGATTCTTTAGTATTATACAGTATTTTCCGTATATTGCCCAGCAGTGTTCTGAGGGGCGGGAACCACCCATCGGCGAGATCTGACATTGGCGCTTCGCTTCTCTTCACGCATAATCGGCACATGCTCGATGGCAAGAAGATCGTCGTGGTGATGCCGGCGCGCAATGTGGAAAAAACCCTCGAACGGACCGTCCATTCCATGCCACCGGATGTGGCGGATGAAATCATCCTCGTGGATAACCGCAGCCGCGACCGGACGTGCGAGATCGCCGAGCGGCTCCATCTGCACGTCGTCCGGCATGATCGCGACCGGGGATACGGGGGCAGTCAGAAGACCTGCTACCGCGAGGCGCTGCAGCTTGGCGCGGATGTCGTGGTGATGCTCCATCCCGATGGCCAATATCCGCCCGAGAAGCTGGTCGATGTCGCCCGGCTGGTGACATCAGGCCAATGCGATCTTGGTCTTGGTTCGCGTATTCTCGGAGGCGGGGCAATGAACCGCGGCATGCCCCTGTACAAGTTCCTCTCGAACCGGTTCCTCACGCATTTCGAGAATCTGTGTCTGGGTCTGCATCTGTCGGAGTACCATACGGGGTACCGCGCCTTCTCGCAGGAGTTCCTGCTCCGCGTGCCGTTCGTACGCAACAGCGACGACTACATCTTCGACAATCAGATCATCGCCCAGGCAGTGGCATTCGGATTCCGCATCGCGGAGGTGAGTACTCCCACCGTGTATACTAACGAGTCCACGTCCGTCCCGTTCTTCGGCAGTATCATCTACGGGCTGGGCGTCCTAAGGACGAGCTTGCAGTACTGTCTGTATCGCTGGGGCATCGCACACCCATCCATCTTCCTGTCCACCGAACACTCCTGATTTCCCTTTTACCGGGGAGAACGTTGCCGTCCACTGATATACGGCAGGTTCCTCCGCTCATGGGGATCCGATATCACTTGTCCCAGCGGCTGACCCACGTTACCTCGCAGAGGGATGATCTGTGCTCCTTTCATGCGGACCGTGCCTCCGCCCACGCCCATGCCCCAAGGGGCACCGAGTGCGGCCGGCATGCGCTTGTTTCCTTCTCCGAGGAGGTAAGGGGCACTCCGTACCGTCGGTGGAACGGCAGCCGTCAGTCTCCCGAGCGGCTTCACGTCGTTGCGTCCTCCAATCATGGTTTCAATGAGGAACCCGCCGGGAACCGTGCGCACGGTCACGTCACAGACGTTTTCCAGTCCATTCTCGGTCACGACCGGACGGGCGTGATCAACGGAGGGGACCGTCGCGCCGCGTTGCGGAGGAGGTAACCCTACTGCATCGATATATGATCGATACTCTCCCGGAGCGTTCTTCTCCATATTGGCATCCCAGCAGATGCTGATGCTCTGCCCGTTGGGTAACGGGACCACGAAGGTGGTGGCGCCCTGGATGGCTCCTTCTTTGCGTCCCTCCCCTGTCCGCGTGAAAACATAACGGCAGGTGTACTGGCCCCCCGCGACAACCTGTTTACTTTCGTCGGAGAGCGGCAGCGAGATGCTGGCGACCCATGAGTGGTAACCGGAAGTGCCTTGCAGGAATTCCGTCTGCCCTTCCTTTGCCACTTGCCAGCGATCCCGGACCACGGTGCCTCGTTTGAGGAGAGCATCCGTGTCATTTCCCATGAGGTTGACGGTTCCCGCAGGGAGCGTGCCCGGCACATCGAGGCGCACTTCCTGCGGCTGCGGCGCGGCCACCGGGGAACGCAACTGCTCGCCGCGGAAGAACGGCAGGGTGGAGGCGTGGCTCTGACCCAGGTCTCCGCGCATGCGCTTGATGCGTGCCGTGAGAATGAAATCACCGGACTTCGGTTCGGCGAGTTCCAAACACTGCACAGCCATGGCCACCGCTCCGGCTCCGGGGGGCGTGCGCTGAGCGAGGAGATCCTGCGCGAGCTGATACAAGTCTGCGGCGGGCAGCTCGGAGCGGCGTCCCACTCGATCGGCCAGGTTTTGGAGTGTGGAATTTCCCGATGCACGGAGAGCGGGCGCGTAGGACCAATCTCCCTGGTCGAAGCAGTAGTACAGACCGACAGCCCGGTTCGCTTCTGCATTCTGCGGGTCCCTCACTAGCGTTTCCTCCTGCGCGGCGATGTTCTGCTCCTCGTAGGCCTTCTGGAGCTGACTCACTGTGCGCGAGAGGTCATTACATTCCGGCTTGTTCGCCGAAGGGCGATCTTTGAGCCAAGCGATGAACCGTTTGGCTTCGACGAAGTTACCGCGCACACACATGCTGCGGATCACACCCGAAGCATGAATCATCACCTGCTCCACGTTGCCACCTTTCTGCTGCGCGGCCTCGCGTACTGCGGCGACGCTCTCTTCGAACGCGGTTTCATCGTAATCGAAGTGCCGTTGCATTTCAGAGAGAACGGTCGTCACCTGGACCAGGTTCCGTTCGGAGCGCGCCTTGCGGAGAGCGATCTTGAGGAGGGTCCACTGCTTCGTACGGTCCTGTGATCGCTGAGCTTGCGCGAGGAGTTCTTCCACGGAGGCCTCCATCAATTCGGGGTTACTCAGCAGGTCGCGATACTGCGCCAGATCTTCCGCTGTCGGAACCGGGGAGCGAGAGGGCCTTGCCGCTTCGGCAGGCGCAGGTTGTGCGATGGGGAACGTGTTCGGAGGCGAAACTTCGGCCGGGGGTGCGGGCTTGGGTGCGGGTTCTTGTATCTCCGGATTGGCCGGCGGAGGAGTGGCGGGTGTTTCCGGTTTGGCCGGAGGCGAAGTCGTCTCGGTCGGCTGGGCAGGAATGTCCGGGGCGACTGGGATGTTTTTCTCCTGCTGCGTTGGGGGGGCTGCATTCTGCGCGAGCTCGGGCGAGCCTGGGGGGAGATTGCGTTCCGCCGGGGTCGCGGGTTGCTCTGCCTGGGGAGTATTTCCTTGTCTGTTCCATGCGAAGAGCGCCGCCGCTCCGGCCACCACTCCGGCGGAGGCAGCAACGATCCACGGTTTCTTCTTCACGACTTTCCCGATGCGTGTGAGGGGGCCTTCCGGCGATTTTTTCCCTTTCAAAACCGTCCCCGGTATGACATTGGCGACGCTTTCATGTAGGGATGCAGCTGCTCGGCCAACATCTGGTTCGGTAGCAGATTTGGGGAGATGTTTTTTGTCATAAACCGCCCGTTTGTCCTCATCGAGTAATTGCTCGCCGGCTTGGCGCAGTATGCCGAGGAGTTTCCGGGCGGTGCCGGCGTGCGACCCTTCAAGATAACCCTCAACCTTCGTACGGAGCTCCGTGATGACGTGTCCGATGGTCCGCTCATCGGCGTCAGACTGAATACGCAGCAGTTCGTAGTAGTTTCTGGGATGCTGCCCGGGCGCAAATCCCAGCCATTCCGTATACGCGTCAAAACCATTGCCGTTTCCGTGGCTGGGGTGCGCAGATCCTTCTACATGGTGATCGGTCGAAGCCATGGGGGTACAGCTTCCTACCGGACGGACGAATTGTCAAGTTTACTGGGCATCGGCCCCTTTGATTCTATAGTGAAATTCCGCCGGTTTGCCGAGGGAGCAGAGGCGCCATTTGATGTGCATGATGACCCATTGTGCGCACCACAGCAGCCGGTGCGGCAAGGCATGCAGGAATCGCAGGAGATAGCGCACAGCGGACTTCATAGCATCTTCCGGAACTTCCCCTCGTCCATCACTGGCACTTTCAGCTGCCTGGCCTCATCGAGCTTCCCCCCCGCCTCCGCCCCCGCGAGCACGAAATCCGTCTTCTTGCTCACCGACGCGCTCACTTTGCCGCCCCGCTCTTTGATGAGTGACTTTGCCTGCTCGCGGCTCAATGTCGGGAGCGTCCCCGTGAGGACGAACGTCTTGCCGGCGAACGTCTGCGGGGCGTGACTGCCCTCCGGTTGCAGGGCAAGGACGCCGGCCTGGCCGAATTTATGCAGCAGCGCGCGGTGATCCTCATCCATGATCCACTCCTTGAGGGCGCCCGCCACCACCGGCCCGACGCCGTCGATCGCGGAGAGCTCATCAACCGCGATCTTCTGCAGGGTCGCGGCGATGTTCTCCATCGTGATGCCGTGGAGCTTTACCTTTTTTCGCCCCTCCCCAAAAAGAGACGTTTGCGGTCCCGCGTCCTGCCGAACCTCCACCTCTTTCTTCTCGGCCGGCCAGCGGATGCGCCGTGCCAGAAGCTCGGCGCTCTCGCGCCCGATGTGCCGGATGCCGAGTGCAAAGAGAAAACGCTCGAGAGGGATATGCCGCGCGCCGTTGATGGATTCCATCAGATTGGTCGCCTTCTTCTCTTTGAAGAGCGGCAGGCCCAGCAGATCCTCTGCCGCGAGCGAGAAGATATCCGCCGGATCGGTGATGAGACCCTCTGCCAGCAGCAGCTCCACCGTCTCTTTGCCCAGCCCCTCGATATTCATGGCATGCCGCGAGGCGAAGTGCTCGATGCGCTCCTGCCGCGCGGCTGCGCACTTGGGATTGGGGCAGCGATGCACCACTTCGCCTTCCGGACGCTCCAGATTTGCGCCGCAGCTGGGGCAGTGCTTGGGATAGTGGAAGGGCTTGGTGCCCTGCGGGCGCAGGTTATTCAACACTTCCACGACCTCGGGAATGACGTCGCCGGCCTTCTGAATCACCACGGTGTCGCCGATGCGCACGTCCAGCCGTTCGATCTCATCCGCGTTGTGCAGCGTCGCACGCGCCACGGTCGATCCGGCGACCAGTGTCGGGGTCAGGTGCGCCACGGGCGTGACGGCTCCCGTGCGGCCCACCTGCAGCTGGATATCCAGCACCCGTGCCGTTTTCTGCTCCGCGGGGAATTTGTACGCGCGGGCCCAGCGCGGCGCCTTGGCCGTGGATCCGAGGTCGCGCTGGAGGCGGCGGCCATTCACCTTGATGACGATCCCGTCGATATCGAAGGGGAGGGTGCTGCGCTCCTTTTTCCACCCGTCGAAGACGTTCTGGATTGCCTCGATTGAGGTGCACATCCGGTATCCCTGATGAATGGGGAATCCTTTCGAGAGCAGAAATTCCATCAGCTCCTTCTGCGTCGTGATGCCGAGCGCATCCGCGCCCTTTGGATCCAGCGCATAGCAGAAGATGCTGAGGTCCCGCTTCGCCGTCACGTTGGGGTCCAATTGTCGCACGCTGCCCGCAGCGGCGTTGCGCGGATTGGCGAATTTCTCCGCGTCCGGCAAATCCTTATTCAGATGCTTCAGTGCCGCTTTTGTCATGTAGACTTCGCCCGAGATTTCGAGATACCGGGGCAGCTTGTCATCCTCCCGCACTGCGAAGCTCAGGGGCAGGGCCTCGACCGTGCGCACCGTGTGCGTGACATCCTCTCCTTCGATGCCGTTTCCCCTCGTGAGTGCGCGGCGCAGATGGTACGTGCCCTGTTTGTGCTCGTACACGAGCGAGATATTCAGGCCGTCGATTTTGAGCTCCACGATGCATTCGAAGTGCTGGTGTTCTTTGCCCAGAGCGCGGCGCATCTGATCCATCCAGTCTTCGATCTCTTCTCTGCTGAAGGCATCCTGCAGCGATTCCTTGGGTGACAGGTGCTGCACCTTGGGCAGGCGGCCGTCCAGCGGGGCGCCCACGCGCTGGGTGGGCGAGTCGGGCGTCACAAGATCGGGGTACTCCTTCTCCAGCGCGATCAGCTCCTGCTTGAGTGCGTCACGCACATCTTCACTGGCCTTGGGCTTGTTCTCGATGAAATAAGCGCGGTTGAGCCGCCGGATTTCCTCTTTCAGTTTCTCGATGCGGGCGGCGGCGGCGCGCTTGTCCATGGGAGTAGCTTAGCAGAGAGATTTCTGCCTCACCCCCCCGAACCCCCCTCTCCCAACTTGCAACGATTCCCACAGGGAGAGGGGGTGCACCTTTCGTGCTTTCAGACCTTCTAAGGATGACAAAGTGTGCCCCCTCTCCGGCCTGCCCGTCCGCAGCTTCAGCGAAGGCGGGTTGGCGTTGGGGTGGGATCGGAGAGGGAGATAGGGGGTGAGGCAGGACTACAAACATCAACAACATACACGTACAAGAGAAATCAAAGAACTGTCAATTGCAATCTCCGTGTGAAGAGTAAAGATGCCGCCGATACCTCATCAGGCAGGCATTGTTCTCTTGTCTGTCACCCCTCGCCCGTCCTCTCTCAAAGAGAGAGAAGCAGCGGAGGCGTGCACAGGAGCGGGATGCTCCCCGATGATAGCCCATTCATTGTTTCCCTCACTTGTATGATGATGACCGATGACATTCTGGCGACACTCGAAAAAATCGATCAGCAGATCGTGCGGCTGATCGCGGACCGCCGTGACCTCGTCGCACAGGTGCCGGGGGGGTTAAGTAATGATCAGGAAGTGGAGGCCATGAGCCTGTGGATCGATGAGGCGGTGGAGCGCGAATTGCCCGAGGATCCGATGGAGAAGATGGGGAAGTTGATCAGTCAGGTATGTCGCAAGCGAGGGGAGTAATACAGGGGCCGTTTTCTCGTTGAAGGATGTTTGAGGCAATTTTTTTGTCAGAGGAGGAGGGAACCTTGTCCGGTTCCCTACCCCCTCCGACACCTCCCTTATCTTCCTGACAGTAAACCTCAGCGTTCTGTTGGCCACATTTCCGATTGTTTCTGTGGATGCTATGCGCCGGGTTTATGTATTTGTAATTTTTGTGTCTCAATTATTTGAATAGGGCTCCAAAACAGCATGCGTGTGCCCCCTCTCCATGAAGGAATCGTTGCAGGGTTGGAGAGGGGGGTAGGGGGTGAGGCCGGGAATATTGTTATAAACAAGTAAATATGTTATAATTAACGAAACATGAAACTCACACCCCAAGAGGTCTTCCGGGCGGCGCAGGAGCAGCACGCGTCCGATGTGCATGTGACGGCGGGCTATCCCGTATTGCTGCGCGTCGACGGCGAGCTGCATCCGCTCTCGGCAGAGAAGATGCCGGCGGAGGAGACCGAAGCCTTCATCCGTTCCGTGCTGGGAGCGGAGGCGTGGAAGCGCTTTGAACACGACAGGGAAATCGATGTGTCCTTCGCGGTGGAGGGCGACGGCAGGCTGCGGGTGAACTGCCACTTCACTCAAGGACAGCCGGGTCTGGTGGCGCGCCTGATCCCCTCCGCAATTCCCTCGCTGGCCGCGATCGGGCTCACCGGCATCGCCGAGCCGCTCTGTGCGCTCAAAGAAGGGCTCATCCTCTTCACCGGTCCCACGGGGTCCGGCAAATCCACCTCGCTCGCCGCCATGATCCAGCACATCAACACGGAGCGCGCCGCGAGCATCGTCACGTTGGAGGATCCCATTGAATTCATCCTGCCGGCAGGCAAGTGCGTCATCCGCCAGCGGGAGTTCAATAGCGACTTCCTCTCGTTTCCCGAGGCGCTTCGGCACGTGCTGCGGCAGGATCCCAACGTGATCATGGTGGGCGAAATGCGCGATCTCGAGACCATCGCCGCCACGCTCACGCTGGCCGAGACGGGGCATCTGATCCTCGCCACGCTCCACACGCCCAACGCCGTGCAGTCCATCGACCGCATCGTGGACGTGTTCCCTCCGCACCAGCAGGCGCAGGTTCGTGCAGAGCTCTCACTCTCGCTCAAGGCCGTGATCGCGCAGAAGCTGGTTCCGTCCCTGAAAGGCGGCCGGACGGCCGTGCGCGAGATTCTGGTCAACACGCCGGCGGTGGCCAACATCATCCGCGATCACCGGCTGCAGGAGCTGTCCACGGTGATGCAGACGGGGGGAGATACGGGTATGCGCACGTTCGCCAGGGATGCGGAGCGTCTGGTGAAAGAGGGCGTGATTTCCAAAGAGGCGGGAGAGGGGGTGTAGGGGAGAGAGGTAGGGGAGGTGAGGGAGGTATTTGAGGTAAGGGAGGTAAGGAAGGTAAAGAAGGTAAAGAAGGTGGTGAAGGTAATGAAAGTAATGGAGGTGAGAAAAGAAAGCGAAGAAAGTGAGGAAGAGGAGGTAAGTTACCTTTTCCTGCGGAATCCCACTCCGGCGGCGAAGGACGATCCCGCCAGCCTGGATGTCCCTCTTTCGTGCCGATCAGAATCGGCGGGCAATATGCCGATGGAAGGCGGTGTCGCTGCAGCGGAGGATGTCAACCAAGTATGCATGGTTCCTTCTGTTCATTGCAGCCAAGATTTGAATTCTTCAGGAGTCGGCAGCATCGTGAGGAATCCCCGGAGGAGCGGCAGGAGCTTCGTCTTTTCGTCCTCAGACGGTTCCTTGCCAGCTATTCCCATGACGTCGGTCATATTCTCGATCTGCGCAGCAAGCTCGCAGAATCGGAGAAGTTTCGGATCGAGAGTGCCAGTCTTGGCAATGGCACAAAAACGAGTATCTCCAGCATGAAATGGCAGGAAGATCGTGGAAAATGAGCCCTCGTGTGTTTGCATGAGGTCAGCAATCGGTCGTCTCTGTTCCAAGGCCTTCATCATTTCGGCAATATCCCGTTGGCATTGTGTTCGCACAAATAGATGTTCGAACGCTTTGAGAAGACTTTGTTTCAACAGGCATCCGTTCTGCATTTCCGTTGATGGAGAAGATTCGGTCATCCGAAGCATTACAATAGCAAAATTGTGGGGGAATGGCCACAATGCACCATTCCCCCAGGTTCACGGAACACGGGTCAGTCCTGATGCTGCTTGATCAGGTTACCCTCGGCATCGAAGATGAAATGGTAACCACCGATCTTCCGGTTCGAGACAATCTCGCCCGAACCGCGGTCGTAGGTGAAGAAGCTCTCGTCGACATCTTCACGGACGATCTCGCGCACCTTGGACCTGATCCTGTTCATCACTTGCCACGGAGTAGGCCTTGGGCACCTCCATACAGAAAGGAAGGAAAGGAACAGCAGAGCAACGTGCTCCGGATTGATCTTATTCGTCGTCCTGATTCTTGGGCAGGAGGTTCTCGAAAGATGATCGCTTTGAGATCGGTATTATTGGCTTCACCAAGCCAAAATCAGACGTTCCATGCCCCCGTAGAACGCCTGCATGTCGGGTCATGGTCGGGCGGAGTTGCAGAATGAGGCGATGTACAAACCGCTTTACATAGCCGAAAATCGGGGTAGAGTGCAGGTTTGCGATGACCGATCTCCCTGCGAGTATCGAGGCATATCTGACGGAAGCCGGTTTCTCGGCCACCGAGATCACGGTGGTCAAAAAGCTGCTCGAGGGCGAGGCACTCACCCTCCGCGAGCTGGCGTCGAAGACGGGCAAATCGACGGGCGTGCTGGATGCGGCGGCGAAGAAGCTGATCCAACGCCGCATCATCAGCCGCGAGACGGTGAACGATACGCCCAAAATGCTTCTCAAATCCCTCGATCCGATTCTGCAGTGGATGAGACGCGATACCGAGGAGAAGCTGGAGGCAATGAAGAGCAGGGCCCGGAATTTCGAAACCTTCATCAATTCACTCAAGGTCGAAAACAAACGGCCTGAGATGGAATACTTCGAAGGCGAAGAGGGGGTCAAGAAGGCGTACGGCAAGCTTCTGGAGCAACAGGTGAAGGAGTTTCTGCACTACCGCCCCGTGACGGTCAGGGAGGAGGAAGACCCCCTGCGGGCCTTTCGCGCGCAGTACTTCCGCGAGCGGCACCGGCGCGGCATCTTTTCGCGTTCCCTCGCCCCCTTGACCACCCTCGGTCGCAGGTTCCAGTCGCGCGACGCCTTTGCGTACCGCGAGACGCAGCTCATTCCCGAGAGCGTGTTTCCCATTACGTTTGAAAAGGTCATCGTCGGCGAGACCGTCGCCTGCTTCAATCACAGCGAGCAGCGCGCGTGCTTTCTGAAGTACCCCGAGCTGGCGCACACGGAACGCACCATGTTCGAGCTCCTGTGGCGCCGCGCCAAGGAACCGCCTGCCTCCGCTGGAGCTACGGCGGGCAGGCCTTTGCAGGCGCAGACGGTCGCGGTCACGCTTTCACAGAGTCCGGAGCCGTTGATCCCCTTCAGCACGCGGTCACTCTCTTCCTTGCGCGATTTCATCATGAGCCGCAAGAGTATCGCGCTCTTCGGCGCGTGCGCTCTGCTGGCGGCGGGGATTACGTTTGGGCTGTGGAGGCACAATTATCAACTGAATCGTGATCGGGTGAAAGAACGGGCCATGGCCATCGCTGCGACGGCGGCGATGGAGTTCGATGCACAGGACATCGACCAGCTTCACATCAAGGCCGATGCACAGAAGCCGGAATTCACGAAGCTCGTGACACATTTGCGGGAGATCAAGACGCGCAACGAGAACATCCGGTATGTGTACATCGACCGGCCAATCGAGAATCCCGATGCGTCATGGGAAGTGGTGGCGGACGCCGACTATGGTACGCCGGATGATGATCTGAACGGTGACGGCATCATCGAGGATTTTGAGCAGCTGACGATGCCCGGGCAGATTTATCCACACGTTGATCCGCTTTTTCAAGAGAGGCTGCAGAAACCTGCTGCGGATTTTCTGAATGACGAGTGGGGCGAATACTGCGATGCCTCGGCGCCGATCTTCGATAGTCAGGGTCAGGCCATAGCCGCGCTCTTCGTCGATATCGATATGAAAGAGGTCCGCGACCTCACCGATCAATCCTTTGCGTGGGTGTACTACTTCCTTGGTTTTTTCCTCCTCTTCGTCTTCATCCGTCTGGCAGCCTTCAACCGGCCGCTTTTTCTTGAGCTGCTGAAGGTGCTGCGGTCCAGAGGCGTGCTGACGGTACTGGGAGTGTGCGCGGTGATTGCGGTGGGGATTACCTATGGCATGTATCAGTACACATTGAGTTTGATGAAAGAACAGGTGGGGGAGAAACTCATGTCCATTGCTGCGACAGCGGCTCCGGAATTCGATGCAAAGGATTTTGAATTTCTGCGGTTTGCGAGGGATATGAAGCGGCCGGAATACCAGAAAGTGTTTAAGAAGCTCAATGAAATCAGAGATAGAAACAGAGATAACCAGATCATCTATGCGTATATTTTCCGACCGACATCCGATCCAACTCTCTGGGAATTTGTCGCAGATGCGGATTCGAACTACAACATTCCACTCTTATCAATTGATTTCAATGGTGACGGCGTTCTGGATGGGGCAGATGAAAATGCATGGCCCGGGGCCGTCTATGATGCGACGGGACAAAGATTCGTGACGGAAGGATTGAAAGGACCGATGATAGAAGGTTTTGCGAGCGATAAATGGGGAACGTTTCTGACTGGAATGGCTCCCATTCACGATGACAATGGAAAGCCAATCGCTGTTTTGGGAATAGATATGAATATCACGGATTTCTACCAGCAAATCAGAAACAGGTTTGTGCCGTATTTGTGGTTTGGGGTGACATTTGTTGGATTATTGGGGATGTGGGTGGGGTATCTGGTTGTGGTGGCAAATACAAGAAGGTGATGTATGACAACATTTTACATACAACGGACAATTTTAAATTTCTACTTACCAAGAACATAGGCGAAAATGAGAGGAGCGACGATTGTGGCATCGGAATTGATCACGAAGCTTGGGGTATTCTTGGTAATTTTGTGCCAAGTGATTTTTTCTTTTGGTGTACAGCCCGAATATGATCCATAGGATGTAGTCGAGTCGGTAATTTGCGTATAGTAAGCCCAATAAGGACATTTTTTACCCAAGTCCTGAATAATGCAGGGCACTGCGCAAAGAGCAAAATCACCCGCAGTACCACCCCCAATTTGAAAAAATCCAACAGGAAATTTTTTGCAAACCTCTTGATACCATTGTAACAATTTTGCGAACTGTTCGGTACCATGCCTAATGGCGGAATGACTTTGAATGGTTCCATCTATTACACGTGCGGTAAAAATGTTACCCAAGGTGGAATCCTCCCAGCCAGGGGAGAAAATGGGGATTTTCTTTTCCCAAGCCGCTGCCAACCATGAGTTCTCAAAAGGTACCTGATTGATATTTTTAAGAAAACCATCATCAAAAAGCCGGAAGAGATACTCGAATGGGAAATGAGACTCTCCAGTTTTTGCCGCTTCGACCCAGTATTCGATGAGCTTGTTTTCTACCTTGCGCATAACATTCTCTGGGATACACACATCTGTGACGCGGTTCATTCCACGGTCACGAAGCGCCTCCTCATTCTCAGGAGTTAGATTATCGTAATCAGGGATCAACTCATATTCGTTATGAGCAATGAGATTGAAGATATCCTCTTCAAGGTTGGCCGCCGAACAAGAAATAGCATGGATCTTATCTTGACGAATCATTTCGGCGAGTGAAATGCCGATTTCGGCAGTACTCATAGCTCCTGCCATGGCAAGGAACATTTTCCCGTTCTTCTTATCAAGATCTTGCCATGCTTGTGCTGCTCGCAGTGTTGTGAGCGCATTGAAGTGTTTGAAGTTTTCTTCGATGAACGAAGAGATAGGTTTCAGCATAATTGTTGGGAACTATAAGAAATGATAGAACTCAAAGGATAGTTTGCAACTACCAAACGTATGCTAGTCACATGACCCGATGCACTTGTTCGACGTTTTCTCCAGATCCTCGGATATCTAATATTTCCCGTCTGTCTTTTGAAGATTCGTCAGAAGAAATAACTCGGTTCACAAAAGTGGCTTGCCATGCCCCTAAGGGGAAATGTCGTGTCAGTGGGATTAACGCTATCTTCCAATCGAACCCTTGGCAGCTGTAGAGATCAATGTGTATATGTGGATGATTACCTGGCCTTTCGAAGTAATGGCCTGCGATATGACTCGTTGTAATTGGTTGCAGAAATGACCATCCCGGCGCGCGCAGATCGGTTGCTGGATAAATCTCCAAAGGGCCAAGTTTCTTCATTTTAAGTGTATTAAGAAGATCCTCGATGAGTGCATGTGTGATATCTTCTTTTTCTGAGTTATCTAATGGTCTCAGCAGGTGCGCATCCAAAATGAAATGGTGATGGAGAAGAGCAACGTCGGTCACAGTAGGACCATTCTCTATGCATTTTGATGAATGTCAAATTATCCGTCTCAGTCTCACATGCGCCGATATGGATTTGTGGACAATTTTGGATTACATTTACCCCATGCGATCTCTCTGGGTGTTACTTGTACTGATAGTTAGTCTGGCTTGTGGATTTGTTTTTTTCCGCTATCTGCACAATATGAGTGCAGAGCGGATGGTCGCCGAGTTTGAGTTACGGAACAGCAAACGAAAAGAGCATCTACGGACTGTGATTTCGGCAATAAAGGAGTATAAAGTTGATAATAATGGTTTTCTTCCGGGCAAGATAACAGAAGACGACAAGTACATCTGTAGGACAGATGTGGAAGTCGACTGTACAGGATTGGTTGATCTTTCAGTCTTAACTAAGGAGTATCTGGTTACTCTTCCGATAGATCCGTTAGTGCTTTCTGGAGCCAGTACTGGCTATACGATACGTAAAGAAGTCAACACGATTTCGATAGCGGCTCCACAAGCGGAAAATGAAGATATGTTCATTTCAACTGAATTGTGATATAATCTTTGTGTGAAATTCATACAAATTAAATCTTGGTTTGTTGATAGGGGCAAAAGTTATCTTATTTTGCTCTTGTGCGGTGTTGTTGTGGGAGCTGCCACTATCTCGTTATTTGGATATACGAAAAAACTGCTGCTTACACGGCTAGAGGATAAACTTATGTCTATTAGTTCCACGGCTTCACTATTATTTGATGAGCGTCAGATTGATACGTTGTATGACATGGGAGAAGACAGTACGACCACTCAGTTGTACAAAGATACGGTGCTAAAATTACGCAGAATTAAGCGATTTAATCCAGATATCAGATATGTATATATTTTTCACAAGACCGATGACCCAAGTATTTTTGCATTCGTTGCGGATGCCGATGTAATTGCCCTCAGAAAGGACTTGGCTTATACAGGAGAGGCTCAGGATGAAAGCGATTTTCCTGGCACTGAGTACGACGTTTCTGATTCGCCAAGTCTCTTTGACGGAGATGCTTTTACTAGACCTGCCATTGATGATCTTTACCAAGATGAATGGGGCTATATATTTTCAAGTTATGCGCCTATCCATGATAGCCAGGGAGAGGTTTCTAATGCAATCGTGGGAATTGATGTTGATGTTACACAGTATCTCAATGATGTATATGCAATTCTCATTCCATTTATTGCATTTGTTGTGACCATATTGGTTTTACTGGGTCTTATGACTTACTTGTTGGTTAGAATATGGGGGTCCAGAGTTAATTTCTTAAGGGACCTCGACCGCCAGAAAGACGAACTCATCAGTATCGTCAGCCACCAGCTGGCCACTCCGGTGACCTCGGTCAAGTGGTACCTCGAGATGCTCCTTGATGGTGACAGCGGTGAGCTTAATGAGGAGCAGAAGAAGCAGCTCATGACCATGCAGGGGGTGACAGAAGATCTGGTGGATCTGGTGGGGATGATTCTCGACGTTTCGCGCATCCAGCTTGGCCGCATGAAGGTGGACCGTGCCGATCTTGATCTGGGTACCTTCTTTAACGAAGTGCTGGCCGTGATCGAGCCCAAGGCCGCAATGAAGAAGCAGCAATTCATCAAGGCACTGCCCAAGGCGCTGCTCACGGCACAGCTCGACAAGCGCCTGATGCGCATGACGCTCGAGAACCTGCTCTCAAATGCCGTCAAATACACGCCGGAGGGCGGCAAAGTGGAGCTGACCGTGACGGTGAAGGACAAGATGCTCCATTACGAGGTCAAAGACTCGGGCTGCGGCATCCCCAAAGAGGAGCAGGGCAAAATCTTCGGCAAGCTCTTCAGAGCCACCAACGTGCGGAACGTGGATGGCAACGGCCTCGGGCTCTTCGCCGCCAAGGGTGCCGCCGAGGCGCAGGGGGGAAAGGTGTGGTTCACGAGTGAATCTAAGAAAGGAACGACGTTCTACGTGGAGGTGCCGATTGGGGAGGCGGCGGCGGAGCAAGCGGGCAAGTAACGAAGTGCCGTCTCTAGATCTCCTCCAGCGTGGAGAGGTAATGCTCAGCCGATAATCCAAGTGTGCGCAGATTGGAGGCAATCAGGCTTTTCGTCAACAGACCGTGCGCCGGCACCACGATGGGACGCGTAAGCCCGGATTTCCAGAATATCCGGTGGGAACCTTTCTGTCGCTCGAAAGAACAACCAACATAGACGAGGAATCGCTCAAACTTCCGCCGCGATATCGGTTTTATGCCCGGCATACTCTCTTGTCGTTCAGTGGCACGATTGCCAGTGCCGTCAGTTCGATGTCTTTGCCGATCTTCCCCGGAGAGAGGAATTTCGACAGTGCCGGCGGCTGGAAGGCGCCTGCCTGCCTGTCCCAGCCGCACCGCAGAAGATCTTTTTCCAGAGTGCCTTTGTCGATGGTTTCTTCGAGAAAAATATCAAAAACCTCCGCAAAATTCTTCCGCACGTCCTTGATGCTTTTTCCCTGGGCCACCATGTCCAATGCCGGCGCGTAAGCGATGTACGAGAGGCCTTCCTTGAAAATGGCGACATTGAGAATTCCATTTACATGGATCATCGCTTTTCTCCTGCGCTTTCTGGCGATTTGTCGCATGGTTGTACTATAGAATGCCTGAGAAGGACGGTAAAGGGGTGGGAATGGAAAGCCCTCTCTCATGCCTACGCCCTCGACTCCATCGCAAAAGCTTTCTCAATCACTTCGGTCAGGTCCACCTCTTCCATGCGCAGCTCCTCGATGGGGAAGCTTTTGAGGATCCACTGCGTGGCGGCCGAGAGCTCTTGGCGGGGCACCGCGATGCGGTACGTGTGGAGGTCAATCTGCTCCAGATGCCTGTTTTTCACCATCTCGGCAATCTGCGCGGTCTGGTCCTTTTTGAGCCGGTCTTTCTGAAAGCGGATGATGCCGCTGCGCTCCGGCTCCAGACGGTTCACCAGCGACTCGAATGCGCCGTCGAAGACCTTGCGGCCCTTGTTGAGGATGATCACGTTCTCGCACAGGTTCGCGATATCGTGGATGTAGTGGGAGGTTAAGAGCACCGTCATCTTCTCTTTCGCCTGATAGGTGCCGAGGAATTCCCACAAATGCACCTGCGAGATCACGTCGAGGCCGATCGTTGGTTCGTCCAAAAAGAGCACCTTGGGCTTGTGCAGCAGTGAGGCGATGAGTTCGCATTTCATGCGCTCGCCGAGCGACAATTGGCGCACGGGGGTCGAGAGGATGTGTTCCACCCTGAGCAGCTTCGAAAGCGTATCCAGCGATTCGTTCCACTGGGCGCGGGGGATCTCGTAGAGGTCGCGGTGCAGCACGAAGGTATCCGTCGGGGGCAGATCCCAGATGAGTTGTGATTTCTGACCCATCACGAAGCCGATCTGTTTTTTGAACGCCCGCTTGCGTTCCGACGGCGTAAATCCCAGTACCGTGCAGGTGCCCGAGGTGGGCGACAGGATGCCCGAGAGCATCTTGAGGGTCGTGGTCTTGCCGGCGCCATTGGGTCCGAGAAATCCCACGAAGCTCCCCTGCGGGATCTGGAAGCTGATGCCGTCCACGGCGTTCACGTCGTTCCACTCGCGCCAGAGCACGCTCTTCAATGTCGGCAGGAGGCCGGGTTTTTTTTCGTAGTGCCGAAAGGTGCGCTTGAGGTCCTTGACGACGATGGCGTCGGACATGGTGGGGGAGACTAGAAGGGAAATAATCGGATGCTGATCTTTGCCTCATGCCCCCTCACCCTACCCTCTCCCCCATTCTGGTGGAGAGGAGATCGGGAAACGCTCCAAAGCGAGCAGCCGTTCTTGGTTGGCCGGAGGTGAGAGCTGAAGTTGTTCTTCATCAGGAAGATGCGGAACCGTAGGAACGGACGAGGACTTTGAGGAGGAGGAGAGCGAGAGCCCAGAGGGCTGCGGAGATCAGGACGAGGATCAGAAGCGAGAGCCTGCCCGTGATCACTTCGAGGGCGAGAGAATACTGCAAAACACCGAAAGAAGCAAGCCATAACATAAAACTGCGAGTTCGTCCAATTGGCATAGAACGGGCACTTTCAAGGTATTCCCAAAGGCCTTCGTCGGGGTTCCACCTACCCCAGCGGATGGATGGGAGGCAGAAGATGAGGACGATAGCCATCTCGATGGTACTGGCCACAATGGCTGAGGCGAAGGCTAGTATCCAGAGAGATGCGGGAAATGCATACAGAACAATACCGCTCCCCACAATGATGTGTGGCCAGTACCACACGATACCCAGTTCCTCCGTCACAATTCGGAACAGGAAGGGAGGCGGTTGAAGGAGCCAATGATCCAGATTTCCCTGCCAGACCGCTTTGCTCAAGGTGAGGATCACACCGGTAATTACCGATTGTGCGAGACCACTTGCGAGGAGTGCCGTGCCAAAGAATCCAATAATTTCATTACTTGAATAGCCGAAGAAATTTCCTCCACTCACGGAATATGTAACGAACAGGAAAACAGCCTGAATCGCGAGCATGCACCAGATGGTCAGGATCCACACAAGCACATCTGCCCGGTAACGCATCCAACGCAGGAAGTGGAGGTGTGCCGCACGTTTGTAGATAGAGAGGAGATATCGCATAAGAGATTCGGTTACCCCCCGACAGCGTCGTAATGGCGTATGCCGCCGCGCCAGAGGATCAGTACCAAGCCAAAGAGAAGCACACACCACAGAGACTGCCCCAAAAAAAGCGGAACGAGGGAAGTAGTTTCCGGATGGAGGATCGCTTCCACGGGTCCGGAAATGCCAAAGCGAAGAGGGAGGACACGACTGACGCGTTCGAGCCAGACCGGCAGCAAATCCAGGGGGAGAAGACGGCCTCCGAAAAACTCCAGAATGAGCATGACCAGAGCGAATATGCTATCGGTCTTGATCACCCAGAATGCGCACATGCCGATGGAAACGGCGAGGAGGTTGAAGAGCATGAGCGACAGCGGCAGCACGAGGATGGCATTCCAGAGTGAGGAGAGGGTGAGTCCCGCGAAGATGGAGGGGAAAAACCACAAGCACAGAAGCAACGCCGCGATACCGGGAATCAGCAGGAGGACCAATCGGGCCACCATGTGGCTCACTGCAGTTTCAAGGAATGTCAGCGGTCGGATGAGCCACTGATTCAGCGTACCCATCTGTACCATCGCGCTCATTTCGTAGTGGAATGTCACATCCGTGAAAATTCCGATCACGAAGACAAGGAGATAGTAGGCGATCATCTCATTCTCCATCCAACCGCCGAGGGATTCTGCTTGTGCCTGATCAAAAATCGCTTTCCAGGCGAGCAGGGGGATCATGAGCGGGAGAATGCGATCGAGGAAGAGCTGAATCCAGAACTCCCGGTGCAGGAGCTTCTGCTGCAATTGAACGGAAACCGTGGAGGCGAGCACGCGGAGCACCCCACGACTATACCGCGTTTTTTCGCTTCGTGAAGGTCTTTAGCGATGATGATAGTGTTTGAGGACTTCAATTCTTTCTTTGTCAGGGTGACAAAGGGAAGGGATTTTTTCCACGCTGAAAGAGATGTTCTCTTCTCTTGTCCTTTCTTTGCCAAGCGCGGCAAAGAAAGAACGAAACCCTTCGACTTTGCTCAGGGCAGGGAAAGCGCTGCGCCTATGACCCCCTTACGCTTAGCCGCCACATAGGCGCGTTTCCGGGATTTTGTTTGTTCTTGTATGTGTTTGTTCTGTTTTGTTTCTGTATGTGTTCATTTTTCGCATTTAGATTATTTGCGGCATGTCCGTCAGGCGTGCGACGCTTTCTTCCAGCATCGAATAGAGCGTGTTGAATGAATCGGAATACTTGGTCTGAAGCGGCTCCTGCACCTGCAGGAACGGCAGATACAGGGTGGCGGTTTCCTGCAGAAGCGCCTGCCGGTAGGCCGGTGCGCAGAAGTGCGCCGTCTCGAGGTTATGGAGCCGGTCGGCCATCTTGATGAGGAGCACGTAGGGCAGGTGCCGGTGGATCTGCGCCATGCGGGCGAGGTAATCGCGCTCATGCTCCACGACACCCTTGCCCTTCGGCCGTTTTCTGCGCGTGAGGGCATCGACCGCTGTCGCAGTTTCGTCTCCGAATGTCGTACGGATCTGCCCGACGGTCGTCTCGGTGTCTTCCACCGTATCGTGCAGCAGCGCCGTCATGTACGCCGCATGCGGCAGCTCCGTGCTCACCGAACGCAGAATCTGCAGCACGGCCAGCGGGTGGCTGACGAAGGCGCGGCCGTCCGCACGTTTCTGCCCCGCGTGCGCGAGGCGGGTGAAGGCGATGGCATCTTTGTACGTGAGGTAGCTGCTCAACGTGAGGGGAATGGCGGGGGTGAAGGAGGGCACGAGGGGATCCAAGTGGCAGGTCACGATCGTGCATGTCGGGGGCCGGTGATGAGAGGCGGTTGCCAAGTTATCCATGATGAATGCTTTCAAGGGGCGTGCATACTAGCGTCCCAAAAAATGGAATCGAGCAATTTTGGTTTACCCCGCACCAGAAGGATCACGGACATGTGTTTGCAGATGAATGGTCGGAGAAGGTTTACATTGCGGCTTTCGGTGCGGGATTCCGCAGGGGATCGCCGAAGGCGAATTCAAGGCATACTCCGGATGTGGGCTTGGGGAGCTTCACGGCTTGTTTAAGCCACTATACTTGCCCGAAAGGGCGTTCTGGGTGGTGGTGGAACGGGGGAGAGTTTATGCTACTTCAGCAATCCAAACGACTTCTTGAAATCCTCGAACAGGTGCAGATCCCGGTCGAATCTGTCCAAGTAGGCGGAGTACCGCAGCACGATGATGCGGCTGCCCGCCGCGATGCGGATCTGGCGCTCTTTCGTGTCTCTGCTCTGGTAGCGGTGTGTGAAGACGCTGTCCAACACCGTGCGGCCGTTCCACGTCATCGTTACCGAGCTTAAGAGCTTATACATCAGGAGAAAGCGTGGATTGCGGAATTCCTCCTCGTACTTGGGTTCACGGGTATAGTCGGCGAAATTCTTTTGAAGATCCGCGGTCGTGACGGTCTTTTTGAGATCCAGAACGCCCACGGCGAGCATGGTCGATCGGGCGGAGGAACTACTGAAGAACACCCAGTCGAAATGTGCGAAGGAGGAGCCGGCGTCGGGAGCGGGAAAAGCGTAACTCCAGTCGTTGGGGTACTCCACGCGGAAACCGTTCAGAAGGTCGCGGTACTCGCGCGCGGGCTTGGCGGTGATCGTGGGTATCCTGCGCCGCTTGTCTGCCTTCCCTTTAATCTGCGTGGCACGGTACGTGGGGCGCACAGTGACGGAGGGAAGAAAGAGCGAGACGAGAGTCGGCTGGTTGTCTGCCGCGAGGATGCTCTGCGGCATACCCGCCTGCGCTGAAACTGCGGCGGGCAGGCAGAGGAGGAGCGTGATCGGGAGGGCGATTAGGAGGCGGGGCATCATGGGGAGGGGGAAAACAGCCTCAGTATCCTGTGGATAATCGGGCTTGTGGAGGGCTTGTAAAAAGATTGCGGTGGAGGAGCCCATTTTTTGTCTTATAGAAGCCATTTTTCCGGTTCCATGAGGGGGTAGAACGGGGGGGGTCTGGGCATGTATTTCTCCCTCAAAAATAAAGAATGACTGTATAATGGTTTTATGCCAATAATTTCATCAATCAAACGTAGCTTTTTTAACTGGCCGCCTAAGCCGTGGATATGGGGGTTTGGGCTTGGTATCCTTCTAAATATACTTTCATTCGTAAGCGATATAATTTCGACATTTTCTGGCTCAGTACTTTTGAATGTTTCGATATATCAACAAATGCCGGATAATGCTTATTATTATATTTCCAAGGGTGTTTTGCTTGGTGTTATTTGGTCTGTAGTGGTCAGTTTTCTCTGCTCAAAGAACCCCATGAAAATCGCGTTGGCCATTATCATATTTGCGGCCAACGCGATGATCATCCATCGGGTTTTTTCACTATGACTCTACGAGTTGTCGAAGGTACAGCTCAAGATAATCAACAGCTTTTTCATCAATGGTTTGATGAGTGGCATTATTTGATGATGCATCCAAGTCGAGCGAGTCATATGGCACATATATTGGAACATTAATTGGCGTTCCATTGAGATGAAAGAACTCATTTTCTTCAGGTGAAGACTGGAAAATATTTAGTATGGTTTTGGCCCCAATTGGGGCTCTGTCTTCAGCTTCTCCTCCTTGATAGTTCCCGATTTTGATAGCATCTACATATGCTGCTCCAATCAGAGTCACTTCGGGATGTGCCTCTGAGAGCCATTTACTGATCTCATACACGGCGCCTCCTCCCCAGCTGTACCCTCCAAGAAAGAAATATTTGATCTGAGGATTATTCCGGAGTTCCGCATCGATGAAATTTTTGATGTTATCCAAAGCTTCAAGTGGTGTCACAGCCCGCGGGATGCCACTTGCATTCTGACCCGAGGGGAAACCCCATGAATGCGCGTAGCTTTCCCGGATGTTTTCCATGAGTGTATCCATCCCCTGTGGCATGGGGACTTCTGTTTCTTGAGGATTAAGCGTGGAACCCTCGCCGGTTGTAGATTGTAAGTCTGGAAGAGGATATTCATCTTGAGGAGTGAATTCTGGGTCAGGAAACTGTCCCGACCCATAGATGACGATGATCATTGTATTTTCACTCGTGGGACGCTCGTGACTCTCCAGATAACTCGCGAGCGCAACTTCAATTTTGCTTCCAAATTCCAGCTTCTCCTCCACTGCAATCGTCCCCTCCGCCCACCCCAAATCCGGCATGAGATTCATCGCCACCAACATTTTCTCCCCAGCCATCGTCGCATCCCCGCTCGTCTCTGCGGTTGCTTTTTCCAGCTCCGTTGCGATCTGATCGGCCTCCGTCGTTGTGATCGTGATCTGCACGGTGCCGTTCGCCAGTTGGCGTTCACGCTGGATATTCGGCTCCAACTCCTCGCGCGTACGCGTCGGTGCAAGCTTGGGCACACTGATGTGTTTCGATGCCAAACTGCTTTGCCCGTCCGCACCGGTCACTTCCATGGTGGTACTCAGAGAACGATTGTCTGTCACTCGATTGCCATATGATAGCATCTTATGACTGGCCATATTTTCTTGAAAGGGATAGTAACCAATCAAATAAAAGAATCATGGCAATTTGTACTGGATATGTTATTAGATAAACGAAAATGGTAAGATCACGCGAGTAGGGGTCGAGTAGTGAATATGAAATGCCCACGTTAATCATGATGGCCAAAAGAAAAACCAGACATCTTTGTCGCGTTCGCAATTCGTATTCTTTATTTCTCACAATAAAGGAAAAAAAATAGCTGAGAATGACAGGCAACCAAATAAATGCGCCTGAAAAAAACAAAAGATCGATGTAGAAGCCACCGAAAAAATTAAAACTTTGCACTACTATCACAGTGACAAAAATGATTGTTATCGAAATACAAATGACTTTTCGGTTTTGGGGCCTGATGTGATAGAGCCGGGACAGAAGATTTGTCATAGAGGTTAAGATTACTCAGAGAGGTTCATAATTCTTTTCCAAGAATCTGATTCATCCGCAGCATCTCTTTGGTAGAGGTAGGTAAGGTTTGGGACCCATCTGTCGTCTAGCTGAACGCCCGCAGCACGAATAATATCTGAGGCAACGTCATCGCAATTATGAACAAAAAGATCATTAATCCAGTACCCCCAAAAATCAATTCTAAATTCAATGGTTGGTGCCAGCCTATATTTATTTGTGAGGAATGCTTCGTCTCGGCCATTGCGCCATGCGAGTTGAGATTCCCATTTTGCATATTCTCGTTCCCAACCATTATTCGTTAGTTCATTGTCGAAGTATTGCGCAATCTTTTCAAAAGAATCAGTGCTTTCAATTTTTGCAGTGACATTTGGCGGTATTTCCATGCCATTACCTCCGTCGTACCTCGTTTCGATTATTCTGATATTTGGATCTTTTCTTAAAATGCTCAGAGTAGTTTTCTCTCTACGGGAGTGCATTATTATGTTTCTCAATTCTGTATAGCCAGCACTGGCTCCAATGAATATTGTAAATATTAAAAGGGAGACCCAAATCTTCAGTGGAGGGATTTTCCCAAGTATTCCAAGTGAGAAGCCAATAATCATTCCAGTTATCGGAAGAATTGGGAGGAGTATGAATAGTGCTAGATGCTCCACGAGCAATATCCACAGGAAGAGAGGGATACTGATTCCCATGAGAATTCCGAGGATGGTACTGAGGAGACGGTGGCGCATATACATGAGTTATTGAACAGATACCTCCCAATTTCCGATTTCATCAGCTTCTCCCCAGTAGTAATTAAATGTATTCGTCGGTTTCCATTCGTCTTGCAGTTGTACTCCGGACGCACGAATTATTTTTACGGCAACATCGTCACAATTATGTGAGGATAAACTGTAATTATCCGTTAGATGACTACTAGCCTCTCTGAAAGCTGAGCGTATCGAAGATGAATTCTGGACATTCCATCGCAGATAGCTACCATAACGATCTAGAGTTTTTTGTGCTTCTTTCAGCGTAATAAAATACTCAGCATCCATATTTCCGTTTGCAGTGAGGACGTTGCTGCCATATCCGAAAGAGAAGTAATACCACCCCTCGCTATCTGATCCCATAATCATCGCAGCATGGCCAGCGCCCACCAGCACATCCGTATCGAGCAAGTAGTACACACTGTACCCTCCTGCACCGTTCAGCTCGGCATCCACCGCTTGGCTTGCCTGACCAGAGAATAACGAAGCGAAATATTCATCAAGTTTGCCGTCCGCCTGCAATCGCAGTAGTCCACGGGCGGTTGCCCGCTCTTCCATGGTCATGGACTCTAGTCGCTCATTCAGCCGGGCAGCGACGCGTTCTTGAATGGTATTCCGTACGGTTTCCTGCGTGGCGGTATCTGTCTCTGGGGCAGTATCGAGCATCGCCACCACCTCCCTGTTCAGCACCTCCGCCACCCCCATGGCATCCCCGCCCGTCTCTGCGGTTGCTTTTTCCAGCTCCGTTGCGATCTGATCGGCCTCCGTCGTTGTGATCGTGATCTGCACGGTGCCGTTGGCGAGTGTGCGCTCGCGCTGGAGATTGGGCTCCCCTGCGGCGATAACCGTCACCTGGATGCGGGAATCGGTGCTGTATCCCCGGGCCTCCGCGTAGAGGCGCGCCGCCCGCTGCAGCCTGCGCTGTTCGCTCTCGCTCACTTCTTTCTGCGTGTAGCCGCCCGCCACGGTTTTGCGCTGTGCGAGAATGGTGACATTCGTCTGACCATCATGCTCGGCCATCCACTGCGCGTTCTGCTGGCGCAGCGTGAGGTTCTGCGTCAGGCGCACGTCCTCCGACTGCCGGAAAATCAGGTCGGTGATGCGCTCTTCAATGATGCGGCTGCACTCGGCGACGACCTGATGCCGGTCGGGGAGGCGGATATTGAGCTCGGTCAGCCGGATCACGGCGTCCCACGAGCTTCTGCTCTGGATCAGGCCTTCCAGCTCCTGAAAGAGCGGCCCCTCCGGCGATCCCTGCCGGATTTGGAGGCAGATATTCACGCCTTTTTCGATGATATCGCACATGGCGACTTCGTAGATGTTCAGGTCGTTCCGGTAGCGGCCCCGCAGGTCCAAGATCACGCCGTTGAGCCAGTCGCGCGTGTCACCGCTCTGGCCTTTGCAGCCGCCTTCCGTCCACAAGCGCATCACCGTGGCCTGAAAGTTCTCGGGCCTCCAGTCGGGATGCACCGTGAAGAAGGCTTCGCCCAATTGATCCGGTGAGACGAAGAGACGGGAGTTTTCGTAGAGATCCAGTCTCTGGATTTGGGCCAGATCACGGTTGAGACTGCCGATATCAATGCCGTTTGTCAGGCTCATCTGTTGTGAAACGAGCAACTCCAATCGCTCCTGTTCCAGCGTCTCGGCGGCCTCGTCGCTCAGGGTCGTGGCGATGCGGGTGGCAGGGGACGCATCCGGATCGTTCGCCGCCAGAGAAGCCGAGCGCGTAAGGGAAGCGGCCTCGGATGTCCACTGATCCTCCGCATTTAGCGGAGTGAGCGCCGTTCCGTCCCAGTACACGGTGATACTTTCGCGGATCACGCCATCGGTGTCTTTCAGCGAGAAGGAATAATTCCCGGTCTTTCCGGGATTCACCGTGATCAGCACGACACCCGTGGAGGTTCCTCCCGGATGCGAGGCGATCTGCTGCCCGTAGAGCCCGCCCGTGCTCGACAGAATCACGCTCTCGTCATCGGGCGAGGTGAAGTGGAGCACGGCGCTGGATCCTTTGACGCTCATGATCTTGAGATCGTAGGGAAGGGGGGCGTCGACCAGACGGCCTGTGTCATGGGATTCTACAGGATCGAACGTTGTGCGCACGCGGGCCGCGTTCTGAGGGGTCTCGCGGGTATTGTAGCCGGCTTCGGCGCGGGCGACCTCTCGCAGTGCGCTTCCGTTTCCGCTCGAGAGCCGGAACTCCAGATCACCGCTGCCGATCCCTTCCGCGGCATTGAACCAGAACTGTCCGTCCGGCTCGCCGGCATCGTTGTGCAGATAGGTTTCATTCACGCGGATTCCGTCGCGGTACACCTCCATGCACACATCCGTATCGGGCGAACGGTAGTGCACCGTGAAGCCGATGCGCAGATCCCCGTTGCGCAATTGTTCCACTTTGGGATCGATCGCGGTGATGCCGCCGTACGCGATCGTTTCGCGACGGGCAGCCTGCCATGCCGCCAGCGCCTCGGCTTCCTCCGCTTTCGCCTGCGGCAATGCAGATGAGGCCTTCGCCAACTGTTCCCTGGCACTGTCTTGTTCATTCCGTTTCTTTTCGATGTCTTCCACGCTGATCGTCAGCTCCGCCTTCTGGCTCGGCAATGCGATGCTGCGGCTATCGACATTGTCACGGACGTATCCCTTCAGGATGCGGAAATCCACCAGCTTCCCCATCACTTCGTTGGTTCCATGCTTCATGATGCCGATTTTGGCATCTGCCGCGATGCCCGGAGGGATGCCGAAATCCACTTTGCCGGATCCCGCGGGAATCTCTTCGCGCTCACCGAAACCGTTCCCGATCATGACTGCGTCGTAGCCGACAGGCATGTTCTTGTAGACCAGCCAGATGGTGCGGTTGGGCCGTATACCATCGATCCAGAAAGAGGACGGTCCGGTATCGCTCTTTTCCGCCTGCGCTTCGAGAGCGGCCTTTGCCAGGATGCTCTCTGCTGCCGCAATGATCTGCGATGCAGAAGCGACATCTCGTTCGAGAGCCTGCACGTTTTCCTGCGCCGTTCGAAGGGCGACTTCCTGAGTTGCCAAACGGTCATTGGTTGCTGCCATGCGTGTCTCGTACTGCTGCAGCTGGCGCTCTATGAGCGTGGGAGCTGCGGCGGGTGTCGTCTCTGTCGCGAGGGGCGGGCTTTCCGTCGTCGTCTGCACGGCCGTCTCCTCCGTTACGGGCAGAACAGGGGGCGTTTCTGCGACTGTTGTTTCCTTCGGTATTCCGAACGACGCCACCGGATAAAGGTTCACGTCTCCCATGTCTCCCCTGAAGAAATTCGTGACGGACCCGCCCCCGAAGACCGACGCTCCCAGCCGTATCGGGCTGCTGCCGTCATGGATGGGCCGAACCTCCTTCGAGATGGGGTCAATCGTCGCCGGAATTCCTTTCCCATCCACCGTGATCGACATCCCCTGACTCTGCATATCGAAGCTCGCCACCACCTTCTGCCACACGCCGATGGCCAGAGGCGCCTGATCGGTATAGAGCACCCGATACGCTCCTCCCTCCCCATACACGGAGAGCTGGAGCCGTCCGTCCGCACCCATGCCGCAATAGAAACTCTGGTCCGAGTCATGCGAGTTATACTTCGAAACGAACGTCTGGAACTGCTGCACGGCCGGCCGCACCATCATCTCCACCGTAAAGGAGCCGTCCGTGAACACGGGATTGTCCGCGATGCATTCCACGGTCGATCCGTTGAATTCCTTCGTCCCCGCAAGGAGCACAACCGGCTCCGCCCGCAGCACCGCATCAATGTTCGCCGCGGTGAGCTGCTGCCCCTGCGTCGCAACAGGCACTGCTTCCTCTTCGTCCGCCTGTTCAATCACCGCATCGATTGCCTGTGTTTTTTCCTCAAACGAAGCGACGGGGTGGAAGTACATATTCCGGAAGGCTGCATCGGCATAATTGCCCGGGCCGCCCCCCGTTCTTCTGCCGGCTATGCGCATGTCGGTGCTGCCGTCATGGATGGCGGTGATGTCCGCCCCCGTCTGAATAGACTCACCGGCAACATCCTGCCCGTCCACCATGATGGCGAGCTGACGGTGTTCCAGATCGAAGCTGATCCGCACGGTCTGCCACTGACCCACGACGAGCGGGGTGCCGGTCGTCCGGAAGGTGAGGTAGCTGGAGCCCGGAGGATTGCCGTAGACGTCGAACTGCAGCCGTCCGTCCTTGAGCATGCAGAAATGGATACTTTGATCTCCGACTCCCGAGTCATACTTGGTGATGAAGGATTGCTGTCTGATCGCATCGACGCGTATCTGCGTTTCGACCGTGAACGACCCGTCCGTGAACACGGGGCTGTCGGCGATGCACTCCATACTCGATCCGTTGAAGTCCTTCTCTCCACTCAGAAGCTCCACCGGTTCCCCCCGCAGCACGGCATGCGACAGATAGGCGGTATCCTGCTGCACGGCCGCGAGGGCGGTGCCCGAGAGCATCTGCCGCTGCTCCAGCGGTTCGAAGCGTAAGTGCTGTTCTTTGAGCGCTGAAGGCTTGTGCATGAAAGTGGGAGAAACTTGCCCCGCACCCGATCCCGCGAATGCGGGGGAATGGTGCGGGGGTTCACCCCCATTCCAGAGGGGAATCTCCCCGTCCGAAACCCCCCGCCGGACCGATTCTTTCTCCTGCTGCCCCTTCTTGGCTTCAGCAGGTCACAAAAGGCGTTCTGGGTGGTGGTGGAACGGGGGAGGTCACTGTTGGTTATTTCTGCCTCACCCCCGGCCCCTCTCCCCGCCCGCACCACTGGCCCGCCGGGAGAGGGGAGTGCTGCAGGTGTTTGCGATAGCATGGAGAACGGAAGGAAGATTGTTCAGAATTTGGGCGTTACTGAAGCGGAGGATAGTAAGCCGCCTCTGGCGAAAATCTTGTCGCGTTCTTGATCATACGCACGCTGCCGTGTGTGTACGCCGCCATCGATCTCGATCACAAGATCGTGTTGGACAGAGAGAAAATCTACTATGAACCACTCGATGGCTACCTGGCGCCGGAATTTGAATCCGGCGCACGAACGATCACGCAGAGCTTCCCACAACATCATCTCGGCTTCGGTCATTCGTGTACGGAGGTGCCGGGCGTAGAGGATTTTCCTTCGCCGCCGCTGTCGTCGTGTTTCCTCGTACTGCATAAAGGGCCGGAGCGTAGCTGAAAAACCATTGAATCAATAGTGCGTTCCCCCTCTCCGATCCCACCCCAACGCCAACCCGTCTTCGCCCTTCGCTTCGCTCGGGCTACGCCGGCCAAGCCGGAGAGGGGGTTGGGGGGTGAGGCAGAACAACAAACAATACTCACGTTCCTGGCGTACAATACCGTCTCATGCCTCTTTCTGATCTCTCGTGGGCCACCCGTCATGCACATGTGCTCCCCGCTGCCGTGCAATCCGCAGCCATGCGTCAGCTGAGCGGGTACTTCGCCGGTAAACGGCGGTCTTTCCGGCTTTCTTTTACATTGGGGGGGACGCACTTCGAGCGCGCGGTCTACCGGGAGGTGCGGCGCGTTCCCTTTGGCCGGACGATCACGTACGGGGAACTGGCGCGGCGCACCGGGCATCCCCGCGCGGCGCGGGCGGTGGGAACCGCTCTCAAAAAAAATCCTTTACCGATAATCGTGCCCTGCCACCGCGTTGTTCCTGCCTGCGGCGCACCGGGCCGGTATGCGGGAGGCGCGGCGCGAAAACAGCGGCTGCTCGATCTGGAACGGCGTCATTCGTCTTCCGCACTTCCCCGCCATCGCTCATCTTCCTCCTCCTCGTCATTGTCGGTCGGATCAAAGTCATCGTCGGTGACGACGAAAAATTCTTCGACGATGGCGCGGGCCGTCGCAGCCTCGTCGCTCCTCAGGCCTTCGATGGTCAGGTAGCGCTGCCGTTCTTCCGTCTCATCGCTCTGCAGTTCGATGCGGATCTGTTCCGTATCTATGATGCCGGCGTTTTTTCATTGCTGTGCGTATGGCATCGAAGAGCTCTTCCAGGAATGAGAGACCCTGGGCATGCAGTTCATCGCGGATCTTTTTGTACTGCTCCAGTGTCATGTTCGGCCGTCTGATGGCCATGCACAGCGTGGTCGCGAAGGGGTTTGATTCCATGGACAAAATCAGTTGGCACACGGTTTCTGCTCCGGTGTTCCGAATGCGCGTTCCCATCCTGCGCGGTACGCAGTGGTGGAGCCGACCGTCGTGCGCACGCTTTCATTCACGGTGCTGCGCACACCTTCGAGGTGGCCGAAATGCAGAGTCACCCCGTTCGTTTGTGGTACCACGCATATGCTGGGAATCCGAAGAATTTCATCCGGTGAATCTTTTCCAAAGTGATTCATGGTAAAGGGGGGCAATGAGGCTGCACAACGGCGGAAGAAACAGTGTTCGGCGCGGGAGCGGCATCGGGTTTGCGCATGACCGGTGGTGCAGAGGTCGGCTTCGCCTCATAGGGATTGCCGATGGGGCCCGTGTATTTTTCTCCGATCACTTCTTCCTGACCAAAGTGTTCGTCGAACGGGGAGGGGGGATGATCCGGTGCCATTGCTGCGCAGCGTACGATTTGGTTGCTGTCCGTGACGGTCAAGCGCAGGGCGATACCCTTTTGGCGCATGTCCCGTAGCAGTGCTGCACGTACTGTGCTCTGGGAACAGCCCCGCTCTGCGGCCTGTCCGTCGACCAAATCTTCGAAGAGATGTGCCAGGGGCGCTCCCGGCTGAAGCGGGGTGACGGCAGAGATGGTTTCCTCAAAAAGTGGCATAGGCGCGTACTGTGCGCACAGAGGTGGCGGCCGTCAAGGCACGAAGCGGCCAAAATCAGCGGTCGCGGTTTCCCGTATCGCGTTCCTGCCCGGAAGACGATTTCTCGCGGTCCTGACCCGGAGGCATCTCGATCGGGCGGTTCGGTGGATTGGGCAGTTCCTGCGGACGGCAGTCCGTTGACCATGGAATCCACCTGTTCCACCACGGGCAGGCGCGGTGATCGTTCCCGTCCTGCTGCGAGGACCGGGAACTGCCTTCCTGCTCCCGCTCCCGCTCACGTTCACGTTCCTGCCGGCTGCCGGAACTGTACTGCCCGCCGTCATTGTCCTCATGGTCATTTTCATCCTCCTGCTGCGAAGAGGAAGAGCTGAACGCCGAGGAGAAGCGGGAGGAGGAGGCAAAGGAGGAAGAGGAGTGTGATGAGGAGAAACGGGATGAAGCCGACGAAACCGACGAAACCGACGATGCCGACGGCACCGAGGACGAGAAAGAGGAGGAAGACGGAGCCGGAGAGGGGACGGCGCAACCTTCATCCACCGCGGCGTCACAATCGTCATCCACGCCGTTGCCGCACACTTCGCTCTTGAGCGGTGAAACGGATGCATCGCGGTCGTTGCAGTCTGCGGGAATCGGCGAACCGTCGCTGTCGAAGTCTTTGGCACGTGCGACGGCGGACAGAGCATCGACGCGTCCGAAGCCGTAGGAATCATCCAGTCCGGCGGCTCCCAGATCGTAGGCGGATTGTGTGAGGACGGTGCGCGTTTCATCCGCCGTGAGCGAGGGATTCACCCCGCGGACGAGCGCCGCAATGCCCGCCACGTGCGGGGAGGCCATGCTGGTGCCGCTCCACCACCCGTAGCCCGCTTCGGGGCAGGTGCCCGCTACGGCGCAGGGCAGTGAAGACAGAATGCCCAGACCCGGCGCCATGACATCCAGAGCGGGACCATTGCCCGACCACGACACGCGTGTGTTGCTGCGGTCCAGCGCGCCCACGGCCACGGCCTTGGAGGCACAGCCCGGCGTGGAGACTCCCGGAGTGGTGTCGGCCCCGTTGCCGGCGGCGGCGACTACCAGCGTTCCCTGATTGGCGGCCCAGTTCGCTTTTGCCGCCATGGGATCGCCGTCGCAGGCACTCATGAAGGCTCCTCCCCCCAGACTCAGGTTGATCACTTTGGCATTTTTGCCGACCGCCCATTCGATGCCTGCAAGGATATCGCCTTCCGCGCACCAGCCCTCGTCATTGCACACCTTGCCGATGAGCAGGTCCGCCTGCGGAGCCGTGCCGAGGATGCGGTTGGCGCCGTTGTCATCCTGATGGATGGCGGATCCCGCGCCCGCGACGATGCCCGCCACGTGCGTGCCGTGTCCGTGCCCGTCCAGAGGGGTCGCCCCCGTCACGAACGAGGCCTGCTCCACGATGCGTGCTGCAATCTCGGGATGCGTTGGATCGATGCCCGTATCGAGCACGGCCACACGCACACCGGATCCTTTGATGTTCTGCTGCTGCACGGCAAGTGCGGTGATCTGATCCGCCGAAAAGTAATCCTGCGTGCTGAACACGCGCTCCGTCGTGGCACCGGGGATGGAAACATCTTTCGGACACTTGAGGACGACGTCATTATTGAGCCAGCGTTGGGCGTGGCAACCCTTCAGCAGAGCGGAGAAGACCTCTTTGGGGGATTTGGAGCCGAGCAGCAGGCGTTCCTCGTTGGCAGCGCACAGGCCTGTCTCGTTGCATGTCCGGACCCTGCTGTCCTTCTGGCGCCGCCGCTCCCCTTCCGTTTTGCCGTTCACTATCCCCGCCGGCCGGGGGGTTTGCGCCGCCCGAGCCGCGGGCAACATCACAGCGCCGTGCAGTGCGATGGCGCAGCAGAGGAAGACAGAGAAAAAGAGGGGGGTGCGGGTTTTCATGGCAGCGAGTGTACTCTCTGCCGTTTTTCAGCCGGTTTCTTTCATTGAGACTCATGGTGCATTCTCGAGAAAGTATTGTAGAATGTTTCTTCCCTATGGAGCAGCTCCACCATGAATGCGCCGTGATCGGCGTGACGGGCAGAGAGGATGCCGTTCAGGTGGCGGCCCGTATTGCACAGGAACTCGATCACCGCGGAGGGTGTGCGTCGGGGCTGACCGTTGCTCACAACGGAGCGTTTAAAACAGTGAAGGAGAACGGTCATGCCGCGGAGGTGCTCACGCCCCGCAGGCTCACGGGACTGCGTGCCGCTTCCGCAATCGCCCACGATCGCTACGCCACGGCGGGTCCCGAAGATCCCTCCCTCGCCCAGCCCGAGGTTCACCGCTCCCGCGTGCCCGGCGAGCGCTTCGCATTCGGCTGGAACGGCACGCTCGCCAATGCGGAGGATCTGCGCAACGACGAACGGGAGCGCGGAACCATCCTCCGCACGACGGGCGATACCGAGCTTTTGAAACTCCAGATGCTCCGCGGTATCCAGCAGCATACTGTCCATGATCTGGCAGCGGTCTTCGGAGAGGTGGAGGCGCGCGTGGACGGAGCGTTCAACGTCGTGATGCTTCTGCCGGACGGAACGCTGGCCGCTTACCGTGACAAACAGGGGAGGCATCCGCTCAACTGCACGGAGGATGGAATTGTCGCTTCCGAAGATACGGCCATCCGTGCGGTCGTCCCTTCTGCTCATGTCATCCCGGTCAAACCCGGAGAGCTCTTCGTCGCGGGTCGCGACGGTGTGCAGCATATACAGGTGATGCCCCCCGATCCGCGGCGATGCTTCTTCGAGTGGGAGTACTTCTCCGACTGGCAGTCGAATTTCGACGACAGGAGTGTCGGGACCGCGCGTCAGGCTTCCGGTCGCATTCTTGCGCTCCTCGATACGCTCTCGCCCGAGGGCAGTATCGTCGTTCCCGTGCCCGATTCCGCGCGCAAAGGAGCCGAGGCGTTTGCACATCAGAAAGGCTGGCCATTCATTGGGGAGGGGATCGAGAATCTGCTCCCCGGCCAGCGCACGTTCACAGCGACCGATCCGGAACGGACAGAAAAGGCGCGTCGCAAATATGGCATCCACCGCGCAGTGCTGCAGGGCAAATCGATCGTCCTCGTCGATGACAGCCTTGTGCGCGGCACCACCATGCGCGAGCTCATCCGCAGGTTACGCAGCGAGGGGGGTGTCGCCCAGATCCATCTGCGCCTCGCCTCGCCGCCCATTCTCTCACCCTGCTTCTACGGCATCGACTTTCCCGAGATCAGAGAGCTCATTGTCCGTCATAACTTCAACGGAACACTCCGTTCCGGAACGCTCCCTCCCGAAGTGCTCCGGATCATTGCGGCGCGCCTGGGGGTCGATTCCATCCAGTTCCTTCCGGTCGAGGCGATTCCTCTCGCGATCGGGTGCGAGATCAAATCGCTCTGCATGGCCTGCGTGACGGGTCAGTACCCCACGCCCTGCGGGCAGAGGCGGGCGGACAGCGCGGAAGGACGCATATTGCCCGTGCTCGGGAGTTGATCAATCGTGCTTCTGCACCGCTTCAACGGTCGGTGCGGGGTTTTGACTGTTCCAATCCTCTTTCTCCGCATCGCACGCCCCCACAGTGAGGACGCCGTCGGCATCCTGATTGATGAAGTAGCGCGTATCGCCCTCGGTCCCTGTTTTCGGATCCGTTGGTATTTTTTGGAGAGCGGGACGCAGGGACGCATCCAGATCTTTCACGATGCAGTTCGTGGACGGGAGCACGTGTCCCGGACAGGTGATTTCCGGACAATTGGCGGGACGATTGCCGATGATCTGCACGCTCCCTTCTTCGGCATCAATATCCGCAGGAAGGTTGCCGTTCGCGGAACGGTACGACTGTACTGCTTGGAGGATCAGCGTCACGTCCGCCATCCGCCGTGCGTTGCGTCGTGCGCGGATCAGCTGTGCGGGATTGGCAAGAATGAAGATGATCACTGCCGCAATGGCTGAGCATGCGATCAGCACAATAAATGCGATGAGGGAGAATCCAGATCGGTGCGGCATAAGGACTTCGAAAGATTGATGTACCGAGAATAGCGTGATGACAGAGGTCTTGTCACGTATGGTGGAGACATCGTGCGTGCAACTTGACCCGTCGGACGAATACGAAGAAGATTGATCCCTTTCCCGTATCGCATGCGTCGCGAAGACATCTGCATCCGTCCCCGTTCACCGGCCGAGCATAATGAAACGGTGCAGCGGATATTTTCCCGCCGGCAGAAATTCTGGATGAACGGCGGCATGGGGGTGAATCTCTCGACGGCCGAGCTTGCTGTGGCAGTGATGGCGGAGGGGGGGATCGGCACGCTCTCGGGGTCGGCCCCCGGATTCAACGCCCGGATGAAAGAGATCCTTGCCGAGCCTGCATTTGATCCGCGCAAGCAACTACTCTGCAAGGCGGACGAAGCAGAGATGCTCCGGCAGATTGATTTTGTCCGTGCAGCCGATCCGCATGGCATGCTCGCGGTGAATATCCTCGAGCCCATGCTCGACTTTAGACGGCTGGTGGATGTGGTGGGTTCCCACGGCGGAGTGGATCTGCTGCTTCCTGCGGCGGGTCTGCCGCGGGATCTGGCGAAGCAGATGAACCAGTACCCGCACATGCGCTATGCGCCGCTTGTGTCGGGTCCCCGCGCGGCGGGGGTGATGATCAAGGCTGCATTGAACCCGAAAACCGGAGGCCGTCTGCCCGATGCGTTCTATGTGGAGCTGCCGCAGTTTGCCGGCGGACATCTGGGGGCGAAGGATGATCTCGACGCCGCCAATCTGGAACCCGCGGACCCCGCCGATCCCGACGGGCCGCGCAAGTTTGACGCCCCCGTTCTCCACGATCAGATTCGTGCGTTACTCGCAGAATACCGTCTGGATATTCCACTCATTCTGGCCGGCGGCATCGCATACGGCGAGGACATAAGCCGCGCCTTCGCGCTGGGATACGACGAGGTGTCGATGGGAACGCGTCTGCTCCTTGCCCGCGAATCGGGGCTCCCCGATCACTTGTATTCCAAGTACTACCTCGATCCGCAGTTTCCCGTCGTCACGGCCATGTCGAGTCCGGCGGGATTGCCTTCCCGGTACATCGGTGCGGGGAACTACGTGGGCAATCCCGACACGGAGCGTCAGCCGTGTGTCTCGTGCATCGGGAGTGACCGGTGCAGGTATCTCAAACCCGGCGGAAAAGAAACCTCCTACTGCATCGCGCAGTGGCTGACCAGGACCGCCCGCGGCGAAGAAGGCGGCGTGCTCTTTACGGGGTCGCGCTTGGACGAGATGCGGCGCGATGCGTTGTATGCAAACGGCAGGCCGTCCGTGCATCAGACGATGGAGGTGATGTTTAACGGCTGTAAGCGGGAGGCAGGGGCGTAGATGCATGTGCTACCATGCCGGTATGGAGCTTCTCAGTCTTGCAATCGTCATCGTGCTCATCGGGGCGCTCTTCTCGATCGGCTGGCAATTGGGTCCCCTTATTCTGGTCGGAGCCGTCATCTACGGGGTGATCCGTTATCGCAAGCAGATTCCAGGCGTCATCCGCGGTTTGATCGCTGAGTTGCGCGGGTACATGAAGAAATAATCAAAGCCCGTGCATCAGAGATCGGAGCGCCCCGTTCGTCGATTGTTTTCGGCTGTCTTTTGAGGAAAATGAGGGCATGGAGTCGCAGCCACTGACGCCCGAAGAAGAGCGCATTATCATCGGCAAAGGCACAGAGCCGCCCTTCTCGGGCACATACGATGATTTCTGGGAAGAGGGGACATTCGCCTGTCGCCGCTGCGGCGCGCCTCTGTACCGTTCGGGCGACAAGTTTCACTCCGGCTGCGGGTGGCCCAGTTTTGATGACCAGATTTCCGGTGCCGTGAAGAGGATTGCTGATGGCGATGGGCTGCGGACGGAAATTCAGTGCGCGCAGTGCGGAGCCCATCTGGGTCATGTGTTTGAGGGCGAGCACCTCACCGAGAAAGACACGCGCCATTGTGTAAACTCACTCTCCATGTGCTTCATCCCCGGCCATGAAGAATGAGAAAATCGTTCTCGGTGGCGGATGTTTCTGGTGTACCGAAGCGGTGTACTCACGCTTGCCGGGCGTTGTTTCGGTGATGCCGGGATATGCGGGGGGTGAAACCAAAAATCCCACCTACGCGCAGGTCGGCACCGGCCGCACGGGTCATGCGGAGGTGCTGGAGGTCACATTCGATTCTTCCGTCGTGCCGCTCGAAGACATTCTTGCCGTGTTCTTCGCGATGCACGACCCCACCACGCTCAACCGTCAGGGGGCGGATACCGGCACGCAGTACCGTTCCGTCATCCTGTGGACGAATGCGGCACAAGAGTTGCGCATTATGACGGCTCTGCAGAAAGCCCGGACACGATTTTCTTCCCCCATTGTCACCGAGGTGAAGCAGCTCGAAACATTCTTTCCTGCCGAAGAGGAGCATCGCCGATATTACGACCGCAATCAGGATGCCCCCTACTGTTCGATCGTCATTGCACCGAAACTCGAGAAGCTTAAAGATGTGCTGCGTCCATAGATTGCCGGTAGTCGGCGATCCGCTTTTTGCGTTCATCCGGTGACAGTGTCGAGATGATCCCCGGTCCGTTGATGCAGCCGCCCTCGCAGAAGAGCACGTCCACGAAGCGGATCTTGGGGTTTCTCTGGAATTCCTCCAGTACGGCGGGAATCTGCTTGTAGCCCGAGATGATGCGGATTTCCTCTTCTTTCAGGACATCTTTCAGTCCGCTTGTCACGGTGAGGCCGCCATCCATCGGGTAGATGCGTGTCGCAGCAGCGGCGATGTCGAAAGCCGCTCCGGACGCATCGATGTCTTCGCCGACCGTGAAGTGCGCGAACACCGCATCGAGCTCCCGGTACGTGAGGACGAGGATATTCAGGTCGGGATAGTCCTCCGATGCCTCCAGTTTTTTGGCAAAGCACGGTCCGATGAATACGGGCTGGCAGTCGGGGTACTGTTCTTTGGCCATGCGCGCTGTGGCGATCATGGGCGAGTCCGCGGCGAAGGCGAGGAAGGGGACAAGCGCAGGGAAGCTCTTGCGCACCATGCGCACGAATCCCGCGCAGGGGCTCGAGATGTAGCGGGCGGTCGGGTTCTTCTTGAGCAGCGCGACCACCTGCTCATTCGTCTTCACTGCTCCCGCCGAGACCTCGATCACCGCCTTGAAGCCCAGTTTCTTCAGGCGCGCGACGATCAGGGGGTAGGAGTAGCAGATGGGAAACGACGGCGCGAGCAGGGCAACCAGAGGCGCCTTGTTCTCAAAGAGCGAGATGCAGCGCTCGATGTCATTCATGTGTGGTCTGCAGAAATCGTAGGATTCCGAGGGCGAGCAGGCCTCCGGCAATCGCCGTGAAGAACTGGATCAGGCTCATGGACTCGACAAAGAGCTGCGGGACGAGATTCATGCGGAAGAAGACGAGCGCAAAGAGCGCGAGGGTTGCGGCTTTAGCAAGGGCTCCGGCACTCACCGCGAGGATCGCGGAGATGTCGCGCAGGCGCAGGAACACCGCAGTGAACAGCCAGTTGCCCGCCCAGATGAACGGCACAAAGAAGAGCAGGAAACTCGTGAAGGGTCCGAAGAGCATTCCATGCGCGACGGCTCCCACGCTCGGCAGCAGGATCACGGACCACACGTGGCGCCCGGGCAGTCTGGCTGCGGCGAGAACCAGCAGGCAGTTCACGGCTGTCCCTGTCAGCCACTGCGGACCTGAGACGAAGAACGGGATGGCGAAAGCGATGACGGGCAGAACGATCGCGCCCTGCGTGGAGACGAGTGCGACAGTGGTGGAGACGGATGAGGTTTTCATAAGGACAGGTGCATCATATTGCAAAATTTCCACGATATCCATGAATGCATTGAGCATGGCGATCGAATCAGCTCACCTGCGTCGGTGCGGTCTCCGAAATGACCGGCGTGCATGGAAGTTGCGAAACGCAGGACGGGGGGTTGCGGGTTGCCACGCGGGAGCGGGATCCGTCTGGCCGGTGACCGGGGAGCGCTTCGGGAGCGGGGGAGTGGGGGGACGCCGCAGCGATGAACGAACGAGCCGTTCAATGTCGCGGATGGAGCCTCGCTGTTCCGCAGTGGCGAACGAGATGGCACGACCTTCCCTGCCCGCGCGCGCGGTGCGTCCGATGCGGTGCACGTAGTCATTGGGATCATCCGGCAGATCGTAGTTGATCACGACCTCGATGCCCGTGACGTCGATGCCGCGCGCCGCGATGTCCGTCGCGACGAGAATGCGGTACCGGCCCGTCTTGAACCCCTGCAGCGCCTCGCGCCGCTGATTGAGCGAGCGGTTGGCATGAATTTCTGCTGCGGCGTGGCCGAGGGTTCGTAACGAGCGTGTGATCTTCTTCGCTCCGTGCTTGGTGCGCGAAAACACCAGAATCGAACCGCGGTGTTCCTTGAGCAGCGCCTCGAGTAGCGCCGGCTTTTCCATTTTCTGCACGATGAAGAGTTCCTGCAGAATACCCTGTGCCGTCGTTCCGGAAGGGGCGACCTCGATGCGGATGGGCAGTTTCATGTGCGCGTTGGCCAGCTTCATGATCTCGGGCGGCATGGTGGCGGAGAAGAGCATCGTCTGCCGCTCGCGCGGCACGTGCCGGAAGATCGTCTCGATCTGCGGACGAAAACCCATGTCGAGCATGCGGTCCGCTTCATCCAGAATGAGAATGTTCACCTCCTTCAGCGTGATGGTTCCCTGTTTCAGGTGGTCATTCAGGCGTCCGGGGGTCGCAATGATGACGCGGGGATTTCTGCGGATCGCCTCGCGCTGCAGGTGCATGGAGGCCCCCCCGATCAGCACGGCCGTGCGGATGTTCAGTTGCGGCGCGAAAGTGCGCAGCGACTCATCCACCTGAGTGGCCAGCTCGCGTGTCGGCACGATGACGAGTCCGCGTCCGGGTTTCTGCGCCAGCCGCTGCAGCATGGGGATGCCGAAGGCGAAGGTCTTGCCCGTGCCCGTCTGGGCGATGCCGACGATGTCTTTGCCCTCGATGCCCGGCGGAATCGACTGCTGCTGGATGGGCGTCGGGGTCGTGAAATTGCGGCTCGCGAGGATGCCGAGAATCTGCGGGGCGATCCCGAGCGTGAGGAAACTTAAGCTGGGATGCGGAACGGCTGTATCAGGCATTACGATGTGTGAGGAAGGCGCATGATAGTCCTCCATACCGCAATCGCCTACGAAAGCGAGCGGAAAATGGCAGACCTTCATCGTCGCATCCGACTGTTCCATGACAGAATCGACGGTTTGTCCCTCTCAAGAAAATCAGGCATTTGATTGAAAATTTTGCAGAAAAACACTAGTATTGTGGTCTTCCCGCTCTTCCATACCCGCATCTTTACCCACCACCTGCAAAGTCCACGGATGCCGTACCCCCTCGCACGGCAGGTCGTTCTGCCGCAAACATGCACAGAAGGGGAAGGAGAACGAGATCATCTTCTCTTCGGAACAGCGTTCGCACATGCGGTCGGTGTGCTGCAATGCCGCATGCACGGGGGGCGTTCAGCACGAGTACGGCAATCAGTACTGCAGCGCGTGCAAGGGGCCGTGCTGCTGGCATACGTGAATGGGGTGATAGACAACAAACTTCTTGTCGTCGAAGCGAATTTAGACAAAGCTTCCTTCCTGCTTTTGGATCTTCCCTTTTTTATATGAATGAGATATGTACCAGAGATGCGAACAATATTGTCATCGTCGCAACAGGGAGCATCAGCCCCACCGGCGAAAATCCCGCTGCATCCCACACAGCCGCCCTGCAGCACAGGACGGGACTGCGGGAACTCACGCCGGACGACATACCGAACTTCGATCTGCTGGCCAAGGTCAAGGGGCTGACAACCGCAGACGAACGTGCAGCGTTTTTCCGGAATGCGTGGGGCGACAAGTGCGGGGTCGGGGGCTTGATTCCCAAGGAGTATTTTCCCGATCCGGCGGGTGCCGGGTATCCCAAGGGATACTTCAAGGCCGGAGAGCGGCTGGTGGGTGTTTCCGTGTTGCAGACGCACCTCGCATTCGAACAGACGCGTCGCCGGCTTCAGACACTTTTTTGCGATGAAGGCAGAATCCGTGCCGATCTGGCGAAGCGGACGATGATCGATGTCGCGACCGGTGCCGGATCCTCTGTCGAAATGATGGAGAGCGCTCTGATTGAATTTCTGATGGCGGGGAATGACAAGGCACTGGGCGAATCGTATGGAAAATCGGGGTGGCTGCTCGGCATGCTCGGCAACATGAGTGCCGGGCAGCTGGCGGCATTTGCGGGGATCGAAGGCGCCCAATCCAGCTCCAATTCCGCGTGCGCCTCTTCGGGTCTTTCCATGTTCAACGGGTTCAATGCCATCCAGGCGGGCGCCGCGGATATCGCCTTTGTCGGGGGGAGCGAGAATCCGGTGGGTCCCGTGAATACGTACCTTTCGTTCGATCACATGATGAGGCGCAAAGGCGGTGCGCTCTCGCGCAACTGGCGCGAGCGGAGGGGGGCGGAACACGCGCTCACCGCCTACGGTGCGGATCGCGACGGATTCGTGCCGGGCAACGCAGCCGGTGTCATCGTCATGATGCGAAGACGCGTGGCCGATCTTTTGCAGCTGGAACCGCTGGTGCGGGTGCTGGGGGTCGCCGCGAACACATGCCAGTCACGGAAATTCGGCAAGAGTCTGGCCGACGGCACTCTCACCGGGCAGGCGGCGCTGCTCGAGGAACTTTTGGGCAGGAGCGGAATCGATGTTGCGGCCTTCCGCGGGCGGCTCGTTCATTACCTGCACGCGACGGGCACGCATGCGGGTGCCATCAATGAGCTCTACGCCGCGGCGAAGGTTTTCGGAGGGGTTGCGCGGGACAAGCGGTACGTGGGTGCGGGGACGAAAGAGGGGATCGGTCACACGCTGGCACCCGCCCAGATCATGAATATCATCGCCGCAATCGAAGCGCTGCGGGAAGGCACGGTTGCGGGGTTCCCCAGTACCGAACAGGTGGATCCGGCCTTTCAACATGCGGATCCGAACATTCTGGAACGGGAGAGGGTCGGCGTGGATTCCATGTCGCTCAAAGCCGTTGCCGACGGCATTCCGTGTCGCACGAATGTGGCGATCGACGCTTCAAACGTACTGGTCATCAGCACTGCGGCCGGATTCGGCGGGACCAATGCGGCTGCCGCGATGGTGCGGGAGTGAGGGTGGAATATTGGAAAATGGCTCTCAGATACTGACAGTATTAAAACTCTGTTAATGGACGTTTCTGAGTGCGAGCGAGTGGAGGTACTTCTGGAATCGACGGTGAAAGGGCCCGAAGCAATTATTGTTTAGAGACATCATCGCCCCCAGGCTTTTCTTCTGGAAGCCCCCACTGCCAGTGTGGTTTTTCACCCTTTTTGTAACAAATACGAATAAGTGTTCCTGTCAGCAATACAAGAGGAAGAATAAATGTAAACATCACCTCTTGTGGTGGAGATTGTTCATCAAGAGTAAAAGCCAAAATAAGGAGTGAAACTATATAGACAAGTATAACAAGCCATCCTTGCCATGTAACAGGTACCCAACCCCAGCCGTAGAGTCTCCGCTTAAACCAGTAGCCATGCGGATTATCTTTCAGATATGCGATATACCGTTTAAACATGCTTCGCAGTATACACCAAATTTTGGTTCTTTATTGGTTTAAAAAGTGAATAATGGCTCCCCCGGCCCGTCTGCACTGCGTTTCGCCGTGCCATTCCCACCCGTCGCCATCCTGCTTTTTGGATACATCGAACTACCGAGCCAATCTCGGCGTAGTTCGATGAGCGAAGCGAATTGAACGAAGACGGATGGCTCGATATCATTGAGCACATGCGAACGGATTAGGCGCAGGAAATCGTGGAACTCGGTCAGCATCACTCATTGCGGTTTCGCTGATCCTGTGACCTTGAAACCGATACTTTGCTTACAATAACTTCGGAGGGACGTAGGGCGTGACATCCTTGGTCTGCAAAAGGATCGTCCTGTTACAGGCTTTCGTGAGGCCGAAGGATTGACCGTGAAGCGAACAGCCGACGTAGACGACTTCTCTTCCAAGTCGTCGGCATTCATCAACGGCGGGAACAAGGTCAGTATCGGAACTGAGCAGGTACGCGACATCGTATTCCTTTTCCAAGCCGAGCCTGATCATCTCAACGGCAAGAAGAATATCAACGCCCTTCTCATGGTAAGACCCGTCAGGATACGAAATGAGGTTGCCAAAGCCAAGCTGGATTTGCTGCTTTTGCAGAAAGGCGATCAGCCGTTGCTGATTGGCGTACAGTAATTCGCTCTTTTCATCGCCCCTGATGCGTCGCACTTTCCCTATGTAGTAGCGAATATCCGTCACGGTGTCGGGTGAGGCCATTTCTTTGACGAAAGCTCTCAGGTCAAAATCAACAGGCGGCTTCACCTCACCTTCTGCCGTTGAGCGGTTCGCATTCAGAAGCTTCTTGAGTTTGTGATACCAGTTGCTGCCGTCCACAAAAACGATTGCCTGTTTGGGTGAACTTACTAAAACTGCCGTCCCGCCGTGAGGCGAGAGGGCAGTGGGTTTAGCATTATTATTGTAGGCTTTGGCACTCATAGGATCAAGGGGATGGTACACGAAAATCCTCAGAATCCTGTGGGAATAGTATCAGAATGGCGTTTATAGGCTCCCCGTGGGTAGGGATCATCCGAAGCAACAGAACGAAAGAATGGCTCCCCCGGCCCGTCTTCACTGCGTTTCGCCGAGGCAGGCTGGCCGTCTTCGTGCGGCTCCGCTGTGCTCCGCCGGCACTTCGCCGTGCCCTTCCCACCTGTCGCCAATTTCGCTTTGCTCAAATTGGCTCCCCCTCTTGGAACATATGCGAACGGATTGGGTGCAGGAAATTGTTGAGCTAGGACGGCAACTAAAGCTCGCTGGCTTCTTCGGTATGGACTTACAAAGTGTCTAGTTCAATTTAGGTAGTAGCCGTGGCAATGCTTGAATTTCAACCCGATGCCACACGGGCAAGGATCATTTCTTTCCGTAGTACGCAGAAAGAAGTTGTGGTTTACACTCGGCTGCATAAACCCATCCCAAAACTTCTTTAGCCATTCTTCGCTAACCTCGCTACGCCCATACATTGAGCGGTTGATTGCAAATAGGTCATCCTTTCCACGCGGTCTGTTCGTTAGGACTATCAGTGAAAAAAGGTCACTATCTTTTGATAGGAAGTTTTCAACAATTTCTTTACCGATGTCGTCCTTTTTGTCCATGAGCTGCCGCCAGCTAACGTCGGTATCAATAAACAGAAATATGTCATGGTCTTCCTTCAATGGTTTCACCTGTGCTTTCTTCTTTTCAATCTTATTGTAAATCCTGTCTGCAAGGTCTTTTTCAAGCGACTGTTTGATGTTATCGTAGCTCACAAAGAAACCAGCCATATACTCTTGGGCGTGCTTTGTTTGCCCTGTTGTAGACAGTTCCACAACTGCTTCGGCAGGGGCAAGCGTTTGCATCATGCCAATAGGCGCATCGGGCTTTTTGTCGGGTGGTAGTACGCTAATTTTGCAGCAGTCAATTTCTTGCTCCGCAGGACACTGTTTATTGCTTATCAACCCTTCAATGATTGCCTTCATAGGTTCCATTTTGTTATCCGCTGCAACAGATTCGTGTTTTGCCTGAAAGTGGATGTTGCATGGAAAAGAGTGCTTTTCAACTTGTGCAAAAGTGAAGCTGCCGAGCTGTTCAATGGCATCGTGAAAGCGAACGTATGTGCTGGAACCTGACATAGCAGTACATTCTATTGCGCATTTTCTGCCATCCATTTCAATCGTGCTGTCAGGCGTTTTGCCACATACCAAAGGCTCTAATGCCACATTCGGGTCTACAAATCTCAATCTGTATGCGATAGAAAGCTGGTAAAAGTAGTCATTGAAGCCATCGGGGTTTTTCATTTCTTCTACAATCTGTCCGAGATTACTTTTGCCTCTAAGTCCTTCAAGGCAAGACGCAAGCTCAATGACCTTGGGTGTTTCCACGCTGACCTCGCCTTTGAGTAAACCATTATAAATTGGGTGCTTCATCACCTTGTAACCCTTTTTCGTTTCATACAGCTCTTTCAGTTCTTCCAGCCAAGCCTCTGAAAAAAATTCAGTGATGGTTTGTATAGCTTTATCAAGCCGCTTAGGTGATATGCCTGTCTGTGGTAGCAGGTGCGGACAGTAGTTCTGTTCCAGTTTTATTTTCATGTAAAGGATACTACCCCATTTTTATTTTTTCTGAACAAATTTGAACAAAAACAGGCTTCCGACAAATACTATCGCAGCTGCACCAGCAAGAAGCTGCCATGTTTCTCGTTCAAGATAGAAGGGAACAAGGGGATTGAATAGCACTGCCGTTATACCAAAAATCCATGTCCATACTTGGTTCTTACTTTCATAGGCGATATAGGCACTGTACGCAGCAACACCGCAAACTACCCATCGCAACAACTGGTAGTAGGCATACGGATGATGACCGAGTGCGCCTAGTAACATGACAGCAGCGATAAACCGTAAGATGGTAAATCCGTTCTTCATTCCTTTGTATCTGCGGGTACATCAATGATTTTTTCTGCTTCCTTTGCTTTGCCGAACCCTGCTTTCTTATACAGAAAAGCTGCTGAAAATACTGCTGCGATACCTCCGTATAAGACCATGCTGAACAGTAAGCCCAAGAATGTCCATCCGCCATATAGAGCCAGCAGGAACCCGACAATCGGAATACTTGCAACCCAGTCCAATGCATGTGCAGCCCAAAAAACAGGTGGCGTTGCAGCAAGGAATGGAACGAACATTGCGACAATGTAGAAAATTACGCTGCCAATAAGAAACAAGCCATCGTACTTCAATAAGTCGTATGACTCATAGCTGCCTGATTGGTGCATTTCCTTTTGCACTTCTGCCATGCCGCCTCCAACCAGAAAGAAGACAAGAATAGCGCCAAAAATGAGCATGAAGATTGCATATCCAAAACTGGCATCTTCAAGGCTCACCAAGGTTTGTAGTGCAATAAGTGAAACCAAAAGGTAGTAGCCTATTGCTTTACCAATGAAAAAAGTTGGTCGCCAGACTACCGAACCAGCAGCAAAGGCAAGAAAAATAAATTTCCACACAAAACCAAAAAAGGCAATTATGAGGGCTATTTGGTAAAGGTGTGAAAGGAAAGTCATTGTTGAGTTTGGTTACGGCTTTATAGCCAATGGTACGGTCATTTTGAGGGAAATGGAAGGTATGATTTACACTACTACTCAAAGAGCTTGATGTTGCTACCATCTTCAAACTCTATACCAAACATTTTGACATCAATATCCATATTCTCGTTGGGCGTTTCGTACAGCGTGTTTTCAGCTTCAATAAACTGGTTTGTATCCAGCGACCACGTATCGGTACGGGCTTCGCCTACGTTCAAGCCGCTATCGTCCGCGAATGTAATTTCCTTGATGAGATTACCAGCCTTGTCCTTGGCTACAATGCTGCCGTAGTAGGTTGTTATTTTCTTGTCGCCTACATTTGCAATATCTATATCAAATACTGCCTTTGTCTCAAAGCCGTATGCACCGCTGTATTCGTATTTACGTACATTGTTTACGGATATGGCTTGTTTGATTTGTTCAACAAGTGGGGCATTTTTCTCGGCAAGTATCTTTTCTTGTATGTCTTCAAGTTCACCGAAAAATACTACTGCGTTGGGTAGCTCTGCCACCTGCCAGTAGCCATCCATTTTCCGCATTTTTACTTCAAGGACGGGGTTGGCATCGTATTTATCGTGGTGAAAGCCAAGTGTGAGCGTTGCAATGTTGCCAGCCTTCCGTACATCTTCAATGCCCGTATACTCCAATTCATTCTGCTTATCTTCTGCAAAGAAACTAAGCAGGTTGATTGCATCAACTTCCTCGGCTTCTTCCTCGGTTGGTAGCTGCTCATCTTCAACGAGCGCTTTTACTTGTTCCTCAATCATATTCACAAGCTGCGGCTTCATCATCTGCACCATGCCTTGTGCCAAGCCGCTTGCCCAGTCGTCGCCTTCGGTTTCGTCGCCAAGCTCCGATGCTATAGCGTCGTCCATGTAGCGTGTCGCTACATCATTGATGTCCACGTACTTTTCAAAACTGATTACATCATGCTTTTCAAAGGCTTCGCGCACTTGTTTCAACGAGTATTGGGGCGACTTTGTCCATTTGCTGTACGCAAAGCCACCAATTATCGCTACAGCGACAGTGATAGAAACGGCGATAATCAGTTGTTTACGGTTCATTTTAGAAATGGGCAAAGATTAGAAAGTAGGTATTTGTGATGATGCGGAAAAGCCTCTAAACACTAAATCAAGTACTACAAGCGCTGTAACTATGAACGTAACCGCTGAAAATATGCGGGTAAACGAAGTAACTTTACCCTCTTTAGTGCGTTCTAATGCCAGCATTTTAGTCATTATGTAAAAGCCAACCATGATACCAATTTCTGCAAGCATATAAGGAAAAGGAAAGAATGTAAAAGAAAGTAAACTACTGGTCGCGTCTATCAAAAGTCTCTGTACGCAGCTCAAATACACCGTATGTACTAGACCTAAATTCAGCCTCTACAACAAATTGTCCGCTACCTACGTTCAAGCCTTCCAGCGCTTCATCAGGCACTCGCACAGATGGCTTACCAAGGGTTGTATCATATTGCACATCGTTACCACGCATAGTCAGAGTGTTTACCAATTCCAATTTGTGCGTAGAAAAATCTTTGTACTTTGAGTAGTCCACTTCTGCATTGTAGATTTTGACTGTAACAATCCAGTCTTTGGAATTGGGGTATACCTGCTCGCCGCTCGTATCTTTGAAATACGGGCTAAGTTCAAAGCCGTCTTTTTCTGCATCTGCATCCCAGTTCGTCCAGTAAGGCGAGCCTGAAATACTCTGTATATTCAGCTGCTTTACTTGGTTTTCTACTGCCAAGGAATCGTTTGTTTCATTGCGGACGGTCATATATTCCTCTTTACCAGAATACGACCCTCTGCTGGAACTGAACGTCGCTTCAACCCATGCCATGGTTTTTCCAGCATCTTGGATTTGTTCAATCGGAATACGGACGAACGGATAGCCCGAGCTGTCGTACATAACCTGATTGCCAGTAAAGTTGCCTTGGTACAGCAGCTTGCCCTTCTGCGTTTTGTAGTCGTCGTCTGTTACGCGGTCATAAATGGACACATTGACCGACCAGTCCTGATTTTTTGGTGGTCCCATCTGCTCGGGTTCTGCTGTGTTGGTTCTGCTCTTGAAGTAGAAGTACGCGCTAAGTTCTACACCGTCGTCCTCTGCGTCGCCGTCCCAGTTGGTAACCATACCCGACAAATCAATACGCGATACGTCATAGTCGTATGTCGTATTTTCTGCTGCGTTCTGCTCCGCAGGGAAGCGGTCAAGTGCTTGCTCACGTACGTACATGGAACGGTAAATTACTTCGCTGATACTGCCTCGCTTCATATCCGATGCAGTACCTAAATTACCGCTAATAGGCTCTAAAATGCCTTTATCCTTCGCTGCTTTCACATACGGTGCATACCATGCGGCATTGTCCACATCGTCATATTGATAGGAAGGGACGGATTCTGGTACTTGATAGCCCTGTGCGTTCACGACCATTTTTATAGCTTCTACGGTATTTACCGTGTTCGCAGGACGGAACGTGCCATCGGGATAGCCCCCAACCCAACCCTGTTCTTTTGCGTAGCACACGAAGGGTGCAAACCATTCGTTTGTTACATCAGGAAAGCAGTTATTGTACGTATCAACGGTAGGTGCTGCACCTTGACCCCCAACCAAAATTTTCAGTAGTTCCGCTCGGTTTACAGTGTTGAGCGGACGGAACGTGCCATCGGGATAGCCACCAATAACGCCCTTGTCGCTTAGATACTCAATAGCAGTTTTATTGTTGCTGTTGCCAATATCCGACAAAGAGGCAGCAAGTGCAGGTGTTGCGACTGCGACTAGAAGCGCAGTGATGCAGATTTTTGTGAGTGTAGGCATGATACGATTTTGGAAAGTAAGGAATTATGGACAGTTTAGAGCCTTTCGCCATCCTGACGCTACCGCTTCTTCCTCGGTACAGAACCAACGTTCGCCTTTGGAAGTATCAATAACGGTTTGGTTGTATGAACCACAGCCTTGGACATGATAAATACGTTCATCTGTTTTTGTAGATATGTTGCCCTTTATCAGACATTCCGTTGTCTGGTTTTGCACTGATGATTGGGAGCTGCTGCTTTTACTAACAGGCTTACTGCTTGTAGTAGCTGGCTTCCAGTTTTTCAGCTTGTAAGCAATCCATACTACGTCCTGTCGCGCCATGCCCGACGCAATATCGGCATTGCCATTGAATAAGATGCTATTTGAACGAGCATGGTTCAGGAAACGAGAATACCATTCGCCACCTGTGTCTTGGGTATCAATGCCGTAAATCAAATATGCCATTTTCAATGCTTCTACAAAATTGACGGCTTGATTGGGACGAAACGTGCCGTCTTCATACCCCTGCACAACTCCTTCGTGTTTTGCGAAGCGGATATACGGGGCATACCATGCGCTTTCGTCTACGTCAGAAAAACTACTAGGAACGCTGAAATTTGCTACATCAATACCCTTGGCTGCCAACATGATTTTGAGCAGTTCAGCCCTGTTTACAGTCTTGTCTGGCTGAAAAGTACCATCAGGGTAGCCGCTAAGCACATTTGAATTTTTGCCCCATTCAATAGCTGAAATATATGGATGGTTTGATGTGATGTCGCTAAATAAACTCTGTTGCTCACCTTCGTTGCAACTGCTCCAAAGACCCCTGTTTGCTTCATGAGCTTCACGCTCCAATTCGTTGTAGTCTTCCAGTCGTGGATGAGGATATTTTTTGTAGCTATGGGCGTAACCATCGCGCACCATCGCAGCACCAACATCTTCGCCGTCCAGCCGCACATATCGCAACAACCTGTCGTATACATCCCTGTCTTCTGCTGGGTTTGTTTCCAGTTCTATTGTTTTCCCACTCAATAGCTCTTTCATGTGGTCACTGGCTTCCTTTCCAAAGCATTGCACTGGCTTGCGTGGGTCTACTGTCTCTGCCGTATCAATGCCGATTATCCGTACTTTTTCAGTAACACCATCTACTTCCACGCGCAGTGTGTCGCCATCTACCACATCCAACACCGATGCGCTGGCAGCCCATGTTGATATTGGAATTACGATGCCAAGGAAGGTTATGAGCAGATTTAGAGTGTTTTTGGTACGCATAGAACGAAGCAATGGTATCGGAAGGTAATGGTACGTAATGTACGTTACCAACCTTGGTTTGTAAACTAAACAAGCAAAACAGACCACAATTCAAAGGTTGAAAAATAAGGACATTCGTATTCGGCTTGCCGAGCGCATACGTCAGTTACGTGCTGAACACGAACTGACACAAGAAAAGCTGGCTCAACGTGCAGGGCTAAGCCTGTACTACATACAAATCTTGGAATCGCGGCAGCCCAAAAAGAACGCTACGATTATCACACTTGAAAAGCTGGCACACGCTTTTGATATGGAAGTGTGGCAATTTCTTCGCTGGTAGTTATCTATAAACGCAAAAATAGCGTAGAATAAGCGCCTAATTTCCTAAAATTGTAAATGAGGCTCCGCGTCTCACCAAAGGCTGCTGTTCAATCTGTAGATGTGCTTGTAAAGACTGGCACAGAAATGCGCCAGTTGCTGCATACAATGCATGACCAGTTGGATGAAGACGTAAAAAACGAGATTGAAGCAAAGGAAGCTGCACACGAAGAAAAGAAACAGAAAGCGCTAGAAGCCGTCAGAAACCAGCCAGATGAAGTATCTGTTGACCTTGGCAATGGAATAAAAATGCCAATGCCTAACCAGCAAAAATGGAGCGCACTGATGACTTCCATGATGCCCGAGCCTATATATCTTGGCGGCTCTCGTTTTAGTTCAGATATTGAAGAAGAGCGCATGGAAGAATTGGAAAATATATTCTATAAGTGGCGCGATGAGACAAAGGAAGCACTAGAAGACATCTTTTTGGACTTCACGCCCGTTCATGCCTTCATGGATGCCTTTGGCGAGTTTTTCTCGCAGTCGTCGCCATTTGGTAGGTCATGGCGATTTGAAAAGTATATGAACTTTTCACGCGAGCTTGATGCAAAACTGGCGGTGCTTATTGGTTTCTACAACACGCTATCAGACGACATTCGCAGTCCTTTGACGTATCTGCAAGACCAAGCAAAGATTTGCTTCTACGATTTTGTCTGTCCACTAAAGGCAGATAGTAACGAGGCATCGCTTTGTTTGTTCATGTTCCAATTCAGTATCGGCGAAAAAGTGGAAATGGTTGATGCCTACAATCACATGTTCGGCGAGCAGCGCACTACCCTCGGGGCAGCTGAAAAGGATAAAATCAAAAATGCTCTTGATGGTATCAATCGCAAAACCAATAAATCCTTCGGTTTTCCAATACTTGCGAAGGACGCAGCTACAGTCAATCTGACTGTTCCTGCCCGTGTAACGCAAAACATGCTCTAAAAATTACTCCCGATTTTTGGGAATAAAAGAATATAAATTGGCTTCTGTAAGACAAAAACAACACCCGTCTTTGAACGGAAGCTGATTGCGTACCGTGGCAGCAGATGTCACAGGACGCAACAAAACAGGCATACGAAAAAATGCTCAACAAGCCGTTGAGCGATGAAGAATTGCTGGAAGCTCAAGACAACCTGCTGGGCTTCTTTAGCGTCCTGATTGAAATAGACCGTGATTTACGAGCTAGCCCCACTTCCGATGGAATTTAGAATTTCTGATGTACGAATTACGCCTATACGCCGCAACGATGGTCTTGTGGCTATTGGCAGCGTAGTTGTAAATGACTCGCTGTATCTTGGCTCAATTGGCATACACCGCAAGCTGGACGGTTCGGGCTACCGTCTCACGTACCCAACCAAGAAGGCTGGCATAGAAAACCGAACTGTTTACCACCCTCTTACCCCAGAGCTTTCCAAAGCAGTAGAAACCGCACTCTTCCGTGAGTGTCAGCGGCTCATCTGTTGAACGTGCCGTATTTTTCAAGGTTGTAATTATGGTTGATACCGTCCTACTAAAAATTCCGCACCCAGACTTTGCCGTTATGAAATACGAGCTATTCACGCCAAACGCACGCGGCATCTTCCATGAGCCATACCTGCCGTTCAACGGACAGCCTTTCATCAAGTGCATCAACAACCCAACGAAGCAGGACAAAGAACAAGGTATCTATCTGCCTCGCCTCACAGTCTATAAGCGGGTAGGCAGAGGCGGCTTTGGTATAAACCTGCACATTGAGCTTTCATTGCCGAAGCTCATGTACGGCAACAATTTTGATGAGCTGACAGATGACGATTTTGAAGACCTGCTGGCAAAGCTCGTAAAACAGTTGTTCCTCATGGGTGTCATGGTGCGGAAAGAAACACTACGCGCTGCAAAGGTCTACGCAATTCACTACTCAAAAAACATTCCGTTCGTGGATTACACGACATCAAGCCTCATACTTAGCTACCTAATGAAAGTGAAAGTAACGCAACGAATGGACGTGAATTTCACAGACTTCCGCAACGAAGGCGAAGCAGCAAGGTATTACGCGAAGAACCACGAATTTGTCTGCTATGACAAAATTGCTGACCTTGGAAAAAGTAAGGACAGAGCTATTGAAAAAGACGACAGGAAACACAACCTGCAAACAGATATTTTTACAGCGATACGCCAACAGGAAATACCCATTGAAGTATTGCGTCTTGAACTACGTCTCAAAAGCAGAAAAAAGATGCAGCATATATATGGCAAGGTTGGTTTAGCCGAAGACTTCACCTTTGGCGCTATGTTCAAACAGTCGGTAGCTCAAACATTGTTGAAGTATTACTGGGGTATTATCTTTGACGAATTGATGTCCGTTTTACTTCAAGATATGAGCTTTGCAGAAGAATTTTCATTCGTGGCAAGGCAGCGTCCGCAGTGGAAACCACAGCGCGTATTCGCAGCCATAGGACTGCGGCGCATGATACTGGAAGAAGGACACCGCAAGGCGCGTCGCAGGTTTGAAAAGTGCGGAAATGGACGCACAATGGATAGAGTGTACAAAGACATAAAAGACTTGGACTTCAAAGTTCTAAACCGCGCGAAGCCCTTCCAGCACGTATCAAAGGCACTTGCTGACTTTACACCGCTACGTATGAAAGATTTTGACCTTCCCGCAGAATGTAATACACTGTAAACCATTGTTAAGTATGGAAAAGGAATTTTACCTCACCGAAGAAGTTGCTGCGCTGCTCCGCGTCAGCCCTATGACCATCTATCGGAATATCAAAGCAAAGAAGCTCGTAGCATATAAATTCGGTAAAGAATGGCGTATCAGGCGCGAGGACTTAGAAGCATTTTTACAGGCGCACAAACATGGATGAACCACGCAACATCAAAGGCGTGATTCTGGCGCGTGTTTCTACGAAGCGGCAGGAAGATGAAGGGTTGTCACTGAATAACCAGCTGGATACGCTACACGAATATGCCAAGAAGCAAGGTATTGAAATTGTGAAAGAATTTGTGTTCCACGAATCGGCAGGTCATAAAATCCGTAAGAAATTTGATGAAATGATTGAGTTTGTACAGGACAACCCAGACATCAAAGGCATCCTTGCGTACAGGGTAGACCGCACAACCCGCAATTTTCGTGATGCCGTTATGCTGGAAAACCTGCGCGTAGAAGACAGTAAAGAGCTGCACTTCGTACATGATAGGTTGGTACTAACCGATAAGTCGTATGGAAGGGACATTCAGAACTGGGACTTGAAAGTATTTCTAGCGAAACAATACCTCAACAATTTGCAAGAAGACGGGGCAAACACATGGGCGCGGAAACTAAAAAATGGCGAGTGGGCTACGAAAGCACCATGCGGCTATCTGAATACGAAGACAGCCGAAGGTAAGGCATGGATTGAACTGGATGATGAACGTGCGCCGCTTGTTCGCAAGGCATTTGAAATGTACTCAACGGGCAATTACTCGTTCAAGCAGCTGGCAAAGGAAATGCGGGACAAAGGACTTACTACCAATACACCAAATGAGCGTCCCATGTACAACAGTTACATTGAACAACAGATTATAAAAAACCCCTTCTACTACGGCGAAATGTTATTCAAGGGCAAATTGTATCCGCATCATTACGACAAGCTCATACCAAAATGGCTATGGATGAAGTGCCAAGCGGTAGCCGAAAGCTATGGCAAGGTTCCTTTCAAGTACGGCACGAAAAAGTATGCGTTCAAGCGACTGCTAACGTGCAGCAAGTGTGGCTGGCATCTGTCTACTTACTCATCAAAGAACATCAATTACGTGCGTTGTCATAACTGCAAGGCAGTACACGTAAAGGAAGAAACGCTACTGAAACAGGCTGGAAAGATTTTTGCAAAATTGACCATTCCTGCGGAAGTGGTTGAAGACCTCAAAAGCAAGCTGTCTGCAATCCATGAAGACGAACAGGACTTTTACGAACAGAATGTAAAACGCATCAACGCCTCACTCAAAAAAATCCGTGAACGCAAGAAGGTCATGTACGAAGACAGACTGGATGGGCGTATTACGACGGATGAGTACGACAAAATGATTGAGGAATACAAGCAGCAAGAAGCCGACCTAGTTGAAGAATTGAAGTCGCACCAAGAAGCCGATGAAGTCTTCCTTATTTCGTGTTCTTACCTATTAGAACTGGCAAAACGCGCAGAAGAGCTTTTCACACGTTCGCAACCCGACCAAAAGAACAGACTGCTCCGATTTGTACTTGCTAACGCATCTGTGAAGGGCGAAAAGCTGGACTACAAGCTAAAAACTCCCTTTGAAGGGATAGCCTATTGTAACGAAACTCAAGATTGGCTCCCCCGGCTGGACTCGAACCAGCAACCAATCGGTTACACGTATCCATCTGTTTCCAGACGGCGTGGACTATATCATCACCCATCACCGTGTGTGCAGGGTGCGAGGCGCTTCGTCCCGCGCTTTTGCTGTGCAAGAGTGCGGGACTACTCCCGTGAGGGATAGTCTCTGAACCTTCCGAGATTCCTATGGAATCAAGGCTTGGCTGCTGATTGCCCTTTCCCGCATGTGCGGGAGGAGGGTTTCCAGCAATTCACCTCGTTATCGACCCAGGATTTCCCTGGGAAGCTGCGTTACGCCGCCATGCAATTCCTGATGACAATTTGTACAAACGAGGACGCACTTATTCGCCTCACGTCTCACTTTGTTCCATGAGCGGGTTACTCCTCGTGCGGAAAGTCCGAATTCTTTTTTGCTTCCATCAATGTGATGGAGAGCGAAGGCGCCATTGTACTTGTGATATCCACAAATGACGCACTTTCCTCCTTTGTACGCGATCACCATTTCGCGAAGTTTCCTTCGTCGATTGGCCACCGCTTTCTTCAGATACATCGCACGGTCGGCGTAGGTACGTTTCTCCGGCATACACACGTGAGTATACCATGAGAAGTGTTCACAGCCGATTGCTCTACCATTGAGCTACAGGGGAACGTTGATGCAAAGAACGGAACGCACCGGCATTATACGAAGTTGGAGCCCAAAAGGTAGCGGAAACCGTTACTTCCTTTTTCTCGGCAGCAGCAGCACGATTTCGCGGCCTACGTACTGATCCGGGCGGCGGTACAGAAGCGACAGTCGCTCTTCGCGGCTGGGCGCGATGCCCGGCGGCAGAGTGGCCATGTAGCCCGTTTTGTGCACGGCTTCCCATGCGCGATCGAGGAAGATCGTTTCGTTCTTGATCTTCCAGAATGGCCACGTGAGGGCCAGCGGTACGCCGGGGAGCGTGTGGCTGCAATTCTCGATGAATGCGGCTTCGATCTTTTCGAGCTCCGTCTTCATCTTGGCGGCGGACTTCTGCGACGGGCGGTCCTCCAGCGCGGGGCCGAGCGTGGTTTCGGTCACGATCAGATCCGGCGGCGTCTTCAGGACAAACGGCTTGGTGGCGTCCTGCTTCCACACGGTCGCATCCGCGTCTTTCTTGAAGATCTTCAGTTCCTTGCGCAGCCACTCCAGATTCTTCTCGGTTCCGTTCACCGCTTTCTGCGCCAGATCCGAAGCGTACACGTGCCATCCGCGCACCAGACATTCCATCGGGATCACGCCCGTCCCGCAGAAGGGATCGAAGACCGTGAGCGGATCGGCTTTTTTGGTTTTTTTGAGCGCGGGATCCGGCATGGGCGTCGTGCCTCCGCGCGCCAGCCACGCGCCCAGATTGAGCAGAATCTGCGCGAGCTTGGGAGGGAGCAGACCCACCGTCGTATCGCGCACGGGCTTGCCGATATCCCGCTTCGTGTAGGCGTTCACGTCCTGTGCGGCCACGGTGCGGCCGACCCAGAGCGAGGCGTTTTCCTCTTCGTCGCCTTCGGGCAGCAGAACGAGCTCGCAGCCCCGTTTGGGGTCCAAGAGTCCTGCGTCCCGCAGGAGCACGGTCGCCGCCGGTTCACGTTCGCTGCCCACATAGCGGCACGGGCGTCCCTGTTTTCTGAGCGACTCTTTGCACTGGCGGTACAGGGTGTGAATGGTCTGCCTGGGTATCAGGAATGTGCGCAGCGCGAACACGACCTTGCCCCGTTTTGCATCTTTGAGTTCGCTTAAGAGAATGGAAGGCACTTCCGCGAGCGTCACCGCCTGATCGGTCACGCGTCGTGCCAGAATCACGATGCCGCCGAGCGTATCGAGAAATGCGCTGTCCAGTTCCACCGGACTGTCGAAGAGCACGATGGAATCTTTCACGACCGAGCGCAGGACGAAGCCCGGCACGCTGGCCGAGAGCTCTGCGAGGGAGATGCGGGGCTGGTGACCGAGGAAGGCGGCGTACGATGGCATAACGGCAGCGAGTATACAGCAAGGCGGCGAAGGGTCACGATCCTTTATTCGCTCACTCCTTGCGGAGAGTATCCCGCATCAGAAGTGTTGTCAGCAGCACCGCGAGCGGGGCCAGTTGCACGAATCCGCGTGCGAGTCCGGTCTGCCGCAGCGCCTCCGCGGAGAGGGAGGTGAAGAGAAAGAGGCCTGTCTGCAACAGGGTCGCAGCGAGCACGAAGAGCGCGAGGGGAGCCATGATTGATCGCAAGAGATGTTTGTGTCCGATCACGAGGAGGAGCAGCAGGAGCGGGAAGAGCAGGTGCCAGTTGCCCTCGAAGAACGTGTTCACCCACAGGACGTACGGCACACCCGGCTGCCAGCCGAAGGAGTAACTTCCGGAAAGCGATTTGGCATTGCCGAACGTGAGTCCGTGCGTCCACTTGAAGAGAATCCACGGCGCACCAATGGCGAACAGCCATCCCGCCGTCCATGCGAGAATGTGTTGGATTTCCCTGCGTGACATGCGGTTCCTGCGGTGCAGGAACGCGAGCCCGCCGATGAGGATGGCGATGAGGAGGGGCAGGTAGAGCACCAGCGCTTCATTCTTGGTGATGACGAGCAGGCCGGTTGCGAGTGCGGCAAGACGCAGCAGACTGCCTCTTCGACGGGCATCCGTTTCCGTCAGTCCCCGCGTCGTCAGTGTGACCGCGGCCAGCAGATGTGCCGAGAGAAAGACATCCGCGTACGCATTCAGGCCGTCGAACAGGTAGAGCGGCAGGCTGGCGAGCAGGTAGGTTCCGAGCAGTGCCCAAGGCATGGATGCGCGATGGCGCAGCGCACAGTAGAGCAGGATCAGCGCGACGAGGAACCAGACGATGTGGATGCTGTTCATGAGACCCTCATTCCACTGACCGGAGAGGGTGGCGAGCCATGCCTTGGAGAGCGGGACTGTTGGCGGGTAGCCGCTGAGGGAGCCGTTTTCCTCCGGTGTTGTGCCGATATCGAGCCGGTGCGTGAGGGTGAATACTTTTGCGCGATAGTTCCAGTTTTTGAGCGTGTCATCGAAATACGGCGGGGTCGAGACGAGGATGAACGTGCCGAGCGCGATCTTCGCAATGGTCCAGACCGTGAGCAGGATGAGAAGGAAGGTGAGCCACGGACGAACGGAGGAGGAGGTGTGGGGTGGGGCGTAGGGCGTAGGGCGTGGGGAGAATTTCCATTGAAGGAAACGGGCGAGGATGAGAAGAAGGGCGAAGGTCACCTGCACGGAGAGAAACCCGAGACGGGTGAAGAGGATGAGTCCGGCGATGTGTGCAAGGAAGGTCACGAACATCGTGCCGGTCAGACCCAGCAGAAACCCGAGTGCCCAACGCTCCGGTGCGAAGAGAACCAGGTGCCGTCCCTCGCAGAGCCGCACGAGGAGCCAACCCGTGAAGGCGGGGAGGATGATGCCGATGCCGAACCAGAGGAAGGTCATGGCTTGTTTTTGGAGGACGAAGGAACGGGCGGCACGTTGCCTGTCGCAGGTTGCGGCGGCGTCACGCGGAAGATGAACGTGCCGTTCATGAATTCGTGGACGATCTGGCCGACCGGAGAAATCGGCACACCCTTCTCCACAATCCGGCCGTCCGTACTGAACTGCAGGTCCGGCCGCTCGTAGACGAGCCAGAGGGAGGCGCCGGAACCGCCGGCTGGCCCCACGGGCTCACTCGGGTACGTCTGGTAGCGCATGAAGTTCATGAATGTATCGGTGGTCGGGGCCAGAAAGACGTAGCGGGGCTGATCAGCCACTATCCCGCGGGACGCCAGAGCGAAGTCGGACAGGAAATTGATCTTGCGGAAGGTGCGCTTGCCCACGGGCTGCAGAAGGTAGGAACGCACGTCGTACGTCCAGGTGGCGATCAGCTCGGCGCTCATGCGGATATCGAGGAAGATCCAGCAGACAAAGAAGAGCGCCGCCGATCCGGCGAGGATGCGTCCGGGCAGATGTTCGTCGCGCTTGCGCCAGGCGCGGAATGTGATGATCAGGACGCCGACCGCAAGCAGCGCATAGATCGTGCGCATGCCGGAATGGGCGATGGGCGGCTGGTTATGAAAAAGGGCGGTGCGCGAGACCGGGGTGGAGCAGAGCAGGGGGCCCCAGAAGAAGTTGATACTGTGGGCCGTGAGCCCGTCGAAGGTCCAGAAACACTTCACCGCTTCGGACAGCTTCTCTGCAACGCTCCATCCTTGCAGCTCGATGCCGTGAAAGACGATGTCCGTATCCGGCGGCAGCTGAAAGCCGATTGCGGAAGCGTGAGGATCCCATCCTCCGATTGCGCTCATATCCACGATGATTGATGTGGAGGAGGAGCTCGGTTTCAGCGTGACGGGGATCTGCAGATAGGTGCCGGCGGCACTCCCTTTGCTTTGCCAGATGAACGAGAGAGATGCCCCGCGCGGGCTGGTGTAGTAAACGGTCACCACGTCGACGCCGTGCGAAAGCGACAGCGGGCGGGAGAGTGTTCCTTTCTGTGAGTTTGTCTGAATGTGAATGCCGTTCGGGAGCAGCGAAACGTGCGGAAGGCCGATGGTGTTCCACTGCGCCTGCTCGGTGCGGTTGTTCAGAGTGAGCATGGTCTGCTGCTCAGCCGATGCGATCATCGGGAGTGCGAGGAGCAGCGCGGTGATGAGAATGCGGGAACGCACGGAGGTCAGAGCCATGGTACAGCATTTTCCGGCTCTGCCTCACCCTCTATCCCCCTCTCCGATCCCACCCCAACGCCAACCGGAGAGGGGGCACACTTTGTCATCCTTAGAAGGCCTGAAAGCACGAAAGGTGCGCCCCCTCTCCCTGCAGGAATCGTTGCAGGAGGGAGAGGGGGTTGGGGGGTGAGGCAAAAATTACCGCTCTTCCTTCGCCACTTCAATTTCTTTCGTTCCTCCATTCAGGATCGCTTTAATCCGCCTGATGCCCGCCGAGGAACTCTCTTCCTTGAGGATTTTGAATGCTCCCAGCATTCCGGTGCGGGCCACGTGCGGTCCGCCGCAGATCTCTTTGCTGACGATCCCTTTCTTCGCGCCGACCGTGTAGACCTTCACTTCGGCTCCGTACCGCGCATCGAAAACGCCGATCGCCCCTTCCTTTTTGGCCCCTTCCACATCCGTGACGTGATAGGTCACCGGCAGATCCGCCGCGATGGATTCGTTCACCAGCCGCTCGACTTCCTTCACCTGCTCCGGCGTCATCTTGTCCGGATGCGAAAAGTCGAACCGCAGCCGTTCCGCCGTGATGTTCGATCCTTTCTGGAAGACGTGATCGCCGAGGACCTTCCGGAGCGCCGCATCGAGCAGGTGGGTCGCCGTATGCAGCTTGGTGGTTTCGTTGCTGTGATCCTGCAGGCCGCCTTTGAATTTGGCTTCCGCTCCGGCGCGGGAGAGCGCCTGGTGCTCTGCAAAAGCTTTTTTGTATCCATCCACATCTACCATTTTCCCACGCTCTTTTGCCAGTTCCATAGTGAGCTCTAGCGGAAATCCGTACGTGTCATACAAATGAAAAGCCGTCAGGCCATCGATATGATCAGTGGCACTTTTATTAAACTGCTTTAGACCTTCTGCGAGAGTTTTTTTAAACTGTTCCTCTTCCTGTGTCACGACAGAGCAAATCAGTTTTTCCTGTTCATGCAGTGATGGGTAGGTTTTCTTGTACGAAGTGACAATGGATTCAATGATGGGAGTGGTGAATAAGTGCTCACTCTCTTTAGAAATGCGCCAAGCAGAGCGGATTGCTCGGCGAATGAGACGACGGAGAACATAGCCCTGATCGACATTGGAAGGACGAACGCCATCAACAATCATGAATGTGGCAGCTCTCAGATGATCGCAAATGATGCGAGGATGTTTTTGAAATTGTTCTTCGACTTTTCTGCGCTCTTCCTCACTGCCCACCTCGGAAAATTTCATTTTGTTTTCTGGGAGATGGAGCAGATTGCTGATCGTTTCCATGATCGGGCGAAACGCATCTGTCTCGTACACGCTTTTGACTCCCTGCAGCACTTTTGCAGCCCGCTCCAGACCCATGCCCGTATCCACGTTCCGTTGCTTCAGTGGCGCAAAGGCTCCGTCCGCCTTCTTGTTGTACTGCATGAAGACGTCGTTCCAGATCTCCATCCACTCGCTGTCATGTGTGGCCGGATTTCCTTTCGGCTCTCCGTTTCCCGCCCAGATGAACATCTCGGTGTCGGGTCCGCACGGGCCGGTCTGGCCGGCGGGGCCCCACCAGTTCTTGGTCTTGGGCAGGAAACCGATACGCTCGGGGGGGATGCCGATGTTTTCCCAGATCTGCGCCGATTCCTCGTCCTTGGGTGCGTCCTCGTCTCCTGCGAAGCACGTCACGGCCAGCATCGAAACGGGAATCTGCAGGACATCCGTGAGGAATGTGAAACTCATTGTGATGGCTCCCTGTTTGAAGTAATCCCCCAGACTCCAGTTGCCCAGCATTTCGAAGAAGGTTAGGTGCGAGGCATCGCCCACTTCGTCGATATCCTGCGTGCGGATGCACTTCTGCACGTCGCAGAGGCGCTTGCCAGCAGGATGCGTCTCGCCGAGCAGGTAGGGCACCAGCGGGTGCATGCCGGCCGTGGTGAAGAGCACGGTGGGGTCATTTTCCGGAATCAGGGAGGCACCCGGGATCACGGCGTGGCCTTCCTTGCTGAAGAAGTTCAGGTAGGCCTGCCGGATTTCATCGGTGGTCATCGATCGCATGTGCGGGACAAGAATATCAGAAGACGGTTCCGTCGGTGTATCCGGTCGTCCGGTATTTCGATTGTTTTGCGACAAAGGCGTTTCCTTCGCCACCGGCACTCTGGCACAAATAGGGTTTTTTTGCTATAATAAGCGTAATACAGACATATGAACTTCCAAACGCCTCCAGTGCGCCGCTCTTCCGCCCTTCTGTCATGGAAGATCGTGGCGCTGCTCGGGCTGTCTCTGACGGTGATTGTGAGTGCGTGCATCTTTTTCTTCCTGCACAGCCGGGGGATCATCGATCATCTCGTGAAAGATCGTTTGCGCAACGAAGCGGCCATTGCCGCGCTGAATTTCACCGACGAGGAACTGCAGTCCATTCATACGCAGGAGGACATGCAATCGCCGGAATTCGGCGCGCTCGTCTGGCGGCTCAAGGATATTCGTGCCCGTACACCGCAGATCCGTTTCGCATACATCATGCGCCGCACGGCGGATCCGGACATGCTGGAATTCGTGGTGGATGCGGATGCACTGAGTGCGCCGGCAGAGCTCGACTTCAATCGGAACGGTGTGGTCGATGCCTCGGAGGAGCCGGGACTGCCGGGCGATGCGTATCCCATTGCGGACATGCCGGCACTGCGGTCGCAGGCGTTCGTGGCCCCCACGACCGATGACGACATCGCACTGGATCAATGGGGATACTCACTTTCGGGATACGCGCCGATTTTTGATGCGAACGGACAGGCGGTGGCCGTGCTCGGGCTCGATATGATGGCGGAGGATTATGCAAGCATCCTGCAGAGCATCTTCTCGATGCAGGCGCTGCTGCTTCTGCTGCTCGGGGGCATTCTGACCACGTTTTCGATCATGGGGGTCGTGCTCCGTCATCGCATGGACGAGATGGAGCATCTCGATGCGGAGCGGCGCTGGCTCCTGCAGCTGATTTTGCACCAGGTGGGCACGCCGCTCACGATCTTCAAGTGGGGAGTCGAATCCCTGCAGGAGATGCAGCTGCGACTGCCGCAGTCAGAGCAGACGGAAATGAGAGAGAATACGCTCATTCTGGAAGACGGCGTGTCCCGCCTCGAGCATGTGGCGGAAGTGCTGCTTGCGGCGGACCGGATTCAGGAGGGGAGCATGCAGGTGGCCGACGAACACGTTTCACTCCGCAGTGTCATCGACGAGACCGTTGCCGGCATTCAGCCGCGCTTAATCAAGCGCTCACAGCGGGTGGTCGTGGACATGCCGGAGGATGCCCATCTGCGTCTGGACCGGCGGCTGCTTGGCGGGGTATTGCGCGAGCTTCTGGACAATGCGATGGTCTATTCGCCTCAGAACGGCGTGATCAGCATTGTCGTGCAACGACGCAACAAACATGTGGAATTGCAGGTGGCCGATCAGGGCGCCGGCATTCCGTCCGAGGATCTGTCGCGGGTCTTCGAACGTTTCAGTCGCGGCTCCAATGCGGGAAAGTACGATCCGAACGGAACGGGTGTGGGCATGTACATCGCCAAAGGAATCATCGAGCGTTTCGGAGGCAGGATCTCACTTCATTCCTCGGAAGGAGAGGGAACAACGGTGACCTTCACGCTTCCGTGCACGAAGGCAGCATCGGCGAAGTGATTCACTGCTTGCGGCGGGCTCCGTGATGATTGTTGTGGTTTTTTCTGCGGATGTAGTGCAGATGATCTGTAGATTCGGGATCCGCCGGAAGCAGGCAGAGATGCTGAAACCGTGTTCGCGCTTCATGTGCAAGAGTGAGCGGCAGCGATTCATCTTTGCCATTCTGATTTTTGGGGCATTGGGGGGCGCGTTGCGCGGAACGGCTTTGTTCGGCCGCGTCAATGCGCCTCAGGAGTTCATGTGCAGCTTTGCCAAGGGTGATCAGTGAAAGTTCCGTCTGGTGTTTCATGCTTTCTTCCCATGCGTCTGCCGATCCATGGTTCTCTTGCAGTTGCCCCATGAAATCTGAGAAATCAGCAGCGGTCAGTGTCTCGAAGACGAAATCTGCGCAGAGGATTTCTGCCTTAACAGTGTCCATGCCGAACGATCCGATGACCTGAAGAAAAGTTTTTCCGTGCGCGCGCCCATCCCGCAACGTTTGCAGAACAGAATCAGCGCCATGGGTTTCCATCAGTTTCTGCATCAACGGATCGTGCATCAGGCTTGCGAAATGTGTTGCACGAAGAAAGTGATCGGCGGTCTGTTCGGCGCGGTTCGCAATGGATTCCATCTCCGTTCTGAGCGGGCTCTGTGAGGGGTCCGAGACGCCGGTTTCTCGGTCGTGCTCTGGCATCGAATTCCCTGCCATTCGAGGTACTACCCTGACGAGGCTGGCATTGCCTGTCAATGGTGCAGGGCGTTCGACCTAAACTGCAGCGAATCGTCCCTGCTTCTATAAGATCGCGCTCAATGGCATCGGGATCGATCGCACTTTCCAGTCGATGAAAGATACTGGAGGTGATGTTGCGATGGATGATGTGGCGCGGTTTTTCGGGACCAAGTGTGATGCCTACGATCTCCTCGATTGCCGCGATATCCTGCTGCACGGGCGCATCAACATTGCCGGCATTCCGGAGGCGCGGATGGAGGAATTCATCGGAACATGCAAATGCATCATCGGGTCATAAGTTACCGAGTCTGCAAGATGTAACGCGGGTGAACAGTGTTGCCCATCAACGTTGTCTCTCTGTCATTTCCGCTTGCGATAGGGCTTTGTGATATATGCCCTGTGTTGTCGGAAGATTGAACAGAACCGTTTTGCCGTTCGTTTCGCTCATTGACGTTGCACGGAGCGGTGACTACAACAGGGCATCTTTTCCACCTTTTCCCATGTCGACTGTCGAAGCTCTCCACAGTTCTGCGCTTGAGGACGCAGAGCAGCTGCGCACTCCGGATAACTGGCCGGAGGGCGTGCCGCGCAACGGGATGGAACTGTCGCAGAAGTTCGATCAGATTCGCGGTCCCCACTTTGACAAGCGGATGGCATTGATGCAGCAGGACGGTCCGGAAATTGTTGAAATTCTAGAGATCGAATTTCGGCTTTCCTCGCTGACGTATTCCGCCCGCCCATTCACGGATCTGCGGGTGGCGAAAGGGATCGCGGAGGATCTGCAGCGGCTGAGTGATCTCTATGACATGGGCACTGTCGTCGGCCACGTGAACAGAGGCATCGCACACAAAATGCACGGTTGGACGGAACGCACTCCGGCTGTGCAGCGGGATGCCGAATGAGCCGTGCTCCGCCTGTGATACAGTGTCGGCACTGTGTCCCGTCATTCGCGTATCGTCGGATGGCTCATCGCACTTCTTACATGCGCGGCTGCGGCGCGGGGTTCTATCGAGCTTCTACGCATTTTTCCGTGGATTCTGAAGGGCAGCATGGATCCCGATATCCCGCTCTACTTCGTCATCGGACGCGGAGTATTAAACGGACTTACTCCGTACGTTGACCTGTTCGAGTGGAAGCCGCCGGGAATGTTTCTTCTCACTGCAGTCTCCCTCCTGATCACGGGCGATCAGCGGTTCCTCAGTGTTCTTGTTGTTCTGGCACTCTTATGTATTGCTCTTGCCCCTTTCCTTTTTGTCCGGCACTCCTCCCGCGGGCAATCATGGAATGTGAATCGGCTGATGGTCATTGGCACGGCGCTTTGCTGCGGTTTGCTCCTCGCGCTCTATCTGGAACGCTGGGCCACGGGCATGGATACGGAAACATTCGGCGGGTTTCTGGGCGTGCTTTATGCACTGAGCCTGTTGTGGCAGCCCCGCCGGCCCATCAGGGGCACTCTCGTCCGTGCCCTGCTTCTGCTCGGAGCCATCGGGCTGAAGGAGTACTACTTCTTCATCCTCTTTGCCGTGGCGCTCCTGCTTACGCGTGACGTTAAAGATCTCGTAAAGAAGTTTTTCCTGCCGCTCCTCTTCGCCGCCGTTCTCGGCGCAGTTCTTCTCTTCCTGCTCGGGTTTCTGCATCCGTATCTCACGATCTATCTTCCCGCCCTCCTGCATCAGCGTCTTGCGCAGGATCCGCTCCGGCCGCTGCCCATTCTCGCACTGGATCTCTATCCGCTTGGGTTTCATCTCGTGAATCAGTTTTCGTCTTCGCGCGTGTTGCCGTTGTTGCTCGGTTCCCTGTTTGTGCTCCTGCCGTGGCTGCGTTCCGGTCGCATTGAGGAACGGAGCGGATGGCGCATGCTCCTGTACGTCGCAACGGGCGTCATTGCCGGAGCTTTTCTGTTCGAGCTCATGCCGGCGCTCATGACGCTCAACAGTATCATCCGCACGGGCATCGTCCTTCCGTTCAGTCGTTCTTTCTCGTGGGGGGCGCTGATTGCACTGGGCACGAGTCTGCTCGTTCTGCTGTATCTGCAGTGGCGCGGTCATACTCTCTCGCACGTGCTGCGGGGATTTTTTGCGCTCTTCTGTGTCCTGTACGCGATTGCGGGTGCGGGGTACGGGGGCAATCATTTCGCCTCTGCTGTGCCGGTCTATTTTGCTCTTTTACTGCTTGGCCTTCGCAGGGCGGCCGAAGAAAAGAACAGTGTTTTTGCGTGGGGACTTGCTGTTGTATTGATCGCGGCTCTTCTGCCATATCGTACCTTGGCAGATCATTGGGCGATGCTGGAACAGAACGCCGGACGGGCGCGGCAGGCGCATGACGAATCCATCCGGAAACTGGATGGGCTGCTGGATGCCTGCAGAATTGATCGGTATGCCCTGCTCGAACATCCGCTCGATCTCGCTTTCACCCGTCATTCGCCATGGGGGCCGATCGTCACATTCGAGCTCAACTGGTACCTCGATCAGAATCATCCCATCATGGTTGAAACAGATCATCATCTCCAGGAGGACAGTCGTCTGCTTCTCTCCGCACAGTCGATCAATTCACCGGTTGTGGATACCTTTGTCCGTGAGCACTTTTCGGAAGTCGCACCGGAATGCGCCAAATTTTTCTTGCCCATAGGAAACTACCGGGTGTGGTTCCGGAAGTGATCGTAAACGGATCTTCTGCAGCGATCCGGAATCTGCTATAATGAACAATCCATGGCATTGGATACTCCTGCAACGTTCGGCCCGGTACCCTTACCCGAAGAGAGCGTTCCATTGGATGATGAGTTACGGGGGTTGCAGACGGCACTCGAAATCGCCGCCGCATCGGTGCAGGAACATCCGGAAAATGCCATTTTGCTCCAACTGCACCGTCAGGCGACGCAAAGGTATCAGGAGGCGCTCGCTGCCCGCAGGCTTGCGATCCAATAGTGATTTTTTGTCCAAACACTGTCATGGCAAACGAACATCTTCCATCACCTGACTCCCCTGAAACCAAAAGCTCCGTTCACGGAGGTCCGGAGGGCGGCATCGAAGGCCGGGTGTTGTCCACCAAGGCCGATACGGCCATTGCCTCGTTCGCGCAGCAGGCAGATGAAGATCAGGAGCAACTGCAGAATCGATTCATTGATGAATTGCTTCAGCCGGTGATTGAGTGGGTGATCCTTCCCGATGCGCGTGAGCTCATCGCGGAAATCACAGCAGGACTGGAGCAGGGGCTTCCGGAGGCGGCGCAGGCAAAGCATTGGAGCGAACGCGCTGCTTCCATTGTCAATCGTACGAGTCGTCTGTTCTCTGACCTGCAGCGAACGGCAGGCAGAACCCTGGGACCGGTGGGAGCGTTTGCCATGTCGGGAATCGCGCATGACTGCCCGAAATTCATGCATATGATTATTGCATCGGAGTGCCAATCATTGGCGAATGCTCTTGAGCGTGCAGACACAGAAGCGGCGAAAAATCACCGTCAGAGTGTGCTGAATGAAATCGGGGGAGCCGGTGAGTACGGGACAGAGCAACGGCTGCACTATCTTCTGAAAAAGTATTTTATTTCGAAGAGTGAATTTCATCGACGCTTCGTTGAAGCAGGGCAGGGGATTTCCGTACCGGGGAATTTCATTCGCATCATGGGGCAAATGCAACAGCGGATGAAGGAGATTGTGCGTGACATTCTGCAGGTGCAGGGGCATGCCTTCGAGATGGAATGGGTGACGAACATTCCGGAAAAGATGCAGATGCAGGATGTGATTCCCCGTGCGGGACTTGTCATGGAGGTACTTTCGGAACTGATGACGAACGCTCTCAAGATGATGGAAGGACAGCGAAAGGGGCGGCATCTGGTTGTATCGGTGATTTTGCGCAAAGACGGCAGCCTGCTCCTCAAGGTCTGCGATGACGGACCGGGGATCGGCGAAAGGGATCCTGAAGAGCTCTTCGAAGCCGGACAGACGACCACCCGGCGTTTCGGGGGGACGGGAATGGGTCTCACGTTCCTGCGCCAGAATATCGAGCGGCACTTTGGGGGTTTCCTCACGGCGAAGAAGAATGCGGATACGCCTGATGGCGGCCCGGGAATGACTTTTGCCTGCATTTTGCCGCCGGCGGAAGGCTGGCCGCAGAAGAAGGATGCGTGAGGTCAGGTTCCGAAGAACGCCTGGAATTTGGGAGATTTCATCATGCGGGCACCCCACCGGAAGATCGTCGGCTGCATGCGCGGATGCCTGCGCGCGCGGGCGAGCATGCCCTCCCGTCGCTTTTTGAGGGCGAGGATGCGCTTGAGATCCGGCATTGCGTACGCGGGATCGAGAATGTGCTTCGCCACCTCACGGCCCGAGGTCAGGGCGAACGCGATGCCTTCGCCGGTGAGCGCCTCGGTCATGCCCGCGGCTTCCCCCGCGAGGTAGATATTCCCGAATTCCACGCCTTTATACAGAATGCCGAGCGGCGCCCCTTTCAGTTGGCTCATCGTAAACGCAAACCCTTCCGCCGCCATGAACGCCTTGAATTCCTCCAGAACCTTCTCGAACGGGATTTCATCGGGGTCGTAGTATCCGCCCACGTTGGTGACATTCTCCTGTTTCGGGAACGACCACAGGTATGCTGTTTTGAGCCTCGGGGGATTGAAGTACCACACGACCTTGTCCGTCTTCACAGGGACATCGAAGGTGAAGCCGAGCGTGATCTTTTTCGGGAGTTTGAGGTACCGGCGCACCAGCGAGTCCGTCCCGTCCGCCCCCACGAGTGTTTTGAAGAAGAACGTCCCCTTGCTTGTCACGACGCCGTCTTTCCGGATTTCGGTGACCTTGGTGTCCGTCAGCACGGTGATGTTCGGCGCACCTGCAATCTCCTTGAGCAGGAACTGCCCCAGACCGAGGCGCGTGACGGAGCGGAGTCTGTGTTTCAGAGTCACGACGGTGTCGTGCTTCCCGATGCGGATGACGTGCGTGAAGGCGGGGCGGGTGATGGAGTCGGGAATTCCGAAGGATTCATCCTGAAACGTGAGTCCGCCGCCGCAGGGCTTGGGGCCGACGATGTTTTTCCTCTCCACGATGAGTACGGAGAGGGACGAACCCTTCAGCGTCCGCGCGCACTGCAAACCCGCGGGGCCGGCGCCGACGATAATGACGTCAAAGTGATCCTGCATGACGTGGATCATTCTACATCAGCACCGCAGAGTGCTACCGGCATTGCGGAGACTCCGCCCATTCCGTCTCCGTAAATTTTTCGCGCTCGATCGGATCCGCGCGGCGCAGCCCTGCAATCTGTGCTTTGGAGAGGATAGGGAAGTGCCGCGCATTATCGAGAAACTCCGGGATGTACCACACGTCCTCCTCATCCGTCATCCAGCTTTGGGCATCGAAACGCGACAGGTCCACGGGTACCGAGTACGAGCGCAGCGTCTTGCGCCCGTCTGAGAGAAAATACTCGTGGAAGTACGAGAGCGCGAGTTCGCGCACCGTACGGTACACGGGTTCGCGGTACCTGAGTACACCGTGGTTCGTCTTGCTCAGCGCACCCCAGTGGTTGTTGATGATGAAGAGGGCTACGACATGATCCTCGTCATCATCGGTGGCTTTCAGATCCATCACCAGTGGCCGGAAGTCCGCAATTCTCAATGCCACGGCGGCGAGCATGGCGCCTTCCATACAGTGGGCCTGCCGCATCTGAAGTACCAGCCGCGGTGAACGGCAGGTGTCACCCTCCGGCTCAAAATTCATGGCGAGCGTGTCGAGAAAGTCCTGAATCTTGCGGGGGGTTTTGAGTGGTCGCAGGATTGCCATTTCCTCGCGCGTGAAACCGAACATGCGGCAAGTATAGCGAAGAGCTTATTATCTGCTCATAAAGCTCATTCAAGCAGAGGAAACATGGAGAATCCCATCCTGTTGTTTACAATTAAAAAACATTGTTTAGAATTGTCCTTCGGGCTACGGTCGGCAACCTTCGCTGCGTGAAGGTTGGTGGA
>JAQUKV010000001.1 GCA_028718905.1 Candidatus Peribacteraceae bacterium | reverse complement strand
ACGCCGGAACGGTAAAACCTAGGGGTGTCTCACCGGCAGAGCCGGTGGCCTATATATTTCATCGTTAGGAGGGTAAAGGGGTGTGGGGGCTTAGGGAACCGAACAAGGTGCCCTAGCCCCCACGAAAGAAACAGATTCATATCTCTTTTGTCGAGGTAATGATCCCTTCATTTCTTGTCGCCATGACAAAGAAAGGACGGAACAAGCGGAGTGAGGATCAGATTTTTTTCGCCGCCACGTAATATCCCGACGTCAAAATATTCTTTTCAGGAACCTGCTTCCGGATATCCCCGTATTCGCGGGTGATCAGCCACCCGCACCACCGCGTCAAACCCGCGAGCAGGAACCAGAAGAGCTTGAATGGACGAAACCCCAATGTATCGCACTGAAACCCGATGCGCTGCTCGAGGACCGCCAGCGTTTCGACGGTCGAAGCCTCTTCGGCCAACTCGATGATTTCGAAATCCTTGAGCAGATGCCTCAGGCCGTACTTGGTGTAGCGATAGTAATCGCCCGGAACATCGTGCAACGGAAAAATGAAGCGCGTGGAGAGGAGCAGGAGCCCTTGAGGCTTGAGCACCCGACGGAATTCCGCGATAGCACGTTCCGGTGTATGCAGATGTTCGAGCACTTCCGTGCAGAGCACCACATCAAAGGATGCATCGGGAATTTGAGAGAGGTCATGCGCATCGGCGACAATGTCCACTTTCGTTCCTTCGCGCGGCGCGATGTCGAGCGTGGTCGTCTGCGGAAAGAGATCGCGGTATCCCGCCGCACCGCATCCCACATCGAGCACACGTCCGGTGTTCGCGTACTTCTTCAGAAAAGCCCGCAGCCGCGGCCGGGTGATCTTCGCCGTCAGGCCGATGACATCAAGAAACCCCATGGAAGTAGCATAGCGCAGAGAAAAAGAAGAACACACAGATACATAAACAAAACACCAACAGAAACAAACAAAATATCGGAAACCCGCCTATGTGGCGGCGATAGCGGAGGAGGTCATAGGCGGAGCGTTTTCTTTGGTACTTTCTTTGTCGCCCTGACAAAGAAAGTACGGAAAGGTATTCAATACATCCCTCCACCTTAGTGACGACAAAGGTGGAAAAATTAGTTTAGAAGCCGATCGACCGCCTCCGTCACCATAGCTACCGTCGTGCGCTCAAGAGCCGCTTGCTGCGCTTCCGTAGGCACACGCAGCGTATCGGCAACGAAAGAGCTCGGCTCGCACGGGGGCGGCGGCAGAACGAGCGCGACGCGCGGGCCTGCGGGAGGAGGCTGCTCCGATGGATCCACCGGACCGATGATATCCACGAGCGGAACGCCGAACGCATGCGCCATGTAGAGCGGACCCGTGTCGACCGCAATGAAGAGGGAAGCCCGCTTAATCACCGCCGCGAGATGCCGGAGCAGAAGATCGTGCGCCTCCGTCGCGTGAGCATCCTCGCGGAGGAGGCTGAGCGCCTGTCCCGTCACGCGCGCATCGGTATCGAGGAAGACAACGGACATGCCGTGACGGCTGATGATGTGCCGCGCCACCGCAACGAACCGCTCAATCGGCCACTCCTTGAGCGCGTTGCCCGCGCGGAGGGAGATGGCGGCAAAGTGCTGATCGGAGCCGATGCCGTGACGCCGCAGCCAATCGGAAGCGAATTGTATTTCGGCATCGCTCAGAAACAGTTCATGACGGTACGGCACGGGAGCAACGCCGACGAGCCGGGCTAGTGACATGTAATGATCGTATGTCCGTGTGTGGCGGCGGTAACGGGCGTGGTGCGAATAGAAGATCGTGAACCACCGTTCCATCAGGCTCACCACTCTCCCCCGCGTGTAGATCCGCACCGGCGATGCCGCCCACAGTCCCATCATGCTCAGAGAGGATGCGGGAAACGGTACCAGAGTCACGTCGTACCGTCCGCTGCGGAACGTGCGCCACAGTCGAAATGCACCCATCAGGCCACGGTACCGTGGATCATCGATATGAATCACTGCATCGACATTCGGATTGCCGACGAGTACTTCGCCCGTCCTGGCGAGGCAGAGAACAGTCACGTGATCACCATGCTCACGAAAAGACCGAAAGAGCGGCGTCATGCAGACCATGTCCCCGATCTTCGCCGCCTGCACGATGAGAATGCGACGCTGCGCAGGCGTGCGCCGCGACCGCATCCATACCTCAAACAGGATCCATGGAAGAGAAAGCGTCGTGAGTGTGCCGAGCAGGAAAGTGCGGAACATCAGGCGGAAGGGTGAACATCGGAGAGGTGCTGCGTCGTAGAACCCAATTCCTTCTTCACAGGAACGAGGACGAGCTTGGCGCCGATCTGGTCCAGTATGGGCCGTTCGACGCACTGTGCGCCGTACGTCGCGGCGTTCACGTGCACCTGAGGTTTGATCTGAGGCAACCACGGACGCGGATCATCGTCATCGAAAATGAAAACGGCATCGGCGAAACGGGAAACGGAACGGGCACGTGTTTCAGCACTCTGGAGAGGACGCCCTTCGCCCTTCGCTTTCCGCACGGAGGCGTCGCTGTTCACCCCTACGATGAGCACATCGCCGTATTTGCGTGCCTCTTCGAGCAGAAAACGGTGACCGGAATGGAAGAGATCGAACGCGCCGTTCGTCGTGACGACAGTTTGACCCTTTGCGCGAGCACCCTGTGCGATCCTGACCACTCCTGCGAGGGACTGCATACGCTCAGTAGGCGCGAGGAGAAGATCAGCAAGCTCAGAGAGCGAACGGACGAGAAAATCTGCAGGAACCGCCCGAGGAAATTTGGAGGAAAAGATGCGCGCTGTCCGGCAGCCGATCGCCCGACCCATCTGTATGTCCCGATCCATGTCCCCCACGAGGATAGTTTCCTCCGCCGTGAGGTTGGGAAAGCGACTGCGGAGCGCCTCCCACATACCGGTTTTGGGTTTACGGCAGGTGCATGCATCCTCCATGCGGTGCGGGCACTGCTCTGCGGCCTCGATGCGCACGCCCTCTGCCTTCAGTAATTGAATGACGCCATCGAAAGCCGCAGCGACATTCGCCGCCGTGTCGACTTTACGAGCAACTTTGGACTGATTGCTGACAATGAAAACCTGCATGCCGACACCCTGCAATCGTTTAAGACCATCGCTGACACCGGGCAGCAAGCGCATTGAAGAAGGATCATAGGCACGTCCCCCATTATCTTCGATCAGCGTTCCATCGAAATCGAGGAGGAGGAATTTCATAGCGCTTCCAGAAGTTCCGCGGGAGTAACAGTCGCCGTTCCCGCCTTGCCGACGACGATGCCGGCGGCGCGGTTGCTGAGATCCACGGCATCGAGGAGCTTGCCTTTGAGCCCGAGTGCAACGGCCAGTACGGCAACCACCGTATCCCCCGCTCCCGAGACATCCGACACCTCGCGCACCTGGGAGGGAAAATGCTCAGATCCCCCGCGCGAACGCACCAGGAACATGCCATCGGCTCCGAGCGTGAGCAGAACATCCGTCTTGAGTGCGCGTGCCAGCAACTTGCCGGCTTCTTCGGGAGCGGCATCGGCCCGTCCGACGAGGAGCGACGCCTCCCGGCGGTTGGGAGTCATGAGCGTTACACCGCGCGCGGCGGCAAGATAAGAAGAATCAAGAGGTTTGGGGTCGAGTACGACAGGCTTCTTCTTCCGGCGAGCGAGCGCGATGCAGGAACGCAGCACTGCAGGGGCGAACACTCCTTTCGCGTAGTCCGAAAGAAGGAGAATGTCATGCTTGGGCAACTCGCGTTCGATGCGCCGGAGGAGTGAGCGCGCTTGCGCGGGAGACGGCGATGACTGCTCTTCAATATCGAGGCGCACAATCTGATGCGAGGATCCCGCGACGATGCGCTGCTTCTGGGTTGTGGAACGCTGAGCATCCGCCAGCAGGAGGGACCGGACCTTGTCTCTCTTCACGAGACCGTTCAGCTCTCTGCCCGCGTCATCCTCCCCGGTAAACCCGAGCAGCGTGGTCCGTGCGCCGAGCGCTGCAATGTTGCGCGCCGCATTCGCGGCGCCACCGGGAAAAGACATCTTCTCCCGAAAGTGAACCACGGGGATCGGCGCCTCAGGCGAGATGCGGTCCACGGAACCCGAGAAGTACGTATCGAGCATCACGTCGCCCACCACCAGGACCGAGCACTTCTTGAACGAGTGAATGAGCGCAACCTGCCGATCGTAGCGTTCCTGCTCCACATGACCAGAATACTCCGTGCGGTAACTGTCGTCCTCGCTGTGCGTGGTGGAAAACTCGAACATCTCGCTGTCTTCAAGACCCGTGAAGCGGTGCGGCGTCGCCGCCGGAATATGGACGAAATCGCCAGGGGTGAGCTCGCGTTTCTCTCCGCCAAGTTCCAGGAGCACACGACCCTTCTGGATATAGAAAACCTCGTCCTTCTCTTTGTGAGAATGCAGACTACAGCGGCGATTCTTCTTCAGTAGCAGTTTCTTGCCGCAGTATTCTTTGTTCACAATCCAGTGCTCCTCACCCCACTTTTTCTTCTCTTTGTGGATGGCAGAGCCGGAAAAGAAGGATTGCCGTGACCGGGGATGGACGTAGAAGTCTTCCATAACCGTGATGGGCATTCTGCCACGAAAAACAGGCCCTATCCACCAAAAAGCCAAAAGGATCCCTACCGTGCCACCTGCACGCCCGCGCCTTTCAGATCAGCCTCTACCATGAGCGCCACGAGTTCGGACAAAGTCGTCTTGGGCTGCCATCCCAATTTCTGCTTCGCTTTGGAGGCATCGCCGAGCAGACAATCCACCTCCGCCGGTCGGTAGTAGCGCGGATCAACCGCCACAATAGTCTTCCCGGTCCGCGCATCGTGATAGGTTTCGTTCTCCCCGGTACCGCTGCGCTCGAAGGGAATGCATGCCGCAGTCAGCGCCAATTCCAAAAATTCCCGCACAGTCGCGGTTCTACCCGTCGCGAGCACAAAATCCTCTGGCTCGGACTGCTGCAGCATCAGCCACATGCCCTCCACGAATTCTTTGGCGTATCCCCAGTCACGCTTGGCCTCCAGATTGCCAAGGTGCATGCATTCCTGTTTCCCGGCGAGGATGTTGGCAATACTTAGGGTGATCTTGCGCGTGACGAAATTCTCGCTCCGGCGGGGAGACTCGTGATTGAAGAGGATGCCGTTCACCGCGAACATCCCGTAGCTCTCGCGATAGTTGCGTGTGAGGTAGAAGGCGTACGCCTTCGCGCATCCGTAGGGACTGCGCGGGTAAAAGGGGGTCTTCTCGTTCTGCGGAGTTGTGACGGCCTTGCCAAAGAGCTCACTCGAACTGGCCTGATAGAAACGAGCAGGAAGCCCGCTCGTTCGCAATGCCTCGAGCAGCCTCGTCGTGCCGAGCGCCGTGATGTCGCCCGTGTATTCCGGCATATCGAAGCTCACCCCCACGTGGCTCTGGGCGGCAAGGTTGTACACCTCATCCGGCTTCGCCGCCGTCAGAATCCGGATCAGCGAATTACTGTCACCCAGATCCCCGTAGTGCAGCTGGAAATTCGGCTCATCCCGTGAAATATCCTTGAACAGATGCTCGATGCGTCCGCGGTTGAACGTGGAAGCGCGACGCACGATGCCGTGCACTTCGTACCCTTTCCCCAGCAGGAATTCGGCGAGGTACGAACCGTCCTGACCCGTGATTCCGGTGATGAGGGCGCGCTTTTTGGGCATGGTACGAAAGGGAATGGAAAAGACAAATCAGGCAGTGAGCCGCTTAAAGCCCGCATGGGCTGCAGGACCCTGCAGCCGGTCGATGACCGTGCCTTCTGTGATGGCGCGCGCAACCGACGAGAACGCTTCTTCCGTTGCAGAGAGGTACTGGGCAACCTGCTCTTCGGTGTGCGCATACATGGAATAGAACTTGTTGAGAGCAAGAAAACCCTTCTCCAGCATGAGCTGGGTATAGAGCGTGCGGGGAGCCTCGCCGAATGCGGATTCAATCACAAAGTGGCTGAGGGGTTCCATGCCGTCGATCGTCAGAGGAAGACCTGCCTGATCGGCTGCCCGCCTCCATCCCTCCTGAACGATCGTCCCCATGCGGATCAGGTGTTCGTGCACCTTTTGCTTCTGGAACTTGCGCAGCGTGGCGAGAGCGGCCGTCGGGCCGATGCGCTCCGTCCAGTACGTGCTGCTGATGAACGTCGTCTGCGCCGATTGCATGACCGGCCGCCTGCCGATGATTGCGGCCATCGGAAAACCGTTGCCGAGTGCCTTGGCGAAGACCGCCATGTCCGGATCCACGCCGAACGTAAGATGAATCCCCCCGCAAGTCTTGCGGAATCCGGATGTCACTTCGTCGAAAATGAGCACGGCACCGGCCTTGGTGGCGAGAGAGCGCACCTGGCGAAGAAAATCCCCTTCCGGCCCCCTCTCGCGCATCGGTTCCATCGAAACGGCGGCGATTTCGCTGCCGTGCTCGCGGATGATCTGTTCCAGATCCCCGATCTGGTTGTAGCGAAACGGCAGCATGGTGCCCTTGAGCCCGCGCGGCACACCTTTGGCATCGAGCCCGGGGAGCAGATGACCGTCCAGAACATCGTCATCCGCAAGATTCGCCGACAGGTACCAGTCGTGCCATCCGTGATATCCGCAAAAAGCGATCTTCTCGCGGCCGGTATGCGCGCGGGCGATGCGAATGGCAATCGCCATCGCCTCCCCTCCGCACCGCGCGTAGCGCACCATCTCCGCCCACGGATGAAGCGAGCAGAGCAATTCCGCCAGTTCCACTTCTTCGGGACTGTTGAGAGTGCACATCGAACCGGCATCAATCGTTTTGCTCACCGCGGCATTCACATCGGGATCCGCAAAACCGAGAACGGTGGACCCGATGCCCGAAAATCCCATATCCAGAAACCGTCTGCCGTCCAGATCCCACACCTCGGCACCCTTCGCTCGACTGTAGTAACTCGGCCAGTTGTCAGGCAGATGGAGCTCCGGCCTCTTCGAGAGCAGTTGGGTGCCGCCCGGAATGAGTGTTTTTGCCTTCCGGTAGAGGTCTTGACCTGTTCTCATAGTGAGAGGAAGTATAGGAACGAATACCCGGCGCCTCAATGCACTCTGGCAAGTTTCAGATCGTGTTGCACCATCTCATCGATGATCTCACCGAAAGGTTTCACGGGTTTCCACCCCAGACGTGACCGAAGCGCCGAGCTGTCACCGCGAAGTGTCACGGCCTCCTGCGGGCGGAAGAGGGATGGATCGGTCACCAGATACTTTCGATAATCGAGACCGACAGCCCCGAAGGCTTGTTCCAGAAGCGCACGCACGGGGCGGGCGACGCCGGTCGAGATGACATGATCTCTGGGTTCCGGCGCTTCCGCCATGAGCTGCATGGCATGGACATACTCAGGCGCGTATCCCCAGTCACGCAGAGCCTCGATGTTACCCAGACGGACTTCCTTCTCGAGCCCCAGCGAAATCCGGGCGGCGGCCATGGTGACCTTGCGCGTGACGAACTGCGGGGAGCGCCGAGGCGACTCGTGATTGTAGAGAATGCCGGTGCAGGCGAAGAGGCCGTACTCGCGCCGGAAATTCACGACCAGATGGTGGCCGGCCAGCTTGGCGATGCCGTAGATGGAACGCGGATTGAACGGAGTGGATTCGTTCTGCGGCTCGGCGGGGGCATGGCCGAACATCTCGCTCGAACCTGCAAAGAAGAACCGGCAAGACGGAGCGGACGTACAGAGCGCCGAGAGAAAATGGTGCACACTGTTCACGGCGGTCGTGAGCTGCGAAAGCTCCCGCATGAATGCAGAGGTGACAAGGGTCGGCGAAGCCAGGTGATAACACTGGTCGGGCTTGAGCGAAGCGATGAGAGCGGCAATGGCATCGCGGTCATCGAGAGATGTGCCATGCAGTGTTATTTTCTTCCGGACATGTTCAAGATTCGGAGAATGCCCGAGATCCGCCAGTGATTCAGGACGCACGATGCCGTGCACGTCGTACCCCTGCGCACAGAGGCGCTCGGCAAGGTACGAGCCATCCTGCCCGGCAATGCCGGTGATGAGAACTCTTGTCACGGAGAGAGGAGTATAGCAGAGCAAAACATCCCTTCTTCAATTTGTCCGCGCTCTTTTGCACATCATCTTCTGCACTTGCGCTGCGCACTGTCCGGCCAACACTGTTGCAATCAGACAACGCGCGAAGGCGGGCTTCGCCCGCCTGGAGCGCAACCGCTCAGGGAAGGGTGGGTTCGTAGGAGGGACACCGCTCGCCCTGAGCGAAGCCGAAGGGTAGGTGGCCATCCCACGCTTCAAAACCACTGCTCCAGCCGCTCGAGCGCGACCCAGAACCCCTCTCCGTCGTTCTTGTGCCCCTGCCAGATTTCGGGGATGAACGATGCTTTCGGCGCCACCTGTTCGAGCGTCTTGGCCAATGCAAAAAAATCGATTTCGCCCTCGCCGACCTGTACGCCCTCGCCGTCGACGCCACGGGCATCCACAATGTGCAGGTGCGCACTGTGCTTGCCGATCTGTTCCACGAAATCCGTGAACGAGAGACCGTAATGATTGCAGGCCAGCTTGGAATGCGAAACATCCAGACACAGACGGAACTGATGACGCTCGCAGAACGCGGCAGTGTCTTCGGGTGTCACGAAGAGATTGAGGTAGAGCTGACCTCCGAAGTACCACGGAAACGGCGGCAGTGTCTGGCCGAGAATCTCCACGCCTTCTCTGTCGAGCTCCGAAAGACTGCGCGCGATCAGCCCGTACCACTTGTCCCGTTCCTGCGGGCTGATGAAGCCGTCCTGGGCGAACCCGCCGAGACTGGCAATGATGAACGGCCGTTCCGCCCGCTTGAAAAATGGCTTGAGCGAGCGGGTGAGATCGATGACACGCTGAAGCTCGGCAACCGAACGACGCCGGTGCTGCTCGTCGGTTGAGGCAAGATTGAGAATGTGGTCACCGGCAAACAGATCCGGACTGTGCACGACGAGTCCCATGTCATAGGTCTCTTTCAGGAACGTGTGAATGTCCTGCTCCATATCCTTGTAACTCAGGTGGAACTCGAGAAAATCGGGATTGGTTCCGGTCATCATCGAGCGGAAATCGTGGTAGCGCACCGGCAGTCCCCACGGTCGGTGGAAGGTGTAGTTGCGCCGCTGGACGCGGTCGGAAACCAGATCATTCGGAAAGAAAAAATCCCCCGGTTTGAATGACCGCTTGACTGTCCTGCCAATCAGCTGTGCTTTGCGGTTGGGCTGAAGTCCTTTGCCGGGGCTCTTGATCTCGATCATCTCTTCGGTGATCACGCCACCGGGCTCGAGGGAGCAATTGATGACGAGGCTTTTGCTGAGCACCTCCCGGTTCATCATCTCGCCCTGACTGAGCTGCCGGGCGGCAGTGGACCCCAGCGCCTGCTCCACCTGCCGGATCGCCTGCACCATCTGGGCGAATTCCTCGGGCAGCAGACTGACCTTGTGATCATTGCCCTCCATGGATTTGTCGATCGTGAAGTGTTTCTCGATCACCTTCGCCCCCAACGCCACCGCCGCAACGGGAATGTGGATCCCCCGTTCGTGACCGGAGTAGCCGACCAGACAGTCCCCGATCTCGCTCAACCGCTGCAGATAGCGCAGATGGATATCCTTGAACGGAGCCGGATAGGTGGAATTGCAGTGCAGCAACACATAGGCGGCACCCAGACGACGCAGAAGCGAGACAGTCTCCTCAATCTCCTCTTCCGTCGACATGCCCGTCGAGAGAATCAAAGGCTTGCGCGTGCCGGCCAGAGCCGTCAGCAGTTCGTGATTGGTGAGATCCGCCGAAGCCACCTTGTACGCCTGCATGCCGTACTCCTCGAGACGCTGCAGGCTGGCGGTATCCCAGGGCGTACAGAGCGGCATAATGCCCTGCTCCCTGCAATGATCGAATACCTGAAACATCTCGTCAGGACGCAACTGGGACTTGTTGAGAATATCCAGCGTGTACTGCGAACCGAGATCCTCGCGGACATCCGAAGCGGAGCCGGCATTGCGGTACAGGCTCTGCATGTCGCGCATCTGGAACTTTGCACAGTCGGCACCCGCCTCTTTGGCGAGACCGACCAGCCGCTTCGCCAAAGCGACATCGCCGTTGTGATTGATGCCGATTTCGGCGATCAGAAAAGCGGGGGCATCCTGACTTAAGACGAAGGAGCCGATCTGCAGTTTGCCGACCTCGCGGCGGGCGATGCCCAGCAGATGATGACGCTCGTCCAGCACGGGCACATACCGGATGACATCGGAAAAAAGCGAAAGGATGTGTTCGGACGGATCCGTATCGAGTGCGAAGACGAATTGTTTGTTCGAGACGGCAGAGACCTCCTGGCGGATATCGACGTTCTTCTGCGTCATCAGCCACCGGCGGACATCTCCGTCCGTGAGCACGCCTTCCAGAACACCCGACTCCGTCACCGAAAATATAATCTGACTTTTGTTCGCATCCATCTTCTGCAGAGCGACCGCGATGCTTTCGCCCGCGAACACAACATACTTCGTGATGTGACGATCGATGAACACGTTGAAGACAGTGTGTCGAAGGGATCCGCCCCGTGCAATGATTTTTGGCACCTTTGGGCACTTAGAGTGCCGTCATTCCGCCGTCCACGAGAAGGTTCGCACCCGTGATGTATCGTGCGGATTCCGAAAGCAGGAAGACGATGGCCGGAGCGATATCTTCGGGCTTTCCCATACGTCCGAGCGCCGTCTTGCGGGCATAGCGTTCGATGAACTCTTTCGGATGCTGGTTCTCGATACCGCCGGGAGAGACCGCATTCACGCGCACGCCATACTGTCCGTACACGGCTGCGAGGGCCCGCGTCATCTGGATGACCCCGCCTTTGATGGCCGCGTACACCACGGGCGTCGTAATCTGTTCCATGCCTTCGTACAGATGCGGATCGGGGGCGACGCAACCGTAGATGGATCCCATGTTGATGAGGGAGCCGGATCCCTGCGTGCGCATCTGCTCGAGGACAATCCGGCTGCAGAGCGCATAGCCGCCGAGGTGCTTGTCGAGATTCTCCAAAAAGCCCTCCTGCGACTGGCCGGAAAACGGGCCGGAAAAATCCTTGCCGCGCGGATAGGCGTTGTTCACCCAGCCGTCGATTCTTCCGTGGTGCCGGACGACCGCATCGACGCCCGCACGGACGGACTCCTCGCTGGTGGCATCAAGGGCAAGCGTGCCTTTGGCGAGATCCGTCGGGACACGGATGTCGGCCGACACGGTGACGGCACCCGCCTCGCGGCAGTGACGTACGAACACGGACCCAAGCAGTCCTTCGCCGCCGGTCACCACGACAATGTTGTTCTTGAGATCGATCATGAGGGACGGGGAGCGGGAACGAGAAGCGGGAAGTCGAGCTTCCGGTGCGAGAGAAGGTACTCGAGAAGTTCATACTCCGCCATTTCATCGAGTTCGAAACACATGTGCGGCACCTCGTAAATGAGGGACTGTTTGGTGACATGCCCGGTGATGTCGGTATCGAAGAACGCGCGACGGTAGTAGTAGAACGAGGCGTTCATCTCGTAGACTTTCGGAGCCGTCTGGCGCGAGAGGTACGTCGTCTCCGTCGGTTTGGAGAGATAGTAAAATCCCTCGGCCGTGCGCTCCACCATATCAGTGTAGGGATTATGACGCGGAAAACTGACCGAGAAGATATTGAGCGCCTTGGGGTTGGCCTGAATGAGATCGAGAGTGGCACGCAGATCGTCCATGGTCCGCAGCGGCGAGGTGACATCCAGATCCATGAGCATGTCATACCGTTTGCCCCGCGCCCGTTCGTGGTGCAACAGCAGATCCTTGAGCGTGTCGACTTTTCCCGCCGTATCGGAAGCGAGAGGGGCGGGGCGGATGTAGTCCGTCTTGAGTCCGTAGATCTCCGCGACCGCGCGAATCTTCGGATCTTCGGTGGAGAGCGCAATGTCTCCTCCCCACTGTTTCGCGTATTCCTGAGCATGGTGAATGGTATACGCAATCAGCGGAATACCGTTGACGGGCCGGATGTTCTTGCCGGGAATGCCCTTCGATCCTCCGCGGGCACAGATGGTGATCAGCAAATCCATGGTGCTGAAGCCAAGCGTATCGCATTTGCCGCCAGCGACCAAACAGGATGGCCGGAAAACGGAATTACAGCGCAACCCGCACAATCTCCCCTTCCAACTTCTTCACCTCGCGGACAAGCGCCTCACTCAACGCCTGCTGATGCTGTTCCTCTGACATTTTTGAAATGTGGAGATACCAAGGATCGGGCATGCCGAACACACAGGCTTCCTCCATCGCCTTCATGTAGAGATGAGTGGTCCACGGAGTGGGCGCCTCCTTGTGTTCGAAGATGGCGCGCACGGCATTCCGGCAATCCTGCATCGAACGGATGACGAACACTCCTTTGGCATACTGGTAGTAGCACGATCCGAAGAGGAAAACCGGTTTGCCGCGGACGAGCGCTTCGATGCCCGCTGATCCCGTGATGGTCGCGACAGCGCTGCAATGCTCGCGCAGGGCGAACGTGTCGAAACTCCTCGGAACGAAACGGACATGTTCAAGCTCCAGAAAATCCTGATAGTAGGGAATGCTCCGGCTGAGCCAGCTGCTCTTGCGCGGATGTTCCTTGATGTAGAGGGGCACATCCGGAGGCAGGGCCGCATTGAGGAGGCGCACCGCCAGAATCTGATCGACGAAGACGCCGCCTTGGGGCAGGGTGGTCGCTTCCGGTTGATAGTGCAGCGGAAAGTACACGAACGGCCGGGTGAGATCGGGCACCGACGTATGTGCATCGTAGAAACGTTCCGTCCGGCGAACAGTCACCCACCGCTGAAGCGCACCCAGAGCGCGCTTCCACCCTGCAGGCGTCACGTATAAAACAGCATGGGCAAGGAACGCGATGGGACGTTCCCAGAGGAAGGTGCGCAATTGCTCCCAATAGGTCGGCAGGCCGACCGACGCAATAGCCGGTGGCTTGCCTTTGGCGGGAACGACCTCGCGTTCGTACGAAGCGAATGGTTCTTTGAGCGGCAGTCGTGCCGGATCCCCTGTGGGAAACTGAGCAAGTAATTCCCGATAACGCTGTGCAACAGCCGGAGCTGCCTGACGCACGTCGTATCCGGGGAACGTAACATCCCGGAACGTCGCCACATCGAAGTAGAGCACGGGGATACCCCGCAGCTTGCAAAGCCCGTAGATGATGATGTCGGGAATTTCGTGGGGGACCCAGGCGGAAAGATAGAGGTTGATCCGGTGACGGGTGAGGTAGTCACTCCAGAACTGCAAATGCCGGAGGTACCAGAGTTTACGGGTGAGATATGGAATGCTCCGCTTCCACTCGAGACGGGTGACCATGGCCATGAAGATCGCTTCGTATTCCCTCATCTGCATGATGATGCTTTCGTCGAGAGGTGCGATCGCGTTCCAATGGACTCCTTCGTAGTGGGCATTGCGCACCTCGCTTCCCGCAAAGTGTTCCTGATCCGCAGCCGGCAACCCCTCGAAAGGCATGAACGGCCCCGCGGAGAGATCGGCGCAGAATTCGAACGGGTACTCCCGCAACAGGTCCTCCAGCGCACGCCGCGAGACCGCGAGAGAAAAACGGCCGGCGATGACCCGTATGCCGGGACCGGAGGGCATACCGAAAGTATCAGGCTACGGAGTGCCCTCCCGCAAGATAAAAGTGAAACTCACGAACGGACACTCACGGCATCTTCGCAATAACCGGTATTTCAATCGGCGAAACCCCGCACCGCCACGCAATGGAGCGGAACGACAGATGCGAGACTGGTGCGCGGGGGGATCTTCGGGGAACGATTTTAGCGATTCTTGAAGTATTCCGTGAGCACGGGTGCGAGAAGCGTGCGGATCTGCTCCCGGGAGAGTGGCGGAACATGGGCTGCCTGACCGTTTTGAACCGCCTCGCCCTTCTTTGATTCACTCCACTTGCCGTCCGCCAGCAGAATCGGGGGTCGCACGACGAACATGTCGTTCTCTTCGATGGCGTATTGTGATTCTTCCGTCGTCATGAGGATTTCTTCCGTTTTTTCACCGGGACGCGCGCCGATGATCTGACGTTTGATGACGGCGGGAGCATGACCGAAGCGGGGAGCCAGCTCCTCGATGAGAATATCGATCATATCCCCGAGACGCAGAACCGGCATCTTGAGAATGAAGAGCTCCCCTCCATCCATGCGTACCATGGCGCGGAAGAGGAGGGAAACCGCCTGCGGGATGGACATGAAGAACCGGATCATGTCCGGATTCGTGACGGTGACGGGCCCGCCGTGTTCGATCTGCCTGCAGAAGAGCGGCAGCACGGACCCGCGCGAAGCGAGCACGTTGCCGAAGCGCACGCTGGCGAACCGGATGGGCCGGTCTCCGGCAAAGTTCATGGCCGATGTCATCATTTTTTCGGCGAGCAGCTTGGTCGCCCCCATCACATTGGAGGGGCTCGCGGCTTTGTCGGTCGAGATGAGCAATACACGGCTCACTCCCTGCGTAATGGCCGCATCGACGAGATTCTGTGTTCCGATCACATTGGTCTTCACGGCTTCGAACGAATTGTATTCGCAGAACGGCACGTGCTTGTACGCGGCACAGTGAAAGACGAAATCCACTCCCTCCAGCGCCCGTACGAGCCGGGGATAGTCACGGATATCGCCGAGCAGATAACGCACAACGGGTTGTGCATCCGGACCCAATTCCTGCCCGAACAAGTACTGCTTGTGTTCATCGCGGGAAAACACACGGATGGCTTTTGGCCGCAGTACGAGAAGTTGCCGCACCACCTCGGACCCGATGGATCCTGTGCCGCCGGTGACGAGAATGGTCTTGTCCTTGAAGAACGACATACGTTTACGAGGGAAGCTGCAACAGCCCATCTTTCAACGTTTCGCAGACTTTCGCAACGTCCTTCTCTGACATTCGCGAAGAAAACGGAAGTGCGATGGTCCGCTCCGCGACATGTTCCGTCACCGGAAAATCCCCCTCTGTGAAGCCAAATCGCTCGCGGTAGAACGGCTGCAGATGGATGCAGGGGAAATAGACGTTGCAGCCGATATTCCGGTCACCCAAATGCCGGCGCAGATGATCGCGGTCTCTGGAACTGAAACGGTCGGCGAGCCGGACAACGTAGACGAACCAGCTGATGTCCACCTCCGGCTGATCCGCGGGAACGAGCAGATCCTTCGAAAGACCGGCCAGACCCGCAGCGTACCACCGGGCAACCTGTGCTCTCCGTTCGATCATTGCGGGAAGTTTCTTGAGCTGGCTGATCCCGAGCGCACAGTTCAAGTCGCTGATGCGGTAGTTGAATCCCAGACGGTGATGAACAAGAAACTTATCTTCTTCGTCACGCCCCTGGTTCCGGAGCGAGCGCACGATGCGCGACAGTTCCGGCCGATCCGTCACGAACATGCCACCCTCACCGGTCGTCATCTGCTTGTTCGGATAGAACCCGAACACGGCACAGTCGGCGAAAGAGCCGGCCCGTCGCCCGGCGCGCTCTGAACCCAAAGCCTCGCAACTGTCCTCAATGAGGAGAAGGTGATGCTTGTCCGCAATGCCTCGGAGCGCCTGCCAGTCCGCGAGGTACCCGAAAACATCCACGGCGAGGATCGCCTTCGTGTGCGGGGTGATGGCCGCTTCGATTTTCGTCGGATCGATGCAGAACGTCGAGGGCAGGATATCGACGAACACCGGTTTCGCCCGCTCGAACAGGATGCAATTGGCCGATGCGATGAAGCTGAACGGCGTGGTGATGACTTCGTCGCCGTCATGAATGTCGAGCGCGCACATGGCCAGATGGAGAGCGCATGTTCCGTTGCTCACGGCAACCGCCTCTTTGGTCCCGACATACCGGGCGAACTTTTGCTCGAATTCCCGCAGCTTCGGCCCCAGCGAGAGTTGCGTGGTTTGCAGGACGGCGACGACCGCCTCGATATCCTCCTCGCTCAAGTCCGGCATGGAGAGGGGAATTCCTTGTATCATAACGGCGGAATTATATTCTGCAGTACGGGTACCAGGCGAATGATTATGTCTGCAATTTCCATTCTCTATGCGGCGAACCGTCCGATCGGACTCCGATGTCTGAACATGCTGCTGACAGCCGGGCTCACGCCAGCAGGGTTGCTGATCGCGGAAGGAGCAGGAGCCAGCGCGCAGGAGGAAATGCAAACACTCGTCTCCGGTATCCCTGTGCTCTCGGGCAAGTCGTTCCGTTCGCCGGAGAATGTGGAGCTGCTCCGCTCACTCAAACCCGACTACCTGATCTCCGTCCACTTTCCGTACATCATTCCCAAAGAAATTCTCACGCTCCCGCGCGTCGGCACACTGAACCTGCACCCCGCCTTCCTTCCGTTCAACCGGGGATGGAATACCCCCACGTGGGCCATCGTGGAAGGAACTCCTTTCGGGGCAACGCTCCACTGGATCGATGAGGGTATCGATACAGGGAATATCGCACTGCAGGAGCATGTCGAAGTCCTGCCGACCGATACGGCGCATGAGCTCTACCAACGAGCGCTTCAGGCGGAGGAGCGTATTTTCGAGCGAGCCATTCCTCTCCTGCAATCCCAGTCACTCCCCCGACTGCCCCAGAGCGGGGAAGGAACATCTCACGCGAAAGGCGACATCGAACGTATCCGCGATCTCGACGCGTGCACGGATCCTGCGTTGCGGGAGCGCATCGTGCGCGGGCTCACGACCAACGATCCGGAAGAAACCGCCTACCGCACCATCGACGGAAAGAGGACACCTGTTCGCTTCGGGCGGCACGCCTGAAGGTTCACTGTTGAAATTGCGCCAGGATCTCCGCGATCCGGCCGCCTGCTTTGCCGTCGCCGTAGAGATTTTCGTACTGCTTCAGCTTCGCGCGGAAAGACGTGTCCGCGAGCGCAACGTGTATCGCCTTGCGAATGGCCTCGGCATCGTACGGAACATCCAGCACGTTTCCCGAACGCAGGCGCCCCCGCTGCCGGCCGCCGATGTTCACCACGGGAAGATGGAACGACGACGCCTCGATGATACCGCTCGAACTATTCCCGACGAGCACATCGGCCGCCTCCATCCACGAGAGGTACGTTTCGTGCGAAACACTCTCGATGAACCGTGCGTCCTGCCGCGTTTTGGCAAATGCCCGGAGTGCGGCATTCATGGCCATACCTCCGGCATCGGCATTCGAGCCGAAGATGATGATGTTCCCATCGAAGGACCCGAGCGCCTGGATGGATGGTTCGATCTGGGCAGCCGGCGTGAGAGGATCGAGCGTGTCAGGATGTTGGATGAAGAGGAGGAGCGGCCGATCTCCCGGCACCCCTGCATCGGCAAGTAATTCCGCTTTGGGGATCGGCATGAACGAAGCGATCGTATCGAGCGCCGGTGCACCCGTGCGGTGCACGTGTCGCGCCCGCTCGCCGAGCATCGTGCGCACCCGCTCTCCGTCCTCCTCCGTGGACGTGCAGTGAATGGTCGCAAGCGCGCTGATCGCATGACGCACGGGATCATCCACGGAACCGGAACGCTCGCCCGCATGCAGCTGTGCAACGGGGATACCGAGGTAAACCGCCGCCACAGTCGCGGCAAGCTGCTCACCGCGGTCTCCGAGAACCAGCACGATATCCGGCTTTCGCTCGGCGAACACACGACCGCACTCCACAGTGGTCCTCCCGACGAATTCCGCCATGGCTGCCTTGGTATCCGCAAGTGAGAGGGTATCCAGCTCGGCAACGATCGTGAACCCGTCACGGCGGATCTCCTCGATCGTCGAACCGAATTCCTTCTTAAGATGCATGCCGACCGCGACCACTTCGAGCTGCACATCCGTGTGTCCTTCGATGGCACGGAACACCGGAACATAGATGCCGTAATCCGCGCGGGTGCCGGTGATGGCAACGATCTTCTTCATATCAGCATGTCCCACGTGAGCGGCGTGCCGGACGGAATATCCTGTGCGGCGATTTTGCCGATGACTTCCGCGAGCGATTTGGGCGGGATTCCCGTGCCCGGCCTGCGGATGGCGATCATCTCCTTCGTGAGCGCTTGTCCTTTCTTGAGATCATAAGCGGCTACCACACTCCGGCGCGCCACGGCAGCCACGTTCTGTTCGCTCACCTGCCGTACCTTCTCTGCGGAACCGAGTGCAGCCTCCACATTCCGGATGCTCCGGATCATACGTGCGAGTTCTTCCGGTTCGATGGAGGCGCGATGATCGGGGCCCGAAAGTGCACGATCGAGCGTGATGTGCTTCTCGATGACGCATGCCCCCAGTGCCGCCGCCGCGATGGCGACTTCGATACCCTCCGTATGATCCGAAAGCCCGACGGGTAACCCGAAGGTCTCGCGAAGGAACGCCATGGCACGCAGGTGGACATGATCGTAGGGGGCGGGATACGCACTGGTGCAGTGAAGCAGCGTGAGAGGCACGCCCGCTGAACGAAAAATGCCGACGGCTTCCTGAACTTCCTCGAGGGAGCACATGCCCGTGGAGAGAATGACATCCGCACCGAGAGCGGCCACCTCTTTCAGAAAAGGATGATTGGTGATTTCGCCGGAGGGAATTTTGAGCGTTTTCAATCCGAGGGAGATCAGAAATTCGGCCGAGGCGATATCGAACGGCGTCACAATCATCCCGATCCGGCGTGCACGGGCATGCGCGGCAAGGCGCCGGTACGCCTCTCTCGGAAGCGTGAGCGAAGCCAGCATTTCGCGCTGGTCGCGCCATGCCCCCTGATTCTGTTCCTGATAGTCCGCAAGGGGGGCCGTTCCGCCCAGCTCATCGGGATCGAAAAGCTGGAATTTCACGGCATCCGCCCCCGCCTCCTGCGCGGCATCGATCAACCGAAGGGCAAGTTCTTCTTTGCCATTATGATTCACGCCCGCTTCGGCGATAATGAAGGCCGATGGGCAGAAAGGCGGCTCCTTGGTCATAGGGGAAGGAATCAAAAAGAGAAGATAAATTTATACTACATCCTTGTTATGGGGAAAAGAGAGCTCATAAGGGAAAAACCGTAGGTTTGTCATTCATGGATTAGTACACTATGCGCGTTGCATAGCGTGCGCGTCATCTCCCGGCTCGATATCAAGGGCCCCAACGTGGTGAAGGGTATTCATCTGGAAGGGCTGCGCGTAATCGGAAACCCTGCGGCTCTCGCCCGCAAGTATTTCGAACAGGGGGCGGACGAGCTCATCGCCATGGATATTGTCGCCTCGCTCTACCAACGAAGCCCTGATTTTAATCTCATGCGTTCGATCGCCAGCGAGCTTTTCATTCCGCTCACTGTGGGAGGCGGCATCCAATCGCTGCATGACATCAATAATTTTCTCCGTGCGGGCGCGGACAAGGTCGCCATCAATTCCCATGCGATCCGCAACCTCAATCTGCTCCCCGAGGCTGTGCGGCAGTTCGGCTCGCAGTGCATCGTCCTCTCGGTCGAAGCCAAGCGCCGCCCGGGTGGGGGCTGGGAGGCCTACACCGACGGCGGCCGCGAGCACTCGGGGCTGGACGCCGTCGAGTGGATCAAACGTGCGCTCTACATGGGCGTGGGAGAAGTGCTGCTCACTTCCGTGGATTTTGATGGAACGAGAAAGGGATACGACTTGGAGCTCCTCTCGGCCGTTACCGCATTCGCCGGCGTACCCGTGGTGATCCACGGCGGCGCGCGGGATGCAGAGTCGCTCGTGCAGGCCATTGAGAAAGGACGTGCAGATGCTGTGAGCATGGCCTCCATCCTGCACGACGATGAGTGGACGATTGAAGCGTTGAAACAGGGCTTGCATGCCAAGAACATTCCGATTCGTCACTCTCCGCAACCATGACTCGCATCTGCGTCGTCGATTACGGTGTCGGCAACATCTTCAGCGCCATCAAAGGGCTGAAACGTTTTGCGGAAGATGTGGTCCTCAGCGAGGACCCCAAGGAACTGCACGAAGCCGACGCACTCGTGCTTCCGGGGCAGGGATCGTTCGAGGCGGGCATGCGCGGGCTCACGATCCGCAATCTGCTCGGCGAAGTGAAAATGGCGGCGGAGAAGGGCAAACCGATCCTCGGCATCTGTCTGGGCGCGCAGTTGCTGCTCGAAAAAGGATTCGAATTCGGCGAGTGGGAGGGCCTCGGCTTCCTGCCGGGCAACGTGGTGCGTTTCCCCCCACTGGAGCATGGAACCAAAACTCCGCACATGGGTTGGAACAGTATAGAAATCCCCTCCATAAACCCTCCCCCTCCGGGAGAGGGTGGCGCGGAGCGCCAGGAAAGGGGCAATCAATGGAAAGGAACCGTCCTCGAAGGCGTGGCACCCGGCGCGGACATGTACTTCATTCATTCGTACATCCTGCAGCCGAAAGACCGGCCGCATGTGCTGGCGGAAACAATGTATGGAGGACTCACGTTCGCCTCGGTGATCGACCGGGGCGCGATTGTCGGCTGTCAGTTTCACCCCGAGAAGAGCGGAGAGGCCGGACTAAGAATACTGAGAAACTTCGTTGCCATGGCGCAGAAATCATGAGGGAAGAGGGGTGCCCTGACCCTTCGGCAAGCTCAGGGTCACCCTGAGTAAAATCGAAGGGTGAGCGGAGTCGAACGGGCATCCTGAGAAGAACGGAGAGGCCGGCCTGAAGATTCTGCAGAATTTCGTCACGCTCGCGCGCGGGAGGGAAACACGGAATTCCCTGCCATTGCACCGGACGGGAATGGTATCCTGACCGTTGCCCATGAAGATCACACGCAAAAATGTCTGGACGGGTTTCCGCGCGCTGGCCGGCAATGTCTGGAGACCGGCTTTTCTGAAAGAGCTGACCGCCCACGCGCTCGAGTTCTCCGTCACGACCGATGTGCGGAGGAACTCTCCCGTGGCGTCCATCCCTCTCAATGATCCGCGGCTGAAACTCGGCACGCCCTTCAAGCTGGCGTATGAGGCGACGAAAGGGAACACCTCCCTGCTGGAGGAGTACGTCCTCTTGAGCCTCATGCGCGCATACAACGTGCATGCGTTCTTCGAATTCGGCACATACCTCGGCCAGACCTCGTATCTGCTGGCCAAAAATTTGCCCGGGATCGCCATCCATACGCTCGACCTGCCCGCGAGAGACATCGAAAAAACGGCCATCGCGATCTCTGTCGGAGAGCGCCGCTACGTCGACAAGCCGGTGACCGGCGCAAAATTTCTCGGCACGCCGGAGCAGCAAAGGATCACGCAGCTCTCCGGCGACTCCGCTGCGTTTGATTACACTCCGTTCGAAGGAACAATGGACTGTGTGTTCGTGGACGGCTGCCACGATGAGGCATACGTCAGGAACGACACGCGTCATGCCCTGCAGCTGCTGCAGAAGAAGGGAATGATCCTGTGGCACGACTACCTGACCTACGAGAGCGTGAGCCGATCGCTGAATGTATTGGGCCATGAGCTGCCTTTGTTCCACATCCAAGATACGTCGCTGGTTTTGCATATCCGTGCATAGAACAGGAAAGCAGACAAACGGACCCAAGGAAGGTTCAGCCGAGAGAGAAGAGAAAAAAGCCTCGCCGGTCGATTGAACAATCTTTCAATCTGGCGGAGAATGGCACATGAATCAGCCCGCCACCCCACAGACAATGGATCACATCTCGAAGGCCGCCACTGTCCTCCCTTCCACTGCAGGCCAACTTCCTGAACGACAGTACGGCCTGCCGGAGAAAGTGAAGTTCTGCAAAAAATGCGTGATGCCCAATACCCGGCCGACCTCCTGCAACGAGTACCAGCACCACATCCGTCTCAAACATCAGTTCATCGATTTCGACGAGGAGGGCGTATGCAGCGCCTGCCGGTTCTGCGAAGCGAAATATGACGGCTCGATCGACTGGCTGGAGCGGGAGAAGGAGCTCCTCGATCTCCTCGCGAAGTATCGGCGCACGGACGGGTCATACGACGTGCTGGTCCCGGGCAGCGGCGGAAAAGACAGCTGCTACGCCGCACACATCCTGAAGTACAAGTACAACATGCATCCGCTCACGGTCACGTGGGCCCCGCACCTGTACACGGATATCGGCTTTCACAACTTCCAGAACTGGATCCATGTCGGCGGGTTCGACAACTACCTCTTCACCCCCAACGGAAAAATCCACCGCATGCTCACCCGCAATGCCTTCCTGCGTCTGCTGCATCCCTTCCAGCCGTTCATCCTCGGGCAGAAAACTTTCGCCGTGAAGATGGCCCTCCGGTTCAATATCCCGCTGATCTTCTACGGCGAAAGCCCCGGTGAGTACGGCGCCAACGTCTCTATTCATCAGAACAAATTTTCCGCGGAAGATAAAAACAGCGAGGGGTTCCGTCTGGATTTCCTGCAGGGAAAAAACCTCGACGAGATCTATCTCGGCGGAGCTTCGGTCGCCGAGTATCTGCAGAACGGCATCTCGAAGGGAGATCTGGAACCGTATTTTCCCGCAGATCCGGAAGACGTCGCAAAACAGAAGACCGAATTCCACTACCTCGGCTACTACTTAAACTGGCACCCGCAGGGAACATACTACTACGCGGTGAAACACTGCGGCTTCGAGGCCGCCCCCGACCGCACCCCCGGCACGTACAGCAAGTACAACAGCCTGGATGACCGGACGGATGACTTCTTCTACTACACGACTCTGGTCAAATTCGGTTACGGCCGGGCGACACAGGATGCCTCGCAGGAAATCCGCAACAAGGAAATCACGCGCGAGGAGGGAGTGGCTCTGGTGAACCGCTTCCGCGGGGAATTCCCCACCCGCTATTTCAAAGATTTTCTGGAGTACATCAATATCGACGAGCAGAAGTTCCACGAGACCGTCGACTCCTTCCGTGATGCCAGCCTGTGGGGAAAAACAGATGAAGGATGGAAACTGCGCTACACGGTTCAGTAAGACTTCACACCTGCAGGGCCGCCCGCAGCACGCCGCAGGCCTCCTGCACGGAATTCATGGGTTGCCCGCCGGTCTTGAGACAGCGGAGAAAATACTCCATCTGCAGACGATAGAGATCGGGGGTTTTCAGGGGAGAGAAGAACACCTGTTTCCCGTTTGCCTCGACGGTGAAACGCAGCAAATCCACCAGCCAGGTTTGATCCCCGAAGACGATTTCCAGTGTGCGTTTCGCATCCCGCCGGTAGTAATTGAGCGTGATCGTCGCGGCGAACGTGTCGTAGGTCAGCACATAGTGGGCGAAATCCGGCGCCCGTTCGACTCCTCGTTCCGCCCTGCTCCACTCGTCGCTCAGGGCGCCCTGAGCGGAGCCGAAGGGCGCCGGCATGTGCAGGGAAGAGACGGACCTGACCGTCCCCGAAACGGCAGCCGGCGTGCCGAAGACCCAGTGGATGTAATCCATCTCGTGAATCAATTCCATGTGCACGCCGCCGCTCTGTGCCGGATCGAACCGGAAGCTCTTCTTCCAGTCCTTTCCGGGCACCCATTCGGGCAAGAAGGAACCGCAGTACGCACTGACTTCGTTCACCTGCGGACGCCGGGCGAGGAGCTGCTCGCGCACAAACTGCAGACAAGGATGGTGCCGCAGATGGCAGGCCACATACGTCACCGCATCGGCAGGGAGGAGAGTGAGGAGTTGTTCCGCCTCTGCGACAGTCCGCACCACCGGCTTTTCGATGAAGAGCGGGCAACGAAGCGGGAGCATCTGCCGTATGGAGGGCAAATGGAGATGTGTGGGGTTCGAGATGATGGCGAAATCCGGCGTGACAGGCAGCTCCTCGAGCGTACGGATATTCCGCACGTTCTCAAATACTTCGGCATCGGGCGAGGAACGGAGCGCAAAAATCGTCGCATCAGTTTCCGTCGCGCGGAGTGCGGCGACGTGCTTCTTGGCGATCGAGCCGAGACCGACAATCAAGATGTTCATACGAGATACATCAACAGTATGGACATTCGGAGCTTTTCATAGCTCCACGAATGCTCGTACCTTTCCACATCTCCTCTCCACCCGGAGGGGGGAGAGGGTAGGGTGAGGGGGCACGAGGAAATGTGCAGGATTACATAAAACGTCATTTCATTCCATGAACGGGAGTTTCCGGTGCGCAAGAAGGTAGGCGAAGTAGTCGAAATCCTCCGGCTCATCGAGATCGAAACACAGATGCGGCATCGCGTAGACGAGCGACCGCTCCGAAACAGCGCTCCGGCGCTCCGTATCGAAGAACGCGCGCCGGTAGAAATAAAAGGATGCGTTCATGTCGTAAACCGGCGGTGCACTCTGGCGCGACTGAATGACATCGGCGGCATGCCTGCAGAGGTGGTAGTACCCGTCCGTCCCCCGCTCCACCATATTGAAAGCGGGATGGCGACGCGCCGGACTGACGGAGAAGAGATTGAGCGCGGCGGGATCCTGCTCCAGCAGCGCCATGGCCTGTTCCAGATCGGCGATGGTGCGCAGCGGAGAGGTCACATCGAGATCGAGCAGAAAGTCATATCGCTTTCCGCGCCGTTGTTCCTCGTGCAGAAGCAGATGCCGGAGCACCGGAATCTTGCCTGCCGTGTCCGTCGCCAGCTCCGCAGGACGCACATAGTCGCTCTTGAGTCCGTACTGCACCGTAACCGACCGGATCTCATCACTGTCGGTGGAGAGCGCGATGTCCGCTCCGGTCTTCTTCGCAAGCTCCTGCGCATGGCGGATGGAGTACGCAATGAGCGGCACGCCGTTGACCGGACGGATATTCCGCACGTTCTCAAATACTTCGGCATCGGGCGAGGAACGGAGCGCAAAAATCGTCGCATCAGTTTCCGTCGCGCGGAGTGCGGCGACGTGCTTCTTGGCGATCGAGCCGAGACCGACAATCAAGATGTTCATACGAGATACATCAACAGTATGGACATTCGGAGCTTTTCATAGCTCCACGAATGCTCGTACCTTTCCACATCTCCTCTCCACCCGGAGGGGGGAGAGGGTAGGGTGAGGGGGCACGAGGAAATGTGCAGGATTACATAAAACGTCATTTCATTCCATGAACGGGAGTTTCCGGTGCGCAAGAAGGTAGGCGAAGTAGTCGAAATCCTCCGGCTCATCGAGATCGAAACACAGATGCGGCATCGCGTAGACGAGCGACCGCTCCGAAACAGCGCTCCGGCGCTCCGTATCGAAGAACGCGCGCCGGTAGAAATAAAAGGATGCGTTCATGTCGTAAACCGGCGGTGCACTCTGGCGCGACTGAATGACATCGGCGGCATGCCTGCAGAGGTGGTAGTACCCGTCCGTCCCCCGCTCCACCATATTGAAAGCGGGATGGCGACGCGCCGGACTGACGGAGAAGAGATTGAGCGCGGCGGGATCCTGCTCCAGCAGCGCCATGGCCTGTTCCAGATCGGCGATGGTGCGCAGCGGAGAGGTCACATCGAGATCGAGCAGAAAGTCATATCGCTTTCCGCGCCGTTGTTCCTCGTGCAGAAGCAGATGCCGGAGCACCGGAATCTTGCCTGCCGTGTCCGTCGCCAGCTCCGCAGGACGCACATAGTCGCTCTTGAGTCCGTACTGCACCGTAACCGACCGGATCTCATCACTGTCGGTGGAGAGCGCGATGTCCGCTCCGGTCTTCTTCGCAAGCTCCTGCGCATGGCGGATGGAGTACGCAATGAGCGGCACGCCGTTGACCGGACGGATATTCTTGCCGGGAATGCCCTTGGATCCGCCGCGGGCGCAGAGGGTGATGAGCAGATTCATCGGCAGTTGCTCGAAACGGAAAGAATCATCAATAATTAAGCACATCCGGGCGAAGAAGCCTATACTTTGTCCGCCGGAAATCTCTCTATTTCATCTGTTCTACCGATGATCAACGTCATCCTGAAATCGTTTGAGAGCACCGAAACAGACCGGATGATGGTCGAGCGGGCATTCCGCAACACCAAGCTGGGAACCTGTATTTCCATCAACAATGACCGTCAGTTCCTCCCCGCTCTGGATGCACAGGAGCACATCTGGCTGCCGGGGGCACCGTTGCGTGAAGGCAGCTTCTTCCGGACGGTCGACTGGAACACTCTCCTCCCCCTCGACGAGGAGATCATCGAGAGCATGCGGCACTGCGAGAGCATCTTCATGCGCATGATCCGCAAGTACGCGCACAAGATGGGTTACGCACATTCGGGGGATATTCCCTATGACGAGCGAAAGCGCCAGTACCTGTACCAACTGCGGTACTGGAATGACCTCCTCGAAACGAAGCACATCGATCTCGTGCTGATGTATCACATTCCGCACCAGTGCTACGACTTTGTCCTGTACAATCTCTGCAAGATCAAAGGGATCCCCACGCTGCACTTGGATCACCTTCTCATGATGGATGCCATGTTCGCCGTGGAGGATTGGGAGGACTCGGTGACGGACATCCGTGATACGCTCCAGAAACTCCGTGAAGAGTATGCCGACCCGCAGAAGCCCGTGCCGCTCTCGAAGAACTACGAGTACTACTTCGACTACTACCGCAGCAAGAAACCCGCCCCCTGGTACCGGCTGCCCAGAAGCACCTACGCGGAACCGAGTTTTCTGAAGAAATGGTGGAAGAAGGCGCTGAAAGTCGCGATCAGAAAACCCGTGCAATTTTTCTCGGCGGTTTTGTCGCCCTCGTTCTGGGCCCGCAAGCTGCGCGAACACACAATCCCGCGGTTCTACGACCGCCACGTACAGGTCCCTGACCTTTCGAAACCCTTCATCTACCTCGCCCTCCATTGCCAGCCCGAAGCCTCCACCATCCCCGAGGCGGGGGCGTTCATGGATCAGGAACTCATTGCGGAGCTCATCGCCGCCTGCCTGCCTGAGGGGATTTCGCTCTACGTGAAAGAGCACCCCACGCAGGGGGAACGCTACCGCAGCGTGGAGTTCTACCAGTCACTCCTCGCCATCCCCTCCGTGACACTCATTCCCAAAGAAACGGACACCTACGCGCTCATCGACAGCTCCTTGGCCGTCGCCACCGCCACGGGAACCGTGGGATTTGAGTCGGTCATGCGCCAGAAGCCCGTACTGATGTTCGGGCACTTCTTCTTCCAGTATGGACCGGGCGTCTACAACATTCGCACGTCTGAGGACTGCAAATGTGCCATTGAAGAGATTATGCAGCAAAAGGAGCCCCGCTCCGTGCATGACATCCGGCTCTTCCTCAAGGCGATTGATGAATGCGCAACGCCATACCCAAGCAAGGCTCCTGATGCCGAAGAAGAAAAATTCTCAGACGAAGAGAAGGCGGAATTTGTCGGAGCGATGCTCGAACGCAAAATTCGCTCCGTGCTGGAGCGGCGCGGCGAAGCCGGCACAGGAGCGTGAGGGGCATATTGGGCAACATACAAAAGGGCACCAGTGGTGAACACCAGTGCCCTTCTGCTCATTCGTTGTATTTCAGCCACGATCAACCGTTTCTATTGGCAGAAATCGAGGTGTTCTCAGGATTAGGAATGAAATCCGGGGACGAGCATACCAGACGAATCTCTATCGAGGATCGCGATAGAGGCATTGGCGAACTCATCATTCGCAGCGATGCCGATTCTGCGAACATCCGAGAGTGAAAGCGTATCAGAGTGAAATGGGTAGTGCCAGACGCCGCCATGCATATCCCGATCGAGATTATCATGAAGGAAACGACCGGACATCGTTTCAATCGCGAGGAACGGCTGCGGCCCGAAGACGCGGCCACGGCGTGTCGTGATATCGAGATGAGGCACATCCTCCGGTGTTTCTGGATGAAACGCTACGTCCAATTCCAGAGGATCGGGAATATACTCCGGTACCCCGGTCGCGCGTCGGAAGGCTTCCACCGCTTCGCAGTATTTGAAACGCACGTGCGGATACAGCGAAGCAACTTTTTGGATCAATTCCCGTGTTGCATCCACTTCCGTGCCGAGATCGCGCCAATCATGCCCTGCGATGCCAAGGAGGGTGGGCTGACCCTTGTCCGCCCGGGCGAAGGCTTTCTCGACTTCTCTTTCCGTGAGCGAAGCAATGCGACTCAGAACATTCAATGCCCGTCCGATCCACCGACGGCAGTTCCCCGGTACGCGATAATCATCGTGCAAGGGATGATAGACCGACCAGTCGCTTGGCGCCCCGCGCCAATCTGCGGACCGACCAGAGCGAAAATCTGTATGGAGATCGAACGCACGGGGATCATCGAGCGCCGTATTCGAGAGATCGTAAGGAATCCACTGCTCGAGGAACCAGTGACTGTCAGGACGCTCGGCGGTGAAGCCCGCACGCGCGACCTGCGGGAACCAATGCCTCTCGATGATTCTGCGGCAGAGAACATCCAAGAATTCGTGCGCGGAATTGAGCAACGACGTGGCACAGCGGTGCGCTTCGTGATAGGTCGAGATATAGTGGAAGTGATAATGCAGCCCGTCGGGGCAATCCTTTTGCGCATTCAGACGGGCGTGAAAGTGATCGAAGATACGGTGGACGCCGAGGTCCCGTCCCCGTGGATTGCTCTCGAACCCTACGTGGTCCAGGCAGTGCCAGTTAAACACCCAACCGCCGCCATAGGAATCAGGAAGTGCGAACCGGAATTTCTCGCTCATAATACGATCGAGCATTCCGTCGATGTCCTGCCAAGATTGTTTGTAGGAAAGAGCATGGCCATTGATCACCTGGGCGACGAGTTCTTCCTTCCAACCAAGTGGAAGAGCCTTTTCCTTCAGAAGATCGAGGGTCTCCGGCGTGTGCGGGAGATCATCGACGCCAAGGAGGTGCGAGAGGCGCTCGAACGTCGCATCAAGGGATTCGCGGAGCGGCCCTTCCGTGTCGATCACATGAGTAACGAGAACGAGACGATTGGTGTCGTACATGAACGGAAAAGGAGAGATCCTATTCTAGACTCGCGAGTCCGATTGCGGTAGCCGCAGGAATGTCTTCGAGGCGCTATCGGAGAATGGCTGGAACAGGCCGTGTTGAGCCTTCTTCTGGATTACGACGAAGTATTCGTAGAAGGCGTCCGGCATTCCCGTCACTGCATGGAGCCTGCCGAAGTCACCACGCCGAGGGAAGAAGTAGGTCGCGAGGACCATGTGCCCGTGCTCGCGGATCTGACGAAGCATCTCTGCGGTATCCGTGAAGTAATTGGGGTGATGCTTTGCCCTCGCGCCCGCTTCCGCGCGAATCGCTGGGTCGTCGTCCATCGGATAGGTATCGTTCTTTCCCGTGAGGTAGAGAAGGCCGTCCATCCGCAGTACGCGGAAGAATTCTGCAAGCGCGCGGTCTTGATACAGCGCATCGAATACTGCGAGGCACGCGACATTGTCGAAGAGGTTCTCTCTGAATGGCATTGATTCGGCCTCGCCCTCGTAGAGTCCGTCGACGGAAGGATCCTTTCCCCAATCTGCCGTCGCCTGATCGATCATCGCTTTCGAGATATCGATCCCGGTGATTCGCAGATCCATCGTCTTGAAAACACGAAACATCCGCCCCCAAGCGCAGCCCACGTCGAGGACCGAGCCTAAGTGCGGAGGGTGCCGGGAAAAAATCATTTCGTACACTTCATCACCTTCCGTTTTCACATCGCCCGCCACGACCGTGCTCTCGCGGCCGGCAGATGCACTCTCATCGACACGGCGCTTCCAATACTCCAAGTATGCGCGATTCCAGTACTGCTTGCGGTCCATAGCATCCATCATTCTTTCACAGCCTGAACGAGCATGCAATTGCAGAGAAGGGACGAGCGCCAGTCGTAGTCCGACGTCTCCAGTTTCTCCGCGAAGCCGCGGAAGAGCTCGGGGAACTTCTTCTCGAAGCGCGGGGGGAGGGGATGCACGTGATAGAAGCGCAGTCGCTCCGTCGCGAAACCGAAGGGGCGCAGCTCCGGATCGACACTCAGACGATTGTAGACAGGGATATCGACATGATCCTTCTGAATCTGGTGATCCCCGATGATGCGATCGATCTGCTCGATGTCCTCGATGTGGAACCACGAGGCCATCTCGCGCAACACTTCGTTGCGCTCTTCCGTGGGAACATCGATGCTCTCGAGGAGTTTCTTGTAGAAGCGGATCGTGTACTGATTGAAGCTGAAGAGCGAAAACAATTGATTATCCAAACTGATGAGGATGCGGCCCTTGGGCTTGAGTACGCGGCGGAACTCCGTGAAGAGCTCGTCATGATGGTCGAGGTTCTCCAGTACTCCGAGCGCGATCAGGAGATCGAGGGAGTTGTCTGCGACAGGGATCTTGTAAATATCGCCGATTGCAATACGATCTTCGGGGAGATCATGTTCCTTGAGAATTTTCCGCCCAACGTCGATCATCCCGTCACTGATGTCGAATCCGGTTGCGTTGATGCCTCGCTTGCTGAGTTCCACGATTAATCGTGCATCACCGCAACCCGCATCGAGCACTGTCTGAGGCTTCGGCTCTATCGCATCAATCATTGCGAGGGAGATCCACAGGCGATGGTGGCCGGTCGGATAGCGTCCCTCTCCCGTGTAGGTGGCAGAGTACACCGCGCTCTGTCGATCGTAGTAGTCTTTGAGGTGCATCTTGTACTGCTCGCGAGTCATGGACTCCTTGGCAGAGATGGCTTGCATCATAGGAAATAGGAATTCGGTGAAGAGTAAGCCGTAGCCTATCGGACTACTCGTTTTTTGCAAGTGTATGAAAGGCAGTTTTCCGCACGAAGTTCTCGATGATTCTGTGACCGTTCTTGCCGCTCTTTCTTCGGGGTGGAACTGACCCCCGACGATGTCCCCTCTGCCGATGACTGACGGGAAGCGCAGTCCTCCATGAATACCGAAAAGGAATCCCCGTGCGCGGTCATGCGCCAGAAACCCGTGCTGATGTTCGGGCACTTCTTCTTCCAGTACGCCCCGGGCGTCTCTGTGATTCGCACATCCGAAGAGTGCAAACGCGCCATCGAGCAGATTCTGCAACGGAAGGAGTCTCATTCCATCCGCGATATCCGCCTCTTCCTCAAGGCCGTCGATGCCTGTGCCACGCCCTACCCCGGCCTCGTGCGAAGCCCGGTCGAGGAGCCGCCGCGCGAGCAGAAGACCGAGAATGTCGGAGCGATGCTCGAGCGAAAGATCCGCTCCGTCCTCGCCCGCCACGGGACCGCAGTCTAAAAACGCATACGAAGAAGGGCACCGATGGTGAACACCAGTGCCCTTCTGCTCATTCGTACCTCACCTCCTTTCGACAATGTCTTGGACGAACTGGAAGACATTCTTGCCGAACGTCGGAGGCTGGTCAGGATCGAAGGCGGCAATGCTCGCCTCCTGCCGCTTCCGGAGCGCCACCGAGAATTCCGAATCGTCTCGGAGTAGTTCCTCCGCGGCCTTGCCGATCCCGCTGAGCCGGTCAATGACGTGGACGAAGTTGTCCGCGACCTTGGGGTTCGTCGCGGAGCCTGCCAACTGCGTCGGCGTGATGCACTCACGGACGGCGATACCCCTGCGACGCAACGCCGCGAGGTGGAAGACAGCCGTGGCGAACGGATGGAGAATGGGAATGTCGGACACTCCCAGCAGGCGCGAGTCGGTGACTCCGCCTGCATCCACGACCTCGGAGTTGGCCAACTCCCAGCCACCCCCGAGCACCCGATCACGCTCGGCGATGTCTGCGGCAAGCTCGGCCAGACGCTTGCGCTCGCCGGGGTGCGCGCGAAAGTGGACGACGAACGGCCGGCCGGCGATGGTCTCCCGCGCGTAGAGCGCCTTGAGGATGGCCGTATCCACGGACGGAGTGTTGCACCCCGAGACGTAGAACACGACCTCCCCTGAACCCAGGGGAACCGATTCCGTCGTCCCGCGACGTCGCTTGCGGACCGCGCCGCTCTGGCGGAATTCCTCTCCGTAGTGGATATTCTTCATGTAGTCGATCCAGTGGTCCGGCGAGCCCACAGCGTGGACGCCGCGGTATACCTTCCGTTCAGGAGCATCCTGCGGCAGCGCTGCGATGGCGCACAGGTGCGCGTGCGGGCCGATGGCCTGATGGTCGGCGTTCTGTACGCCGGTACTCCCCGGAAAATCCTCGACGAAGACGATCTTGCCGTCGAGAGCCGCGTTGTGACCGAGAGCGGCGAGCGCGAGACGGGCCTCTCTGCCCGCACGGTCATCGGACGAAATGCCGAGCACCAGCGCCGAGCACTGCGCCATTTGCGCCGCCACATCGCCAGGGACATCCCCACCTACATCGGGCACGCGCAGAATCACCATTCCTGCACCCAATGCTGTCTGCGCGACGGAATTGAGCGCGTTGTTTCCACCCTGATCGTGCGCGTAAAACCCCAGAGTCTTCGTCACTTTCTGAACCATCTCGAATCTCTCCTTGTGAATGAGCAGCATCCCGACGGGGAGCTGCGTTTCCTCGTTTCTCCCGACCCCCATGATCGGAATATTGATATTTATACTCATATTTGTTTAAATTGTCAATTTATTATATTATAACAAATCTCTCGTCCAAAGGAAAGCACTGAACCGCTGATGGCGCGCCATCCGTCTTTGCTCCTTCAAAAACCGTAGCGGACAGACGGAGACACTGGATGATAAAAATGCGCGAAGCGCGGGTTCCCGCGCTGGAGTAACCACTCAGGGAAGGGTGGGTCCGTGCCCATTCGACTATCGCTCAGGGCACCCTGAGCTTGTCGAAGGGTGGAAGGGACACCGTAGGTGGCCATCCCACGATCAAAACTTCTGCTGTTCCCACAATGCGAAGAATGCGCCCTTCTTCTGCAACAAATCGTCGAGCGCCCCCTCTTCGGCAATGCGCCCCTCCTCCAGCACGACGATCTTGTCGGCGTGCCTGATCGTGCTCAACCGGTGAGCGATCACGATGGAAGTCCGGCCGGTCACGGCATCATCGATCGCCTCCTGAATGAGCGATTCGGTTTTACTGTCCAGTGAACTCGTCGCCTCGTCCAAGATGAGGATCTCGGCATCCTTGAGGAGCGCGCGGGCGATGGAAACCCGCTGCTTCTCACCACCACTCAACTTCACACCGCGATCGCCGATGAGCGTCTCGAGACCCTGCGGAAGCTGCGCAATGAAATCCGCCAGTCGCGCGCGCTTGAGCACCTGCTGCAGGCGCTCCTCCGCTACATCCGTGAGACCGTACGTGATGTTGTTACGCAGCGTGTCGTGAAGCAGGAGTGTTTCCTGACTCACCAGCGCCACGCGGTGCAGGTACGAATCGAGCGTGAAGTCGCGGATATCGGTGCCGTCGACGAAGAGTGTCGCCGGCGGACAGTCGTAGTACCGCATCAGAAGACTGATCAATGTGGATTTACCTCCGCCCGTCGGCCCGACGATGGCGGTCATCTTTCCCCTCTGCACGGTGAACGAAATGCCGTGCAACACTTCGCGCTCGGCGAGGTAACTGAAGGAAAGATCGCGGAAAGCGATGGTGTCTTTGAGCCCCGTACATACCGTCCTGCCGCCACGCACGAAGTACTTGCCCTCTTCGTCAAAGATCTCGAGCACCGCATCCATCGGCCCGCTCGCGTTCGCGATCACGCCGCGGAACCCCGAGACGGTGCCGAACTTCCCCGAAGCGTTGATGATGATGTAGAAGTACACCAGCAGCGCCGGACCGGAGGCGATCTGTTCGCGTCCGAAGACGTAGAACGATCCGACCATCACCGCCGACGCCACGAGGAGGGTGATGATTTCCTGCAGGGGCAGAATGGTGTTGAGCAGGACACGGACGCGGAAATCGTGCTGCGCCTTCTGGTCGCTGATGCGCGTGTAGCGCTCCTGTTCCTGACGTTCGGTCTGGTAGGACTTTACCAGAGGAATGGTCGAGAGGATCTCGATGGATTTCTTGCCGAGAGCGCTTCCTTCCGCCGCGATGGAGCGCGACAGCCGCTTGATCCGCGTGATCATGAATTTGATCGCAAAGTGCAGCAGAGCGAAGAGCGGAAGAGCGACCAGCGTGAGCTTCCACGAAATACCCAGCAGCACGACGAGGTAGACCAAAAGCGAGAAGAGCGCACCGACGAATCCGTCCAGTGACGCCAGAGGATAGAGCGCATTCTGCGAGAACTGCAGGAGGAGCGTACTGTGATGACCCACGTTCGTCGTGTCGAAGAAGAGCTTTCCGAAGCTTAAGTACTTGGTGAAGAGCGCCTTGCGCAGATGGTGCAGCGAGCGCTCCGAGAAATACCCCATCGAAGCGTTCGCGAGAAAACGCAGCGTGTTCTTGAGCGTGTACACGCCGATGAACCCCCCGAGGAACACCACGAAGATCAGCCGGTCATTGGCGAGGAACGAATCGGGCAGATGACTGAGGGCGGTGCCGAGAATCGGAATCTCTGTCGCGAACGAAAAGCTCTTGTTCAGGAACCCGTTGAGGATGGGAATCAATAACCCCATGCCCGCCCCCTCAAACGCGGCGGCGAGCAGTGAAAAGGTCACTGGAATCAGCAAATATGCCGGGTGAATGTGAATCCTCCGGAGGAGGAAAAGAATCATCTCCGCAGACGAGCGTTCGCTCTTGGACATCTGCTTAACGCTACCGGAAGGGCGGCAGGATCACAAGAAACGTCATGAAGAAAACATGCCCGGCCGGGGTACATGCGCTCCGGCTACACACCGCACAACCGTTCATAAACCTTTCTCAATGCATCGGCGGACACCGCGAGTGAATAGCACTCCAGAACAGCCTGCCGGTAGCGCCGTCCTTGTTCTGTGCGCTCTGCCGGAGAGCGGGCAAGGAATGCCCGCACACGTCCGATGAGCGCGCCGGTATCGCGAAGCGGTACGACGAGCGACGGATCGATGGGAGAGAGCACCTCCCGCACGGCCCCCGCATCAAATGCGATCGCCGGCCGGCCGCACGCCAGCGCCTCAATGAGGGAGAGACCGAATCCTTCGTAGAGCGATGTGGAAATAAGAGCGGCAGAGCGCTGAACGAGAGACACAATCTGTTGATCACTCACCGTACCGAAAAGCTTCAGGCCTTCGATCGTTTCAAGCTGCGCACGCTGTGTGCCGGAGCGTTTGCCCACGTCGGCGATCCGGATGCCCTCTCTGGCCAGTGCCTGATACACCTGCAGGAGGTAACGGAATCCTTTGCGCGGATGGAGAAAAGAGCCGAGTGCAATGAGATCAAATTCCGGCTGATCGTCCGACGCAGGCGTGAAGCGTGTGCCATCCACACCGTTGGGTACGATGGAAATCTTCGCCGGATCGCAGGTGTAATCGTCCTGCAATCGTAACGCAACGGTCTGCGAGACGGTCATGATATGCGGCAGTTCTCTGCAAATCCTGCGCTGCCAGCGGATCAGAGCAAAATACCGCGCGCGCCAGAGCAATCCTGCGACGGGCGAACTCTCCCCGAGCGCCGCCCCCAAATCCACTGTCACCGGATGGTGCACCGCATAGAGCAGATGAACGCCGCTCTCCCGCAAGGTGAGAAGTGAAGGATGGAGCGTCTGGTTCAGGTGCAGAATATTAAACTGTTTCCAGAACGCATGCGCGGGCGGATAGGTGTGCAGCACCGTTCGCGCAAAGCGCCGGTCAGCAACGCCGTAGTAATACGGACCCAACCGCGCCGGCAGCTCCACAACGCGCACATTCGGCGGGAGCACCGCATTGCGGGGACGCACACTGCTCGTGAGAATGGTGAACTCGCAATCCGGCAACGCGCCAAAGAGCGGGAGGTGGTTCCCCCCCTTGTAGACATCCAGAAATGAAGTCAGCACACAGACGCGCATGAAAATAGCAGGAAGCAGAAAGCAGTATGCAGGAAGGGGAAGGGTAAAGAAACTTCTATCCTATCCGTACTGCGTACTGCATACTGCGTACTGCTCTCCCATGTTCCTCATCACCCGCCTTCGTAAACGGACCAAGAAGTCCTTCGACTGGCTGCGCGGCTGGTTCCATGCCGAGATCACTCTCCGGTGGCTCTGCCGGATGAAGAAACCCATCCGCGATCTTTCACGGTTTCAGCGCCGTATTCCGTTCATCGAGCGACGGGAATATTCCCAGAACGGGGAGGATGGAATCATCGCGGCAATCTTCGCCAAGATCGGAACGACAAACCGCTCCTGTGTGGAATTCGGCGTCGAGGACGGCCTGCAGTGCAATTGCCGTTACCTGTTAAAACATAAAGGATGGACCGGCCTCCTGATGGATGGAGGGGAGTGGCCGACGACCATTCACAAACAAAACAACAAACACATACAAGAACAAACATCCAACAGCCAACAGGAGGGGTGGTGCGCCACGGGGGGTGAAGAGGAAGGCTACGCACTGCATGAGAGCAGTGCACGCCGACGAGACGATGCCGAAGCCTTGGAGGCATCGGTGAGGAGGCACGGAGCCGGGCGGAGCGGGGATTGGCGCGCCGGCGTTTTGGCTCCACCTTTGTCGCCGAACAAAGGTGGAAAAGAAAATTCCCTTGGGGTCTATCAAGAATTCATCACAGCCGAGAACATCGAACCGCTCTTCCGGAAGTACGGCGTGCCGGAGGCATTCGACCTCCTGTCGATCGACATCGACGGCAACGACTACTGGGTGTGGAAAGCGATCACGCATTTTCATCCGCGCGCGGTGATCATGGAATACAACGCGAACAAGGGACCGGATGCGAGCGTGACGATCCCCTATGATCCCGCATTCCGGTGGGACGGCACCGACTACCAGGGCGCCAGCCTGCGCGCACTCGAACACTTGGGTCGGGAAAAGGGGTACACCTTGGTCGCGACGGACCGCTGCGGCGTGAATGCGTTCTTCGTCCTGAATGGATTGGTCCCCGGGAACTTCGATCCTCCACCTTTCGCGCAAATCTTCCATCCGGCTGCGTATAAGGGCATACCGGGGAAGGGTCATCCCGCGGATCCGAAAGGGAGAATGTGGACCACTATCGCATAAAAGCAAATTCTTCCAACGAAGCGCCAAAACTCCTTGACGCATCATTGCGTCCGTCTACAATGCGCCTGCTTCCTGTCCCGCCAATAACGGGGTGGGAGAAATCTTTCCTTCCTGCCCTCCCCATTTGGCTCGCGCCTTCCGGAGAGGGCGCGGCCGTTTCCACCGTGGAACGGAGGAAAGAGGATCTTTCACCCTTCGACTCGCCCCTTCGGGGCTCGCTCAGGGTGAATGAGCGCAGCTCATTCACACCATCGCAGAGTAGAGAAGTATCAACCATCATCTCCCCGTCCCCGGGGACGATGCATGGATTACAATTTAGAAACTAGTTGTTTTTCTTTGAACAACCAGGTCAATAAGTCTTCTTTTTGAAGAGTTTGATCCTGGCTCAGAGTGAACGCTAGCGGTGCGCCTAACACATGCAAGTCGAGTGCCCCGCTCATTCCATCCATTTATACTCTGTGTATATGCATTACGTCTATGTACTCAGATCTCTCCAGAATAAACGGATTTACATCGGCCAGACATCTGATCTTGATCGCCGACTGGAGCAGCACAATAACAATCTCAATGCTTCGACGGCCCATAAGGGCCCTTGGGAGATTGTTTACTTTGAGGCATACAAGAACGCGAAAGACACTATCGTGCGCGAAAAGATGCTCAAGCAATACGGCACGAGTCTCTCGCATTTGAAGAAACGAATTCGGTACAGCTTGGATTGAATGAGCGGGGCACGGCAAACGGCTGCGTAACACGTTGGAATCTGCCCCGGACTCAGGGATAACCCCGCGAAAGCGGGGCTAATACCGGATGGTCCCGCAAGGGTAAAGCTTTTGCGGTCCGGGAGGAGCCTGCGGCCTATCAGATAGTTGGTGGGGTAACGGCCTACCAAGTCGATGACGGGTAGCTGGTCTGAGAGGACGACCAGCCAGAATGGAACTGCGACACGGTCCATACTCCTACGGGAGGCAGCAGTGAGGAATCTTCCGCAATGGGCGAAAGCCTGACGGAGCGACACCGCGTGAAGGATGACACCCTTTTGGGCGTAAACTTCTGTTCTGAGGGACGAAATTTTTGACGGTACCTCAGGAGAAAGCACCGGCTAATTCTGTGCCAGCAGCCGCGGTAAGACAGAAGGTGCAAGCGTTACTCGGAATTACTGGGCGTAAAGGGTCCGCAGGTGTCTTCTCACGTCTGGTGTCAAAATGCGGGGCCCAACCCCGTATCCGTGCCGGAAACGAAGAAGATCGAGTCATTCAGAGGCATCTGGAATATCGTGTGTAGGGGTAAAATCCGTTGATCCACGATAGAACGCCAAAAGCGAAGGCAGGATACTAGGAATGTACTGACACTCAGGGACGAAAGCGTGGGGAGCAAACCGGATTAGATACCCGGGTAGTCCACGCCCTAAACGATGCGTGCTCGGTGTTGGAACTTCAATCTGTTCCAGTGCCTTAGCTTACGCGGTAAGCACGCCGCCTGGGAAGTACGGCCGCAAGGCTAAAACTCAAAGGAATAGACGGGGACCCACACAAGCGGTGGAGCATGGGGTTTAATTCGATAATAAGCGGAGAACCTCACCCAGGCTTGACATCTCGGGAATCCCGCGGAAACGCGGGAGTGCCGCAAGGAGCCCGAAGACAGGCGATGCACGGTCGTCGTCAGTTCGTGCCTTGAGGTGTACTGTTAAGTCAGCAAACGAGCGCAACCCTCATCCTTTGTTGCATTTTCAAAGGAGACTGCCGCCTCCAAGGCGGAGGAAGGTGGGGATGACGTCAGATCAGCGTGTCCTTTATGCCTGGGGCAACACCCATGCTACAATGGCCGGTACAAAGAGAAGCGAACCTGCGAGGGTAAGCCAATCTCATAAAACCGGTCTCAGTCCGGATTGAAGTCTGCAACTCGACTTCATGAAGCTGGAATCGCTAGTAACCGTAGATCAGCAACGCTACGGTGAATACGTTCCTGGGTCTTGTACTCACCGCCCGTCAACTCATGAAAGGCAGGAGCACCTGAAGGACCTTTACCCGCAAGGGGGGGTACCACGGTGATACTGCTGATTGGGAGTAAGTCGTAACAAGGTATCCGTAGGAGAACCTGCGGATGGAACACTTCCTTACCAGGGAATTTCTCTGGCGCATGCGCTGGCTGTGCTCAGCATCAAGCCATCATGCCCTTCGATTGCCTAGGAGAGCACCTGTCCCGCTTCTGCGGGACTACCTAGAAGACTTCTCTACTCTGCAATGGTGTGATTTCAAAAAGGGGCACCTCACGGTTCCCCTTTTTGTAAAACCCTTCCCTCACAAAGGTGCGGCTCCAGGTTTGGGGCCCACGAGACCCAAACCTTCGCCGATACGTAACTAATAACAATCCTTGTCGTACTTACTCGTCCCAGTAAGCAAACACTCTTGCAAGAAATCTGCATATGTATAGATATTTAAATCTATTGCCTCAAGATTTGTCGGACCCAAAGAAATATTATTGTCTGCATTTGAGACCCACCTATTGTGTTCCTCAATGTGACTATTGAGATAAAGAGACAGCCGAATAATCCCTGGAGCAAAAAAGTCTGATGTTGCAGCACGTTCAATATTCGCATGCGGAAAAAGCGGAAGTACTGCATGATTAGGATTACATGCGGCAATGTGTTTAACTGCACCAGTCGCTGCTTCCATTATTATTTTAGTTTCTTCAATGACTGCTGATTTGAGTGCGCTTGCCTGATTATCTGTAATTAGACTTTGCTGATATAAATAAACGGCAAAGCCCAGACTAACAGATACAAAAATAGAAATTAGCTGATTAATAAACGTAATGATCTGTTCATTTGAAATTAATTTAAATCGAAGTAGGAACCCCCAAAACAATGCAAGAATAAAAGCAACAACTGGAAGAGTAAACAACTGAAGCATATTGAAACTGTAGTACTCTTAACAAAACAAACAACCAACAAAACATGGCAGGCACCGCCGCCACCCGCCTTCGCCCTTCGGGCTTCGGACGGGCAGGCGGGGGGTGAAGGGGAAGGCGCTGCTTTTTTTCACTCAACCTCTCCCCCCTACCCCCCTCTCCAGAGAGAGGGGGAATGTGCGTGTTTTGTCTTTGTTCTCCCCCATCCCCAACCCTTCCCCCGGTGGGGGAAGGGTGCGACACATAAAGTTCCCCTCCCCCTCCGGGGGAGGGGCGAGGGGTGGGGGAGAAACACATACATCAAAAAAACAGAATCTCCCCTTGCCCTCCCAATCCGAGGTGTACACTCCCATCCTTTCCTCTCCCCTAACCTTATGGAAAAAGAGGTCTGCAAATTCAATTCCCAAGCTTATTGTAACTTTTCTGGCCAACCGCCGGATGGCGTACGTGTCAGCATCGCAACGGCAACGAAAGGAGCGGATGATGTCATGCTCGTTTTTGCATCCGACAAAGGGATCCGGCAGCAAATGCTCGACGGGCACTTGCAGAGAAACTCGAACTGCCGGAGCATCGAAACACACCTCATGAATGGCTTCTGCGCGGCCTGCAGAAAAGTCTGCGCGGCAAGCGGCATCACCGATATTCGCGAAGAAAAGTAGACGAGCAGACTGCAGTCATGCTCACTCCACACCCCGCCCCCACCGGCTGCTGCGACCCGTTCGATCCCGCTCCGTGGGAGGATAAGGAAATCACGTGGAACAACAAACTCTTTGTGAAGGATCATGTGACGAGCTTTCTGCATATTCCCCTCAACATGGGAAAAGTCGTGACGAGGAACATGAAACTGATCGAAAAGGCCGGTGCCGAGTCTCCCGTCCAGCTGATGCTCAGTGACGAAAAATCCCTCTGGGGCGCTGATATCTACATCGATGTCTCCAAAAATGTTCCGGGTGCGCAGATGTCGGCTCTCTCGGGAACGTTCCTCACCAAAGTTTTCGAGGGCCCGTACAAGAACGTGGGCAAGTGGGCGAAGGAGATGGAGGAATACGTTGAGAGGAGGGGAAAGAAGCTCACAAAGATGTATTTCTGCTACACGACCTGCCCAAAGTGCGCCAAAGCCTATGGCAAAAACTACGTGGTGCTGTTTGCGCAGATCTAGTAAAGCTGAGGCGGGTGAAGCCGAAAAAAGGCATCTGCTCCGATTTCCCTCATTGTGCAATATCGACAGGAATCGGCTTCCCCTCCCGCATAAAAGAGGCACAATGCTCCCCAACAATGGAACATCCTCCTTCTTCTCCGAAGCAGAAACTCTCTCCCGAAGGTGAGCGAAGGTGGAAAATAGCGGCGGCTATTCACGAGGCAGTGTGGTCCTTCTGTTTTAGAGGTCAGAATGTTTTGCCACAGATGACACCGGACCGTAAAGGAGTGGTGGAATTCCGCCTGCCGCGCATTGAGCAAATCCTCGACTTCACTCGCCGTTATCTTCAGTGCACTTCAAAACAGGGATCACGGGTTGGAATTGAGATAGTTCTGCCTGCGCGGGGTCAAACGCACCAACGATATCATTTGATCTGCAGAGCACCCCTTCCGCAGGAATTCGCAATTGAAGACAAGTGAGAGAAAGCTGCGGGTATCAATGCGAGAGCAATTCTTGAGTCATTCCTTTCAGCCCCTCATCTTCAATCTCTTCAATCCCACTCCCAAGGAACCCTTCAACAAAGAGCTTCCGTGCCTTCTTTCCGCTCACGCCTCTGCTGGCGAAATAGAAGAGATCTTCGGGGTGAATCCGCGAGACGGACGCAGAATGACCTGCCTCGACATCATGTGTCTTCACATCGAGTGACGGGGTCGCATCGGCACGGGCCGTCGGATCGAGTAGAAGGATCTTTTCGATGAGATGTGCCTTCGTTCCCGTTGCCTTCGGTCCGATCTCGACGGACCCGTTGCAGACGATCTTCGCGTTCCCCTCCGCAACCCCGCGCATCGTAAGGTCGCCGCTTCCATTTTTGTTCTGAAAAATATTCCGTGCCGTGATTCGACATTCCATCGTGCCCGATCCGTGAACGATCCAGTCGATGCGGCTTTCGCCCCGTGCTCCCGCAACTTCGGAAACCACGTCGTGCCGGCAGGATCCGAGCGAGATATTCGCCAGATGAAGCCGGGCACCCGCTCCGACATGAAATTCCTGTGTGATTGCGGCACTTGTCTTTCCGCGCCAGACGAATACGAGATTCAGTGTGGATTTGGATTCCAGCTCCACTTTCATACTGCGCCGTGCGTTTTTTGTGCGTGCCGAACATTCGACCGTCACCAGTGCTTTTTCTCCGCGCCGCACACGGAGCAGAAGGGAAGGGGCGCGATCCGAGAGCGTGAAGATCCGGACGTTCTTGGGATCGTTTTTAAGCGTTACCGTTCGCCCGCCATGTGAAGATTCCGGCGTTTTCATGAGAAAGAAGAGAATACTTGCATTTTCATAACTTTATTCTAAAATCATCCTATTCCCTCCCCCACAATAGCATGGTTTTCGCCTCCCCAATCGAAGAACTGCAGCATCAAGAACGCGTGGATCACATGCGCGAAGCTGATGCGACGGAGGACATTACGGGCACCGAAACGATGAGCGGACCGGAGGCAGTACGACAGGAAATGGCCAAAGTGGACGTGCTGCTTCGGCAGCTTCGGGGTCACTCCGGTATTCGGCGCCACACCTATGAGCACCTGCGCACCCAATCCGAAACCCTGCGAACCAAAAGCGTCCGGACACCCGAACACAGTGCACAATTCGTTCTGGCAGGAAAGATTCGCGATTTAAGCCGGAGTATGGAGGCTCTGCTTTCGGTCTGACCATGCCACACGCACAATCGCACGAAATCAAAGAGCGGCAGCATCTGCTCTTCGCTGTGAAGCCGCACACGCCGTTCACCCGCAGTGTCGAGCGGCTGATGAAAAAGATGCGCAGGGGGTTTCTGGAATTGCCCGACATGGAACAACGCCTGATCGAACTGGGCATCTTCGGGGAAGAGGAGGAAATTGACGTGCTGTGGGCACACATGATCTACGGTGACCGCCTCAAAATGCCCGCGCGCGACCGGTTCATGCATACACTCTGGAATCCGGTTCTCTCCGCCCTCGATACGCTGAACGAAAAAGGAATGCGTGCGTTACCACAGGTACGCAAAAACCTCATGAGGTGCCTCATGGAAAAAAACATGCGCCCCTCACCCTATTGATCCCTCCATCTCCACCTCGATGAGCCGGTTCATCCGTCTTCGCTCCTCGTTCCTCGGAGCTACGCCGAGATGTAGTTCCTCAAAGGGACATAGATATGTGAAGGCAAGGATGCCACGGCGTAGTTGAGCGGCGCGAAACGAAGTCGGGCATCTGCTTATCCTACGGATCCTTCCATTTCCAATTCAATTAACCTATTCATTTCGACGGCGTACTCAAGAGGGATCTGCTGCATCACCGGTTCCACGAATCCGCGTACGATCATCGTTTTGGCCTCGGGTTCCGAGAGACCGCGCGACTGCGCATAGAAGAGATCTTCCGCCGAGAGTTTGCCCACCGTGGCCTCGTGCGCGACGACGGCATCATCGGTGTAGACCTGCAGATGAGGGAATGTGGCCGTGCTGCTCTTTGCATCCAGCAGGAGCGTGTCGCACCGGATGCTCGCGGTTGTATCTTTCGCTTCGGGCACGACCTTCAGCAGTCCGCGGTACACCGTGCGGCCTCCGTCTCTGCTCACCGATTTGTTCACCACGACACTGGACGTGTGCGGAGCCAAGTGCAGTACTTTGGCGCCCGTATCCTGCCACTGTCCCTTGCCCGCCATGGCCAGCCCCAGATGTTCGCAGCGCGCCCCTTCGCCGGCGAGCACCGAACACGGATAGAGCATCGTGACGCCGCTGCCCAAGTTGCCTCCCACCCATTCCATGGTCGCCTCCCGCTCCACAATTGCTCTCTTCGTATTCAGATTGAACGTATTCAGGCTCCAGTTCTCGACCGAGGAGTACCGCATGCGTGCAGCGGGCTTTACGAAGATCTCCACGCACCCCGCATGAAGCGAGGGACTGTTGTACTTCGGCGCCGAGCAGCCCTCGATATAGTGCGCCTGCGCACCCTCTTCGAGAATAATGAGCGTGTGTTCGAACTGTCCCATTCCCCGCGCATTCATCCGGAAATACGACTGCAACGGCTCGAAGACAGTTACACCGGCAGGTACGTAGAGGAATGTCCCCCCGCTCCACGCGGCACCGTGCAGCGCGGCGAATGCATGATCCGTCGGACGGACGCAGTGCATGAAATACTCGCGAACGAGATCGGGATACATCTGTACCGCCTCATCCATATTGAGAAAAATCACGCCGCGCTCCGCCCACTCCTCTTTGAGCCGGTGGTAGATCACATCGCTCTCATACTGCGCCCCTGTTCCGCCCAGCATGGCATATTCCGCCTGAGGAATCCCCAATCGCTCGTAGACCAAACGGATGTCCTCCGGAACCCGGGTCCAGTCGTCGGTCTGTGCAACTCCCGGACTGGCGTGGAAAAGAATGTCGTTGAGGTCGAGGGAAGACAGATCCGGACCCCACACGGGGAACTTGGACTTTTGGAAAAGCCGAAGACACGAAAGCCGGTGATCAAGCATCCATGCCGGTTCGCCTTTTTCCGCACTCATCCGCCGGATGAGCTTTTCCGTGATGCCACGTTCCAGTCCCGCTGTGTACGGGGCGGAATTGGGAACATGAAGTGCCGCACGTGACCTGGAGGAATGTGACATCCGGTAGGCCGGAGTCTACGGGATGGATGCAGAGGCGAGAACCCCTGCCAAAATGAAATATCTGCTCATTTTTGTGTTAAATCGCCAATAGCTGAAAGGGATGGAAAGAGGACTTTCCATATATAATTCTCAAGAAAATGCAAAACAAATATATTGTGATGTGGTATAATTATAGGACAGTACTATGTGGTCCCCCCTCCCTCTGATTCGGCGCTTGCTGACGGCACTCAAGTCCTTCGTTTGGCGGCATCCGATTTGGTCTGCCGTGCTTGGAATTCTGGGCCTGCTCCTTGGCCTGCTCCTGTGGTACATCTTCTCTCCTGTTCCGCCCCAGATGATCACCGAAACTGTCCGGCGGGGTGACCTGGTCCAGAAAGTCGAGGCCGTGGGCACCATCACATCGGATCACGACGTAAATATGAAATTCCCTCTGACCGGTATCGTCGGCGCCGTTTCGGTGAAGGAGGGTGACAGGGTGACTGCCGGTCAGGAACTGGCAAAATTACGCAACGAATCGGCTGCCGCAGATCTGGCTGCCGCTGCCGCCCAGTACCGCCAGGCGCAGGCGAGCTATCAGGAACTGGTGGAAGGGACGCGGCCGGAGGATCTCGCCATCGCCGAAGCACAAGTGGCCAACAAACGCGCGGCGTTGGAGGCGGCACAGGCCGACCTGCAGAGCGCCGAAGAGAAGCTCCGCACGTCTGAAGAGAAGCTGACCGCCATCAAAGCAGAGGCAACGACCAATCTGGCCGGGTACCTCGTCACCTCTTCGAGCACCTGCGCACAGCAGATTTCTCTGGCGAAAACGGCACTCAACACACTCGATGATATTTTTGCGAGCTCCGTGATCACGGACATGGCCAAACAATACCGCACCACGTCTTACGCCATCTTCCGGTCGAATTGGACATCGGCCCAGGCAACGACCGCTGCATTCACGTGTTCCGGTTTCGCAACGTACCAAGATTCCATTGCCAGCATGCAACGCGCCACGGAGGTGATCGTGCAGATCGCCAATGTCCTGCAGGAGGCCTACAGCCTCGCCTCTGACCTGCCGCTCACGACCGCGTACGACACTTCGGTCCGCGAAACGACCAAGTCCGACATCGCCGCCGAGAAGGCCGTTGCCCAGACCGCGTTGAGCGCCATCAATACGGCAATCAAGAGCCTGCAGGATGCCGCAACGAGTTACACGGCGAGTATCGCGACCGAAGAGAACACCTTCGCCTCCGCCAAAGCCACCGCGCAGTCGGCGCAGTCGGACATTCTTACGTATGAAACCGCACTGCGTACGCAGGAGGCGCAACTGGCCCTCTCGAAGGCCGGCCCCCGCGACACCCAGCTGGCCGCTTCACGCGCGAGTATGAATGCCGCAGCGGCCAGCGTGGCCCGTGCACACGCGAAGCTGGAAGATACGATCATCCGCTCCCCGACGGACGGTGTGATTACAAAGGTGGACTTCAAAGAAGGGGAATTTACCGGCGATGCGGATAATATCGGCCACTCGATCACCCTGCTGGGAACGGCCCCTTACCGCGTCGAAATGTTCCTCTCGGAAGTGGATATTCCCAAAGTCCTACTCTCACAGAGCGGCTCCATCGATATCGATGCCTTCCCGAATGTGCACTATGCGCTTCGGGTCACATCGATCGAGCCGGGTCCCACGAAGGTTGATGGCGTGTCGAAGTACCGTGTCAGCCTGAATTTCGTCTACCCGCATGAGGAATTCAAAATCGGAATGACCGGAGATGCCGAGATCATCACCGGTGAGGTGAAAAACGCCCTCCTCGTTCCCGTTCGCGCGGTCATCCAGAATACCGATCAGGAAAAGATCGTCCGCATTCTGGAAAATGGCAACGTCGTCGAAAAACCGGTCGTCACGGGAATGGAATCCGACACCGACGCCGAGATTGTCAGTGGCGTCTCGGAAGGGGACACTGTCGTCGTCCTTATCAAGAAATAATCATGCCGAAAAAAGAATCTGAAACACTCATCGAAACGATCAAACTCTGTAAGTCCTATTTCAATGACGAGCTCGAAACGCCTGTACTGTTCGATATCAATCTGAAAATCGGCGAGGGGGAATTCGTCTCCATTATGGGACCATCGGGTTCCGGAAAATCCACATTGATGCACATCCTCGGATTCCTCGATGTCCCGACGAGCGGTCATTACCATCTGCGGGGGGAATCCACGGAGGAAAAGGGGGAAGATGAGCTGGCGCACATCCGGGCATCGGCCGTGAGTTTCGTTTTCCAGTCTTTCAATCTGCTGCCGCGGACCACGGTTCTCGATAATGTCATTCTGCCGCTCATCTATCACGGGGGTCTTCGCCCGTCCGCACGTCAGGCTGAAGCACTGAAGGCAATCGCATCCGTGGGACTGACAGATCGTGCACTGTACTTTACAAATCAGCTCTCGGGCGGACAGCAACAACGTGTTGCCATCGCACGCGCCCTTGTCACGGAACCGGAAATCATCTTCGCCGATGAACCCACCGGCAATCTGGACTCCGCCTCCGGCAAACACGTGATGGAGATTCTGCAGGGACTGCACAAACAGGGGCACACTATCATCCTGGTCACGCACGAACGGACCACGGCGGAGCATGCAGAACGTATCATCCGCATTCAGGACGGACGTATTGTGGCCGACGAGCGTGACTTCACGCGCCGCATAGCGAGCCAGGTGAAAGAGCTCAAGTAACCCCTCCCTTCGCCATGCAAATCCGCGATACGATCATCATCGCGCTTCGGGCGATCCGGGCGAACAGAAGCCGTGCATTCCTCACGATGCTGGGAATCATCATCGGTGTGGGGGCAGTCGTCCTGATGACGAGCATCGGCAGGAGCATGGAGGGCGTGATTCTGGGCCAGATCAGTGCGCTCGGGCCCAAGACCATCGCACTCTGGCCGGGGAACAAAGGACCGGAAGGCGGCGGCGGCGGACTCAACGCCGACCTGAAGGCACTGACGTTTTCGGATGTGGACGCACTGAAGAAGCTCTCGACGATCACGAATATCGCCCCGATGATCTTTGTAACCGGAGACATTGGTTTCGGTCGTGAAACCTCCGACTCCCGGATCATCGGCGTCAGCCCTGAAAACTATCAGAACCAGAAAGTGGATATCGCTTCGGGCCGGTTTCATGATGAGACCGATGAAACGGAGGCGCGGGCCGTCGCCGTCCTCGGTCCGGATACCGCCACCGATCTCTTCGGGAACCAGGACCCGCTGGGCAAGCGGATTGACCTCGGCGGCCGCAAGTACACCGTCATCGGCGTCCTGACCGCGGTCGGTTCGCAATTCTTCCAGAACATGGATAAGCGCGTGATTATTCCGCTCTCCACGGCCAAAATCGTCACCCAACATTCCTACGTGGACATGGTCACCGCGCAGGCCACCGGCGATCTGGAGGATGCCGTCGTGGATATTCAAACACTGCTCAGACGACGCCACTCGATCACGCTTCCCTCGAATGGGGGAACGGACAACGATGACTTTCTGGTCCGAACCGCGGCGCAGGCGCAGGAAATTCTCTCCGCCGTCTCCGTCGGTCTCACGCTCTTCATTACGATGATCGCCGCAGTGTCGCTGGTGGTCGGCGGCATCGGGATCATGAATATCATGCTGGTGGCGGTGACGGAGCGGACACGTGAAATAGGGCTGCGCAAGGCCTTGGGAGCGCAACCGAAAGACATCATGATGCAATTCCTTGTGGAGGCCGTAGTGCTGACCGTCATCGGCGGCATCGTGGGAACGGCAATCGGTATCGGTCTGGATTACCTGATCGTCGCTGTTGCGAAGAGGTTCCTGGCCGATTATGCATTCATCCTGAACTTCGGTGCCATGATCATCGCCCTCGCAACGGCTGCCGCCACAGGACTCGTTTTCGGGATTTACCCGGCGCGGAAAGCGGCAGAACTCAATCCCATCGAAGCCCTCCGCTACGAATAATGCTGTTTCGAGACACCATCCGCACGGCCACCCAAGGAATCACGCGCAATATATCGCGCTCCCTCCTGACGACGCTCGGCATTGTCATCGGTGTCGGCTCCGTTGTGCTCATGGTTTCGATGGGCTCGAGTTTTCAGACGTACATTCTCGCCCAGGTATCGCAGTTCAGCGGATCCACCTTCGAGATTCACGCCAAGGGTCTGCAGGAATTCGGCAAGGCGACAGAAAGCATCTCTGATGCCGACTTCGATGCACTGAGCAAGCTCTCGACCGTCACGAGTGCCGCTCCCGTCGTCTTCGTTGGCCAGAGCGTGAAGTACGGAAAAGAGGAGAAAAAGCCGACGGTATTCGGAACGACCAAAGAGATATTCCCCAATCTGTCTGTGAAACTCGATCATGGACGTCTGCTCTCCGACGGAGACGTCAAAGGCGCCTCTCCTGTTGCCGTGCTCGCAAGCCAGACGGCGGAAGACCTCTTCGGCAACCAGGATCCCGTCGACCAGCGCATTACCATCGGCACGCAGAAGTTCACAGTCGTGGGCGTTCTCGCCTCGTTCGGTTCGGCGCTGGCGGGGAATCTGGATACACCCGTGTACATTCCGATCACCGTCGCCAAGGCCATGACGGGCAAGTACCAGTACGTCGATTATGTTTCGCTCCAGTCCAAGGACGACCTCACGCTTACCGAAATCGACATCAAGTCGCTCCTCCGCCAGCGGCACAAGATCACCAATCCGGAGGACGACCCCGCCAAGGACGATTTCATCGCGCGGTCCTTCGCACAGGCAACATCCGTCATCGGAACCGTTACGCTCTCGATCACAATTTTCCTCGGACTCATCGCAGCCATCTCTCTGGTCGTCGGCGGTATCGGAATCATGAATATCATGCTTGTCTCGGTATCGGAACGGACCAAGGAAATCGGCCTGCGCAAGGCCGTCGGCGCCACACGCCGGAATATCCTCCTGCAATTCCTTCTTGAAGCCGTGACCTTGACCCTGCTCGGCGGCCTCATCGGGCTCGTGGGCGGCGCCACCATCGGCTTTCTGCTCGCACGCGTCGCCTCCAAATTCATCGGCAGCTTCCCCTACACGCTCACTCCGCTCTCCGTGATACTGTCCGTCGGCATGGCTGTCGCAACGGGATTGGTGTTCGGCATCTACCCGGCACAGCGCGCCGCAAAATTGAGCCCCATCGAGGCAATGCGCTTCGAGTAGCCAAAAACAGCCCCTTGCACACAGAAGGACAGTCGGAGAGAATGTGCTTTCTTCCCCCTTTCCTTCCCCCTTCCCCATGGAAGAAACCACATGCGAGCTCTGCGGTGAACCGATCTGTGAACTCTGCGGCGGCTGCCAATGCGAAGAGAACGCCTGCACATGCGCACAGGAAGAAGAGGAGAAAGACGACCAATAATCGTGGTAGGCTCTGGGCATGCTGAAGCTTCTCGTCTTGGCCGCGTTCCTCTCTGCACAGTTCATCATCACGTGGTTCGGCTATTTTCTGGGCAAGGTGCCTCCCCGCGGAATAATCTTCGGCTTCGCCTATTCTTCTTCCCTCGTCGGCCTGATCGTGACGCTCGTCGCCTTCATCTGGATCCCCGTCATCATCAACCTGCTCTACGGGCTGGGCTTTCTCTGGGGCAACCGCGCGTTCGGCAGCTTCCTTGTGATCATTGCACTCTGGATTGCCGCGGCGCCGCTTGCAGCGCTTCTTTTCAATCTCACCGTCGTCCGTGAGAAATTCGACCTCCCGCTGCTCCTCGGCCTTGCGTGCATCACCGCGGGCGGCATCCTCGTGGCGGCACATAAAGAAATTGCCGCCCTGTGGTCATGAAGTGCGAATTGCCGGGCCGATGGCTGCCGATGCTGCGATGTAATGAGCGTGATGTCATTGAGGCGTTCCGTGCCACCGCCACCGGCATACGGGCGCTTCTGCAGATGGCGGAAAACGGAATGGACCGGCAGAGCGCGGCGTATATCGCCGGTCGTCTCTACGAGCAGCGCGAGCTGATCCGGCAGGTGATGACGCACAATAAGTGGAAACATGTCCGGATCATGGTGCGCATCCACCGCAACCAGAAACGCCGTTTCATTGGCAGAATGGGAACAAGCGGCGTGGACGCTTCTGCACTGGCATTGCAATGCAGAATACGGTTTCCTGCGTTTCCGGAAAAAAATGAATCAGCGAAGCTCGTAGATGAGTGACACCGACACATTCACCTCCTGCTCACCGGCCGCAACCGGAACGGAGGGGAGCGGAGCGCCGCCGCCCACGCTGTCCATCATTACGTTTGCCTTGCGATAATCCATCGGTGCCGCATAACCGCCTTCCGAGAATCCCTTCAGCCGGCTGATGCTTCGGCCGAGCTGCGTTGCAAGCAGCCGGGCTTTGGCTTCGGCTTTCACAATCGCCTTCTCGCGTGCAGCGGCCTGCAGGGCCTCGGGATCATCCATGGTGAAATCCACCCCGCCGACCTGATTCACGCCTTCGCCCGTCACGGCGGCAAGAAGATCGCCGATCTTATCGAGATCCCGCACCTTCACATGCAACGATTCCGTCGCCTGATACCCGCGCGGGATCTGCTGTCCTTCCTTCCAGTCAAACTCCGGCTGCAGAGAAAGGGTATCCGTGGTGATGTCTTTGTCTTCAATGCCCTGCTTCTTCACGGCCGCAACGATATCCGACATCTTCTGGGCAAGGATCTTCATGGCCTGTGGTGCCGTAGACTGGCGACCGGTCTGCACACCGAAACTCACCACGGCGATATCGGGGACTGCGGAGGCTTTCCCCGTACTCTCAACGGAGATGGTCATGGGCGCGAAATCCTTCTGTTCAATGACCTTTCCGGTGAGGTAGAACCCGCCGGCAACAAGCACGAGCAGAATGGCCAGCCAGACGGGCGGGCGGACTGCAACGTTCGTATCTTCCATAAAAAAGAGGGGAAAGAGGCACCATGATAGCAGGCCTGCCATTAAAAGGACAAAGACGGCAATCTGCAGGTTCTCGAGCTGGAATCATTCGCCGCTCTTTGTGAGATATTTGCGAAATCCATCCCGATCAAGTGCGCGGGCAAGTGCGGAACCGCCGCTTTCTTTGATCGCGCCGGCGAGCAGAACGTGGACATGATCCGGCCTGAGAAGAGAGAGAAAACGCGTGTTATGCGTGACGAGAACAGCCGCAAAGGACGGATGACGCTTGCGCAGCTGCTTCAGTCCCTGCGCCACCACCGTGAGGGCGTCGAAGTCGAGACCGGAATCCGTTTCGTCGAGCAGGGCGAGTTTCGGCTCCAGGATAAGTAATTGCAGGATTTCGAGTTTCTTCTTCTCCCCCCCCGAAAAGCCATGATGGACTGACCGGTCTTCCCACGCGCTGTCGATCTTGAGCAGATGCATTGCCGTTGCCAGACGATCGTGGAATGCAAGCGGCGTCAGTTTTTTCTTCATGGCCGTGACTGCGGCGTAGAGAAAATTCCTGACACTCACGCCGGCGATCTCGCGCGGATGCTGGAACGCCAGAAAGAGCCCCGCCTGCGCGCGTTCGTGGGGGGCGAGCTTCAGAAGATTTTTGCCTGCAAAACGCACGGTTCCCTGCCGAACCTGCAAGAAGGGATGACCGGAAAGAGCATGCACAAGGGATGATTTACCTGCGCCGTTCGGACCCATGATCACATGCAGTTCGCCGGGATGTACCTTGAGCGAAACGCCGCGCACCACTTCGTTCCCTGCGGCGAAGACATGCAGATTGCGGACAGAGAGGAGCGGAGAATGGGACGGCACGCCCCAAGTATCCCCGAGAGACGCCGCAGGAGAAAGAAGACACGACGAAAAATCCCTTCATCTGTCGGAAGACATCCTGCATACTGCCCTCATGCCCAAAATCACCTTTATCATGAGCGGCCAGGAAAAAACCGTCGACGCCAAAGCGGACGAAACGATTCTGCAAGCTGCACAGGCAAATGGAATCCCTATGGAGAGCGCCTGCGGCGGCAACGGCTTCTGCATGACCTGCAAATGCAAGGTTCGCAAGGGTGCGGAAAATCTGAGCCCTCTCAACGAGCGCGAAGAGGCCATGGGCGTCGGCGGGGAGGAACGCCTGGGCTGTCAGGCCACAATCAAAGGAGACGCGACGGTGGAGTTGGAAAACTAAAGGTAATAGAGGTATTGAAGGTACAGAAAGTTAAGAAGGTACTGCTTCCCAAACCAGCCACAAAGTTTTGTCGTGCCACCTCCTTTACGTCCCCGACCTTCTTTACCTCCTCAAGCCCTTGCCAATGCCGAAATCTTCTCCTTCACGGATTCGTTGTACGGCTCCAGCCGGTTGATGCGACGGTAGACCTCTTCGGCTTTGTCGGCATGCCCAAGCTGCAGATAACACTCCGCGAGTAAGTGAAGAAGCGCCGTATCGCGATTGAGGCGCACGACTGCCTTCTCGAGAAGAGGCGCGGCTTCTTCGAACCGCTGAGCGGCGATACAGGCACGTCCGAGCGCCGCCGTGCGCTCGGGGGATTTGGGATCGCGATTGAGCGCGTCCTGATACGAATGACAGGCCTCCACGTATTTGCCCTGCCGGTAGTACGAAAGTCCGAGATTGGCGAAGTACGAAACATCGTCGCGGTGCTGCAGGAGCTCGCGGTACATGGCCTCTGCCTTGTGGTCCCGGTCCGTGAGCAGATAGAGCTTGGCCAGTTGCGCCTGCACATCAAACGCCTTGGGATTGATGGTGAGTGCCTGAATGAAGAGACGCTCCGCATCGTCGAACTTCATCTGCGCCACCGCTTTCTCCGCATCGCGGGTGAGGGAACGCACCTGCTGCATTTCGATGGCGGAAACGCGTGGACTCTTGCGTGGCTTGTCGATCTTGGTCTCTTCCAGAATCACGGCTCCGCGCTCTCCGACGGAATCGGTCCGCTGGCAGATACTGCGCACGAAACGACGGACCGCATGGTGCCGGACAAGCACGCGCCCGCCCAGAATCAGGCAGATGCCGAAGAGCGAGCCGAAGAGAACGTAAACGTAGACCATATAACCGATTCCGCTATCTCTCCCCTCCTGCTTGCCCTGAGCGAAGTCGAAGGGCAGGGGGAGAGACCGAGTGAGGGGGCCATGAGGAGGGAACTAAGGTACGAGGAGATCCCACTCAATCGGCGAAGGAGGCTAGCATCCATGTCGTCTGCAGGCAAGGAAAGGGGCAGGGAAACGCCTTCATGAAACCTGCATCCCAAACCGTTGCACGACGAGACCACGATGCGCGTTGGTGTGCAGCCCCTGGGCCAGTTCGTTCAGAGCCTGCACCGAAGCGCGTGCGGAAGACGAATGTTCGCGCAGCGCCAGCGCGAGATGCAGCAGCAGCTGATCCGCCTCCGCGCCGCGTTCCAGAAGCGGACGTAAGATCTGCAGCCGTTCCTTGAGGGAATGTGTGCGCCAGAAAGAGATCGCCGTGGAATGGATAAGCCGATGGCTGCGCAACGCTTCGGGATCTTCCCTGAGCTCCTGCACGATACCGGGTGCCCCCTGCGCAAGATGGAGAATAAACTGCCGGTCTTCGTCTTCTACTCCCTTGAGGAGCGGCATGAGCTCACGGTGCGGGAGCGGATGGAGCCGGATCACGCGCATGCGCGACACGACGGTGGCAGGGAGTGAAGACAGAGCCTGCGTCGTGAAGACGAAAACCAAAGGGGCTGGCGGCTCTTCCAGGATCTTGAGGAGCGCATTCGCCGCTTCGCTCTGCAGACGTTCGGCCGAGCGGATGATGCAGCAGCGATACCGCCCCGAAGCCGTTTCCTGCAAACGCTCCTGAAGTGCACGGATGTCATCAATGCCGATCGTATCGGTTTTGACCTTCTTTTTCTCGCGCACCTGCTGCGGCGCATTACTGGTCTGTGCGATCACCGCCCAGTCCTCGCACTGTTCGGCGATCCAGAGCCGGTCTAAGACGAAAAGATCGGGGTGCATCATCCGTTCGCAGTCATGCTGAATGCGCTCGAGAGCATCTTCAGACTGCCCGGCCGAAAGAAGCTCCGCCGCGAACCACCGCGCCAGCGTCATCTTGCCGAGGTGCCGCGGCCCCGCGAAGAGATAGGCGTGACTCACGTTATCCGTTGCAATATCGCGCGTAAGCTCATTGAGCACAGCACCGTGGCCGACGAAATCGGAGGGGCGGGGCATGAGAATGAATTCTACGACCAAACGCGGAAAGATGAAAATCCTATAAACCGAATCTCTCTCGCAATTTCTGGCGTATTCTTAGCAATTGAGCTTGTTGCATTGCAATAGGAGAAAGGGGTGGCAGACAGATTTTATCAAGCGCATCAAACGACAACATCAGCCTGACCATTTCCCTTTCGGATGGATCGATCGTACCGACCTCCAATACTCCGCCCGCGAACATAAACGCAGAAGAGCCGTCCGGCCGCGCCACCACTCCTTCTCCATCCGTCTCATGCACGCCGACAGCGACATGCCCGTGCGATGCGGCGCATCCGCGGCGATACCATTCGTGCATGCCGGCGGCAATCACATCTGCTGAGAATGGCGGGAATGGAATCAGCTCCCTTAGAGGAATCTCCATGAAAGCCGCTCTATCAAATACCTGTTGCCGGGTAAGGCGCGCGCAAAAAGCAACCGAATTACCAAGAGCCTCGTTCTCCGCTGCCAGGATTGTGACGATGTGGGCGCACAGAGCTTCCTTCGTCATCTCAAGCAAAGTATCTCCGCCGCCCAACAGCGGCGGCAAATGGTGATCGAAAAATTCCTGGGAGCCCTCCATAGGGGGACCATTCTATATCCGATCAGGCCGGTCCGCATCACATATTCCTCCTGTGGCACTTTTTGTATTTCTTCCCCGATCCGCCCATTCGACTTCGCTCAGGGCTCCGCCTTGTCGCGCCGGGAATCAGGCATTTTTCCCATGGCAGTGTTTGTATTTTATGGGCGTCCCATCCGGTTTTCTCACTCCGCACGGGCAGGGATCGTTGCGCCCCACGTGCGCCACTTTCAGGACTTTGCCCGCAGCGACGGGCGCGACAGGAGCTCTCGGCTGATTCGCAATGAGAGCGGCGCCGCTGTTTGAGCCCTGACTGCCGACACCCGTCTTCTCCAACTCCTGTGAGATCTGGTCTTCGTTCGTTTGCAGGTTCTGCAACTCCTCCTGCCGTTCCTCCAGAGTGATTCGTGCGGCAAACTGCGCAAAGTCGACCTGCAGCAGCGTGCGCACGATCGTGGAGTCGATGGTGGCGATCAGCTGCTGGAACCGTCTGAAGCCCTGATCCTTGTACTCGATCAGGGGATCGCGCTGCGCATAGCCGGCGAACGCCACCTGCTCGCGCAGGTGCGACATGTCGTCGATGTGATCCATCCAGTGCGTATCGATGGAACGCAGCGTGATGATGCGTTCGGCCTGCGCCACGGTCGCCGGCTTCTCCTCTTTGCACTTGGCCTCGTAGAACGCCTGTGTCAGCTGCACCAGCGCCGTCTTGAGTTCTTCGGTGGTCGAAAAGGATTTGAGCTTCTTCTCCGTCGCGACTTCGGCGAAGGCGGGATGCATGGCGGCAAGACTCTCGGCGATTTCTTTCACGTTCCACTCGCTCGGATCGATGCTGGCCGCATGCACTGCAGTAAGGGAGTGCATCTCTTTTTCCATGGCGGTAAGAATGTCTTTGTGGAGCGGTTGGGCTGAAACGGCCTCTTCGGGAACATTGTCGGCATCGGCGAGACGTTGCAGGATCTTCTGACGGCGTTCGTAGATGATCTGACGATGACGGTTCATCACATCGTCGTACTGCACCACGTGGCGGCGGATATCGAAATTGTGTCCTTCCACCTTTTTCTGCGCGCCCTCGATCGAGCGCGAGACCATGCCGTTCTCCAGCGGCACGTCATCGGGCACCTTGAGCCGCTCCATCATGGATTTCAGCCGGTCGCCGCCGAAGAGGCGCATGAGATCGTCTTCCATGGAGACGAAGAACTGGCTCTCTCCCTGATCGCCCTGACGGCCGGAACGGCCGCGCAGCTGATTGTCGATGCGTCGCGCCTCATGACGTTCGGTGCCGAGAATGCACAGCCCTCCGATATCCGCCACGCCCGCACCCAACTTGATGTCCGTTCCGCGGCCCGCCATGTTCGTCGCGATGGTCACGGAGCCTTTCTGCCCCGCCTGCGCCACGATCTCCGCTTCCTTTTCGTGCTGCTTGGCATTGAGCACCTGATGCGGGACTTTCTCCTGCTCGAGAAGCGCACTCATCGCCTCCGATTTCTCAATGGAAGTGGTGCCGATGAGAATCGGCTGCCCCTTCGCGAATTTTTCCTTCGCGATTTTGGCCACGGCTCTGAACTTCGCCTCCACCGTGCGGTAGATGGCATCCGCCTTGTCGTCGCGGATCATGGGCTTGTTGGTCGGAATGATGATCACCTTGAGCTTGTAGATCGTTTCGAATTCCTCTTCCTCCGTCTTGGCCGTGCCCGTCATGCCGGCGAGCTTTGAGAAAATGCGGAAGTAATTCTGGAATGTGATGGTGGCGAGGGTCTTCGATTCACGCTGCACCTCCACGTTCTCTTTCGCCTCGATTGCCTGATGCAGTCCGTGACTGTAGCGCCGGCCTTCCATCAGGCGGCCCGTGAATTCGTCGACGATGATGATCTCGCCTTCTTTCACCACGTAATCGACGTCGCGCTGGTACATGGCGTGGGCCCGCAGCGCCTGCTCGATGTGATGCACCTCGGAAAATCCTTTCTCGGTATAGATGTTGTCGAGCCCGAGCAGCTGCTCCATCTTTTTGACGCCCTCTTCCGTCAGGACGGCGGTCTTCTGTTTTTCGTCTTTGTTGTAGTGGACGTTCTCTTCGAGCTGCCCGACGAGCATGGAGTACTGGCGGTATTTGTCGGTGGATTCCTCGGCGGGCTGGCTGATGATGAGCGGCGTGCGTGCCTCGTCGATGAGAATCGAGTCGACTTCGTCCACGATGGCATAGTGGAGTCCGCGCTGCACCTGACGATTGAGCGACGTCACCATGTTGTCGCGCAGATAATCGAACCCGAATTCGTTGTTGGTGCCGTACGTGACGTCGCAGGCGTACGCCTCTTTGCGCTCGTCATTGGACTTTTCGTGGACGATGATGCCGACTTTGAGCCCCAGTGCTTCGTACAGAATGCCCATCCATGTGGCGTCGCGCTTGGCGAGGTAGTCGTTGACCGTCACCACATGTACTCCCTTGCCCGCAAGCGCATTCAGGTACACCGGCAGTGTGCAGACGAGCGTTTTTCCCTCTCCTGTTTTCATCTCGGAAATATTGCCCTGATGCAGCACGATGCCGCCCAGAATCTGCACGTCGAACGGTACCATGTCCCACCGGAACTCTTGTTTGCCCAGACTCGCCTTCCGGTCTGATGTCTTGAGAAGCTCGCACGCGCGGACAACCGTGGCGAATGCCTCGGGGAGCAGGGCGTCGAGTGTTTCCCCTTTTGCGATGCGGTCGCGGAATTCCTGCGTCTTTGCGGGGAGTGATGCGAGCGTAAGGGACCGGATCGCATCGGTTGCGCACTGCTTTTTCACGAGTTCGACAATCGGCCGAAGCTTTTTAAGCTCCTTCTCGTTGGGATCGCCGAGAAACTTGTTCAGGAAATCGATGACACCCATGTTCGAGACCCGAGGATAGCAGACGAACGGCTGTCTTCTAAGGGAAAGGACGGCTTTCTGCGCCTCGGCGTAGTCCCGTGCCTGCGAGACGGAGCCGGGCTACCACCCCCGCCCGTACCACGGCTCCAACAGTTTCTGCTCGTAATGCTGCCGGACGAGGAAGGCGGGCAGAACATCCATGAGAGGCTGCAATGCCAGCGGTTGAAGCTCCTTGTCCTTGAACAGTGCCTCGTGTTCGGGAATGAGCTCGCCGGTCCAAAGAATTTTATTCCTCTTTCCCTCCCCCTCCGGGGGAGGGTGCCCCGAGCGGAGCCGAGGGGCGGGTGAGGGGCGGGTGAGAGGAAGTTTTTCCATAAATGCCTCCACCGTCACGTGCGCCGCTTCCGGCCACAGAGAGGAAAAGGAACCGAACCCGCGAACGAAGAGTTCGTGCTTCTTCGTGGAATGAAGCCACAGAAAATCTTTTGTGGCATCAACCTCTCCCCCCTTCTCCCCCCTCTCCAGTGGAGAGGGGGGCCGGGGAGGAGAGGTTACGCGCGCAAAACACACGTCACTCAAATGCACCCCCGCTCCGGGAACCCGCAGTTGATGGATGAGCGTATTGGCGAACGCCACGGCGACACGCAAACTCATGAACCCGCCCGGCCCGATGATGCAAGCGACGTGCGTCAGATCGGCCGCTTTCCATTTTGCCTGATCGAGTGTTTTTTCGAAGAGCGGAACCAGTTCATGGTCGCCGATCCGGTGATCGACCGGTTCGGACGCGATGATTGTCTGATCATCCGCGCAAGCGAGAAGCCCGTCGTGACTGGCCAAGTCGATAAAAAAACAATGCACGGGAAGAGTATGCAGCATTTTGACTTCCAAACGCAGGAAAAAAGCATTCTCCCTGCATACTGCGTACTGCATACTGCGTACTGCCTCGTTATGCCCTCTCTCTCCGTCGTGATCCCAACCCATCGGCGGCCCCAGATCCTCAAGCTCTGCCTGCGGTGTCTCGAGGCGCAGACCATCGCCGATGAACTGGAAGTGATCGTGGTGAGCGACGGTCCTGACCCAGAAACAGCGACTCTATTCAAGGAACCTACGCCCTACGCCCTACGCCCTATCACCTATTTGGAAATTCCCAAATCCCAGCAGGGAGTCGCGCGCAACTTCGGCGTGAAACACGCGCATGCGCCATTTGTTCTTTTCATCGGTGATGATATTTTGCTGGAACGCGATGCCTGCGAAAAACACCTCGCCGCCCATGCTCGAATACGAAAAGAGCAGCCTCCCCTTGCCCCCACCGGGGGAAAGGGGACGGGGGAAAGGGGGTTGGATGCAGCAGCTATCCTGGGCTTCGTAACCTGGGATCCCGTCGTGGAAATCACCCCCGTCATGCGCTGGCTCGAGAAGAGCGGCTGGCAATTCGGCTATCCGCAGATCCGCAAGTACGCGCACCGTCTGCTGCCGACGAAGATCCAAGAGAACTACACCTACACCAGCAACATCAGCATCCCGACGGAAATCGCTCGCCGATTCCGTTTCCGCGAAGATATCACGCTGTATGGATGGGAGGATATCGAGTGGGGAGACCGCCTGAAAAAAGCAGGCATTCCCCTGTTGTATGAACCGGAAGCTAAGGCTCTGCACCATCACCACATCACGCTGGAGCAATCGCTCACGCGGATGGAAACACTCGGAGCTTCTCTTGTGCACATGGGATCGCTCTCTCCGCTCTTCAGGCGAAAGCTCACGTGGCACCGGCGTCTGGCTCTTCACCTTCGTTCATTCGCCCCCACCATAGGCGGCAGGCACCGCCGCGCCTTGCTCCGGGGAATGCGAAAAGCTAGAAAATAAACAACAAACACATCCAGAAACACACACAAAACAACTACAACCACAAAACCGGTTGGAAGGGGGGAACGGAAGTGGGGGGAAACCCGTAGGTTTCCCACCTAAGCTGTGGCCGTCAGGAGGGTACGGGGGTGTCGGGGGCCTAGGGAACCGGACAAGGTGCCCTGGCCCCCGACGAAAAAGAAATTGCTTTGGCGAAACCTCACGAAGAGATGCCACACATGTCGCCAGGTAAAGGTGAATAATATGCTATGCTGCACGCCTCATGTTCCGCCGGACGGACTTTCTGCTGCTGGGCATCACAGTCGTGTTGACGCTCTTCGGGCTCGCCATGATTTCGAGCGTGAGCGTGTTCGAGAGCTATCAGATCACCCAGCGCCTCGTGACGCAGGGGCTCCGGGATGCACCGAGCAATTCCTTCTATCTCTGGCGCAGTTTCCGGCATGTGTTCTTCGGATTCGGCGCGATGGGTCTGACCATGCTCGTTCCGTACCGTGTCTGGCAGCGACTGGCCTTTCCGCTGTTCGGGGCGACGCTCCTGCTGCTCTTTGCCGTATTCCTCCCCGGGCTGCGGGCGGAGTACGGCACGGCGCAGAGCTGGCTGCGGCTCGGCTTTCTTTCACTGCAGCCGTCGGAGCTCCTCAAGCTCACTCTGATTTTCTACCTTGCGCTGTGGCTGCAGAAACGTGAGCAGCTCATCAGCACGTGGAAAGAAGGCTTTGTTCCTTTCGCAACGCTTTTGAGCCTGAGCGTTATTCTTGTCGCATTACAGCCCGATCTGGGATCGTTCCTCGTTCTTTCGTGCATCGCAGTCGTGATGTTCTTCGTGGCGGGCGGCAATATCGGACACGTCATTCTGGGGGGGACAATGGCCAGCATCCTCGGCCTGCCCATCATCCTGCAGAAGGATTACATCCGGAACAGATTCCGCGCGTTTCTCTCGCCCGAGAATCCCGCGATCTCCGAAACCATCGGCTTTCAGATCAAGCAGGCACTCATTGCCATCGGCAGCGGAGGCGCTTTCGGAGTCGGTTATGGAAAATCCGTGCAGAAATTCGGATACCTGCCCGAGGTGCAGGCCGACACGATCTTCGCGGCCATGGCGGAGGAGCTGGGATTCTTCCGTCTGCTGATCATTCTCGTGATGTTCGGCATCTTTATCTGGCGCGGGTACAAGATCGCACGCGAGGCGCCGGACAGATTCGGATTCCTTGTCGCCACGGGCATCACCACCTGGATCGCCTTCCAGACGGTGCTCAACATCGCCGTCAACCTCGCGCTGTTTCCGCTGACGGGTATCACGCTGCCATTCATCAGTTACGGAGGATCTTCGCTTATTTCCCTGCTTCTGGCTGTCGGCGTCCTGCTCAATATCTCCATGCATTCCACACAGGCGGCGGCCATTGCGCGGAGAACGGAAAAAAGAACAGCTTCTTTCTCGCGCGCCTGAAGAAACCGCACGGTATGATGGAATGCTCCGAAGACCATGTCCCCCCAATCTGTGCTCTTCATCGGCGGAGGATCGATCGGACACATCGCTCCCGGCATCGCGGTGGCCCGTGCGCTCCTCGCGCTGAAGCCGGATATCGGCGTGCACTTCATCGTGAGCACGCGTCCCGAAGATGTGCCCTTCGTTGAGCAGGCGGGTTTTCCGGTTTCAACAATCGATGCGCCCAGACTCTCGTGGCGGTTTCCGTTCGCGTTCGTGCGTGCCGTGCACGCGGCGCGGCGCCTTCTGCAGGAAACAAACCCCACCGTGATTTTCAGCAAGGGCGGCTACGTGAGCGTGCCTGTCTGTCTCGCCGCACGACGGATGCGGATTCCCATCATCCTCCATGAATCGGACGCCGTAAGCGGCTGGGCCAACCGGCTCGTCGGCCGGTGGGCGTCCGTGATCTGCACGGGCTTCGCGGGGAGCGTGAAAAATCCCAAGGCAATCTGCACGGGCATCCCCATCCGGGAAGATATGACGGCAGGATCGCGTCAGAGAGGGCTCGCCATCACCGGCCTGTCGCGGATCCGCCCTGTTCTGCTGGTCGTCGGCGGCAGTCAGGGTGCTTTGGAACTGAATCGGGCGATCGCGCGGCATCTGCCGGAACTGCTCGAACATTGTGAAATCATCCATCTGACGGGCAGAGGCAAAGAAACGGTTGCCGGTCACTTTCCCGGCTACTGGCAATGCCCGTTCGCCGTGGACGAGTATCCACACCTCTTCGCGGCGGCCGATCTCGCGCTCAGCCGCGCGGGAGCCACCACGCTCATGGAGCTGGCGGCAGTGGGACTGCCGGCAATCCTCGTGCCGTTGGAGGGAGTGGCGCACGATCACCAGCGCCGGAATGCCGAAATCGCGGTGCAATCCGGGGGGTGCATCCTGCTGGAACAGGGACGTCTGCCGGCATCGCTGGTTCCGACCGTACGCCATCTCATCGAGGCATCTGATTCCCGCCGCATTATGGCCAATGCGATCCGCGCACTGCACCATCCCGACGCCACTCGACAAATCGCGGCAGTCATTGCACGGCAACTTGCCTAAGCATACGGAGACGCGTAACCTGCCGCGGTCACATATGAAGAAGTACTACGTCTTCCTCATTCCGCTTTTTGCGCTTGCTCTCCTCGTCGGGTGCGGGCAACAGAATCCGCCAACGGAGCAGAATCCTCCTCCTGCTTCAGAAACCTCTCCTCCCGCGGAACCAACCGCCGAAAACCCCTCTCCCGAGACACCTCCCCCCGCTGACGTGACTCCTCCCGCCCCCGCCGGATTTGACGGCACACTTCTCACGGGCAAGCATACGGTCATTCTGCACACCAGCTTGGGTGATGTCACTCTGGAGCTGGATGCCGACAGCGCTCCCCAGACCGTGACAAATTTCGTCGTCTTGGGCCGAACCGGTTACTACAACGGCCTCACTTTTCATCGGGTCATCAAGGATTTTATGATTCAGGGAGGCGATCCGAACGGCAACGGAACGGGCGGTGAAAGTATTTTCGGCCCGACGTTCGATGATGAAACCACCAACAACCCCATCCCGCTCGTACGCGGCGTGATCGCCATGGCGAACCGCGGTCCGAACACCAACGGAAGCCAGTTTTTCATCATCACGCGTGCGGACGGAACACCGTGGCTCCTCGGCAAGCACACGCCGTTCGGGCATGTCACGGAAGGTTTGGAAGTGGTGGACACCATCAGCACGGTTTCCGTCGGGGCGAATGAGAAACCGGTGGACCCTGTGACGTTTACAGTGGAGGTTGTCAATTAGACACGAAGAGGAACGCCAGTGAAGTGCTCTGTTTTCTCATACCTACAGTCACCCTGAGCATGGCCGAAGGGTGACGTTTACGGTGGAGGTGGTGAATTGATCAAGTGAATGAAATAATGAGACAGAGAGCGCTTCTTTGCTATGCTGCCGTCATGCGCACCCGCTTCGCCCCTTCCCCTACCGGCTTCCTGCACGTGGGAGGATTGCGCACCGCACTTTTCGCCTGGCTGATCGCCAGACAAACGAAGGGACGGTTTTTGCTGCGCATCGAAGATACCGACCAGATCCGCAGTGTCGAAGGGGCGGTGGAAAATATCCTCTCTACACTCCACTGGGCGGGTATTGATCCCGATGAAGGCGTGATGATGCGCAAAGGCATCATGGCGCAGGAGGGGACGAAGGGTCCTTATATTCAGTCGCAGCGTCTGGAGCTGTACCAGAAGTACGCGGAGCAACTCTTACAGAACGGCCATGCCTACGCCTGCTTCTGCACTGCCGAACGGCTCACACAGATGCGCGAAGGTCAGATGGCCCGCAAGCAGGCGCCGATGTATGACCGACTCTGCACCCGTCTGCCCAAAAAGGAGATGGAGGAGCGGCTTGCGCGCGGCGACCCCCATGTGATCCGCCTGCTCGTTCCGCATGAGCGCGTCTTCACTTTCACGGATAAAATCCGCGGGGAAGTCACATTTCAGGGGCATACCGTGGATGATCAGGTACTGCTCAAAAGCGACGGGTTCCCCACCTACCACCTCGCGCACGTTGTGGATGATCATCTCATGGAGATCGATCTCGTGATCCGCGGGGAGGAGTGGTTGAGCTCCACCCCCAAGCACCTGCTGCTCTTCGAGCGACTCGGCTGGACACCGCCGAAGTACGCCCACGTGCCGCTGCTGCTCAACAAAGACCGGACGAAATTGAGCAAGCGTCAGCAGTCTGTCGCGGCGGAAGAGTACATCGGCAAGGGCTACCTGCCCGAGGCACTCATGAATTTTCTCGCGCTCCTCGGCTGGAATCCGGGATCGGAACAGGAGATCTTCTCGCTCGCGGAATTGACCGAAGCCTTTTCACTGGAACGCGTGCAGAAGGCGGGGGCGATCTTCGACCTCACCAAGCTGGACTGGTTGCAGGGCCAGTGGATCCGCCGCTTACCTCTCGCGGAATTCGCCGACCGGCTGCAGATGCTCACGGCGGAACGCTATCCCGAGGCGGCACACGACGCGCACTTCAGTGAGAAGGCGGCGCTCATCCACGAACGTGTGACCTTCCTCGAAGAGGGTCCGGACATGCTCGCCTTCTTCTATGTGGAACCGAAGGTTTCGGTGGAGCTCCTTGCGAATGCCAAGCAGAAAGTGACGAAGGAACTCCTGACGACGATTCTGAAACTTCTGACCGACACGCTGGGGAAAATCCCCGCCGATGCATGGACGACCGACACGCTGAAAGAAAAATTGCTCGCGCAGGCAAAGAAACAAGATCTTTCGCAGGGGCAGATCCTCTGGCCGCTGCGCGCCGCGCTCACGGGCCTCCCCTACAGCCCCGGCGCATTCGAAGTGGCTGTGGCACTGGGCAAAAAGACAACCCTCGCGCGGCTGGAAGGCGCCCGGGCGGTCTTAGAGTGAATAATGTGAGAAGTGTTTGCCTCACCCCCCCAACCCCCCTCTCCCAACCCGCGACGACTCCCGCAGGGAGAGGGGGGAGCCGCTTCCATGTATGGACAAACTCCCCCTCTCCCGGGGAATACGGAGTGGCAGGGGAGAGGGGGTAAGGGGGGTGAGGCAGGAACAAAACAACGCCCAACAAACCAGTCCGTGCTACTATTGCTCCACTCCCCCTCTTCCCATGTCCGAAACCGCCGATCTCGAAATCGAACTCAAAACCGAACAAAACCGGGCCATCATCACAGGAAAAACCTCTGTTCCGTTCCGCACCTTCGTCGGCCTCGTGCTCCAGCGCAAGGTCTTTCAGCTCTTCAAACAATGGGACAAGGAACCTGTGATCATTTCAAGCGAGCTCCTCACGCAACTCGCCAGCGCCCCGCAGGACAGCCAGGAGAATCGCACGCACCTGATCATCGTCACACTGGGTGTCGGAGCGCTCTTCGGCATTTTCGTCTTCGCACTGGGGCAGGTGGTTCTCTCCGTTCTGGGCTTCGAATTGGGTACGGACGGACTCATGCTGGTCGCGGGGGGGCTGGTTTGTCTGTCCATACTCGCCGTGGTTCTGGCGCGCCTGCAGAAAATGGCCCGCGCCCAGCGCATCGCGGATGTGATGGAACGCACGGCATCGTTCCTCTCGAAGAAATAGCTCAAAACGCGTAAAGGAGGCATCCGTTTCTGTACACTGTCCCCATTATGCAGATACAGGAGCTCGTTCCCCTCGGCCCTCGTACCACCATGCGCATCGGCGGCAATGCGCGGTATTACGCGGATCTGCAGACACAACACGACGCGGAGGAGGCATGGCAATTCGCGCAGAGTAAAGGCATTCCGATGATCGCACTGGGTGCCGGATCCAACACGATCTTCGCGGACGGGAGCATCGAAGCACTGGTCGTGCATGTGACAGCCGCCGCCATCGACGTAAGCGGCAACACCGTGCGGGCGGATGCGGGGGCTTCGCTTGCCACCGTCGTGACGACGCTCGCAAGGCGCGGCTTGGACCTCTCGGTACTCACCGGTATTCCGGGAACCGTTGGCGGGGCGATCTTCGGCAACGCAGGACAGGGGCCGCAGGGCATGTGGATCGATCATTTCGTGCAAACCGTGGTCGTCTTCATCGAAGGGGAATGGAAAACTCTTTCACGGGCAGAATGCGCATTTGGCTATAGGGAGAGCATTTTCAAAACATGGAAAAATCCCCTCCTCTGGAAAGTGACGCTCTCGGTGCCCTCGCGTGCAGCAGGAGACATCGAACGAGATATCAACGCCTTCCTGAAAAAACGCTCCGTCTCACAGCCGCTCACACGCACCGCCGGTTCCTGTTTCAAGGCGTTGCCCGACGGCACACCGGCCTGGAAGGTGATCGAGGCGGCAAATTTGAAAGGATCGACAGCGGGGGATCTGCAGGTAAGTCCGAAACATGCAAACTTCCTCATCAATACAGGGAACGGGACATTCGCAGATGCCCGCACACTGGTCGACACAATTCGTGAACGCACACAAACGCCGCTGGAACTGGAAATGCGCTTCATCGGGGAGTCCGGCTCGCCATTGAAGTAACCCGGGGGAACAAAGTTTGCTTTGCATCCTACGAAGAGAGAGGTATAGATTCTTCGGTGCCCTATTCCATCCTCTTAAGAGAACAAGGTCTCCTTCACACGAAGCGCTGTGCGACGTATGGAATGGAGCGGTGCGGGACGAGCCCGAAACTGGAACGGGATCTTGCGCGTCGTCATGCGCTGGTTCAACAACTCCTTGCAAAGCGCATTCCCTACGAAGAGAGAAATTTCAATCCGCCGCAGTAAAGGAAAATCAGAAAGGAAGATCTTCGACTTTCACTTCCGAGGCATACTGGATCTCGGGAATATCCGCCGAAACATTCGCTTCGGGGGCGGGGGCCTCCTGCGATCGCGGAGCAGAGCGCCGCTGCGCACTCATTTCGACGGCCTCGAGTGCGGAAGGGTTGCGCACACCCAGAAGCGCGCACTGGTCGGCAATGATCTCGGTGGTCGTGCGCTTCTGACCCTGATTTGTCTCCCAGCTTCGCGTCTGCACGCGGCCCGACACGAAGACGCGGCTGCCTTTATGGACGACCTTGCCTACCTCCTCGGCAAGCGCGCCCCAGATCACGACGTTGTGAAACTCCGCGCGCTCCTTGACCTCGCCGGTCGCCCTCTCCTTCCAGCGGTCATTCGTCGCGACCCCCAACGTGAGCACTTGCTTGCCGCCGGTCGTCGTCCGGATTTCGGGCTCGCGCGTGACATTGCCGACAATATCGGCGCGATTGACTGCACTCTGCGTCAGCTTGGCCCCCTCCGGAGCGGTCTGCTGGCCGTCCTTCGGATCAAGCAGGATCATATCGAGTGCCACAATCTTCGTTTTGCTGCGCTTTTCGTGCGTGGTCTGGTCCTCCCATGAATCCGTCTGCAACCGTCCACCGACGAAGATCTGTGAACCGGGACGCACGTACTGGCCGGCGAAATCCGCCATGGAACCCCACAGCGTCACCGTGTGAAATGCGCGCCCCTGCAGTGTTTCACCGCGCTCGGACTGGAAGGAATAGGGTACGACCAGATTCAGATCGACAACGCTTGTCCCGCCGGGGGTCTGCCGGATCTCGACGGGTTGTGTCTGATAGCCGATGATGTGCACGCGGTTGAGCGAGAACATGTCACAGAGGGAAAATGGAAGTACAGGAGGCCACGCAAAGCCTTGGAAGGGCACAGTACACCGGCAGCCGACTCATGCAAATGAATGGAGTTGAGCAATGGCGCAGTCTCATTCGCAATGAATATCCCACTCCCCACTCCCTATTCCCACCCCCGAACCCTCCCCCCTAACCCTAACGTGGTACGATACCGGCCACGATGGATGTTCGCCTGAAATCCTCTGCAACAATCGTGGCGGGCCTGCTGATGGCGGCTTCTCTGCCTGTTTGGCGGGCGAGTGCTCTGAAGATCGACGAACCGACGGATTTCACCGCCGTACAGCAGAATGTGGGTGAAGTGCAGGGCGACATCGAAAGCGCCCAGTGCGGTGGATGGGATTTCGGTCAGGGGGTGGATGGAAAAATCCCGACGGTCACCGGTGCTCCGGGCAGAAAGGGGAACGTCATGAACAATGGCAATCTGATTCCGGAAGTGGCGGATGGCGGTTTTGCGCAGCGCGAAGAACATACCGGCGCACTGGAAGACGGCTTTGTTTTTCCGTCATCGGGTCAGGCAACAGGCTGGTCCACCGTCTGCAATGTGAATGAGTGCGGAAACAGTTACCCCTACATCCGCGAGTGTCCGGCAGAACCGCCCTGCAGAAATCCGGATGAATGCCGGCAGATGTGCGGCGACCTCAATGCATGGCAACGCGTTCATCAGAAGTGTACGGCGGAATGGGCCGAATTGAATGCGGATGGCAATCCATTCCAGGTGTTCGATTTCCTGGAGGACACCGGCCCCTGCATGAACGTCGATAACGGAGATGAGTGCCAGCCGGGAGATGCAAACTGGGTCGATCCCAGAACCCGCCTGCAGAACGCCCATCCCGGTGCGAATGTCTGGTGTGATGTGGATGAGCACCTCTACTGCTGTTCCAATGCGGTCGTGAATGACCGCGACAATGATCCGGAACGCAACTGTCTCAACTGCAACGGAGATGGCCTTCCGGACCGCAATAATCCGGGATTTGATTTCAACGGTGAAGTGCCGGCAAATCTGGATAAAACCGGATGCCGCAAAGGGAAGAACGCCCCCAACGGACGGGAATACGTGTCGATCTACCGGCGCTATCTGGTCAGTTACAACCGTGATGCGGTGCCCGTCGTTCCGCGCGACGACACGACGCGCAATGACGTGCCGGTCGACTGCTACTGCCGGTACGCGGAGTTCGATCCGAAACTCCGCCGCACCGTTGCTCCGGATTACCGCTGCGTCATCAATCTGGAAGATGCATCAAAACGGTTCAAAGACATGAAAGACACCCAGCTCGGCAAAGGGGAATACGGTCAAAATTCCAATCTGAAGGATCCTGCCTACGATCACGATGCAGCTCGCGACACCCGCAAGGATTTGTGGGTGAATGATTTCAGCGATACCTACTCGCTCTTAAACGGCCCCAAGATCCAGCAGTCGCCCAAGGATAATCTCTTTCCGCTCCTGCAACTCGACAACACCGATATTATCGTCACGGCGCAACTGGATCAGGACCGTCCTCTCTCGGACGGCAGCATGATCCGCGCAACCGATGACTCGGTGAACACCGACAATCCCGGCCGCCGCGTGATCACGGAATGGTGGCAGGAACAGCAGACACAGGCACATAAGCTTTTCACGGCTTCCGTACTGCGTCTCATCCTGCCGACTCCCGCTTCCGTCGGACTCAACCTGTCGGATCCGTTCCTGACCCCGCACACTTCCAGCAGTTCACAGAGCTCCCGGCCGGTAAACCAGCAGATCATCGATATTCAGATCCATTCGTCGCCTGAAGATCTGCTGTCGGAAGTCAGCGCCTACCTGCAGAACGGACTCCTCCTCCATGTGCGGGAGGAACCCGTGCCGCTCGTCGTTCCGCTCGCCTCGCCCGTGGAGCTGCGCGCACTCGCGCAGGGCTGGAAGCGCTGGGGCGAGGAGCAGGAAGGCGAGGCAAAAACGAAGGCGGAGAGGGCGGCGCAGAAGCTGGAAGACTACGCGGAACGGATTGACCAGGTACGGGCACTGCGGGGGGAACTGGCCCGGTACATCGGCCGCCTGCTCACCTATCAGGGCACAATGATGCGCGCGATCGGCGACTGGCTGACCCAGAATCTCAATACGTGGGAACAGTATGCCGCCCTGCGGCAGCAGAGCCTCGATTTAAAGCCCAAGTGGGAAGACATCCAGCAGAAGTACCGCGTTTTCCACGACCGGACGAATATGCCGTGGTGCCGCAACGATCGCTTCACGACGCCCATCTACTCCTTTCTCGACGACTGGATGCCGGGCCCGCCCGATCCGCGCAATCTCAAGCTGAATATCGACGATCCTCCGCAGAATGATCAGGAGAGTGAAAAACTCCCGCGCCTGTCGGTCGAAATGCCACCGGATCTCGTATACGACTTCACGGCGCTGCGAGTCTCGACGGGGACCGTCCTGCTGCCCGTTCTGACTCCCATCCAGATCCAGCTGAAGCAATCCCTCTTCGACCCGCCCGCGTTCTACGAAGATCTTGGTCGCGTCTCGGCACAGCTGGAGGAAATCAGCAAATTACCCGCCCTGCCTCCCGTGCCGACGATCTATCAGGAAGTATTGAATACGCTTTTTCCGACCGGAGTCATTCACCTGTCCTCTCCCTCCCGAATCAACCCGCCTGCCCTGCCGAAACTTCCGCCGGAGATCGGGCAGACGATGGATCGCATTTCGACGATCCTCACGCAGATGGATGAGACGTACAAAACGTTCTGGGACAGCATCACGACCTACCCCGAACAGGATATTCCGGACAAGAAATGGGACTGCCAGAACCTCAAAGTGATGCCGTGCATCCATGTCGAAATGGATCTGCTGGAACGTTTCACCCGCATCGGAGCCCGTCCCGCCGTCCAGCTGAAAGAAGACATCCAGTCGCGCGGCCCGCAGCGCAAAGATGTCATCAAGGATGCGGATGTGACAAAGAAGCTCCCGAGCATGAATCTCGTTCCGCCGACTGCCGAGCCCCCGTGCCCCCGTGAAGACTGGGCCTGTCAGGTGCTCAATGTCGAAAAAACCTTCGCGCGCGAAGGCTGGCGCGTCGAGGGGGTGAAAGAGGACCTGGGAAAGGAGGATCTTGCGACCCTCCGTAACCGGCTGAGAAAGCAAACGATTCCTGGCAATAGCTCTAGCTCCTTCCCCTACATCATCACTCCGCAGGACATGCTGCCGTCCTTCAATATTCCGGCCCCCATCTGGCTTCCTGTAAGCCGCTTCCAGCAAAGCAGTGCCTCCTCATAGCATGAAACGCCGCCCCTTCCTTCATTGGCCTCTCGCCCTCTTCCTGCTGATCGTGCCGGCGCTCGGTCTGTCACAATCGACCGTCAAAGCTGACCTTCCCATATGCCGCGCACTGGTGGAGAACGCGCTCTCCAAGGAACAGCGCCTGTACCGCAGCGTCTTGTTCGGCCAAAAGAAAGCACAGGACGCCCCCGTCAACGAGGTGCGTTTCGACTTTGACGGCATTCCGTGGGTCAAGGAGAAGGAGGACACCTGGCGTTCGGTCTCGCCGGGATACGAAGATACGAAGCGAAACGATACACAAATGAATGACCAAAGTGAGTTGCCGGAGCGCAAGGGCATTTTCGAAACCCGCCGGGTATCCACCTCGGATCTGGTGCCGTATCTCACACAGGCATATCGCGCACTGAAGTGCCGCTCCACGATTGTCTGCAAGGTTGTCGAGAACTCGCTGGAGCAGGACAGCGAAGAGGCGCAGGAGGTGACGGTGGTCGTGCCCGGATGCATCGAAGACACACGCATGACCTTCGTGGGCTGCCATCTGGCGGCGGCGGAACGATCCAAGGTGGAGGAGGCTGATCTGCTCACATACTGCCGCCTCGTGCGGGACGGCATGGTGGAGCGGGAAAAGGATTTACTCAAAATGACAACGGAATACGACGCCTCCTACCGCTCCCTGCTCCAGCTGTCGGGACACATGGATGCGTTCCTGCAGGAATTCCGCTGGCCGCTGGCCAATTCCCTGCGAAAAACCGCCGAGCTGGTCGGCACGCTGTACCGCATTCCCTGTTTCATCGCCAGCTGCGACGAAGGTCCTTTGGTCTCTCCGCCCTGATGTCCTCCCGCCCGATGCACATCATCGGCCTGCTCACTCTGCTCCTGCTGGCGGTGCTCTGCGCCAACGTGATCACCCGCCCAAAAGAACTCACCGCAACGAGCGTGAATCTGCTGATGCAGCGCGAGCAGGAGAATTCCATTCTCACTCCCTGTTCCCGCTTCACCGATGGCTACGCACAATTGCCCTTTCAGGACGGGAATTTCCCCGAGTGGCCGCAGTACTATCACACAACCGCCGCGGCAGTGATTGAGGAACATCTTCAGTCGTTCATGCGCGCGCCAAAATGTGCTGCAGCCACGGGGAACGACGTTCTGCCAGCCGGCCCCAAACTGCAGGAACTTGCGAAAAAACTGCCCGGCTGGAAGGGGGCAGCCGTCAGTCAGTGGGAAATGAGCTCCGTCCTGCTGGAATTTTTACGTGCTTACGAGTGCGCTCTGCAGGAAAGACTGTACTTTCTGCATCAGGATGCGATCAAAACGCTGGAAAATGCGTCGAGCGCTCAGGGACAGGATACGGCAATCACACTGACCCAGCTCATCACGCAGGTATCGGAAGAGGACGAAACAATCGCACGGGAGCTGGCTGTCGCCCGCCCCACGCTCAACCGCTCACTCGCTGTGCTGGCAGGGTTGAGCCGCCTGCTGCCGCTCCATACGGAACTGCAGTGCATCGAGCGTGCCTCGCTCGACATCCGCAACGCCCTCGCTCTCGGCGCGGAGGCCAGTGCCTGTCTGCCACGCATCTGGAACGCCAAAGATCCTCTTCGTGATTTGCCGCAGTGAAACACCTCTTCGCCCCTCTCGGCTTCGTTCTGCTGCTGCTCACCGCCACAGGCGTGCATGCGCAGAGCCTTGGCGGCCTGCAGATCTACGAAAACATGCACAGTGTCACGCTGAAGGAGGTTGCACTGGAAGGGGTGGATGAGCAGATCATCAACTATGTCGTGCAACTGGCGGATCAGGAGAACATGATTCCCAAAGGCAAGACGGCAGCGGATATGAAAGAAGCAGTAAAGGCCGCCTTCGAAACGCGACTCGATGATTTCTGTGAGAAGTATGCCGTTACGTACGACGCCTGCCCGCAGACCTATCAGATGTTCCGCGATTGGGGACGGGATATCATCGAAACGCGCACGCTCTCCACTGACCTTCTGCACATTGCAACGGGCTACGAAACGGGCGTGATGGGTGGCATGGGCGATATCTTCACGATTGCGGAACGCACACTCACGATCCGTAATCTCTGGCGCAGTCAGGATGACGCCCTGCTCACCCCTGAAGTATTCCCGCTCATACGGGCCGTTCCCCGGCCGGACAGTATCACCGACGGCATGTTTGATGATCTCGGTGCTGAATTGAAAAAATACGTGCCGAATGCCGTCTGGCGCTACCGCTACGGCATCGCCGCATTCGACAAGGAGCCCTGCCGTGAAACACAGGGCAGCACGGAATTGTTTGAGGCCATCGAAGAGCGTTCGTGCGCCGTGGAAGAGAAGCTCCGGGCTTTACGCGACGCTTTACCCGCAGCCGTTTCTGAATTTGATCCCATGCTCCAGCGCGGAGAGATCGTCATCTTTCCGCTGCGCAGGCTCGATGACCCCGCGCATGTCATCGTCTGGATGATGGCGGAGAACGTGAATGGGGAAGTCGTGCGCGACGTGGGGCTGGGGTGGGATCTGATGCTGGAATCGGTTCCGATCGGCATTCTGGGAGGAGCCCCCTGTGACACGGACAAGCTGGGCGAAGCATACTGCACGGTCGTCGACAATTACATGGTCCGTCCCGGCGGCCGGTACGAAGATCCCCCCAAAGAACCCGGAGCCGACGAGGGTGGCCTGTGCCAGCTTCCGTTCGCGCGGGACGGGTATCTCTGCCGCCCGATGCGGCCCGACCGGTGCAATGCCGAGATCCCCGACAAAGATCCCAAATCCATCGTGCTCGCAGAGTGCAAACCCACGCAGGCCAAGCAGCCTGTCGCCATCACGGCCTCCGGCCCGGATGTCTGCCGCACGGGCTGGTGGCGGATTCCCCTCCATCCCGAAGAAATGTCGAAAGACACGGCGGAAGAGGATCCCGATCTGCGTCCAGGACATTGTAGTAATTGCGTGGTAGATATTGTCTGTTCCGAAAGTTGTGGTGGGATTGATGGCTTTGACTCAGAGACCCAGCTAAAGGATGAAAACGGCATCATTAAAATTTGTCTCTCTAGAAAAAACCATCCGTCTCTCTTGGCTTCTGGCCTTATTCACGAACTTATCCACGCCCAGCAACTGTGCCCATTACGACGCGAAGACACAACAATCGATGATGAGACCTGTTGTGCCCTTGAAGCAGAAGCGTATCGAGCCAGCTGTCGCATACTGGACACAAATGGCATCCTTGAACGGGCAAACGTATCTATCGATGAGTGCATAGGCGCAGGTGCCAATAAGAGCTGTGAACGTTATGGCAAAACTATTTGCTCTTCTCTGGATACAGAAACGATCTGGAATAAGTTAATGGCCATCGCGCAGAAAGACACATCTTCCTATCTATCCTGCGATGAGCTCGTGAGTGACATGGCAAACAAAGAGCCAATTGCAGCAGCAATGAAAGAAGGTATGAACGGCGCCTGCACACCGGGCTGCCAGACCAAATATGAAAACACCATCGGCAACAATCTCTGCTACGTCGGCCAGTGCATCGAGCAGTCCATCGAGCAATCCCGCGTCATTCCTGGCCGGATGGCACTGGTTGTGGGCGATGAATCGTATCCGTGGGATTCCTGCGCAGTGGACGACTCGCAGGCGGGCGGGCTGATCACGCTTCCTGCCGTTTCGCCGCCCCTCACGCCGGCCTACAACCCGCGCCTGCTGGTGGAATCGCTGGATCGCGCGCTCTGCCAGCTCAACGGGCTCCCCGCCCAAACCCCGCCGATCCTCTGCCAGTTTAATTATCAGCGGAGATTGAACATCCCCACCAGCGACTATGTATCGACGGCGCTCAGTTTTGCCGCTCAGATCGAGGAAAATGACATACCGACCATGCAGCTGCAACGCATGACGCAGAGCATTGCCGCGCGCATCGGCTCTTCGCTGCTCACACGTTACCTCTCGTGGGCGGGCAGTGCCCTCTCCGACACCTTGCGCACGGCGAACCAATTATTGAACTCCATGGAAAAAACCCAGTTCCCGCTCGAGACCTGTCCGCGCCAGGCAGTTGAAAAGCCGGACTTCTGCAGTGCCTCTTCATCACCATCGGAATGAAACGCACGTCCCTGTTGTTCATCGGCCTGCTCGCCTTCTCCGTCGCTTCACCGGCAACGGCGGCCGGAGATCAGTACGCCGATCTGAAGCCGGTCTCTCCCTATATAGAACGAGTGGTCCGCCGCGTCCGGAAGGGGCTCGACAGTGCGGGCGGGGGCGACACGACCTCGGACAAAGTGCTCAAGCTCTTCTGGCTCGATCAGATTACCGGCGTCATCCTCCTCAATGTCGACACGGATCTGCGCATTGTGGAACAGCAGAAGGATCTGATCGAAAACAGCCCGTGTTTACGGCTGGACACGCTGATCATCGAAGGCTGGATGGAACGCGCGCGGATACGGAAGAATGACGCCATCGACGCCGGACGCATCTCGGAAGCGGTGAAACTGATTTCCATGCAGCGCTACCTGAATAACCGGTACAAGGCACTACTGCTGGGTGTACGGGATCCGACGTACGTGGATGAAGAGGAAGGGTCATTGTACGGATTCGATCCTCCTTCCTTCTGGTGCTGCCCCGGCGAACCGGAGGCAGGGAACGACAAACGAACATGTCAACAGGTGGACGAGGACGGCTCCGTCGAGTGTGAGCGCAACAGAGGAATGACATTCAAAAGACGGTATGCCTGCATACAGGCAGGGTGCACCTCGACGGAATCGGGCGGAGAGGATGAAGAAGAGCCTTGTCCCTTCTCGAGTGATTATCTGCCCCCCACCGGCGTGGGATATGGGTGCGACCTCTCGATCCTGAATGACCGCATGAACGGCCCCGAGGGCATCACGAAGGAGATCGAAGGTCTGCAGAAACTGGTGCAAGACCGCGATGCGGCAATCACGGACATCGCAACGGTCAAAGACACCATTGTCAATTTGGAACGGCGCCTGGGCGGAGGAACAATGGATCTGTCGAATTTCGGAGCGGGAGCGAGCGGCAAGCGCACGCACAAAGTGAAGAACGGATGTCTCGCGGAAGGCGAAACCCTGCCCAAAGGGGTCGCGTACTGGGAGCGTCGCGGACCGTTTTCGTTCTCGACCAACGAAATCGTGCTCATGCCGAAACTCTCCATCCTCTGGAATGCGTGGGGACGTGACCGCCTGCCGCCTCCCTACCTGCGCAACGCCAATCAGCTGCCCGAGGGAACCCCCGAGCGGAAAGCCGCTGACCAGATGGAAAACGGCATGCTCTTCTGGCTGCTCGGTACGCGCAGCGACGTGCAGCAGTACCTGCAGAAGTTCAGCCTGAATCAGGCCAAAGAGGAAAGCACCCAAATTGCAAAAACCATTGATGCCCCGCTCCGGGTCCTCGAGACACTCGCGCCGCTGCGTAAGGAAGTGCGGGGGCTCGCCCTGACTGTGCAATCATCCGACAAGGGAGTGCGCAAATTCGTGCGCGATTTTGCCGCGTTCCTGCGCACTTCCTGCATTTTCCGTCCCTGCAATGAGCAACTGGACCGCATCCTGAAGATCATCTTCAAGGACGAGTGTTTCCCCTACATCAACGGGGCGGCATTGGATGAGGATGTCGCAACGAAGTGCAAAAATGCGGCGGGGCTTTAATGAAAAAACAATCGGGGAGAGTGGTGGGAAACAAAACAACCAACAAAATCTATGGAAACGCGCCTATGTGGCGGCCTAAGCGTCGGGGTTCATAGGCGCAGCACTTTCTCTTGCCCTGCATCGTTTCGAGCCGTAGCGAGGAACTGGTGCGGGGTTGGTCCTTTCTTTGCCGCGCCTGGCAAAGAAAGGACAGGAACAATCTTTCATATTCTTTCAATGAAAAAATTGTCCCTGTTTTGTCAGCGGAAAAAGGCCGTAAAGAGTAAACGAATAAAGCCACAATAACCAACCTTCCTGCTACACTCACATCCCCATGAAACCCGAGGACTTTGTCCATCTCCACTGCCACAGTACTTACTCCCTCCTCGAAGCTCTGCCGAGCCCGGAGGAAATCGTGGAACGCGCAAAGGAGCTTGGTCAGCATGCCGTCGGCATCGCCGACAAGGGCTATACCTACGGCCTGGTGGAGTTCTATCGGGCGGCGAAGAAGGCCGACCTCAAGCCGATTCTGGGATTGGAAACCTACGTCGCGGCCCGCACGCGATTCGATCAAGAAACCGGAACCGATACCAAGCGTTACCCCCTGGTTCTGCTCGCGGAAAACGAGGAGGGTTATCACAACCTGCTGGAACTGGCCACACACGCGGCACTCGAAGGCATGTACTACAAGCCGCGGGTGGATGCGGAGCTGCTCGGTAAGTATGGCAAAGGATTGATCGCTCTCACGGGCCCGATTGGCGGCGCCATCCCGCAGGCGGCATTGGTGGAAGACGGTGAGCGTATACAGGAGCTCACGGAGCTCTACCGCTCCTTCTTCGGCAAAGACAACCTCTTCTTCGAGCTCATGGATCTGCCCAATGTCACGGGGCAGAACGAAGTGAACCAGCAGCTCGTCGCCTGGGGGAAAAAATTGGGCGTGCCGCTGGTCGCCACCTGCTCCAGCCACTACTGCCGCCCGGGGGACAGCGAGGCTCACGACGTACTCCTTTGTATTCAGAAGAATGCAAACGTCGCCGATCCTGCGCGATTCTCAATGCGCGACAGTGACTTCTCCATGCGTCCGTTTGCGGAAATGGAGCAGGCCTTTGCCCATGTGCCCGAGGCACTCACGAATACCCGTGTCATCGCTGACCGCTGCTCCGTCACTCTGGAATTGGGAAAGTACCGTATTCCCCGTTTTCAAGTCCCCGCGGGAACGACCGAGGCAAAGGAGCTGCGGCGTCTCGCAACGGAAGGACTGGCAGCGCGCTATCCCCATGCCGCCGAGGAACACCGCCAGAGACTGGAATATGAACTCAAGATCATCGAACAGGTGGGATTCGCGGGGTACTTTCTGATTGTTGCCGACTTCGTGAACGAGGCGAAGCGCCGCGGTATCACCGTAGGACCGGGCCGCGGGTCGGCCGCAGGCTCTCTGGTCTCTTACTGTCTCAATATCACCGGTTTGGATCCGCTGGAGCACGGCCTCTTCTTCGAACGCTTTCTGAATCCCGAACGCATCTCGATGCCGGATTTCGACATCGACTTCGCCGATACGCGACGCGACGAAATTCTGGATTATGTGCGGCAAAAGTACGGCATCGATCATGTCGTGCAGATCTGCACATTCGGGACCCTGGCCGCACGTGCGGCGGTGAAAGACGTGGGACGCGCCTACGGCGTTCCGTTTCTCGAAATGAACGCGCTGGCAAAGCTCATTACGGACCGTCCGGGAACCAAACTGCAGGAGGCACTCGAGACACAGGAGCTCAAATCGGCTTACGACTCCAACGAAACGTACCGCAAGATCATCGATACCGCTCTTAAACTGGAAGGCAAGGCGCGCCACGTTTCGGTACACGCCTGCGGTGTCATTATTTCGGAAGAACCTGCCGTCAACTATACCGCCCTCCAGCGCGCTCCCAAGGACGAAAACATCATCATCACCCAGTACGAAGCGAAGCCGCTGGAGGCGTTGGGCCTTCTGAAAATGGACTTTCTGGGCCTGACAAACCTCACGGTCATCCAGACGACCCTCGAGATCATCGAACGCCTGTACGGCCTGAAGCTCGACCCGACGACGCTGCCCATTGACGACCCTGCGACATACGAATTACTGCAGCTGGGCGACACCACGGGCGTCTTTCAGCTGGAATCGCCGGGCATGCGCCGCTACCTGAAACAGCTCAAACCCACAGTCTTCGGTGACATCACCGCCATGGTCTCGCTCTACCGTCCGGGCCCCATGGAATGGATCCCCAGCTTCATCAAACGCAAACACGGGCAGGAGAAAGTGGAGTACCTTCACAATGACCTCAAGCCGGTTCTGGAACCGACCTATGGCATCGGGGTCTATCAGGAACAGGTGTTGCAGATCGCACAGGCTTTCGCCGGATTCAGCTTGGGCGAGGCGGACATCCTGCGCAGGGCCATCGGAAAAAAAATTAAGAGCGAACTCGATGCCCAGCGTGAAAAATTCCTGAAGGGCGCGCAGCAGAAGGGATATGCCAATGCCCTTGCGGTAAAGATTTTCGACGATGTCATCACGCCGTTCGCCGGTTACGGTTTCAACAAATCCCACGCCGCCGGTTACGCGCGCATCGCCTTCGAAACGGCCTACCTCAAGGCGCACTTTCCGACGGAATTCATGGCTGCGCTGCTCTCGTCCGACGCACAGCGGACAGACCGCGTGATGATCGAGATCGAGGAGTGCCGACAGATGGGCATTCTGGTGCTGCCGCCGGATATCAATGAATCACTCCGCCACTTTACCGCCATCCCGCCGCAAGGGGGCAAAGTTACGCGCGGGACCGCCCAGAAAGGCTCCATCCGGTTCGGCCTAAGCGCCATCAAGGGCATCGGCGACAGCTCGGTGCAGCAGCTCATACTGGTGCGCGAGGATGGAGGAAAATTCGCGTCAATCGAGGATTTCGCGCGCCGTGTCCCTTCGAAGGTCCTCAATAAAAAACTGCTCGAGGCGCTCGCCAAATCCGGTGCGCTCGATTCGCTGGGCGAGCGGAGGACGCTGGTGGAGCACTATGAAAAAATAGTCGACTACGCCAAATCCTGCGGCGATGTCTCGGCGGCGCAACATGACCTGTTTGCCGCCACCAGTGCCGGCATGGATGATGCCAAGATCGATTTTCCAAAAGTACCTGAAGCCACTTCACTGCAGAAGCTCCAGTGGGAAAAAGAAACGCTTGGCATGTACGTCAGCAGTCATCCGCTGGCGGGCTTAAAAAAATACATCGGCAAGAAGGCGCAGCTCATCGTCGACTTGAGCGTGAAGGACAGCGGGAAAAAGGTGAAAATCGCCGGCCTCGTCGAGAGCATCAAGCGCATCACCACGAAGAAAGGCGAGACGATGGCCGTGATCCTGCTCGAGGATCCGACAGGCAAGATCGAGGCGACCTTGTTCCCGCGCGTGTACGCCGAATTCGCCCAGATTCTGGAACTCCCGGATTCGGTGATGGTCGTGGGCGGAACGGTGGACCTGCGTGCGGGACAATTACAGATCCGTGCCGACGCCCTCAAGCGCGCCGTCCTCTCCACCATGATCACCCATGCACGTGCAGAGGGGTTCTTCGACGAGGAGGAGGCGCGCCACGGTCTCACCATCACGCGCAAGCGTCTGGATGAGCCGGAGGAGGTTGAGCTGGTGGATGAGGAAGGAAACGTCATCGCCGGCGAAACGGTGACGGTCGGTGACACGGTGCAGACAAATGACTTTCATGGGCCATTAAGTGCATGGATCTTAAGCGGCATGCCGGTTGCAGACCTTTTGCGGGAGATCGGGCTTATGGATACCGAGGCTCCGGAACCTGCATCAACCGAAATGAAGCCACAGAAGAAGGCGGCTGCGCCCAAAGAGAAGACGGCAGATGCGCCGCCGGAGCCCAAGACCTACTCCACCGAAATTTCCATCCATACGATCGAGCTCCCGGAGCGCGCACCCAAGAAACTCCTGCTGGATCTGAAACGCGTACTCGAGACATTCCCCGGCAAAGAGAAAGTGCAACTCAGGATCGGCGGGCAGGTGATCCCGCTCCCGCTCACGATCAATATGTCGACGATTCTGGAGAAAAAAATTGAAGATGTGCTGAGCGGATATGCGACAACAGCGTAAGAAAGGGGACAAAGGTAAGGAAGGCAAAGAAAATATGGAAGGTATAGTGTGGGTCTCGCACCTCCCTTTCCTTCTTTACCTCTCCAGTCTCCCTTACTTTCCATACTGTTGCTGATCCTCCCCGCTTCGTCACAGGCCATCACTCAGGCGCTTGAAATTCTTTCTCAGGGAGGAATCGTGGCTCATGCCACCGAAACCTGTTACGGATTCGCCTGTGATCTTTCGAACCCCGCTGCAGTTCAAAAACTCTTCGCCATAAAAAACCGCTCGTCGGATCAGCCTGTGAGCGCGCTGCTGCCTTCCGTCGAAGAGGCTAAAAAGTATGTGGAGTGGAATGACCGTGCGGAGGCTCTCGCGCAATCTCACCTTCCCGGTCCCCTCACCCTGATCCTCCCTCTGCGCGAAGATGCCCCTCAGATATTTCCTACGCCCTACGCCCTACGCCCTAATCCCACACTCGGCAGCCGCATCTCGAGCCACCCTCTCGCGATGGAATTGGCCACACGCTTCGGCCGCCCTCTGTCGACCACATCCGCCAATCTTCACGGCGAACCCAGTCCCTACACGGCACAGGAAATCGAACGGCAATTTGCATCCTCTGCAGTGCAGCCGGGCCTGATTCTGGACAGCGGGGATCTGCCGCCTGCGCCCCCCTCAACGATCATTGATCTCTCAACCGGTGATACGCGAACCAAGCGGCAGGGCGGCCTCTCACTTTCCTGAATGCGGTATACTGTTCGCGCATTCCCCCCTGCCTATGGCAAAGAACGAGAAGACTAGCCCGCGCGTCGCCCGTATTGCCGCGAGGCTCCTCAAGAGGAGCAAGAGCAAGAAAGTACGCGCCGTTTCTGCGAGTGTCCTCACGCAGGCCTCGGATCGTCGCAGGAGGCGCCGCTAAGGCATCCATTGAGAAAAACCCGAGCGACAAGCTACCAGCGACAAGCTACCAGCGGTACTCTGGTGGCATGTACTGTCCGCGTTGCAAAGCACAGGATACGGCCGTAGTGGATTCGCGCCTCGCGGAGGAGGGGCGGGCGATCCGGCGGCGGCGCGAGTGCCCCAAGTGCAGCCACCGCTTTACCACCTTCGAGCGCCAAGAGCTCAGTAGCCTCATCGTCATCAAGCGCGACGGCACGCGCGAGCCCTACAGCCGCACCAAACTGGAACGGGGTATCTGGCTTTCCTGCACCAAGCGCCCGATCACGCAGGAGAAGATTGACCGCCTGCTCACCCGACTGGAAGAAAAATGGGGCGGCAACCGCAAGGAGGTAGCCAGCTCGACCATCGGCACCGATGTCATGCGGGAATTGAAGAAACTCGATACCGTCGCCTATATCCGCTTCGCTTCCGTACACCGGGAATTCAAGGATGTCGTTGAATTTAAAAAAGAATTGGGGCAGCTATTGAAGTAAAGAAAGTAAGGAAGGTAAGGGAGGTTGGGAAGGTAATTTCTGCTATGCTTACACTCGTATTGCCTTTTACACTTCCCGTACCTTCTTTACTTCCCACGCCTTCCTTACCTCATTGACATGTTACGAACCCACACCTGCGGCGAACTGACGGTCAGAGATGCCGGAAAGGAAACCACTCTCTGCGGTTGGGTACACCGGCGTCGCGACCACGGAGGTCTCATTTTCGTGGACCTTCGGGACCGCTACGGCTTCACGCAAATCGTATTCGATCCCAAGAACAAAGAAACTTTCGCCTCAGCCGAGAAAATCCGTCCCGAGTGGGTGCTGCACATCGAAGGATCGGTGCGCAAGCGGGTGGAGGGCGCCGAGCGCAAAGAAAATCCCACGGGTGCAATCGAAGTGCTGGTCGAAAAGCTGGATGTGCTGAACGAAGCCAAAACTCCTCCTTTCGAAATCGATGTGGAAAAGGACGTGGGGGAGGAGATACGCCTGCAATACCGCTATCTGGATCTGCGCCGGGAGCGCATGAGCCGGAACATGGTCCTGCGCCACCGCCTGCTCCAGGCCACGCGACGCTTCTTCTACGACCGCGACTTCGTGGAGATCGAGACGCCTATCCTCATCAAGGGCACGCCCGAAGGCGCCCGCGAGTACATCGTCCCCAGCCGTCTCTACCGCGGCCAGTTTTACGTGCTGCCACAGTCCCCGCAGCAGCTCAAGCAACTCTCGATGGTGGCGGGCATCGACCGCTACATGCAGATCGCCCGCTGCTTCCGCGACGAGGATCTGCGCGGCGACCGCCAGCCGGAATTCACCCAGATGGATCTGGAAATGAGCTTCGTTACCGCCGAGGATGTGATGCAGATCAACGAAGAGGCGCTCATCGCCATCACCAAAGAATTGAAACCGGACGTGAAGATCCAGACTGTTCCTTTTCCGCGATTCACGTGGCAGGACGCCATGGAAAAATACGGTTCAGACAAGCCTGATCTGCGCTACGGACTCGCTCTCGTCACGGTAACGGATCTATGCGACAAGTGCGGCTTCGCCGTCTTTGCCGACACCGTCGCCCGCAAGGGGATCGTGCAGGCTCTGCGCGTGCCGGGGGGGGCTTCTTTCTCGCGCAAGGACATCGATGACCTCACAGAAGTGGCCAAAATCTACGGTGCCAAGGGGCTTGCGTGGATCAAATCGACGAAAGGAAAATATGAAGGGGTGCCCGTGAGCAAGCTTGGAGAGGATCTGACGAAAAAAATATGCGAACGGCTGCAGATGCAGGACGGCGACATCGTCTTCTTCACCGCCGACACCTTCGAAGTGGCGTGCTTGAGCCTTGGAGCTGTCCGCTGCGCAATCGCGCGGAGATTGAAGCTCATTCCGGAGAATGTCTTCGCTTTCTGCTGGATCACCGATTTTCCCATGTTCGAAATCGAGAAAGAGACGAAGCAGATCGCCGCGATGCATCATCCGTTCACGCGCCCGAAGGATGCCGACCGTGCCAACCTCAAAACGGATCCGCTGCACGTGAAAGCGGAGGCCTACGACATCGTGCTCAACGGCTACGAGATCGGTGGCGGCAGCATCCGTATTCATGAACGCGATCTGCAGAAGGAAATTTTCGACATTCTCAAGGTCACAGACGAGGATGCCGAACGCCGGTTCGGCCACATGCTCAAGGCATTCCAGTACGGCGCTCCGCCGCACGGAGGCATCGCATGGGGGCTCGACCGCATCGCCATGCTCTTCGCCGGCGAGCCCAATATCCGCGAGGTGATCGCATTCCCCAAAGATCAGAAAGGCAAGGACCTGCTGCTGGCCGCCCCGTCCATCGTGCCCGATGCGCAGCTCAAAGAGCTTGGCATCCGTGTGTCAGAAACGTAGGCTCTTCTCGACTTCCCGTACTCTATGCCAGAAAAATTTGTTTGGAACCTGCAGTACAGCGTGCATCTGGAAGAGATTGATGCGCAGCACAAGCGCTTCTTCGAGCTGATCAACGCCATCTATGGTCTTCTCGCCGGCAAGAACATCGATCCCGAATCACTGCTGATTGTCGTCACTCATCTGGGGGATTACGCGTACTACCATTTCGCCACGGAAGAAGGATATTTCAAAATCTTCCACTACAGAGATGAGGATGCTCACGTGAAGGAACATAACGTTTTCCGTGCGAACATGAAGAAATTTCTTGAGCAGGCTCGACAGTTGAATGGAAAAGATCTTCATGCCTTCGCCACGGAGATAGCTGATTTCGCGAAGGAATGGATGGAACACCACATTCTGATTGAAGACAAAAAATACATGCCGCTGTTCAAGGCCAAGGGAGTGCGCTGACCGCTTTGAAAAGATCCGTGGTTTGTCTGCAGTCCGAAGTGCAAATAAGCACAGACGGCTGTTTTGTGCTATAATATTCAGATATGGCCGAACCGATCGATCCCAAAAAGGCCGACCTCGCCAGACAGCTGGAACATGCCCAGGAACTCAAGCGTGAACAATTGGAGAAGGAAAAAGAACGGCGTGCGGGACGACAGGAGGAAACCAGGGAGCGCGGCGAGCGCCAGCATGCTTTCGCAGAAGCGGACCTGCTCGCGGAAGAGCGCAAAAAGCGCGAGCTTAAAGAGTGGCAATCAGCCGAAGCGGAACGCAAGAAGGTCGTAGCCGAAATGAAGAAAAAAAAGGAGGAGGAACGGAAATTCTGGGAGGATCAGGATGCTAAAAATGTAGAGAGGCACAAGAAACGCGCCGTGTACATGAAACATATGCACGAAATGAACGTCCGGCAGGCCCTGCTGGAACACCGCAAAACCGCGGCGAAGAAGCTGATGGATGACACGCGCGAACACGCGGAGTGGGATGCCCTGCGTTCCCGGCAACAGGCGGAGCTTGATGCCAAACAAGAGCGGAGCCGCACAACAACACAGGGGCGCAAGAAACGTGCGGAAGCCGATCAGGAGGAGCAGCGTCTGAAGGAAACCGCGGATGAGGAGGCGCGACAGAAGAAAGCCAGGTTGGATGCACAGGAGCGCGACGCTACCGCCCGTCTGGACAGTGAAATCCGGCGGAGGCGTATGGAAGCCAATACTCTGCCTGCGGGCATCCGCGAAACGGAGCTGCGCAAGATCGATGCCGACGAGCGCAGGGAACGCGACAAGATCGCGCAGGACAGACGCGTGAGGCAAACCGCAGTGGATACCGACACCAACAAGCGCAAACTTGAAATCGATGCGCTCACCCGCCGCAAGCGTGAGGATGCGGCGATCTCGGAGCGTGAAAACCTGAAGGCAATCGATGCCAAAGAGAAACTACGCGGCGATCAGGCCGGCAAGGATGCTGTCCGCAGAGAAGAAGAGGCCGCCCGCCGCGCAGAACACATCGCACGGGGGGAGGAGGAAATTCCTACATAAGGGCGGAACCCTTGCTACAGTATGCATAGGCCGGGGTGGCGGAATTGGCAGACGCGCCAGCCTTAGGAGCTGGTGGGAGCAATCCCATAGAGGTTCGAACCCTCTCCTCGGCACCATGAAGTACATCTCGCTCCGCTCGATGACTTCATGGCACCGCCACTCTGAGAATAATGACATGTACTTCATGCCCTGTTGTGACGCGAGCGAAAGCGAGCGTCTACTACAGGGCTTTAATAATCAACACTTCGCTCAGTCGCTTCGTGGCTCCGCCTTACAACTCAGATACAAGAATGATAAGAAGTCTGCTGAGTGGCCCGCAGTGATGTGAGCAACGCGAGCATCTACTGCGGGGCAATTCAATGAGCTACAATGGCATGCTATGCACTATGTCTATATTCTCCGTAGTGACAAAGATGGCGAGCTTTACACCGGATACTCCACTGATATCCAACGTCGATTCGTTGATCATAACCGGGGACATGTACCATCCACCGCACACCGTAGATCGCTAAGTCTTATCTTTTTTGAGTGCTATGCAAACAAAGGCGATGCTATCAGACGTGAAACAAACCTCAAAAAATCAGCAGGCAAAAAAGCTATCAAATTCATGCAACGGATGACGCTTGAGGAAAACTCAAGTTTTCCATAAGGAGAGAGGGTCAAGCATGCAATCTCCCTCACACCCCCATCCTCACTTCCAACTGCGGCCGAAACACTTTTCCATGCGGCTTTTCGTCGGTCAGGAAATTCGCAAACTGCCAGGTGGATTCATCCACCGGCCGTCCCGTGGGTGTCCAATCAATGGGAATGGAGGGAAGCTCACCCAGGTAGGAGGCTGCAGCCTGCAGGATCTCGCGATGGGGCAATTGATCGGGGATGTTCACGCCCTTTTCGGGATGGCGGATCATCCAGCGCACCGCCGCCATGACCGAAGCCGCCACCTGCAACGTGGTCGCATTCTGGCCGGGCACATGCCTGCGCGCCTCTTCGATACTGAGCACCGTCCCCATCCACCAAGCCTTGTAGTCGTGCCCCATGAGCAGCACGCCCAGCTCATCAATACCGCTTCGGATGTCGTCCCCCAGAATTCTCCACTGCTCCTGCGGCGCGAAGTTGCGCGCACGCAGGTCTTCAAAGCTGCGCAAAGATTCCGCGCAGGGACAGTAGGCATAGTGCACGGTTGGCCGGTGCGCGACCGTTCCGTCGTCGTTCCAGAGCGTCAGGGCATCCGAGAGCGTGAATGCTTCGCCGTGACGGATGATCATGCCGACGATTTCCTGGCTGGGCACGCGGGATTTGACGCACGTATTGATCCCGAAACGCTTGAGACAGATCTGATTCTTCGGCCCGGTCGCGTGCACATGAGCATCCGGCGGCAACGTCTTCTCGTGCGTCCCCCATCCCATTTCGGCCGGGGCGGTTCCTTCCTCGCGGAATCCCTCCACACTCCAGGTGTTGAGGAACGTATGCGGATCGTGGGGCGTGTGGGCGATTTGCGTGTCGATCTCGCTGATGTGAATCGTCTGCACGTGGAGCAGCGATGCAAGTGTGGCGAAATCCTCGTACCGTATGGCGTAGTCGATCGCCTCGCGGCGCGGATCATGCGGCTTTTCGCCGATGAGTTTCTCGCCGATGTCGAGGAGCGCCTGCTTGGTGAAGTGCGAAACGAGCCCCGGATTCGCCCCATGTTCCACAACGGCAGTGGGGCCGGGCCTGTCCTTCCATGACCGCACCAGATCACGAATCGCCATGTGGCGGACATAGAGCGTTTGATCGCAGGGTCCGGAACTCTCTCTCCCTGCGTACGGATCCCACAGTTCGATGGAGGTATTGATGTAGAGCACGCCGTTTTTGTGGCACCAGTCGAGCAGGTCTGTACACGCGATATTCCAGGCAAGGTCCACGAACAGATCTCCCCGGGAGAGGACGGCAGAGAGCTGACTGCCGAGGTGCTCACGCGTGAGACGCTCATAGCGGAACGTGAGTCCCTGCTGCAGGTATGTCTTCAACTGCTCCCGTTTATCCACCATATCCATCACGGTGATCTGTGTGGGCGAGACAGCCAAATTTTTGAGGAGCAGCGGAAGCGTGCACTGGGCGACGCCGCCGAACCCGAGTATGAGAATGCGGCCGGTGAATGGAAGTTGTGCAGACATCATAAAATTCATTGTACAGACATTTCAAAGCAAAGCACCAGTCACCCGCGGTACGCACCTCTCCTGAATTTTTTCTCCGATAGTCTCTCGCAACCGGATTACGTCTTTGGAGTCGCTGGAGGAGCAGGCGGAACAGCGGGGCAGGCGCCGGCTTGGGAGCGGGGCATGGTGTAGAAGCGGCAACAGGCGCAGCGGGCTTATTTTTTGAGTGAATTAAATGCCGCGTTGATTATTCGCTGATCGATCCGTGCCTGTGCGAAATCCGAAGGATAATGATCAGGATGGTATTTCTGTGACATTTTGCCGTAAGCCTTCTGAAGATCTGCTTGAGAATATCCGTTCTGGAGACCGAGAATTTTTTGCGCCGGATCTCTCGGATTCAGTTTTTGGTAACTAAAGGTATTTGCACGCAGAATGGAGGCACGAATTTCAGTTGCTCTTCCTTCTAGTTGTTGAATTTCTGGATGTATCCCCGGCCCTTTCTGCGCCCGGATTTCCGATTGTATTTTTTGAATCCCCATTAGCTCCTCTTGCATGCGCGCGATATATGCTTCAGGTGATTCGCCGGGATGAAACGGGGATCCCTCTGCTCTCTGCCCTGGCCTCTCTTGTGGATTCGATCTTGTTCTATTTGTTCTGGTGGCGTCTTCCGACACCTTTCCTTTGGGTTCTTCCGTCGAACGGGGATTTGAATTTGCTTTTGTCTCTTGTTCAGGTTTTGCACGTTCCTGTGGCCTTTCCCTTGTCCTCGATGTGTTCTTTTTTGTTCCTTGAGCTGCTGCGGTTTGTGCTGCTTCATCAGCCGCATTCTTTGCTGCGCGCATACGTTCCACGCCCTTCTCGACACCTTTAGAAGCTATTCCGAATCCCGCTCCAAGACCCGCGCCCATTACCGTCCCTTTTGCCGTGTCCGATATAACATCCTGTACGGCATCGCCGATTTTCTTATCGCCACTCGTGACCTCGTCGACATTCCGACCGGTGGATGTACCTAGGCTTGTCACCCCGCCCATTACGGCGCCTTCTTTGGCCCCTTGAACTGCAGAATATTTGAGACCCTGCTTCGCAGCTTCAGCGCCAGCGATCTGCGCTCCTTTCCGGCCTAGATTCGCCACTGCCCCGCCGCCAAGCGTGGCTGCGGTAACGCCTACATCCAGGGCGACATCTCGGCTGACATCGATATTCTTTTGCTCCACATCAAAGTGTTCCGTGCCACGAACAATCCGTTGCTGAGTTTCAGTGGCCGCGTCAGAAACAATAAGTTCTGGGGTCACAATCCTCATCCCAAGTACGCGCCTCGCCTTGTTGATGAGTTCGGCCTTCTGGACGGGGTCCTTTTCCTGCTTTGCCTGCTCAAGAAATTGACGCATGAACTGCATGGTGCCAATGACCTGGCGACTGTTTTTAATCTCAATCTCATAAGGATCGGAGAGTGTGAGCATTCTGTGAAACTTTCCAAATAACCCTGTGGAAGAACGTAGTTGCTCGTTGTTCTTAATCGTCCACTCTTCCCTATTCACCGCCATGGCAATCTGCTGCTCTGTCTCTACGATTCTGGCTGCACTCCTTTGCACCAACTCCTTCTCAGAAATCCCGTCATTTATCTTTTCACCCCCCCCCAGCGCCTGCGGAGGCGCTTGGTGCAGCCGATGCTGGACCTGCTGGAGCAGGAGCGGGGGCAGGCGCAGCGGGCGGCGCCACGGCCGGTGCGGGGGCGGGTGCAGCAGGAGCGACAGGAGGATTGTTCTTTTTGGATATATCCTCACGAATACTCTGTGCAAGAGCATCGAATACCCTCCCCATCTCTGCGGGAGACTTCAGGACGGCATCGCCATCAAAGTGAACTGCTTCGGACAAGCCCTGGGCCAGACGGCCGGATAGTACGGCATTCAGGTTGTTTTTCACCGCAGGCAGATCAATGCCGGCAGCCGGCGTAATGACTAATTGGTATTCGGCGTTGGGCTCGACTTTGAATTTGAGCGCTTCGATGAGCTTGTTTTTTTGCTCCCCATTCGGCAAACCCTGCAGGAGTTCTGACACGATGTTCTGTTTCTGGTTCAGTTCATTCGATGAGTCGCCTGCCTCTTTTTTCATGGCATCCATTTCCGTAACCTCGGTTTGCAGGCCGGCTGCCTCTTTTTCGGCCGTCTGGAGCTCGGCCTTTCTTGTTTTGAGTTCCTCATTGTCTTCATCTTTGAGCCCGGCTTCTTCGTTGGCATCGTGAATTTCCTGAATTTTGTTCCGCAGCTCTGGCAGTGTTTTCTTGTTCATTTCATCAAGCTGATTTTGTTTCTCTCCGTGGAATTGAGTCATTGATTTTCCGTCACTTTTCGCCTGCTCTTTCAGCTTCTGCCGCAGAGCCTCTTTCTCCGGCGACGGAGCCTCCGGCCCCTTCTTGCCTTTATCGCCCGCCGCCGTCTCTGCCCCATTCTTCTCACCGGGATGCATCGCATCCTTCATTTTCTGAATGCTCAGCAGGATGTACCCGATCAACCCCATGATCTGATTAAACCCGCGCTCCATGGGCGAACCCTCGAACACTTTCATTTTGGAGGGATCCTGCAAGATCTCTGCGCCGTTACTCGTATCGATGCCGCGCATCTGCAGGCGCGCGAGCAGAATGTTCTTGTCGATCTCCGAGGCCTTGGTGACATCGAATTTTTTCAGCTCCTGCCGGGCGCCATCTAATATATTGCCGCGCTCTTCTTTGGAAAGGACATTTGCCTCTTCGGCAACTTCTTTCAAAAATCCCTGCCCTAATTTTCTCAAAAATTCCTTGCCTTCCGGGCCTATTTTTCGTTCAAATGCGTCTAGTTCTCGTTGGATATCCGGCGGCGCATTCTGCGGCAATTTGCCGTTGAGTATTGCAGCAGTGTTACGGAGGGCGTGTTCTTTTGCTTTTGGACTTAAGTTTTTCCGGGCATCGATGACCTGTTTCGCCCCTTCCCTATCCCGAGGATTGTCTAGAATATTTTTTACGACCTTCTCGGCAATCTGCCTTTGTGGCTGAGGAAGATCGCCCAAAAAATCATTAACCAATTTCTCATCTTCCGGACTTAGTTTGGACTTCTCTTCCTCCTCTTCGTCCTCTTCCGGCGCGCCTGCAGAGATCACAAGCTTCCCAGAATCATCGACTTGGAACTCTACGTTTGCCGGTTTGAATGCCTCATTAACCGCTGCAAGAGAATCGGTGTCCGACAAGGTGATGAGCGACTGTTGATAGGCATTCGCTGCATTCACAATGGCCGTTTTGTAACGTTCTTGAAGTTGGACAATGTCTTCCTCGGTTTTCTGAACCTGAAAATTAACCAATTCTCCCGCAGCATCGGGGTTTTTAGCAATCTTTTCAATCTGAGCTTTGATCTCCTGCTGTTTTTTTGTCAGTGTTTCAGCGGCAGGAGGTACGGCGGCGCCTTCCGCGGGTGCGGCGGCGGCGCCCGGCCCGCCAAAAATCAACCTCTGCTCCTTCTCGATCCTGAATTGCGGATGAAACAACATGGCAGTTAGAGGGTACCGAATGAAGACTCGATGGACTTGAGTTTCTGCCGGTCACCGTCCGATGCCTTGCCCTCGGCAAAGTGAATGGCACCGATCTTGAACGAGCGCACTTTCGCATCCTGCTCCTGCAGATACTGCGCATAGCGTTTTTCGTACTCCTCCATGGCTTTGGCATACCGCTCACCGCGCGCTTTGCGCTCCTCGGGCGTCTCATCTTTGTATTTCTCCTTCATCAGGGGGATCTGGTCCGTGGTCAGTTCCGGCTCGATTGCGCGCATGATGCCGTCATAAATTTCCTTGCCGCTGCGCTTGGCCGGGATCACGGGAATACCGGTGGAGGACGGGGGATTCGGCATGAATGTTGGTATGAAAACTTTCCTGTTAATTATACCAAACTTTCGCCTTTTCCGCCATCCCTCATGTTGGCCCAAAGGAGCCACGGCTTGCCTCACCCCCGGCCCCTCTCCTCACTCACCCCACACGCCAACAGGAGAGGGGAGAATCTGTTTTGTTTGTTGGATTATTTGACTGAAATAGTGTGCCCCCTCTCCATGAAGGAGCGTGGCAGGGTTGGAGAGGGGGATAGGGGGTGAGGCAAAAACAGCTGACCTCATTTCTCTTTCGGCTTCCCCGCCAACGTCCCCACCTCTTTCGTCAGTTCTGTAAGCCATTTGGACTCATCTGTCCCCGCCTTTTTGGTGAGCTCCGCAAACGGCAGGTGCAGGTTCGAGCCCGAAATCTTCCATTGGGGATTTTCTTTGAGCAGCTGCATGATCTCTTTGGCGGTCACGCGCCCGGCCAGTGTGAGAACGATGAAATCCTGCCGCGCCTCGTGCTCCATCTTGATGCGGTTGACGCCCGCATGGCGGCAGGCCAGTTTGAGCTTGAGGATGGCAAACAAGTTTCTGACCGGCTGCGGCAGCTCGCCGAATTCGTCGCGCAGATCCTCCTCAAACTCCTTCAAAATCGCTTCATCCTCGCTGCCCGCAAGTTTCTGGTACACCGAAATGCGCTCCTGCTCGTCGGTGATGAAGAACGACGGCAACATCGCCTCCACAGGCAGCAGGATCTCGACAGAGCTCTCTTCCTCCGCCTCGCCCTTTTCGCCCGCCTTCAGCTCCTCCACGGCGCCCTTGAGCATGCGCAGATAGTGGCTGACGCCGACGGTATTCATTGTCCCCGACTGACTGGCACCCAGTATTTCGCCGGCGCCGCGGATCTCGAGATCGCGCATGGCCACCTGGAATCCGCTGCCGAGTTCGCAGGCCTCCACAATCGCCCTGAGACGCTTCTTTGCATCGTCCTGAAGCTTCTGACCGTGATAGAGGAAGTACGCGTACGCCTGCACCTTGCTGCGTCCCACACGACCACGAAGCTGGTAGAGCTGCGCGAGCCCGAAGTGCTCGGCCTCGTCCACCACGAGGGTATTGGCGCGCGGAAGGTCAATCCCGTTCTCGATGATGGTGGAGCTGACGAGCACGTCCACCTTGCCCTCCTTGAACTGGAGCACGCGCGATTCCAGATCTTCGGCTTTCAGCTGCCCGTGGGCGACGATGAACTTGGCCTCGGGGATCATCGTGCGCAATTTATCGGCAAAAGCGTCGATCGTCTCGACGCGGTTGTGCAGGATGAACGCCTGCCCTTTGCGCTTGAGCTCAAAGATGATCGCATGGCGGATGAGGGAATCGGCGTAGCGCCGGACCTCGGTGATGATGGGCAGTCTGCCCGGCGGCGGGGTGGTGATGGTGGTGATATCCCGGAGTTTGTGAAGCCCCAGATTGAGCGTGCGCGGAATGGGCGTGGCCGTGAGGGTGAGAATGTCCACCGAGGCGCGCATCTCTTTGAATTTCTCTTTCTGCTTCACACCGAACCGCTGCTCCTCGTCCACGATCACAAGACCCAAGTTGTGGAACTTCACGTCCTCCTGCAACAACCGGTGTGTGCCGATGACAATATCGACTTCCCCCTTCTTCAGTTTCTCCAGTGTCTCTTTCTGCTCCCGGGCCGTCCGAAACCGGCTCATCATTTCGATGCGCACATTGAACGGCGTCATGCGTGCGCGGAAATTGTGGTAGTGCTGATCGGCCAGAATCGTGATCGGGGCGACCACCGCCACCTGCCTGCCGCTCTGCACGGCCTTGAATGCGGCGCGCATGGCCACTTCGGTCTTGCCGAATCCCACGTCTCCGCAGATCAGGCGGTCCATGGGGTGTCCGTCCTCCATATCCTTCTTCAGATCCTCGATCGCCTTGCGTTGGCCGGGGGTTTCCTCGTAGGGGAACGACTCCTCGAACTTCCGCTGCACGTCGGTATCCTCACCGAAACCGAATCCCTTGGCCTTGGCGCGCTTGGCATAGAGCAGCAGAAGCTCCTTGGCGATCGCTTCCGTCTCCTCCTTGGTCTTCTTCATCACGCGCTTCCACTCGTTCGTGCCAAGCCGCGTGAGGATGGGTTCCTGCCCTTCCTCGTAGACGAACTTGCTCAATTTATCGGCCTGATCCACCGGCACGAACAGCTTGTCGCCTTCCGCATAGGTCAGCTCCAGATACTCGCGGTTCGTTCCGTCCACTTCCTTCTGCGTCATGCCCTCAAAGTGCCCGATGCCGTGTTCCATGTGCACCACGTAGTCGCCGGGAACGAGCGACGTGATGAAATCGAGCGCGAGCTTCTGGATGCTGCGCTGCTTGCCCGCTTTCTTGAGCGAGAAAATCTCGCGGTCGGTGAGCAGGGCGAATTTAAGGTCCGGATTCTGTAATGAGTGGGGCAGAAGCTCATCTTCTCCCGCGGCCACAAGCGTGAGCGTTCCGGGAGATCGCTCCTCATCGGCAGAGCAGGGGATGTGCTCCTCTTTGCAGATGCCCTCCAGCTCCTCCAGACGCTTGGTGACGACGAAAATCGCCCACTTCTGGGTGAGCTTGTCGCGGACGTCATTGAGAAAATCCCCGAGGGTGTAGAACTTGAGGACGGAGAGGTAACGCAGGTGCGCGTGGTGATCGTCGGTCTCGGGGAACGGCGTGAAACGGAGAGCGGAAACGGAGAGCGGAAATTCCACATCGTCCTGATCGTCGATCGCCAGAAGCGCCTTTGCGGGAAGCTGATCGGCAAGGGACACCATCTGCTCGTAGAGGAGCGGGAAAAGTTTGAGCTCCTTCCCGCCGTCCGCGATCTTCGAGAGATCCACCGCATCAACGGTCAGAATCTTCTCGACCCGGTCCATATTGAAAGAAACGCGATAGGGGTGGGCGGACTGAATCGGAAAGATATCGAATACATCACCGATGCGCCGGTACTCGCCGGGCGAGAGGTACAGATCCTCCCCGTGCTGGTACCCGCGTTCGATCAGATCTTCGACAAACTTTGTGAAGTTGATTTCTTTGCCCACCGTAAGCGTGAGTGTGCGGTCAAGGAGCTCGGCAAAGCGGGGGAATGTCCCGTCCCACGTTTCCCGCGCGCAGAGAAAGATGCCGTTCTGCGATGCCTCCCCCTGCATAAACTGCAGAAAGACCTGCAGCGCGTCGGGCAGAACCTCCCCCTCCTCGTTTTCGATCGGCTGAAGGATGTGCGTACTCTGATCGAAGAACTGCAGCCAGTGCTGCAGGGCCTCCGTCTCTTCCTCCCGCCCCGTCAGGAGCAGGGTGCGCTGCGGGTGCTGCTCCAGAAGCAGAGAGAGCAAAAGAGCCTTTGCCGTCTCGTTGCTGGCGCCGGAGAGCACCAAACGACGCTCTTTTTTGAGGAGCTCGGTCAGTTCCCGGTGCGTGTTCTCCCCGAGGAGGAGAGAAGGTTTCATGCAATGAAGTTGAGGAGCCGTAAATTGCGACTCTCCTCACAAAAAATGAGGAGAGGGAATTACTTCGCAAACCGCCTTCTTCTTCCATGCGTTGATGCGCTCAGTATAGAAGAAACTGGTGGAAAATCAAGGGAATGAGTAGTCCAATTATCGCTTCGTAGCGACAAAATTAACTGTGTCGAAGCGCGGGTCTCGCCCATTCGATTCCTTGTTTCGCTTCGCTCCACTCGTCACTCAGGGCGCCCTGAGCGTAGTCGAAGGGCGCGGGCTCCCGCGCTGGAGGCACACCTTGAAGGGAAAGGATGGTTCATGGAAGGAAAACTGAAGGTTGGCCTTCCATGAAATTATTCCTCCTGCAGCCTTAATGGCATGATCAGATGCAGGAACAGGGGATTACTGGGAAACCGGAAAACGGCAGGGTGCATGCTGTCTGTGAGCGTCAGCTCGACCTCACTTTCTCCGTCTGCGTGGCTGAGAAAATCCAGAAGGTAACTGGAGCTTAATGCGATCTTGTTCGGATCACCTTTGATTGTAACAGGGAAGCTCGCTTCATCACGACCTGCCTGCGTCTGGGGCGTCTTGACATACATGGTCTCCTTCGAAAAATCGAAGGTGAGATTGTTATTGATCTCTTTTGCGAAGTAGTGCATGCGCTTCACAATCGGCAAAAGCTCACGCACCGAAAGATGCACGGTGGTTTTCTGCTCTTTGGGGATGATCTGCTTATAATCCGGGAACCGCCCGTCAATGAGCCGCGAGAGCAGGCGCGTGGCGCCGATGTGCAGCTCAATCTGCTGGCTGCTTAGGGCCACTTCCACCGGCTGGAGTGCTGGCTCCTGCTTCTCTTTTTTCTTGTCTGTATCTTTCTCTTTATCCTTCCCGTTTTCCTGCTTCTCCGGCTTGCGCGATGAGAGGATGGATTTGAGTTCCTCCAGCACCTTGGTCGGCACAATGCAGGAAATATCGATTGTGGAGGCTTTGGTGGGGATCCTGTACTCCGACAGACGATAGCTGTCCGTTGCCACAAAGGTGAGATGCCCTTTTTCCGCATGGAGGTACACACCGGAAAGGACGGGGCGCAGTGAGGTTTTGGTGGAGGCGAATGTCACATGGTGCAACGCGTCGAGAAGGGGGGCAGCATCAAGTGAAAAAGTAATCTGCTTTTCAATGGGAGCGATGGTGGGGTACTCGCTGGCGGCCTCTCCGGCAATGAGCGTCTTGGCATGTTTGGAAGTGCATTTGAGTTGTGTTCCTTCGCTGGTTTCAAGCAGCACCTCCTGATCGGAGTTGTATTGGGCAAAATTCAAAATGGCTTTTGATGGAATGGTGATCGATCCTTCATTTTCAATAGAGGCTTCGAAACTCGTCACAATACTCAATTCCAGATCGGTCGCGCTCACCTTGCAGCGTTTCCCTTCCGCTTCGAGAAGAATATTCCCTAAAATCGGGAGTGCCTGCTGCCCGCTGATGGCACGACTGACGAGGGTGAGGGACTGAAGGAGATCGGAGGTTTTGCACAGGAGTTTCATGAAGGTGTTCCCGGTAGTAAATAAATAACATATAGTACTTTAATAATTCGTCGTCATCATGCACCCTTACAATAAACTATCAGATCCATTGTAGTCTGTGGAAAGTGAGAGCAATAGTTACACTTTTTATTTTCTGTAAGCCATAGAGTGCTTTTTCATTCCTCCCCTTGCTTGTGGAAGGGGTGTGGAAAACTTGTGGAGAAGGTGGGGAGAGGATGTGTAGGAAGCCAAACAAACACTTTTAGGCTTTCTGTAGCCGAAATGTTAAACTTTACGTGGAGAACACCCACCGATCCAGGAGAAACCACGATGGGCGACTTTCCACAGGTGTGTGGATAACTTTTTTGCACAAAACGTATCGGTTTTCCACTCTTAAATCCCACTTTTAAACTTCGTTCGTGCCTCAGGGGAGGGGGCGGAAGTCCGGTTTTCACGGATCGTCATCTCCCCTGCTTTCATCGAAACGTAACTGTGTTCGGGGATATCACGGTCCACAAGGACGCCGCTCGAAACAAAACTCCCCTTTCCGATTTTGATACCCGGGTTCAGGGTTGTGTGGATTCCCAGACGACAGTCATCTCCGATGATGCATCCCAGCTTCATGAGCCCGGTCGGGATTTTCTCCTCGTCGATCATGGAAGTGACCTCCTGTTCATCCAGACGCAGATTCCCTGTCACGCTCCCGCCGCCGAATGACACATTGGAACCGATCACACTGTCGCCAATATAGGTCATGTGCGTCCAGACGTGCGAGGCGAGGATGGAGGATTTGATCTCTGTGGAGTACCCGATCACACAGTCATCCCCGATACTGCTGCCTCGCACGAGCGCGTTATTGGCCACGATGCTGCGCCTGCCGATAACGCACGGGCCGACGATCGTTGCGTGGGCGAATACTCTGGCCCCCTCTTCCAGGATGACGTTCCCGTCGATCACGGCGGTGGGATGCACCACGGCGGTGGGATGAATGGCCGGCATGGTGATTTTCTTTAATGCGTGTTGTAGCAGCGGGAGTAAGTGCCACGGGTACTTCACAGGAAACCATGAGCCCTCATACGGCACGGCGTGATATGTCTTCGTCTGGAAGAGCGCGGCGAGTGCCTGCTCGTATCCGTCGTCGCGCACAGGATTGTTTTTCATCAGCTCCGCGAGCAGCGCCGCAGGATGGTTATGCACATGGGCAACGATCGTGACGAGGTCGCCCGGTTCCTTTCCTGCCCCCGGCTTTTCAACGATCGTTTCGATCCGTTCACCGGCAAGCTTCAGATAGCCGCCGGGAAAATACGTCATGACGCGTTTGGCGAGCAAGGCGCCGTCGGTCCCTTTCTTCGCGGCTGATTCCATGAGGGCTTTGTAGGCTTCTGGTTCCACAGTGTCGTTTCCGCCCACGACCATCACTGGATCGTTTCCGCCGGAAGGCAGCGCGCTCAAGAGCGCCCCCCGCATCCCGAGAGAAAGATCTTCCTGCTCGATCGCCTGCAAATCCGGCCGGATTTTTTTGGCCTGTTCCAGATTGTGGCGGCCGCCCACAAGGATGATTTCTTTGATGCCTGCGGCCTGCAGGTTCCCGACCTGCATCTCAAGGAGCGTCTTTCCACAGACGGGGAAGAGGGATTTCTCTTGGAGCGGCCAGAAACGCTTACTCTGTCCTGCAAGGAGGAGAAGGGCTTTCACGGGGGCATGGTACGCTTCAAGGGCTTATTGAAGCCAGTTAGGTAACGAATAAATTCTTAAGTCTATCCTCGTGCACCGTGCGGAATTCTGCTAGCCTCATCCTCTTCACATGGAGCAATCACCTCGTGCGCCAAAGGAATTCGCCATCCTCACTCCTGAGGCGGCCCAAAGGGAGGCTGATATACTCTTGAAGCAGGCGCTCGCCGCGGTCCGCGAGGTGGTTGAAACCTGCTTGCACGGCATTCCGGCGCCGCGCCGCAGGCTAGCGAAGCCAGTCAGGGTAGGGGGAACAGTATTCCGTGTCCCCGATACTCCCAGTGACAGCGCCGAACACTCTTTGAGCTATGCACTGCAGGCCGTTTTTGGATCGAAGACGCCGGTTGGCATTCAGAGAGCGGAAGTGTCAACAGAAGCCATCGCACGTCATGCGGAGCTCTTCGCTGCGCTGTATGCATGGGGGTACTTGTATCCTGAAGAGGAGTGGGAGGACGTCATCCAATGGGAACCGGAACCGCCTTGTACCGCTAGCGAAGCGAATAGGAGAGACATTCTTCAAGTGTTCACGGGGTTTGCGCATGGATCGGATGGAGACGGTATTGCATTTCAGTCTGGCGACCAGCGGATGTGTTTCAATCCTGCCTATCAGGGACGGGTGGCAAGAGTCATTGCGGATTGCATGGAGGTGGCACCGCAGGACATCTGCCGCCTGGAGCGGATGGAAGTCGTGCATGCGCTCTTGGAAACCTATCCGCAATTGGGTAACCTTTTTCCAGATCCTGGAATGACACTGGAGGCGATGGTGGAGATCGTCCAGAAAGGCGAGAGTGCGGCGTAAGGCGCAGATAGATCTTTCGAGAATCAGAAGATCAGATCAATCTCTCCTTCCCCCATCGTGGAGCGTACCGGTATTCCGGCTTTTTCAAGCCGTCCCAGAGTTTCCGGATTCGGGTGTCCGTAGTGGTTGTCCTTTCCCACCGAGATGACGGCGAGGCGCGGATGGACGGCGGCGAGAAAGGCGTCCGAGGAGCTGAAGCGGCTGCCATGGTGGCCCACTTTCAGCACGTGTGCCGAGACATCGATGCCCGAAGCGAGCAGCACCTCTTCTCCTTTCACGCTCAGATCCCCGGTGAACAGAATCGACCCCGTGCCGAACGCCGCCCGCAGCACGATGGAGTTGTCGTTGTCCTCCGCAAGCGGTGCGGGGTCGGGAGGCCAGAGAATATCCAGCGTGACACCATCCTTGAGATCCAGATCGCGGTGCGGATCGGCGGGGACGAGAGGGACACCCTGTTCCTTGGCGATGGCCAGAAGAGAGAGGTACGGCGTCTCATCATTCCGCACATCGGGGAGCATCAGCGCGCCCACCCTGAACCGGCGGAGCACCTCCGGGAACGCGGTAAAATGATCGGGGTCGGGATGCGAAAGAATGAGCAGGTCGATGGATTTTTTCGAGAGCGGCAGCGCCGTGCCGAGCGCCTCGAGTGCCGAAAGATCCGGTCCGCTGTCGATCAGTACGGTTTTCCCCGACGGGCTGACGAGCAATGCGCTGTCCCCCTGCCCGACATCGAAGAACCGGACGGTCATATGTCCGTCGGGGATGCGCGTGTGTTCCCGGACAAGAATCAACGTGGCGGCCAAGAGGATGACGCAGGCAGCCGCGAATGCACGTCGATGCAGGGCAGATTTCCGCATAGGACAGCACAGTCTACAGTGTCTCCGTTCTACGGGCTACAGTGCTCCCCGCTTTACCTTCCGCGACCTCTTCCAGCCGACGAATGCCCCGAAGGCGGCAAGGCCGAACATGGCCCCCGCTCCGGTTTGCGTGAGGCGTTTGGCTTTTGGGGTTTCGGGGGCGGTCAGGGCAGAAGCCGATGACACCGCTTGGGAGCTTGAGGAGGACGGGGCGACCGAGGCGGTCGGGGCGGGTGCGGGTTGCGGAGTGTTCCATGCGAAGATCGAGCGGAAAACTCCGGGTGAGGAGTGACCATCGGCATCCGCCACGTACACCATAAGGCCGAAGTTCTGCGGTGTGACATTGGGAATCTGTACGCCGTCCAGATTGCCCGGCAGGAATTCCGGCGCATTGAAGGTCCGGCCGCCGTCACGGCTCTGCCGCACGACGAGGAAGGCGCCCTCCGGCGTGGCAGGGTCATACTCCCACTGGCCGGTCACCGTGAAGAGCTGATTGTTCTGCGGGCTGGCCTCGAGACGGAAGTTCACGATATCGGGCAGGCTGCCGGGTTGCTGCTGCGCCATGCCCGGGAGCGCGGGGGCCTGCTGTTGCTGGGTCGGCGTGGTCTGCTGTTGTGTGGGTACAGTGCGTGCGGCGGCCTCTGCGGGCGACAGGCCGGTTGAATGTCCTGTGAAAAATGCCGTGCGATCAATCTGGTCCAAAGTCAGACCCCCTTCTCCGGCCAACGGCTCGGTCAGACGTATCTGATACACCACACCCGCTGTCTGACGCACGGTCTGCACCGTTGCGTTTCCACCTTCGATGGTCAGCTGTTCGATCGGCAACGGTTGTCCCTGTGCGTCGATGATGGAGAAAGCGGAGGGGGCCTGCGCCGGATCGATTACAGGAGTTGCCGAGAACATGAGGCCCACCCGCGTGGCGGAGAGTGCCTGCGTGGAGAGCAGGTGGAGGGAAGCCGCCGTGGAAGAACTCTGCGGGATGGTGGAAGAGACAGATTGTGTGTTTACGGACGAAGAGGCGGGCATACGGTCCACACGCACTTCCTCCGTAAAGAACGGACTCTCTTCCCCCTGCGCATTCACCGCCATCACGCTCATGTACACAGTCGGGAAGTTTTGGGGGACGCTGCGCAGCGTGTGGTTCGATGTTGAACCGTCCGTCGTTTCCACATCATCGTAGTATCCGTTATTTTCCAGAATGGATTTCTGGCTGAAGTAGACGCGATACACTGAGATTGCATCCTCCAGAGGGGTCCACTGCACCAGGATGGATCCGTCGGCCTGTGCCTGTGCCTGCAGGCCGGTCACGCTGCCCGGGGCCTCGGCGAGCGCACACAGAGGGGCTCCCAGAGAACAGAGCAGTGCGAAGGCGAAGAAGGTTGAACGGCTCATAGATGTGGTGGTGTGTCTTTAAGACTATTATATCAGATCTCGTGTTTTTCGCCAAGGCCGAGTGAATGGCGCTGCAGAGCCCCGATAATCTGTACAAGACCGGTCAGCCAGAGCAGAACGCCCAAAACGACGCCGGCACCCGCCAGCCCGACGAAGGTGAGGAAATCATTGGCGAGGAACGGTCGTGAAACCCAAAGAGCAACGGCGAGCAGGAGAGAGAATACAAACCACCGTACGAAGGCAGTGGGAGGAAAGTGCGGCTGGGCGTAGCGGAGGGTGGCGGGCAGCAGCAGACTCACAAGAAGGGACTGGACGATGATGGCGGTCGTGGCCGCCCCGACAAAGCCGAGACGGGGGATGAGCAGCAGATTGCTTCCGACAGAGAGAAGTGCACAGGCGGCGAGCGTGGCGATAAGGCGCTTCCACTCCCCGTGCACGAGAGCCATATAGAACGAGAAGAGTATGAATCCATACAGAAACATGGGAACACTCGTAAGACGGAGTGCCGTGTCGGCACCGGGATGACCGGCAGTCGAAAGGTATTCGCGGGTGGTCAGTAAAGCGACGAGCGGTCGCGGCCACAGCATGGCGAACATGCCCGCCGTTGTACTGAGGAGCAGAAGCAGGAGGAACGTTTTTCCGAGCAGGGCACTGGCATCTTCCCCCCGTTCACGCCGTTCGCTGACAATCGGAAGGATGGAATTCAGCAGGAATGTGGGGATGAGAAAGCCCATCTCCCCCATGCGGATGACGAAACCGTAATAGGCATTCTGGATCTGGAAATCATCCCGCAAAAGCGCAATCAGCGTCATGTCGAACTGGCGGCAGAACGAGAGCAGCAGATAAGCGGTTCCGAACGGGAGTGCGCTTTTGAGCAGGCGGCGCATGGTGGCGGGGTGCCATCGCACGGCAAAAGTGATGAATCTGTGTGCGAAGATGTATGAGAGCAACAGCAGCAACAGGGCTCCGATGCCACCGATCAATGTGCAGTAGAGAAAGACATTTTCATCCGTGCTGCCGCGGATGCCGAGCAGGATGATGAGAGCCAGCAGTGCGGTGGTCAGAATGCGCTGGCTGACTTCGGCGACGAACACATACTGAAGGCGATAATTGATCTGGAAGACGGATCGCAATGTTCCGGCGAGCAGGGTGAAGAAAGGGGTCAGTGCGGCGAGCGTGACGCCCAGCGGCAGAGGCGTGCCCTGCCACTGAGGCAGCAACCACGCAAAAACGATGGCGGATCCGAGAGAGATCGTGAGGATGATGGTTCGCAGAAAAATCAAGGCGCTCAAAACCTCCTCTTTCCGGTCCGAGCGGCTCATCTCGCGCACGGAGACGGCGTAGAGTCCGAAGTCCGCGAGAATGCCGAAGATTTGCAGAAATCCGTAGGAGGAGTTGTAGTACCCGGCCAGCTCGAGGCTTAAAGCCGTGGCGACGAATTTCACGCTTAAAATCGAGAGCGCCGCCATGGTGACCTGGCTCGAAAGTTGCCAGAGTGTGGAGGCCGCTATTTTTTTTGCAACGGAAGGCACCGGCGGGGATTGTACTCGTCTTCCGACCTACTTGCTCTCTGCGGAGTGCAGCTTACACTGTGCACTGCCATGCCACTCCCTTTCCATCACATCACGTCGACCAAGCAGTTCACCCGTGCGGATACCGATGCCGTACTCGCGGTGGCGGAAAAGATGGAGAAAGTTCTGGCGAAAGGAGGAGGCGACCTGCTGAAGAATAAAATTCTTGCCGCGCTATTCTATGAGCCCAGCACGCGCACGCGGCTTAGTTTCGAAACCGCCATGCAGCGGCTTGGCGGTCAGGTGATCACGGCGGACGGGCTCCAGTTCAGCTCTATGTACAAAGGTGAGACCATCGAGGACACGATGATGGTCGTCGGCCAGTATGCGGATATCATCGCCATGCGGCATCCCGAACAGGGCAGCGCCGACCGCGCAGCCGCCGTCTGTCCCGTCCCTTTCATCAATGCGGGCGACGGACCCGGCCAGCATCCCACGCAAGCGCTTCTTGATCTCTATACCATCCAGAAAGAGAGAGGGTCACTCGACGGGCTGCATATCGCCATGGTGGGCGACCTGAAGTTCGGGCGCACGGTCCATTCCCTTTCGTTCCTCCTCGGGCTCTACCGTGACGTCCGCTTCACGCTCATCGCCCCGAAAGAGCTGATGATGCCCCCCAAAGTCACGAGTTTCTTCAAGGAGAAAAATATCTTCTTTGCCGAGAGCGAAAACATCGAACAGGGGCTCGATGCAGATGTGCTCTATATGACACGGGTGCAGAAGGAACGTTTCGAAGACAAAGAGCAGTACGAACGCCTCAAGCTGAAATACATTCTCAAAGCCGATCACCTGCAGGGTCGTTCCGTTACCGTTCTGCATCCGCTCCCGCGCGTGGGGGAAATCGCCACGGATGTCGATCCACTGCCCGGAGCCGCCTACTTCCGTCAGGTGCGCAATGGCGTCGTGATGCGCATGGCGCTCCTCGCGATGCTTCTCGGTAAAGCATGAGGCTAATCTGTATTTAAATGCCATGGATCTCAACACCTGTATTGCAGGCAAAAGCTCAAGACTTTTCCGCTACTTCTCTCCCCCTCAGAAGGGGGAGAGACCGAGTGAGGGGCATCAAGATTCTTATTGTTTTAGATACAGCTTGGTATGACTTCTCTTCTCATTCGCGGAGGCACCGTCGTCCGTCCGACAGGCGATGAGCGGGCGGATATCCTCATTCATGAGGGAACCATTCGCGAGATATACGTTCGTACGACCGGCCCGCAGAAATTATTGGCTGCGGATCAGACCATCGAGGCGAACGGGCAACTCCTCTTCCCCGGGTTCGTCGATTGTCATGTGCACTTTCGGGAGCCGGGAATGGAGCAGAAGGGCACCATGGAGACCGAATCGCAAAGTGCGGTGGCGGGCGGCGTCACCACGGTCTGCGATATGCCCAATACCAATCCCCCCACCGTCTCCATTACTGCATTGAAGGAAAAAGTGAGAATTGCGGAAGGGATCACCGCCTGCGATATCCGTTTCTTTTTCGGGGTGACGCAAACCGAGCATTTGCCGGAACTCCGGCGTCTCTGGACGGAGCAGGGGCTCGTCACTCTCCGGAACCGCTGCTGCGGGGTGAAACTGTATCTCGATCACTCCACGGGAAATCAGAAAGCTGCGAAGGGCGTTATGGAGGAGGTATTCCACACCTGCGCGGAACTTAACATTCCGCTCGTCGTGCATTGCGAGGACCCCGTGCTCAATGCGCGGGCGGCAAAACTGAACACACGTGAGGACATTGCGGCACATTCCGCCATCCGTGCGCCCGAGTCAGAACAGCGCGCCATCACCACTGCCATTGAGCTGGCCAAAAAAACCGGAACACACCTGCACATCGCGCATCTTTCGACCAAGCGGGGGGTGCAACTGATCGGGCAGGCGAAAAAAGACGGTGTCGCCGTCACGTGCGAGGTGGCGCCGCATCATCTCTTTCTTTCCACCGAGGATTACGAAACCATCGGCACATTTGGGAAAATGAATCCCCCGTTGCGTACGCCGGATCACTGCGAAGCGCTGTGGGAGGGTATTGAAAAGGGGGTCGTCGACTGTATTGCGAGTGACCACGCCCCGCATACGCCTGAAGAGAAGCAGGTGACGCCGGCTCTCGCGGCTCCCAGCGGAGTTCCGGGGACCGAAACCATGATTCCGCTTCTGCTCACTGTGGCGGCCGGCCGGTGGCCGCATCCGCGCCGCCGCGCCTTCCAGCCGAAGCTGATGTACATCGACATCCGGCGTCTGTGTTTCGATAATCCGAACAGGATTTTTTCGCTCGGGCAGACCATGATCGAACAGGACACATCCGCGAACCTTGTTCTTGTTCAGCCGGAAGAGGAGTGGGAGCTGAAGGGTGCGCAGCTCCACAGCAAGTGCGGTTGGACTCCCTACGAGGGCTGGCACGTTACCGGAAAGCCGACAGTGGTCGGGAGGTGGTAAGAGCGGGGAAGAGCCACCCACGGCATCGTGATGATCTATCTCATTTGTGCCAGAAGAGCCGGCAGTTCCTCCAGTGACTGGATGATGTGCGAAGCGCTCTCGCAGGCCTGTGGCGGCGTGTGTTCGCGACGGATAAGAATATCGGTCATTCCTGCGGCGCGCGCCGCATGGATGTCAAAATCCTGATCCCCCACATAGATGCAGCGCTCCGGGGCAACGTCCAGGCGTTCGGCTGCCAGAAGCAAACTGCGCGGATGGGGTTTGCCATCCGGCATGTACTCATCGGCTGTGATGACCATGGAAGAAAGGAGTGAGAGGTCCACGCGCTTTTCGATGGCGTCGACGTAGGATCGCCATGATCCGGTGACGATGGCGCACGGGGCCGGATCGTCGAACGAATCCGCAAATGACTTTGCGTCCTCGAACCACGTCACCTGTGCACTCAGTGCCCGGGTATAGAGCTCATTGCGATATTCGCGGATCTCTGCATCGCGATGACTTAAACCGAAGCGGGCCAGAACATTGGTCAGCTTGCGGTTCTCCCGGTAGATTTTTTCGAAGTCCTGTTGCGTGAGTGCGAGGCCGAAAGCACGCAGGGTCTGCAAGTAGGCGTGCCTGTAGAGCGGTATGGAATTGACGAGGGTTCCATCCAGATCGAAGAGGAACGCCTCAATCTTCATACTTCCACGATGAGAGGGATGACCATGGGCTCACGATCCAGCTTGCGGTCGAAGTAGCGGTAGAGGGCGCCGCTGATCGTCCGCTTGATATCTTTGCGATCCACTTCGCCGCGGTTCACCGCTTCCTCATATGCTTTACGTGAGAGCTCAACCACTTCGCGCGTGATCGTCGCCTGTTCCGAGCCATAAATGAGGCCGCGGGAGAGAACATCGGGATCGCCGACAAGGCGCTTGCTCTGGCTGTAGACGCGCAGAACCAGCATGATAATTCCTGCGGAACTCATCACCTTGCGATCATTGAGGACGCGCTGGCCTTCGCCGGCACTCCCCAGGCCATCGATGATGACATCCTGAATCAGGTGCTTCTGCTTGCTCTTGCGGGCATTGCCCTGCTGATCGAATTCCAGAATCTCGCCGTTGGTTAACATGTGGATGCAGTTTTCCTCATAGCCGATCGTGCGTGCCAGATCCGCATGCGCAGCGCACATGTGGGGTTCGCCGTGTTCGGGGATGATGTGCTTGGCACGGACCAGCTGGTGCATCAGCAGAATGTCCCCGGCATGTCCGTGGCCGGTGGTGTGGAGGGCAAGCTCCGCATTCGTCTTTACCTTCGCGCCCTTGAGGTGAAGATTATTGACGACTTTGGCCACCGAGCGTTCGTTGCCGATAATGGGATTCGAACTTAAAATGACCGTGTCGCCCGCCTTGACGGAAATGTTGCGATGCGTGCCCAGTCCGATGCGTGCGAGCCCCGCCATTTCCTCGCCCTGGCTGCCCGTGGTGATGATCAGGACTTCGCGGTCGGGGATTTTCTCCATGCCGGGGCTCACCTTGCGGATCAGCCCACGCGGAGCCTTGAGGTAACCCAGATTCTGGGCGATTTCGATATTGGTCTCCATGCTGCGGCCCGAGACGAACACCTTGCGATTATAGGTCTTGGCGTGGTTGACGATCTGCTGGATGCGGCTCAAGAGAGAGCTGAAGGTGGAGATGATCACACGACCTTTGGCATCGCGGATGAGTTGATGGAGTGTTTCAGAAATATCCCGCTCGCTCTTGCTGTAGCCTGGCTTATTGACGTTGGTGGAATCGGCGACGATTGCCAGCACTCCTTCTTTGCCCAGTTGGGCGAAGCGTTGAAAATCCGCCGGCTGTTCATCCACCGGTGTTAAGTCAAACTTGAAATCCCCCGTATGCATAATGGTTCCGTAGGGGGTCCGCAGCGCGATGGCCGCCGAGTCGGGGATGGAGTGCGTGACACGCAGGAATTCCGCTTCGCAGCGTCCGATCTTCACGCGCTGGCCGTAGGTCACCGTGTTCAGTTGGGCCTTGCCGGTCATCTTGGCTTCATCCAGACGCTTCTTAATGAAGGCCACGGTCAGCTTGGTGCCGTACATCGGCGGAAAATGGAGAGCGGGCAACAGATGCTGCACGGCTCCGATATGGTCCAAGTGCCCGTGCGTGAAGAGAATTCCTTTGATCCGGTTTTCTCGTCCCTTCAGGCTCGAGATATCCGGTATCAGGTAATCGATCCCCAACATGTCCTCATCCGGGAATTGCAGACCCAGATCGATGATGTAGAGGTCCTGATCCACTTCTATGACGAAGCAATTGCGTCCCACCTGCTCAAAGCCGCCGAGCGGATACACCTTGAGCCCGCCCCCTTTTCCCTGTGGAAAAGGAGCAGGACGCGGTTGTCCTTGGGGAACGGGAGGGCGTTGCTGCTGCTGGCCGGGACGTGGTTGCTGCTGTCGGTTATGCCGGCCGTGTCTGTGCGGATGACGAAATGACTGTCCTTGCGGGCGTCCGCCCCCCTGTTGCTGTGGCGGGCGCTGCTGCTGCAGCTGGGAAACGATCACAGGCTTCGGGGAATCCTTCCCGGCAGCCTGTGCGGCGGGAGAGGGTAGCGGGAGGCGGCTCGATTGCTCAATTCGTCCGGGTTCTCCCAGTTTCTTCTGGAGCCATTCACCGATGGTTTTCACTACTGGTTATTGGAAAATAAGAATTACGTGTCACCAGTATAATCCACGCAGGGGGAATAATCAAGGTGTTCTTTGTCGCAGCATAGAGATTTTGGCTTAGATACAACGAATTTTTAGTTCAACTAACTGGATTATTGAGGAGTGAATGCCATAGAAGTTCCGCGATTCCCTGTGGAATGACCGCAAGGGGGAATCAACAGGATGCCCCATCCGTACCGACCGGTGATATGCAGGAGAACGGATCGAAACAGACGGCCGGTTCGCAGGCTGCTGCGGGCGCTTGCTGTGACTCCCCTCCTTAAGGTAGCCTTGCTTTCCGTATGGACGTGACGGTCCAGACGGGCATGACCAAGTCGACGAAGGGGGTTTCCCTCGTCGCTCTTTCATTTGTCTCTTCCCAGAAGGAGCAAGTGTGTCTGCTGCTCGAGATCGAGGCGGATTCCTCCGAGGCGAAAACCACCGAAAAGGAGTGTATCACCATCGTTGAGCATGCCTTACTCGAGACGGATGGAGGCGCCGCCGAGCGGCTGGACGGCACGCTCAAGGAGCTCAACGGGCTTCTGAAGGGGCTGATTCTCTCCAAGGCGATTGAGGAAGTCCATGCCATTGTATCGATTGTGGATCGCGACCTGACGCTCCACGTTTCACATGCCGGCAGCGCCGAGGCCTACATTGTCCGCGCCGGAGGTGCGAGCCAGATCACGGAGTATACCCGTGGCAAGCCGGTTCCCGCCTTCGTGCACATCGCCAGCGGCCGTCTGGAAGCGCGTGATACGGTGGTCTTTTCCACGCAGCGGCTGCTGCGTGCCGTCACTCCGGCACAGCTGGCCCAGCACGCACAGCGCGGCGACCAGTTGCTGGATGAACTGGTGAACACGCTCGAATCCGAGCGCGAACATGCGGCTCTCGGCGTGTTGCACGCAAGCGGCGGACAAATGAAAATCAACGAGGCTCCGACACGGCCGGCCGGCCGTGCGTTGGCATCGCGGCACGACCGTCGCGGGAGGGGCTGGGGGGCCAAGGCGGCGGTTGCCAAGATCGGCGAGCGGGGGCGTGCGTTCCTTTCATTGAAAATTTTCCGTCAACTCTGGGAGAAGGTCAGTGATTGGACTGCCGGACTTCTGTCGGATCTTCGCAATCCTAAGCGTAAGCGGCGCGCCCATCTGTTCATTGTTGCGGGAGCGCTGGCCGTCTTTATTCTGCTCTGGGTCATCGTGAATCTTTCCACGTCCACGGAGCGGGGCAAGACGAAAGCGGAACTGACGCAGCTTATGGAACAGATCGATCAGGAAATCCGCACTGCGGAAAACCGGCAGCTCAGCGGGGATATCGACGGGGCCAACCTTGTCCTGGACCGCGCTCAGGAGGAGGCGCAGCAGGTCATGAATAACGACAGCGGCCTCTACCGGCGCGAATCTCTGGACCTGCTGGATCGGATCCGCACGAAAAAGGAGGAAATCAATCATATTGTGCGTCTCTCACCGCGTCTCGTGGTGAACGCGTCGGCCAAGAGCGCCGACATCACGCTTCTGGGGATGGTAGGCCTGTCGGACGGGGAATTTGCACTCTTCGACAAGCAGAATCTGTATCGAGTTCTTCTCAATGCCATCGATGATCCCCAGAAAATCACCACCCAAGAGACCATTGCGGATGCGGCGGGGTTCGCGCGCTATCAAACCATTGTTTTCCAGACTGCCACGAATGGCATCATCGAAACGATCGGCGGCCAGCCCACTACCATGAAGACGGAGGATCCGGCGGGCTGGATCAGCGGCAAGGACGTGAAGACGTACCTTCGCTTCCTTTACATTCTCTCGCCCGAAAACAACCAGATATACAAGTATGAACGCCTCTCGAACCGCTATGGCGCTCCGATGGAATACAATGTGAATGGCAAGTTGGAGGGCGCATTGGACATGGCGATTGACGGGCCGATTTTCGTGCTGAAGCGCGGCGGGGAGGTGGTGAAGCTTTTCCGTGGCGAAGTGCAGCCTTTCACGATCCGGCACACACCCGAAAAGAATATCCTCTCGACGGCCACCAAAGTATTCAAGGCCGCCAGCAGCAATCTCTACTTCCTCGATCCCACAGGCGCCCGTGTCGTGGTGGTGACGGATGGCGGGACCACGGGGGAATCCTCCTACAAGACGCAATATGTTCTGGAGGGCGATCAGATCGGTACGCTGCAGGATCTTTTCGTGGATGCCGATGAGGGGCATCTGTACGTTATGGATGAAAAGCGGCTGTATGTCGTGGATCTGGTGAAATAACCGATGAAGATTAAGATCGAGTCGTATGAGAATGAGGAATGAAGAATAACGAAATGGAATGGTCCATGGCTTCCAGTTTGTCATTCATAATTCCTTATTCATTATTCTTCATTCTTCTCCAAACCTAGAAATACTTCCACTATCATCCCTGCGATGAGAGTTCTCATTTTCGGCACCTTTGATCGTCTGCATCCCGGCCATCTGTTCGTGCTCGCCGAAGCCGGTAAACGCGGCGCGCTGGCGATCATTGTCGCCCGTGATGTGACGGTGCAACGGCACAAAAACAGGCTCCCCGTTCACACGGAAGACGAGAGAAGAACCGCTGTCAGTCGTGCCGCACCATCGGCGCGGGTGCTGCTGGGTGACAAGGATGATTACCTCCGTCCCGTGCGCGAGAACGTTCCCGACCTGATCCTGCTCGGGTACGACCAGCAGCTGCCCCATGGGGTGGATTTGGAGGATTTGCCCTGCCCCGTGGAGCGCCTGCCCGCCTTCCACCCGGAGCTCTACAAGAGCAGTTTATGTCCGAAATAATGAACCGCCGCGGGATCCGGTGACAGAAGAACCTCCAACCCCTCCCTATGGTGGGGAGGGGTGCGAGCAAAGCGAGCAGGGTGGGGAAAGAACAGATGTTCATGGTCCCGAGGGGGAAACAGGGAACCGGAGCAAGCTTTGGGGTACCAACCAAGCGGGGAATGAAGTTTTGCTCTCGGTGCCGCCCTTTTCGACCCATAGAAGCCCGGAGCATTTTATGCTAAAATAATGAGATTCCTCCGCAATTCATGGAAACAAACAACGAACCCAAGCGGCCGTCTCTCCTGAAGCAATTGCTCGGGGCAGCGGGCGGTGCCGCTGTCGCCCTGCTGCTCTATCAAGGGTACAAGATCGGTGCACCGGTCGTGACGGCATGGTTGGTGGCACCGCAATCGCAGATCAGCGCAGATCACCCCGGAGCCGTGCGTGCAAACAGGGAGGTGAGCGAGTACGAATTCAACCGGTTGGCGGCCAAGGCCAAAGAGATCTATAAAAAGTTCGCTGCGGAGCCCGGGCCGCAGGCGGAAATATCCCGCACAGGAATCGAGGTGACACAGCCCGCCGCCGCGCAGTCCAGTTCCATTGCACATGTCGATTTGGCGGATCTGGTTGCGGTGCAGCAGTCATCGGCCTCCTCCATTGTTTCCTCTGCCGTCTCGCTTGCGGCTTCTTCCGGCGTCTCTTTCTCGTCTGTCTCTTCCATTGTGGCAGAACCGGTGGCGGTTGCCGCCTCTTCGGCACGGGCGCGCGCAGAAATACAGGCGCAGTCGAAGCTGGCCGGCACCAAACTCCCGAATTCCGGAATCGGCACGACGCTTGCAGCCGCCCTCGCCTTCGGCGCTGCCGCCGTCCTGCGCAAGAAACGCGGTTCGCGGTGAACTACCCGACCGGCGCACAATCCATTACAGTGGAGCGCAATGCTCTCCTCCAACATTTCTTTAATCGTCTTGTTTGCGGTGCTTGGTCTTGTCTTCGGGAGCTTCGGAACAGTGATTATTTCGCGGGTTCCCGCAGGGCGCCATCTGGGCGGCCGCTCACGTTGCCCGCGGTGCACGCATGTTCTGGGGGCCGTCGAGCTCGTTCCGCTTTTCAGTTACCTTCTGCTGCGCGGCAGGTGCCGCCATTGCAGCCGTTCGATCAGTGTCTTCTACCCGCTTCTCGAGCTGGCGTCCGCATTGCTTTTCGTCCTTGCCTTTTTCATTGGGTCCACGCCCCTTCCTTCGCTTCTGCTCGCGTTTTCGTTGTGGCTGCTCCTGCTCATCGCAGTGATCGATGCGCGCACGCAGACGATCCACGACGCACTCAATGTTTCCTTTCTGTTATTTTCCGTGGCATACGTCGTAGTTCTCGGGCGCCTGCACATGGCCGGCCCCCTGCTCTTCATTTTTTTCTTCGGTGTTCAGTGGCTTTTGAGTCGCGGGCGCTGGGTCGGGAGCGGAGATATTCTGCTGGGAGCCGGCATCGGTTTTTTGCTGGGGGGCTGGGAGAAGGCGCTGCTCTGTCTCGGCCTTGCGTACATGCTCGGGGCAGCCGCGGCGATCTTCCTGCTCGCGACGAAGAGGGCCACGCGCAAGAGCCGTATTCCCTTTGGACCGTTCCTCGCGATTGCCACCCTGCTTATGGTCGTAGCCGGGAACGAGATGCTTCGCATGCTTGTTCCGGGATTGTTGTAACAACACTGGACAATGGTGCTCTTTGTAATAGGATCCATGATCCTATGGAGCTTTCAGAGCGCATTCTCGGAGGTTTCTATAAGCGAGATGCCATTCATACGAAGAGCGTACAAAGAATCGGAAAAGGGACGGTGAGAGTGACGTATCAGTTTCCCTCCTACCATCGGACCGTGGAAGACATGGGACATGTGGGAATGTCACAAATGAATGAGGCGCTTGTGGAGGGATTGTATTGTGCGATTGGTTATGCGATTGAGTCCGGTGACGTACAGGGCAAGATGGATATTGCGTCCTACACTCGCCGCATGGCCCAAGCATTGTTCATGAGTCAAAATATTTCATTCCGGAAGATGCTCAAGCCGGGGGAGGAGGCACAGCTCACGATCGAGGTCGTTGGCATTCAGGAAAAAATGCGTGGCAAATATTATGCAGTGACTCTCAGGGTTCAGGGATTCATGCGCGGAGAAGTCGAATGCTGGCTCAGCAAGGATGAAGTTGTTTTTTGAGGCAGCCCATACCGTAGGTGGCCATCCCATGCATAAAAAAGTGGGCTCTCGCCCGACAAGAGTGGGCAAGAGCCCAATGGTGTGCCATCGTTTGCACTATTCGGCCCCAGAAGGGGTCCGCCGCTCTCAGGGTGTCCCAAGAAGGAGCTTTATGATGGCTCCAGCATCCTACAGAAAGTCGCAAGAATGTCAAGTTACCCTCACTTCCCTGCTATGGCCATGGGAAGCCATTGGCGGCTTTTCCCTCTTTAAAGCATACTCACCTTTGATGAAGGTCATCGCAGAAAACCGTCGGGCACGTTTTGATTTCGAAATTCTCGAGACCGTGGAGGCCGGAATCATGCTCACGGGACCCGAGGCGAAGTCCTGCCGAACGGGCCACGTGAATCTGGCGGGAGCCTATGTCTCGTTCCGCGATGGCAAGGCGGTGCTGAAGAACGCCTCCATTGCCGCCTATGCCTATGCGGCAAATGTTCCGCATGAAGAACGACGTGATCGCATCCTGCTGTTGAAAGCTGCGGAGCTGAAAAAACTGACGACGCGGGCGGAAGAGAAAGGTCTCACGGTCGTTCCTCTTGCCATGCATGTCGGGCGCTTCGTGAAAGTGCTCCTTGGCATCGGGCGAGGACGGAAAAAGACCGACAAGCGTCAGCACATCCGTGAGCGGGAGGTGGCGCGCAAACTGAAGCAGACGGGGGATTACTGAGTGGGCTTTTTCTTTCTATGTATGGATGACATTCGTATGGGTATAATGGACATCAATACTTGTTCCCGTGCCCTCTATTTCCTTTCCGCAGACAGAGCCCATTTCGAAACCTCTATCGGGATTTGGATATCGTTTGGCATGTGCGATGCGTGCGGTTCAACATCTCCTGCCCTATCTCCTTTTTTCGCTTTTCATCGTGTTTGCCGTTTCGCTTATTTTGCCGTATTCCATGGATGAATTCAGCCAATTCTCTCCGATTACCTGTCTCTACTATCCGAATAACAAACTCAACATCTTCCGAGAGGCTTGCGGCAAGTATGATCTCACCCTCTCATTGCCTTTCTTGGGGCAGTGGATTCTCCCACTGCGTGCGTTCTATTATGTCGGCAGCCTGCAGGCGCTGGCATATTTCCCGCTGTTTCTTCTCTGGGAGAGCCCGCTCTCGGCACGATTTCTGGGGATGATCTGGCTCATTGCCGAAGCGCATGTGCTCTCTCTGCTCTTTCCGGGGGTACGCAGGAAGTGGATGTTCCTCGGGCTTATCGGGTTCTTCTTCTACTTTCTGATGCACGTGGTCGACCGCGGGCCGATTGGTCCGCATTTTTTCCTTATCTATCTGAGTTACTGGCTTCTGTGCGAGTGGATTACCACGCTCCAGTTGCGGTACATCCTCTGGCTGTCGTTCATCACGGTTCTAGGACTGTGGCTCAAGCCGACTTATGCGGGCCCACTCGTAGGAGTGCTCATCGTAGGGTTTGTGCATTTCAGTAAGCACTTCGGTACCCTGTTTGCTTCAAAACAATCAGCGGCGAAATTTTTCATCCAACTCACAGCCGGTGTTCTGGCATTCGGCTTCTTTGCAGCCCCCATTTTTTTGGCAAGAATCAACGGCGGCCCCGCCTACTACAGCATTTTCCGGGAAGGGGGATGGATGCCATTGGCGGATGTACTCCAAGGCAAGATATTCGCAGGTCACTCGTGGGGCATGCTGTGGAATATGTGGCACGCGAATGCACTGGGAAGATGGGAACCGGTTCCGCATCCAACGATGCTCTCCATTCTCTATACACTGGTCACGCTCCTCTGTATTCCCGGGCTTATGCTTGGATTGGTAGTTTCGAGAAAGCTCGCGTTCCGGCAGATGGTGGAACCAGTGGCGTTCTTTGTGATTTTTCTCGTTGTGCTCGGTTCAGTCCTCCTCTCCACGACGGCATGGGCCGTTCATCACCTGATCCTCGCATTCCCGTTCCTCATTTTGAGCGGTGTCTCGTTGTTCGATGTCTGTCGACATGCCCTCCAGAGGGTGTGGAAAGGATGGTACGTCGCCGGATGTGCGGTCCTGTTAGTCAATATTTTGGCGTTCGCCACGTACTTCCGGCAGCCGATTCGGACAGATGATTCGTTCTCGAGGCAGTCCATTCATCAAATACTTTATGACAAGCATCTCTCCAGCACGTACCTGTACGTTCTTGTGGATTTCGGCATGTACTATTACCAAGGTCTGTACGGTAATCGCGACCAGGCGGTTCTGTTCATTCTTCCACTCGACAAGCAAGAACAGATTTCGCAGCTCAAAGAGATTGCTGCCGCTCACCATCGAAAACTGTTGTTCGTGCACCAGACCGGCTGGTCCACGACGGACAAAGCATTGATCACATCGTCCTTCGATTTACAGAGGTGTGCGGCTGTGCCAGAGAATTTCTCTTGGCAGATCCTGCTGGAGAAAGACAAAAGCGGCGATTCTCCCTGCCGTTCCGCCGCCGCTAGTGCTCCAGCCGAACGCACCCTTTCCACGATTCTCTGGTGATATCAGATGACAGAATTTCGCAGAAGTCTCTCGTTGCCCCGCAGAGAGCGGACGTATACTCTCCGCGTCGTTTTCCTCCTCTCTCTGTCCCTTCTCCCTCCGCAAATTCAAAAGGCCATCGAGGAGTTCAGCAAGCTCCCGGGCATCGGGTCCAAGTCCGCCGAGCGCCTGACGTTCCATCTGCTCAGGAGCTCCAAGGCATCGCCCGAAACCTTGGGCAAGGCTCTCACAGATCTCAAAGTCGAACTCAAGTACTGCAGGCACTGCCAGATGGTCACATTGCAGGAGGAGTGTTCGATCTGCATCGATGCCTCCCGTGACCGTTCGATGATTCTGGTCGTGGAGAACCCGCTCGACGTGATCGCGTTCGAGCGCTCCGGATTCAGGGGTGTCTACCATGTGCTCCACGGTGTTCTCTCCCCCATCGACGGAATGGGGCCGGAGCAGCTCAGGCTAAAGGAGCTGGTGGATCGTTGTGCGGGCGGAACGGTGGAAGAGGTGATCGTGGCCACCAATCCGGACGTGGAGGGCGAGGCGACAGCCAGTTTCATTCGTGAACGGCTGAAGGACAAGGTTGCAAAAATCACCCGCCTCGCGCACGGGCTTCCTATGGGGGCGGACATCGAATTTGCGGATCAGGTCACTTTGAAGGAAGCGGTGGAGGGGAGGAGGAGGCTCTGATGGATCAGGTATTCTCTTCCGACACGCCCTCTCCTTGAAGCACCTGTTGCATTTCTGTTTTCGTTTGAGAAGTTGCTCGGGAGAATGAGGCTTCCAGCCATACTCTATCTTCCTTCGGTGGACTTTGCCCTACGCTGCGTAGCAGAAGGAGATCGCAAGTGTCCCCTGGTTCCGCGTGGCGATTATGACGATGTCCATCGTGTCTTCTGTGCATACGGCATTTGGGAAAATTACAAGTATTCAATCATAGCTAGCAATCCTCTGCAATCGGAGTTTGGGCAAGATATAGATGAAAATACCAAGTTATCCTTTCCATGGAATGCCAGGCTTGGTTAGACCACTGCCTACTTCAGTCCTGAAACAATGATAAGGTTTGCGGATCAGGTGACGCTCCGCGAGGCAATCGAGGGCAGACGGGGTCTGTAGATCAGTGTTTAAATCCCCTGACCCCCGTCACGACCATCGGCATTTTGAGTTCATTCGCCTTACGCGTCACTTCTTCGTCCCGAACGGATCCTCCCGGGTGGATGATGGCGGCGATGCCGAACTTGGCGGCCTCCTCCACACTGTCCGGAAAGGGGAAGAACGCGTCACTGGCCATGATGGCTTTTCAACAGAGGAGGCCCCCTGCGGGACCCCCTCTCTGGCACGCGTATTTACGCGTTCACCGCGGCAGTGATCGCCGTATGAATATCCGCCTTCAATTGGACGAATGCGTCATGGATCAGTGTACTGATCTTCGCGAAGAGGTTCGCCCGCGTGTCTGCGGAAAGATCGGCGATATGTTCATGTTCCTGCTGGAGCGTCGTTCGGACGTCCTGTCTCAGCGTGTTGACCTCGTTGCGCATGTTGCGCACCATCTGGCCGAAAGAGGCATCGGTCGACACATGATCTTCTTCCTCGGTTCCCATCCCGACGGTACTGCCGCTCGAGCTGCTGGAATCCTCATTTTCATCATCACTCTCTCTCTGCGCCTGGGCCTGTACCCGTACGCTTGTTCCGATGCCCATCATTTCATCATCACTCTCTCTTTGCGCATGGGCCTGCGTTCGTACGCTGGTGCCAAGTCCCATCGAGACATCTTCCTTCGCCATGTGGGCGTCAGATTCACCCTTCACCCCAAGTCCGAGGCCGAGCCCATGATCGGCGAGGGCGGGTGTGACCGTGCCGAGTAGCAGCCCCGCGGCTGCGGCTGTCGCAACGAGAGGACGGAAAAGTTCGCTACGCATATAAAAAGGGGGAAAGAAATAAAGGCAGAACAGAAGACGATGTGGATGGCCGATTCTTACAGATCAATTTTCTCTGTTCCCTTTTTAATAGGAGGGTTCACTATTTGTTCGTGAGACGGGATGGAAGAGACGTGAGCCTTCTTTGCGGGAAAATCGGAACCAGTCTGGCCTGCTGCCGATGATTCCGACGGGGAAAACGATCCCTCCCCCAGCAGACGGAGCAGGGATTGCACAGGATGCTCCGGATCCTGCCTGCGGTTCTTTTCATTGTCCCTTGTCTGTTCCGAAGAAGATGCGTGTTCCGGTTCTATCGGTGTCTCAGAGGAAAAATCTCCAGTCGACGCGGATTCTGAAGTAATCCTTTGCCGTCTCTCTTCGGCAGTGGCAGGCATGACGATTTGTTTCTCTTTTCTCTCTTCCGTGTTCCTGCCTTGTTTCTGTTGGTTCGATTGTTCCTGTTTTTGAGAGGAGGATTGTGCATTCTCACGGTTGGCTTCCGTCGGTTTCTCCTGCTCATCGGCGGCGTTCTCTGCGAGAGCCTTGAGGCCGGGGGGAATGCCGGCAGTGGCCTGGATTTGTCGGATGGATTGCTGATGTTGGGTGAGTGCCAAGAGGAAGTCGCTGCGGATCATCCGCTGTTCCTCCGACGGGAGCGCGCTCAGGTGCTCCTGGAGGCCGCCAATGTCCTGTTCCATCTGCGAGCGGAGGATGACCTGCCGTTCATTCTGGTCCGGTCGTTCTTTGAGGGCAGCAGCCTCCTCGAGCCTGCGTTCGATTTGCCGGACGTTCCATTGGGCGCGCGCGACGGGAGTGCCGGAAAGGCCGGAACGAATCGGTTCCGTGATGTTGACCTTTACCGCGTAAAGCACGTCGCCTGGAAGAGAACTCTCCGCGGCGAAAACGATTCCTCCGCCAGCGAGGGCGATGGTAATTGCGGAAGCGATGGAGGCAGATGTAAATCGCCTGAAGAATTTTCCAAGGAAGGATGAATGATGTTCCTCGAGCGGATGCGTGCGGACGAAGTGCAGGAGGCGTGCGCGTCCGATCGACTTCTCGTCGTCGGTCAGCCGGAGCGACCCAACAGACTCCTGGAGGATGGCAGGGGCTTCTCTGAACGCTGCCATGTGAGCCACGAGCGCTGCACGTGCCTCTGCGTGCTCCATGGGGGAGAGCGCGCAGGAGCGGGCAGCAGCCAGAAATGTAGTGGTGCGTTTATCCATTGGGGGTTAAAAGAGACTGAAGCTTCTGGATGCCGCGGTTCACGCGGACGGAAATCACATTGGGGGAAACGGCGAGGAGTGAGGCAATCTCACGCGGCGGCAGACCGTCGATGAAGCGCAGAATGACGGCTGTCCGATAGGGTTCTTCGATGTTTTGAAGGGTGTCGAGAACGAAAGACTCCTCGAATGCCGCAGCGGGTCCCTTTTCGCGGCTGGGGGGATTGAATCCCGCTTCCATCAATTCCTCGAGGGAGGAGGTGGGCCGTCGCTTGCGGCGGCGGGCGAAATCGACGATGAGATTATTGGCGATGCGATAGAGGTAAGCACGCATGTTCTGGACGGTGATGCCGCCGATGATGGCCTCCCACGCGCGGATGAAGGTTTCCTGTGTGAGGTCCTTTCCATCCTCTCGGTCACCGAGCCTCAGCGCACAGTGGCGGAAAATCGCATCCGCATAGCTGTCGTAAGCCTGCAGGAATTCCTGTTGGGTCATAGAGGGACGGTGGCGAAATGAAGACGTTCGGGAGGGTCTATTCTTACACAAGTCTGCCGAAAAAAAACGGGACAGGGCATCCTTTCATTTTCTCTGTGATGACACCGATTCGGCGATGATTAATGTCGAAACCCCCGCACCCCCGTCACGACCATCGGCATCTTCAGGTCGTTTGCTTTGGCGATGACTTCCTCGTCCCGTACCGACCCTCCCGGATGGATGATGGCGGCGATACCGAATTTGGCGGCCTCTTCAATACTGTCTGGGAAAGGAAAGAACGCATCACTGGCCATCACGGCACCCTTGGCTTTCTCGCCGGCTCTGCGAGCCGCAATGATCGTCGAATCGACCCTACTCGTCTGGCCCGCGCCGATGCCGACCGTACAGGCATCTTTCACGAAGACGATGGCGTTCGATTTGGCGTGCTTCACCACCTTCCATGCGAAGAGCAGATCTCGAATCTGCCCCTTTGTGGGCTGCGTCTCTGTCACACACTTGAGATCCTTCTCCGTGACCACGCGCGTATCCAGATTTTGGACGAGCATGCCGCCGAGTGCGGTGCGGAACGAAGCGATCTTGGCATCGGGTTTCGTACAGTGATTCTCGATCACGCGGATTTTCGGTTTCTTCTTGAGGAGCTCAAGAGCCTGCGGCTCGAAAGCCGGAGCAATGATGATCTCGACGAAAATTTTCTGGTCGATCACCTTTTGAATCACCTCCTCCGTGCACGTGCGATTGAGGGCAATGATCACGCCGAAGGCGGAGAGCCGGTCGGCGTCGTATGCGCGCTGGAATGCCTCGGCAATATCGCTGTGCGAGGCGACGCCGCAGGGATTGGCGTGTTTGATGCAGGCCGCGGTCGGCTCCTCGAATTCGCAGACCAGATTCCACGCGCCGTCCGCATCCAGAATATTCAGGTAGCTCATCTGTTTTTCTTCCTGCAGCACAGTCCATGGCGGAGGGTTCCCTTTCAGTTCATAGAAGGCACCCCACTGATGCGGATTCTCGCCATAGCGCAGAATCATCTTATTCGTCAGGAGTACGCCCGTATACGTACCGCCCGAGAGCGTGCGGGTGATGGCGCAGTCGTAGGCGGCGGTGTGCAAAAAGACTTTTTCAGCGAGTCTCTTTCGCGTTTCCGGTTTCGTGTCGTTGGCATCCTTCAGTTCCGCAAGTATCGCCGTGTAGTCCTGCGGATCGCAGAGCACCGTCACGCTCTCCGCGTTCTTGGCGGCGGCGCGCAGCAAGCTGGGTCCGCCGATGTCGATCTGCTCGATCATCTCCTCGCGCGTGACGCCGGGCTTGGCCGCGGTCTCCTCAAACGGGTAGAGGTTCACGCAAACCAAATCGATCGGTTCGATCCCGAGTTTCTTTGCCTCGGCCGCATGAGTTTTGTCTTCATGTTTGAAGAGAATTCCGCCGAAGATGAGCGGATGCAGGGTCTTCAGTCTGCCGCCGAAGCACTCGGGAAATCCGGTGAATTTCTCAATGGGCGTTACTTTGATTTTGGCTTTCTCGAGAGCTTTTTGTGTTCCTCCAGTAGAGATAATCTGAAACCCAAGTTCGACGAGCCCCCGGGCGAAATCTTCGATACCGTGTTTGTCGCTGACGGAGAGAAGGGCGCGAGGCATGGGAGAGAACGAGCGTACGGAGTGTAGCGATCCCATGAGATTGCGCCAAATGCATTGGCGGCAATTTACTTGGAGACCGACGTTGACTTGGGAACGGTCGAAGCGGATATTTTGGCTATGGCCCAAGAAAATATGAGACAGGATTCCCGCGATAATCTCCTGGCGGATGTGGAGCTTGCCGAAGCACAGACAGCGACGGCGCTCGCGGACATGAAGGGACTCGTGCAGAGGGTGGCTGATCCTACTCTACGTTCTAAATTCGTGCAGGCGATTCTGGAGGTTTACATGAAGCTCATGGAGGAGAGGAGTGCCCGCATGCAGACGAGCCTGGAACAAACGGGGAATCTCGTAAATCAGATGGCGGATGGGCTGATACGAGAGAGACAAAGAAATGTCAGTCTGGCAGACGCCGCATTGCAGGCTGGAGGAGATTGAGCGACCGACGGTGAAGCCGAAGTTTCTCGGTCAAAAAAACGGCCGCCTCGCGTGGCCGTTTTCGAGAGAGAAGTCTTCTCATACCAAGCTGCAATAGAAACACTATCAATTCCATAGGAGTGAAGCGACATCCTCTCGTACCGCGAAGCGTTTCCCCAAGCCATGAATTACCGATGCTACGCTCCGGCGAATTCATAACGTTTAAAACGCGAAGTGGTATCAAATGAACAGCGCCGCGAGTGCCAAGGTCAAAGTCGAGAACAACTTAATGAGCACGTGCAGGCTGGGGCCGGCGGTATCCTTGAACGGATCGCCCACCGTGTCGCCCGTGACGGCAGCCTGATGCGCGGGGCTCTTCTTGCCGCCGTACGCACCCGACTCGATGAATTTCTTCGCATTGTCCCATGCGCCGCCGGAGTTATTCAGGTAGGTCGCAAGGATGACGCCCATGATCGTGCCGACCATCAACATGCCGGCGGCGGCTTCCGCGCGGAAGATCACGCCCACCGCGATCGGGGCGATCACCGCCACCAGGCCGGGCAGGATCATTTCTTTCAGAGCCCCCCGGGTGGCGATATCCACTGCCGCGGCGTAATCCGGCTCCTCCGTCCCCTCCATAATGCCGGCGTGCTCCCGGAACTGCTTGCGGACCTCCTCCACGATCACGCTTGCGGCGCGGCCGACGGCGCGAATGGTGAGGGAGGTGAAGAAGAAGACCACGACTGCGCCGAGGAATGCTCCGACGAATACGGGAACCTTGGCCAGATCCACGACGGTGATGCGGGCTTCCTGCAGGAAGGCCGAGAAGAGCAGGAAGGCGGCGAGCGCTGCGGACCCGACGGCGTATCCCTTGGTGAGGGCCTTCGTGGTGTTGCCGCACGCGTCCAGCTCATCGGTGACCTTGCGCAGCTCATCGGGTGCCTTGCTCATCTCCACGATGCCTCCGGCGTTGTCGGTGATGGGTCCGAACATATCCATTGCGAGCACGTAGCCCACCATCGTGAGCATGCCCATGGTGGCGACCGCCGTGCCGTACAGGCCTCCGGCGACGATACCCGTCTGCTCACCGCACCAGTATGAAGCGAGGAGCGCGGCGCAGACCGTCAGCACCGAGAGTCCCGTCGACTCCATGCCGATGGCGGTTCCCGAAATGATGTTGGTGGCGTGACCCGTCGTGCAGGCCTTGGCGATTGCCTGCACCGGAAGATGATCCTTGCTGGTGTAGTAGTCGGTGATGTAGACGAACGCGACGCTCGTCAGGATGCCGGCGACTCCGCAGAGAAAGAACCACGGAGCGGCATTCGAGAGCCGGAAGAACGCGACCAGTGCGCCGACGACTCCCGTCGCAGCGCTCGTCCCGAGCATGAGAGCGCAGCAGACGAAGAGGATCACCGTGGTGATGACGGTCGTGATCCAGTAGCCGCGCACCATGGCGCCCATGGGGGTGTCACCCTCCTTCGCGCGGACGGTATAGACGCCGACGATGGTGGCGAGCAATCCGAACGCGCGGAGCACGAGCGGGAAGAGGATGCCCTTGAGGCCGAAGACGGGAAAGAGCGCGACCCCCAGCACCATCGCGCCGATGTTTTCGGCCGAGATGGATTCGAACAGGTCCGCACCGCGGCCGGCGCAGTCGCCCACGTTGTCGCCCACGAGGTCCGCGACCACGGCGGGGTTGCGGGGATCATCCTCCGGAATTCCCGCTTCGATCTTGCCCACGAGGTCCGCACCCACGTCGGCTGCTTTGGTGTAGATGCCGCCGCCGAGCTGTGCGAAGAGCGCCACGAAGCTCGCGCCGAATCCGTAGCCGACGATCAGCGCCGGAATGCGCTCGGCCGAGATCCCCATACCGAGACGGTAGAAGAGGTACAGGACGCTGATGCCGATCAGCGAAAGTGACGTGATGACCAGTGCGGATACCGTGCCGCTGCGCAATGCCATCTTGAGTGCGCTGTCGATTCCCTCGCGGGAGCTGGCTGCGACTTTCAGATTGGCGCGGGTCGCCACGACCATGCTCACGACTCCGGCGACACCGGAGAGCAGACATCCGAGCAGGAAGGAGACGCCGACTTCAAAGCCGTGCGCCCAGCTCTGCTCCCCTCCGCTCAAGCCGTAGACCATAATCATCAGTACTCCCACGGCGATCGCGAGGATGGTAATCGTGCGGTATTGCCGCCGGATGAAGGCGCGTGCGCCGAGCGAAATCGCATGGGCGACCTTCTCCATGGCGGGCGTGCCGGTGGGGGCCGCCTTCACCGCGTTCCAGAATACGAGACTGTACAGAAGCCCGATCACGGCGATGACAGGTGACAGAACTTCCAGGAGCAGGGCATTCATACAAAAAGGGGAGAAAAGTGAACGAAAGCATCCTTCTGCCTTGAGTGCGCAGCAAGATGTCGGACAGAGCCTAGGGGCGGTGTTCCCGTTTCGTCAACTTTTCGCCTGTAAACCTGTCTCCAACGGACTTTGCAGAAAATGCCGTTTTGTGCTATCATACGTGGTAAGACGCACACCCATGCCGAATCCACAAAAACCCGCCCCCACCGCGGAATTGAGCCGGGAAAAGGCCGTCCCTTCGGCTGCGCAGGAGGCGTCCCAGAAAGGCCGGAATCTCAAGCACATTCTCATTGTGGAAGATGAGCGTCCGCTCGCACATGCGCTGGAACTGAAATTCCGTCATGAGGGCTTCGATACGCATATCTGTCTGGATGGCGAAGAGGCGCTCAAAGAGGCGACGGAGGGCAAGCATGACGTCATCCTGCTTGATCTCATCATGCCGAGGATGGATGGATTCACGTTTCTGCAGGAGATGAAAACCCGCGGCGTGAAGACGCCGGTTGTTGTGTTGAGCAATCTCGGTCAGGACGAAGACAGGGCGCGTGCCCAGGAATTGGGCGCCGTTGGGTATTACGTGAAATCCAATACACCGATCATGGAGATCATCAAACAAGTTGAGTCCCTTCTCTAAATGTCTGTTTCCGACACCGATCTCGGCCAAATCCTCCTCAGGCAGAACTATCTCTCCGAGGAGGAACTGAAACGCGTTGAGGCGTTATCCAAAGAACGGAATCTTCCGATGCTTTCACTCCTTTTCGAGCAGGGGCTCCTGACGCAGGATCTCTACGAAGGAGCGATCGCCGAGCACTACAAGTTGCCCTATTACGATCTGCAGGCGCACCTGCCCTCTCCCGAAATCATTGCGGAGCTGCCCGAAGAGATCGCGCAGTCGTACCACATGATCGTTGCGGAGCACACAGGCGATCAGGTGAAGATCGCCACCTCCGATCCGGGGCAGGAGAGGCTGGAGGAAGTCGTGCGTCTCAATCTGGGACAGAAGACAGCGGTATCCCTCCCGAAAGCTGAAGTTGCCGGAGGAGATGCGGAGGAGAGGCCGCAGCAGAAGAAAGTCGTGCAGCGGCTGCTCACGCTCGGCAAGAAGGAGGAGAAGACGGAGGCGCTGCAGCGGTTCGCGGGCACCGTCACATTCGTCTACACGCCGCAATCCGGCATTGATGCGGCCTGTCAGCATTACCGAAAGCCGCTCTCCACCCGCTTTCAGACCATCATATCCAATGAGAGGAAAGTGGCGCCGGAAATTCTGGAAGAGATTATCAATGATGGAATCGAACTCCGCGCATCCGACATCCACTTCGAGCCGCAAGAGAAAATCGTCGTCGTCCGTTTCCGTATCGACGGCGTGATGCATGAGGCGGGGCGTATTCCGAAAGAGCACTACGAAGGTGTGGTGAACCGCATCAAGATTCAGGCGAATATGCGTATCGATGAGCACTTCGCCGCGCAGGATGGCGCCATTCGCTACACCTCCCCGCACGGGGCATTGGATATTCGTGTTTCCATTGTTCCTCTGGTGGAAGGCGAGAAAGTGGTGATGCGTCTTCTCTCCTCCTACGTGCGTTCCATCACGCTGCTCGATCTCGGATTTTCGCCGAAAAATCAGGAGATTCTGACCGAAGCCGCGCACAAACCGTTCGGCATGGTGCTGACCACGGGGCCGACGGGCTCGGGAAAATCCACGACCCTGACGGCGCTCCTTAAAATGCGCAACACGCCCGATGTGAACATTTCGACCATCGAAGATCCGGTGGAGTACAAGATTCCCGGCGTGAACCATATCCAGGTGAATCCCAAAACCAACCTCACTTTCGCCTCGGGGCTGCGCGCCCTCGTGCGCCAGGATCCGGATATCGTCCTTGTGGGAGAGATCCGCGACGGCGAGACGGCGGATATTTCCGTCAATGCCGCGCTCACGGGTCACCTGGTGTTCTCCACACTGCACAGCAACGATGCGGCCACGGCCATCCCGCGTCTGCTCGATATGGGGGTGGAGCCGTTTCTGCTCGCCTCCACACTGGAGGTGGTGATCGGACAGCGCCTCGTACGGCGCGTGTGTCCCCGTTGCCGCCACAGCGTGAGCATTGCCGCCGAGGAAGCCGCCAAGCTCTTTCCGGGGGCCGAGAAAATGATTCCGGACGCCAAGACACTCACGCTCTATCGCGGCAAGGGTTGCGAAGCTTGCAGCAATACGGGGTACCGCGGACGCATCGGCATCTATGAACTGCTTGTCATCACACCGGTGATCGAAGAGCTCATCCTCAAACGCGCTGCGAGCTCCGAACTCAACGAGGCAGCGGTGAAGGAGGGCATGCGGCTGATGTTCGAAGACGGATTCGACAAGGTGCTTGCGGGTGTCACCACCATCGAGGAGCTGCTGCGCGTCGCGGCACCGCCCGCCATCATCTTCAGCACTCCTCATGCCGGACACAACAACTGATCCAGCGGCCCGACCGGCAGCGAATCCTGCGCCTGCTCCGGAACAAACTAACAGTGCACCGGTGCCGGTGCCGGAAACCAAAACGGAACCTGTGCCGCAGGTCAAACCGGTCCCGCCGCGGTTTGCCGCACAGCGCAAGGAATTGCAGAAATTCCTTTCTTCACTGAATCATCTGGGCATGGGCAGGCAGCGGATGATGTTCATCCAGAGCATGGCCATGATGCTTACGGCCGGGCTTTCCCTCGTCGATGCGCTGCGGACCCAGAGCCTCGAGGCGAAATCCAAAGCGGTGAAAGGTCTCATTCAGGGGATTATTTCGGCGGTGGAGAGCGGATCCCCTCTCTGGAAAGCGATGGACGATCAGTCCCTCTTCTCCCCCTACGAGATCGCCCTCGTGCGCATCGGCGAAGAGGGGGGCAATCTGGCGCGGAACATGGAGTACCTCGCGGAACAACAGGAGAAGGATCGTGCGCTGAAGGCAAAGGTGAAGATGGCGATGATCTATCCTTCCATCGTCCTTGTCCTCGTATTCGTCCTCATCATGGGGCTCGGGCTTTTCGTGCTGCCGAATCTCGTACAAGTGCTCTATTCGCTGCATGTGGAGCTGCCGCTCGCCACGCGCATTGTCATCGGTCTCTCGCAGTTCTTCGAGGCGCATGGAGCGGTGTTTGCACCTCTTCTCGGGGCCGGGCTTGTCCTGATGCTGCTGCTCGGCAAGTACACGCGGTTTCGTGTGGTCTCCCAGTGGATTGTTTTTCATACTCCCGGCATCGGCAGCCTGGCACGCGAAGCGACGATCGCCCAATTCGGCGTGATCCTCGGCGGGCTGCTGCGCGCGGGGGTCCCCCTTGTGGAAGCCCTCTCTTCACTTGTGGAGGTCACACACATCGTCTCATACAAAAATTTCTACCGGCAGATGCTGGAGCATGTGAACGCCGGTGATTCTTTCAGCAAGAGTTTTGCGGCGCTCCCCGAGAGCAACCGTCTGCTCCCTGTTTCCGTGCAGCAGCTCATCGTGACCGGAGAACGCTCGGGGGCGCTGGCGGATGTGCTCATGAAGATCGCCGACATGTACGACAAGAAAGCATCCGAGACGGCAGAGAAACTTCCGGTGATCCTGGAGCCACTTTTGCTCATTATCATCGCCTGCATCGTCGGAGGCATCGCATTTGCTATCATAGTGCCTATCTATAAGGTCGTCGGGAACATCGGCCGGTAGGTCGGTTCCCCTTTCTTTCCCCCTCCACAGTATGGCGCACAAAGGGTTTACCGCGGTCGAGACGCTCCTCACACTGGGCATCATCGCGATCACTGCCGGTGTGAGTGTGCCGCTCTACCGGACGTACCAGTTGCGCAGTGATCTGGATACGGCGGTCGAACAGGCCAAACATGCGCTGGAGCGCGCCCAGGTGCTGGCGCGAGCCGGCCAGAACGATTCCATGTGGGGATATGCGGCGGGTGAGGGAGTCCTGTTCCAGGGCGAAGCCTTCGCGATCCGCGAGCCCCAGTCGGATGAGCTCTACATCGTTCCCGGATCCGTGAAGGTTTCGGGCATGGCAGAGGTGGTGTTTCAGCGCGTATCGGGAGAGCCGCTGACAACCGGGAAGATCGTGTATGAAGCCGGAAACGGCGAACAGCGCACGATCACCGTGACGACGGAAGGCACGCTGACCTTGAGTCCGTTGCTTCCTCCGGTCGAGCAGACATCGAGCAGTGCGGCGAGCGGGGATATGGCAAGCTCCGTGCCCGGTTCGAGTGCCGCCAGTGCGGTGCAGAGTCAGAGCAGCGCAGGCGTCTCCACCGGTTCAACCGGCTCGGCAGGAAGCAGCGACTCAGAAGACACGCAGGGCGGGGCGGAAAGTTCCAGCAGTGCGGCGACGTGCGAAGACACGTTCGCGCTTCTGCCGGACGGTACCGTGCAGACGACGGGTACCGTGGACGCGGCGGTGAAAGTGCTTGGATCGCAGGTGAGTGAGGGAGCGGGCGGCGGCTCTGCAAAAGTCGTCGTATCCGTCAGCACCGATGAGGGCGACACATGGGTTCCTCTGTTCAACGGCAAGGCCGTGAAGGGGGGCGAAGAGGAAACAGTGCAGAATCTTCCTTCAGGAACAAAATTGCTCGTTCGGGTGAATGGTCGCCACTCGTGGCTTTTCAACCGCACCTTCCAGTCGAATAACGCCGAGGGGCACATGTTCATCCTCAAGAACGGCCATCTGGTGCCATCCGCCACGTACGATGCCTTCGGCAATATCATCAGTCTCGCGCCGTTTCTGCGCAACGTCATCGAGAACGGACGCGTGAAGATTCATCCACATGCCATCCTGTTCCTGACGGAACTGGATGCCCTCTGGAAAGGCTCCTCCAAATTCCAGGATGCTGTGATTCAGGTTACCTTCACGGCAAAACCCGGCAGTTGCGCGCAGACCAACGATCCCAAAGTGAAGATCGTCTTCGACCGTCTCGAGAATCAGGGTGCGGGAGACCTGCAGCGTCGCGTGTACGTGGGTGAGCAGGGGATTCTCTTTGCGGAGAATCAGTGGATTCCTCTCTCGGTCGCGGGGGTGGTGATGACGGACGATGCTCTGGTGGAGGATGTGCCGGGCATGGCCATGGAACGCCGCAGCGGTGTTCTGCGCGTGCTTCTGCACGGTTCGCACATCATTCCCTCCGGCAAAGAACTAGCGGATGCACGCATTATTTTCGATCGTGCCCAGATCACTTCCGTCGAAGCCGACAGCGGGCAGAATGCACCGGAAGCCATTACAGACGGAATCGTGAATGACGGTGCAGGAGGAGACGAGGTGACCATTGCCCCCGATCGGCGTTCCCTTCTCTTCCAGACGCGCGTCACCACGGCGGACGACGCAATTTATATTCATTGGAGTGTGGCGTCCGTCGCCAGCTCCAGTGTGGCCTCGGGAGCGAGCTCTTCCGCCGCATCGAGTCAGGCCTCTTCCGCTTCGTCTCAGGAGGGGGAGGAGGGCCAGACAGGCAGCGAGAGCAGCCTGCCCGCCGATGCCTGTGCCGCCGCGTACATGACGGATGACCGCGGACGCATCGTGCTGGGTGAAGAAGCGGACGTTTCGTTCACCGTGCTCGGTTCCTACGCCACTTACGGTGCCAACGGTCCGATGATCCATGTGCGGCTGAATGCCAGTCTGGATGGCGGGAGCACGTGGCGCGGTCTCTTCAATTTCCGCGATATTCTCGGAGGCGATACCCAAACATTCCGTGATGTGCCTGCAGGATCCGCCATTTCGCTCTCGGCGGAGGGTCGCTACTCGTGGCTCTTCAAACGCGTCGCCAATGTGGTGGACCAAACGGACCGCGTGAAGTTCCTGCGTCCCGGAGCCGTACTGCCCGGCATCGGACTGCTCAAAACGCCATCGCAATTGCGGGCATTCCTGCGCGAGCGCATCACCGATGGTCACGTCAGTCTCGGACGCAGGCAGATTCTCGCGCTCGTGGAGCTGCAGGATCTGGATGACACGGCGGACTTTCAGGATGCCGTTTTGCTGATTTCCATCAGCAAGCCGGCAAGCGGAGGCGGCATCTGCGGATCAGCCTCAAGCAGCAGCGTCTCTTCCGGTTTCTCTTCTTCCGGCACCTCGACTGCCTCCTCTTCCTCTGCAGGGGAGGAGATCATCATCTGCCACTTCCTGGCGCAGGATCGCGGTCATCCGCAGACGCTCGTGATCGGTGTGTCAGCGTGGAGCGCCCACGAAGCACACGGCGATCGTCGGGGGGCGTGCGAAGCGGACGATGACGGTGACGGTATTTCCAATGCACAGGACTTCTGTCCGGGGACATACACGCCGGAATCCGTGCCGACGGAATTCATGCTCTTCAATCGCTATGCGCTCATGGGAACCACGGGGATCTTCCGTGAAGGGCCCCGCAAGATCGTGAGTTCCTTCTCACTTTCCGACACGCGCGGCTGCAGTTGCGAGCAGCTGGTGGACGTGGCCGAAGGTGTGCGCGAGTACTACTTCACAAGCGAACCGCTGTTGCTCCGTGAATTGAAGAGCCTCTTCCCGTTCTACACGAACGGAGCGCGGCAGTTCGGCTGCGGCTCGGCGATTCTGCGGATGGCACGGCCGTAAGAGTATCCGGTATCCGGTAAGCAGTATGCAGGGACTTCAAACCTCCCTGTATACTGCATACTTGTTCCCTGCTTCCTCCGTCCCCGGTCAGGCTCGCTCCTCCTTGAAGCTCTCTTGGGAGTCGCGATTTTTGCGGTCCTTGCCGGTGCCGTGACGGCGGTACTGTTCGTCGGGCAGGAGGGCGCGCTGCAGAGCGGTGAGCAGATCCGGGCGGTCTATCTTTCTTCCAAGGCGCTGACCGCGGCACGGTCCATGCGCGACGCCTCGTTCGTACAGCTGACCGCGGGGCAGCATGGCACGTGCATCGGTGCGACGGGCCTGTGGGAGTTCTGCGGGCAGCAGAATGTGACGGCGGACGGATTTACGACGACGCTCACCATTCTGTCTCTGTCCGAAAGCCACGTGCGCATGACGGCGGAAACGCGCTGGCGCGAGGGCGATTCCCGGTCGGGATCCGTGCTCCTCGCAGAGGAACTCACGGATTGGCGGGCAATCAAACCCATCGGCGACTGGACGGCGCCGCATCTTGCGGGTTCCACCACGATCGAAGGTCAGCCGCTCTTCTCGGCGGTTGCTCTCAAAGGGGAGTATGCCTTCGTCACCAGTGCGTACGGCGATGGCGGCAAGGGGCTTCATGTATTCGATTATTCCTCGGGTACCGATCCTCTGCCCGTGGCGACCGGTTTCGATCTGGGGGTTGCCGCGTACTCGGCGGTTGTCTCGGGGGATGTGCTGTATGTTGCAACGGCTGATCCTTCCGCCGAGATTCAGATGTTCGATGTGGCCGATCCTTCGCAGTTCTCGCTTTCGAAGCGTCTTGCCAGTATCGATCTTCCGGGGAGCGGGCGTGCACGATCGTTCGCGTTTTTCGGCTCCACACTGTTCGTGGGGGCGACGGAGGACGCGACAGAACCGGAATTGTTCGCGTTCGATGTCACGGATCCCGCATCACCGCAGCTGCTCAGCTCTCTGCAGGATTCCACCTCCGTTTTCGGGTTGAGTCTGCATGACGGATTTGCCTACATTGCGGGCTCCATGGATTCCATGGAAGTGCGTGTTGCGGACGCGTTCGATCCGGCAGATCTCTCCATCGCAACAGGGGAGGGTTATAACCTCACCGATGTGCATGACGCACTCTCCGTCGCCACGGTGAATGACGACCTGCTGATCGGCCGCCGCAACGGTGACGGCATCGAGGAGCTGGTACTGCTGGATCTGGGGAATGGGGCTATTCCTTCCTCTCCGCCCGGACCGTGGTTTCAGGAAATCGGCGGGAGCGTGCCCTCGCTCGTGGCGGAACCAGGCGGCCGCTACGCGTTCATCGCCACCGATAATATCGCCGCTCAGCTGCAGGTCGCGGACCTCGCGAAGTTCCGCGCAGGGCAATTTCCCGTGGTCGCCACAGCGACCACGCTGACCGGCGGCGGAAGGGCCGTGGCCTACGACGCACAGCATGATCGTGTCCTGCTCGCCACGGATCGCGGCATCCTTCTCTATCAACCAGGCGGATGAAAAATATGTTGTTCTCAACGGCTCGGAGAAAAGCAATGCGCGTTTTTGTCCGCTGGCAATCATTCATGATTCATAATCAATTATTTGCCGCGAAGCGGTGGAGGGCTTCGACGGGTCCAGCCGCCGCCCGCCCGGCCGAGCCGTTCGGACGGGGAGCGCAACCGCTAAAGGGCTTGCCGGCCGTAGCGAAGAGGGCGAAGGCTGAAGGTTTGTCTCTCATGAATCGTCCCGGCTATATCTTCCTCTTGAGCGTCATCATGGTCGGGGCGATTGCCGTGGCCACCTTGAGTTCCCTTCTGATGATCGGAGTCGGATCGATGCAAATCGGCTTCACCGTACGCCAATCCGAACAGGCCCGCTCGCTGTCGCAGACCTGTGTGGAGCGCGCGCTTCGTTCGCTGTGGGAGGACACGGCCTATGCGGGCAATGAAGAATTCACTTTTGACGAAGGTGTGTGCGATATTCTGCGGATCGGAGGATCGGGGAACGAAAACCGTTCCGTCTGTGCCGAGGGGCGTGTCGGCCCTACCGTGCGGCGCTACGAAATTCTTCTGGACCGCGTGCTTCCGTCTATTCAGGTGGCGACGTGGCGTGAAGTGGACCAGTTTACCGTCTGTTCCTATCAATGAGCATCTTCCGCGATCACCGTCGGCCGGGTACGACGCTTGTGGAGCTGTTGCTGTTCCTCGCATTCTTCGCGATTGTCGGAGGAACGGTGGTATCCATTCTCTTCGCCACGAGCGATCAGCGCATGCGGCAGCAGACCATTGCATCCGTCGAGCGCACGGGGCTGCAGGCCATGCAAAGCCTCCGGTGGCGCATCGAACATGCCGAACGGATCATGGATCCCCTGAGCGGGCATTCCGGCTCCATTCTCGCATTGCAGATGGCATCAGCCTCGGATGATCCGCTGATCATTGCTGCCGAAAGCGGTTCTCTGGTGTTTGTGTTGCGCGATACAAAGAAGATCCTCACCCCCGAAGGGATGGCCGTTTCTCATGTTATCGTGCGCAATTTGTCCCCTTCGGCGGCGCGTCCGACCATCCTTCTCTCTTTCGACCTTGCCGAAGATTTCCCCCTCCCCTCCAGTCCGGTTCCGCAGTATTTGCAGCATTTTGAAATGGCAGTGTCCCTGTTGCCCGAAGATTCCCCGATGGGCAATGAGTGCGGGTGCGATCCTCCCGTTTGTCAGTCCGGTATCTATCAATGGCAGGTGTGTACTGCAGAAGAGTGTGTTCCGGCGGACACAGCGCTCCCGTGTTCGTGATGAGGATTGCGGAATATTTCCTTCTATCGGTCAATGGAATCAGAGCAGGCGGAGGAAAAAGTTGTTACACTACGCGTGAGCATATTTGTTTTCTTTTGCTCGTTCTCTTCTTATCTCTTCCCCAATTTTTCTCATGAAACTCCGTTTCTCTCGCGAGGGGTTCACGCTGATTGAACTTCTCCTCGTCATCGGGATCATCGCGATCCTCGCTTCCATCGTCATCGTGGCGATCAACCCCACCAAACAAATGGGGGATGCGCGCAATGCACAGCGTCGCAGCGATGTGAATACCATTCTCAATGCCATCTATCAGTACGCCATCGACAACAACGGCACCATGCCGGGCTGTCTGGGTGAAGCCACGCCACGTGGCGGCCCCATCTGCGTGAAGGGTAGCGCATGCGCCGATGTAACCGATCCGGCCGGCTGCGATCTTGACTCGCTCACCACGTCGTACATCGTGGACCTGCCCAAGGATCCCTCGGGGGCGACAGGCAACAATACGAATTACACCGTTGCCATCACGAGCGGCCGCGTGACCGTTTCCGCGCCCAATGCGGAACAGAGCCAGACCATCTCCGTGACGCGCTGAAGAGAACGACAATTGATCCATTTCCCCGCATTCCTGCGTCGCAGCTGTGCGGGGTTTTGGTGTTCTGAATGCATGTTATCCCATGGATCCGATGATGGCAAAAAGTTGATAAATATGGTATAATCTCAAATAAGACACACTCCCATGCTCCGATCAGTATTCAAGCCCGCCCGGCCCAAGCTCCCGCGTACAAGCGGGTCCATCTTCTGGCGTACCGTGCGCCAGTTCGCGCTGCTGGCGACATTTTCGGTGCTGCTGTTTTCGGGGGCACTGTTCATCGCCGCCCGCCCCCTTCCTCCGTTTCTTGTTTCTCTCGTTCTGCTGCTGGGCACACTCGTTTTTGCCCTTGCGGTGGCGCTGGCGTACTTTCTTGCCAAGGGACTGACCGGGCCGATTGTTTCGTTGAGCCGGCGGGTCGCGCGGCTGGGTCCGGATCACTGGTCGTACGAAAGTTCGGGGCGTGTGACCGACGAAGTGGGAACACTCGATGCCGTGGTCGCGGATATGGCGCATCGACTGGAACGCGGATACCAGTACCTCCAGAGCGAAGTGGAAAAACGCACGAGCGAACTCAAGGAGCAGTACCTCAAAGACCGTACGATTCTGACCTCCATCCACCACGGCGTCGTGGTGACGGATGCGAACGGCCTGATTATCGACGTGAACCCCATGGCGGTGCAGATCATGGGCTTCAGCCGTCCGGAAGAAGTGCTGGGCAAGCCTGCGATCGCGATGCTGTCGCTCTCCAGCCACCATCATCCCGTTCCGGATGAGGAACATCCCGTGGCGCTTTGCCTCCACTCGCATGCCGAAGTCCGACCGCAGCCGCAAGAGCAGGTGAGCGTGGAGCGACCCGATCGTTCCCGCATCCCCGTGATGTTCGTTGTCAGTCCCCTTCTTTCCGGAGCATCCCTGCTCGGGGCCGTCGCCGTCTTTCATGATGTCACGGAGGAACGCAAGCTCGACTACATGAAGTCCGAATTCATCTCGCTTGCTTCGCACCAGCTGCGTACTCCTCTCTCGACCATTTCGTGGTATGTGGAACTGCTGGAAACCGACAGTCAGGAGAAGCTCACCGAAACGCAGGAATCCTACGTTGCGGAAATGCGTACGGCGAGCCAGCGCATGACGCTGCTGATCGATGCCCTGCTGCACGTCTCCAAACTGGAGGGCGGCGGCGTGGCGCCCGTGCCGCAGGAGATGGACATTGCGGCACTCGTACGGGATATTGCGGAAGACGAACGTTCTCTCGCCAAAGACCGCAAGATCAGTCTGGAACTCGATATACCTGAAAAACTGACGATCATTTCGGATCCCACGTTCGTTCAGATCATCCTGCACAATATCCTGAGCAATGCCGTGAAGTACTCGAAGGCGGGAGGCAGTATTGACGTTTCACTGCGTCTGAGCGATACGCAGGTTTCCATCACCGTGCAGGATACGGGTCTGGGTATTCCGGAGACGGAGCAGCGCTACCTGTTTACGCGTCTTTTCCGCGCATCCAACGCGACGAAGGCCGATACCACCGGCAGCGGGCTGGGTCTGTACATTTCTCGTATGCTGGCCGAGCAACTGAAAGGGCGGATCTCTTTTCTGTCCACGGAGGGCAAGGGCACATCCTTCACGCTGGAATTGCCGCTGGGTGCATCGAAAACATCCGAAACCGCTTCTTCAGCGGCTTCGTAAGACACGGTCATGAGCCCCGGCGTCTGCCTGAAGGCTCATGATGGTGGTTGGTCCTGCCCTTCTGTACGCCGGGTTCTGTTCTCCGTGCCATGAAGCGCGGAGAGATGACCATCTCTCTGGGGTCCCGGTTGCCCGGTAACCTCGTCCCCGGCAGTAGATGCAGCGCATCACTGCGGGGCACTGTGCGGAGGGGTGATCGGCACAGCGGAACCACTGCGGAATTCCGATGACCCAAATCCTCCTTGCTCCACCTAGAGTTTGCCAACCCCGCACTTTTGCTGAATGCAAGAGTGCGGGACCTCGGTGCTCCGAGGCGTTTCACTCCCCTTACGGGGCTCGTCTCTGTGGCACTGGTCCGTATCCGCCTTTACCGGATATGTGACGGATAGGTGGGCGTTACCCACTAGGCGTTCCAGCGGAGCCCGGACGTTCCTCCCAGCACTTTTGCGGTGCAAGAGTGCGGGGCGATCATCCAAAGAGCAGGAAGCTTCATTTTCCTGCTGAGGCCGATTTCCTGCAAGGAGATTGAGTGGAGAAAATGGAGCTCCCCGTGGATGAAGTTAGAACTATTCTCCTTCAAGCTGTCGGCCAATAACCATTGCCAGAGTTTCTTCCGGAGTTTGGTCGGTTGTGTCAACGAAACTTCTTGCACCGATAATGCTTTTCAGGGCTTGGAACTCTTCATAGACAGCCGCAATTCGTTCAGCGCCTGTTGTCCAACATTCTCGATTTTTATCTCTTTTTCGTAGTATATTTTGAGAGGGGAAGAGAACGAGGATCCGAAGATCATCTCCGAATTCTTGTTTTAGGGATTCAATGAACTCCTGGTAGTGTCCAAAAATGATGTAATCAATGACAACGTTCTTTCCCTGGTCTACCAAGTCCTTTGTCTTCTTCAGTATCTTTTCATGAGCTTTCTTAAGTTGTTCTGTGTTCTCAGGAAGCCACTGATTGCCGCTAGGGAAAAACGCTGAATCTTCTCGATCACCATCCAAATACACATATCCGTTTCGATTTGCGAGCAGTTTGCTGACGGTTGTCTTCCCGGCGCCTCCTGGACCGGTGAGGAGAATCACCTTTTGCATGAAGCAAGTGTACCAGTAGATTCGTTCACTACGGTTACAGGTGTTTCTTTGAAAAAGACCTCCCCGAATGTGATTTGAGATATCGTTCAAATGCCTCTGCATTTTCTCGTTCATCGAACGCGATGCTCGTCATCAGTTTCCACGGCCTGAACTTGTTTGTGTGGATACTTTTCCCTTCATTGTGCTCGGCAAGCCTTCGTTCAAGATTATCGGTCAAACCAACGTACGTTCGTTCGGGATCGGTTTCAGACCGCAGGAGATAGGCGAAATGCATAGCGAGTGAGAGTATCACATTTGCCCGGCTTCGTCCGGCTTCACTTCGTTTCGCCAAGACTACGCCGGGGCATCCTTGGGGCTTCTCATGCATATGGCTCTGGATACATCTCGGCGAAGTTCGGTTGAGCGGAGCGAAAGCGAACAAAGCCGGATGGAGCCGCTTTAAGGGATTTGAACCCCGGACTTAACTCTTACAAGTGAGTTGCTCTACCACTGAACAAGGGTGGATTGGAGCCGCTTCGGGGATTTGAACCCCGGACCTACTCATTACAAGTGAGTTGCTCTACCACTGAGCTAAAGCGGCACAACGATTGAGGTGGGAGAAAGACCAAACATCTCTGCGAGCAGCATTATTCCATGACGCTGCGGCTTGCCGCAGCTAGGCACTGAGCTAAAGCGGCTTTCGTAATGTCCAGTATAGGGGAAGTCGCATCCTGCGGAGTAGATGTGTTTTTACTTGACCGTAGTGTTAGAAATATATAACATCTTCCCATCCCTCCCTTTTCTTCTATGACGCTCAGGCAATACACAACATTCCGTATCATTATCGCGATGTGCCTTTCCGCATTCATCGCATCATCCGTTGTCCGGCATGAATATTTCTGGCCGGTTGTTGCGATGGTCATAGCCATGATCGTGCTGCTGGCGCTCCGCTCACGCGTGAAAGAGGTTCTTGCTGATGAGCGCGACTATGCCATCGGAGGGAGGGCCGCGCGCTGGGCGATGCAGATTTTCAGTCTGGCGGCGGTGGCGCTCATGTTCCTGTTTCTCTGGAAGGGAGAGCAGGATCCTCAGATGACTGTCGTCGCACACGTACTGGCCTACGCTGTTTGTGCGCTGATGTTGCTCTATTCACTCCTGTTCAGGCTCATTCAACGGTACGGAGTCCGCGCGCCATGAGAAACCGCATCCGCGAATTCCGCACACAGAAGAACATGACGCAGGACGCGCTGGCTCGCGCGGCCGGTGTGCGCCGCGAAACGATCGTGTTTCTGGAACAGGGCAAGTACAACCCGTCTCTTGAGCTTGCGCACAATGTCGCGGTTGCGCTGGGTCAGACGGTCGATTCGTTATTTTCGTTCTAGGACAAGGAATCAAGGGATATTCGTAGTACACTTTCCCACCAGTGAAACGCTCCGAACTCCTCCTCGGCTTGCTGCGCCTGCCCGTTGATGCGCTGGCGGTGATGGCGTCGCTCCTTCTCGCCTACCGGCTGCGCGAGGCGCAGGTGGATCTGATCCCCGGAGTCCAGCTGCTGGAACCGGCGACCACGCTTCCGACCCTTGGGGTCTATACCGACTCATTCGTCATCCCAAGTATCGGGGCGTTCCTCCTCTTGGCGGCGGTCCTGGGTCTGTATGCTCTGCGCTCCACCAGAAGCGCCTGGCACGAAATGGGCAGCATTGTCATTACTGCGCTGCTCTGGCTCGTTCTCGTCGTGGCGTGGTTTTTCTTTGTCCAGAAGCAACTCTTCTACTCCCGCATTCTTCTCTTTCATGCCGTCTTCTTTCTTGCGGTGTTCAGCATCGTGGGCCGAACGACGCTCGTACTGCTGCAGCGCTCCCTGCTGCGATTGGGCATCGGCGTGCGCATAGTCGTATCGGTGGGGCAACATCCGATCACTCCGCTCGCCCGGCATACACTGGAGCACGATGCGCGCTACCGGTACGTCGGGCACCTGCAGGATCTCGCCGGCATCCGGCGTCTTGCACATACTCCTGTGATTGATCTCGTGCTGCAGACGGACCCGGATCCGGATAGCGAGCAGACCGTTTCGCTCATCGATTTCTGCCGTTCCCGTCACATCGGCTACGGATTCTTCCCTCCCGTGTTCTCGGATGTGCCGCATCAACTGCGTATCGAACGGCTGGGCATGCTGCCGATGATGCGGTTTCAGCCGACTCCTCTGGACGGTTGGGGGCGCATCGTCAAACGAGGGGGCGACGTGGCCGGCGGCGGAGTGCTTCTGATTCTTCTCCTGCCGCTCCTTCTCCTGATTGCGCTCTGCATCGTCATCGACAGCGGGTGGCCGGTTCTGTTCGTTTCGCAGCGTGTGGGCGATTTTGGAAAGCGCAGGATTCCGATGCTGAAGTTCCGTTCCATGGTGTGTGATGCCGAAGCACGCAAGAACGAATTGCAGCACCTGAGTCACCGCAGCGACGGTCCGCTCTTCAAGGTGCGCTGCGATCCGCGCGTGACGAGGTGTGGCCGCATTCTCCGTCGTTGGTCTTTGGACGAATTGCCGCAGCTCATCAATGTCATCGCCGGCCAGATGTCCCTCGTGGGGCCGCGTCCGCATCTTCCGGCCGAAGTGGAGCATTACACGCACGTTCAGCGGCGTGTCTTCGCCGTGCGGCCCGGCATGACGGGGCTGGCGCAGGTGATGGGCCGCAGCACCCTCCCGTTCGGCGAAGAGGTGAAATACGACCTGCAGTATGTGGAAGAATGGTCGCCGCTCTTGGATCTGTGGATTCTCTGGCGCACGATGTTTGCTGTCCTGAAAAAGGATGGGGCGGAGTAGCAGTAAGCAGTAAGTATTAAGCAGTCCGCAATTTTGAACAGTGCTTACTGCGTGCTGCTGTCTGCTTACTGCTAAAATAATTCCATCTGGGGCTTTCCCATCTTGGACGCATCTTTATCCTCATGCGCGAATTGCTGCAGGTACGCCATCACCCGCCTGCCGTACGATTTGGTCTTGAGCCGGTCATCCGTGACCAGCACCTCTCCGTGGAACGTGCGGTGGCGGCAGAATGTCCGCAGCAAGCGGAACAACCGGTGCTCCAGCCGTGGCAGGAAGTAGTCCTCGAAGGCATTGGGGTAGTGCACGGCCCGCCGCGAGAGCACGGTGTGTGACGGATGGTCGAAGGGGAGTGACGCGATGATGAGCCGGTCCACGATCTCGGCGGGCAAGTCTACTTCTTCGTAACTCCAGGGGGTCAGCAGCCACAGGGTGGGAGCAGGCGCCGCCAGAAACTCCGCCGTCATCCGCTCGAGCCCGCCGCTCAGATTCTGGCAGATCAGTTCCACCCCTTTCGCTTCCAGCGTCGGCGTGTATTCCACATATTTCTCTTCGATGATGCGCCGGCTGCCGACCAGAATGACCGATTTGCCGGGCGGAGGATTTCGCAAGAGGTCATCGAGCGCGATGTCCGTGCGGATGGAGAGCGGAAGGGTGGAGGGCGGGAAGGGTTGGTCCGCAGTCAGGCCCGTGGCAGGCAGAATCTCCCGCAGAGTTCCGCTGCTTCCCGGCGGAACACAGAGGATCGTCGGATGTTCCTCGTACAGAAGCGACGAGAGAAGCGGCCCGATGCGCTCGGGAACGGACTGGATCGACTGGCTGCCTCCCTGCCGCTGTTCGATCCACGCAATGCGGTGCGAAAGCGATTCAGGGGTCAGAATGCGGTCCAAGTCGATGAGATCCATGCGCGGGAGCTCGGGGAGCGTTTCATCGGTGATAAACGGAGCAAGTCGTTCCCTGAGCAGGCGCGTTTCTTTTGTATCCAGATCCTGTCCGGTTAAGTAGCGCACGTCCTGGAATGCCCGTACACGCTCGATCCAGAGCTGCAGCAGATCCAGAAATCCCGTCAGATCCGTCCGACCTTCGGCGGCGGCGCGCAGGTGATCCAGCACAGCCTGCCACTTGAATGCCTTCGTTGCGGTATCTTCGAGCATAGAGGCATCGGTGACGAGCAGATGTGTTGCAGGGGAGAGGGCGCCTCGGCCCGGGTGATCGGGGTTTTCAAGAATCGAGAGGAGCTGCTGGTGATCAATCAGGGCGAGGCGTGGCGAAGGATCGAATTGCCGTTGGTAGGCCGGAGAAGTTTCGGTACAGGCGAGCTTGCCGTACCACACAGCGCGTTCCTCGCCATGCACGGGAAGGTCGCGGTGCGCGCGCGGGCGGTACCAACGCAGTTTTACGGCAAGGGTAGCTTCATCCGCCGTGAACGATTGTTGCAGGAGGAGGGTCTCGGCCGCCTCGGGATTGAGGAGCAGCGGCGCGGGCATGAGTACGCTCACTTCTTCCGGCAGCGTAAGACCGCGCACGCTCGTTTCCAGATTCTTCACGACGATCCATGCGGGTTCCTTGGCAGCGAGCACCGTATCGACGATGCGTTGCAGGGTCCGGGGGGCGAGGGAATCCTCGATGAGCGTGACGCCCGGGCGGGAGAGATCGGGCAGGCTGACGCGCTCGCCGCTCGTCTGTTTTTTTCCGCGCGAGGGACGCGTTCCCGACAACATCCACTTGGGCCGCTTGGCCGCAGGAGTCGTCGGCAGCACCTCGGCGAGGCGGCGGTACCCCGAAGAGCTCAAAGAAAATATTTCGAAGAGTGTGCGCAGTTCATCGGGCGGGAGCTCGCAGAGGCGTTCCCAGCATTTGCCGAGGAGTTCCAGCGTGGCGTGCACGTCGCCGAGTGCGCGGTGCACGGGATCATGATTGAGCTTCAAAACCGTGCTCACGTACCCGAGCGAGTAGCTGGGCAGCTCCGGAAAGACCATCGACGCGAGCATGGAAGTATCGATCCACGGGCGCTCGGTGAGGTCGATTCCCTCACCTTTCAACATGCGGATATCGAAGCCGACATTCTGTCCGACGATCACCGTATTCTCTCCAATTTTGGAACGGATCATCTCGCGTACCTGATCAAATGAGGGCTTGTCCGTGAGCATCTGCGGGGTGATGTGCGTCAGCATCCGCACGGTGGGCGGCACGTCTTCGGGGATGGAAATGAGTGTCTCGTATTCCTCCAGAATCTTCCCTCCCTGCACCTGCACGGAGGCAAACTCAATCACGCGATTGACCCGCGGAACGAAGCCCGTGGTCTCGGTATCGAGGACGACAAGAGGGAGGGGTGGAAGCTTCATCGGGGCAAGTGTACATGACTCCCCTCTCCCTGCCCCTCTCCCAAAGTGAGAGGGGAGACGTTATGGCACAGAGAAGGTTGTTCTGCGATTAACCTAATGAAAACGCTACAAAGTTTTCCTCCCCCAGCGGGGGAGGGTCCAGGGAGAGGGGGCTAGGGGGAGAGGTTTATTGCAATATGAGATGGGACTTAAGGGGAAAGGTTGGAATAAAACAACAAACACCTAAAGTCCTTTGGAATCTTGTTCGCGAAAACCATCAGGTCTGACTCGGGACAACGGCGCATCCGTTTCTCTGAATCGTTACGCAATAGCATCGGCGCCAACGTCTTTGAGGATAGCGCACATCTCATCGAGCGTGAGAAGACGATCTAAAAACGCGTCGGTGACATGTTGGATGATTGCGGCGCGTCAGCGTTGCTCAGGAGAGAGCGATGATTCGCAGCAAGGACGCGGAGTTTCCATCAGCATTATGGCGCTGCTTCGGCGGCCCCCTCATCTTTTGTTTCCTCAGTCTGCGCCGCTTCCTCCGTCGGCGTCTCTTCCGGAACCGGTTCTGCAGGCAGAGACGTGCCCTTGAGCTCGGACAGCTTGGCCTTGAAGGCCGGCAGTTCCTCGTAGTTGTACATGTCGAGCTCGAAGCCCGTGAGCTCGGTGGCGAGGCGGATGTTCTGCCCCTTCTTGCCGATGGCCATGGGACGCTGCGCCTCTTCCACGAAGACGGCGGCGCGTTTTTTGATGCGGCGGTTCTGGTCATCAAACCGTTCCTGATCATTGACGATGATCACGGCCGAGATGGAGGCCGGTTGCAGGGCGGTCGAGATCAGGCGGATGGGATCCTCGCTCCACTCGATCATGTCCACCCGTTCACCGTTGATCTCTTCCATCACCGCCTGAATACGCACACCCTTCTGACCCACACAGGCGCCGATGGGATCGATGCGGGGGTCAGAGCTCGCGACGGCGACTTTGCTCCGGAATCCGGCGTCACGCGCAATGGCCTTGATGGTCACGTCGCCGTTGCGGACTTCGGGGATTTCCAGTTCGAGCAATTTCCGGACGAGCCCCGCATGTGTCCTGGAAATTCTCAGTTGCGGACCTTTACCCGTCAGTTCCACCGTATCCAGGTACACGCGAATGCGCTTGCCGGTGTAGTAGTGTTCGCCGGGGATCTGCTCCCTCCACGGCAGGCTGACCGCCATGCCTTCGATTTCCAGCGTCACCCAATTGGGCTCCACCTTGGTCACGGTGGCCGTGAGCAGTTCGTTCTCACGGTCCTTGAACATCTCGTACAGGCTCTGCTTTTCGGCCTCCTGCAGTTTCTGCAAGATCACCTGCTTGGCGGCCTGCGCGGCGATGCGTCCGTAGCCGACCGGCGTCACGTCGATGGTGATTTCGTCGCCCACTTCGGCATCCGGCTTCACCTTGCGCGCGTCTTTCACACTCACCTCGAAGTTGTCGTTCTCGATGTTTTCCACCACTTCTTTCACGATCAAAATCGTGGGCATGTCTTTGCCTTCATCCAGCTCGACGCGGATCTCCTGCTCCTTGTTGCCGAAATCCTTGCGGTAGGCGGTGGCGATGGCTTGTTTGACGGCCTCCAGCACCTGTTCGGGCTTGACGCTCTTTTCGGCGCAGATCTGGTTGATGGCCGCTATGAACGATGCTCGCATGGGTCAGAGGGGAAAAGAATAGATGCTGCGTCTTCACCGAGGTCCCGAGCGAAGTCGAGGGACGGCGATGAATGATGCGCGCATGACGAGGGAGGTTAGTGGAAATCACCGTTCCGACTCTACGGAACAGTGTCAGCTAAACTGCATAAGACTTACAGAGACAGTATAGCCCTTTTTCGCTTTTGTACAAGATGGTTCATTAACTGTTTTCACCCCCTGTTTTTCTCTAGCATGGCGTCATGGGTCCGGTATTCCTCATTGCCGTCTTGTCCGCCGGCGTCAGCGTGATTGCCGCAGTTGCCGCAGATAGTTTGCTCTTGCAGAGGATAAGCATTCTTGGTTCTTTTGTGGGGTTGCAACATGCGCTCAATCCGGGGGTGGCATTCGGCATCTCTTTCGCGCCATTGCTCCAGATTTCCCTCATTGCCGTTGCACTGCTGGCTGTCGCATGGATGGCACGCAAGACAAAGGGAACGGTCGAGCGTGTCGCGTACGGATTGATCCTCGGCGGCGGTATCGCCAACATCATCGATCGTCTGCCGGATGGGCTGGTCACCGATTACTTTCAGGTCGGAACGTTTCCTGTTTTCAATGTGGCGGATAGTTGTATTACGGTTGGGGTTTTGATGTTGTTTTGGGAGATGCTGATCGTACGAAGACGTAAGCTGTAAGCAACCATTTCATGCGATAACCCCGCAATCGGCGCTTAAGGCTTATTGCTTATAGCTTTCATAACTTCTCCATTCGCTTCCACAAAGCTTCCCATCGAGGCTACACTACGGCACTCATGGATATCCAATATCGCATGCGTGGGGGCATTCCCCTGCGTGGCGACGTACAGATCAGCGGCTCGAAAAATGCGGCGCTCCCGCTCATCGCGGCGTCGGTTCTGACCTGCGGTGAGACCGTACTCCATAACGTTCCGCGGCTTCGCGATATCACCGTGATGCTGCGGATTCTGGAGTTCCTCGGTGCCGAAACCTCCTTTCAGGCCAATACCGTCCGCATCCGGACGCACAAGCTCAAGAACCGTCACATTCCTTCCGAGCTCGTCAGCAAGTTGCGCGGTTCGATCGTTCTCTTAGGCCCCCTCCTCTCGCGGTTCGGCGAGATCTCGATGGCGTATCCGGGCGGATGTGTTCTCGGCAAGCGTCCGGTGCACGCACACATCGCGGCGCTGGAACAGATGGGTGCGAAAGATTTGAGCTCCGACGAGATGCTGCATCTGACCGGCGCGCTCAAGCCCGGGCGCGTCATCCTGCCGGAGTTTTCGGTGACCGCGACCGAGAATGCCGTGATGGCGGCGGCCCTTGTGCCCGGTGAAGTGCGCATCGATCTTGCCGCCGCCGAGCCGCACGTGCAGGAGGTAGAAAAAATCGTGGCGGCCATGGGTGCGCAGGTGGAAGGGATCGGCACGCATACGCTTCTGATTCGGGGTCAGAAAACCCTGCAGCCTCGGATACACACAGTCATCGCCGACTATCTGGAGGTCGGCGCGTTCATCATTGCCGCTCTTGTGACGAAGGGAAAAATGCGGCTGCACGGAGCGGACCCCGAGCATCTGATTTCGTTCCTGAACGTGCTCAAGAGGATGGGGGCCATCGTGAAGATCGAGGACGGGGTGCTGTTCGTGGACGGCGAACTTTCGTTACTCAAGTCACTTGAGGTCCGCACGAATATCTTCCCCGGGTTCCCCACTGATCTGCAGGCGACGATGGGAGTCGCAATGACACAGGCCCACGGAGTGAGCCGGATTTTCGAGCGGCTCTTCGAGGGACGGATGGCCTATCTGTACGAGCTGGAGAAGATGGGCGCGCACATTGAGATCCTCAACGCCCATGAGGCGCTCGTCATCGGGCCGACTCCGCTTCGGGGACGCATGGTTTCCAGTAACGACATCCGCGCCGGCGCCGCGATGGTTCTGGCGGGATTGTGTGCCGGCGGCGAGACCACGATCACTGATGTTCGCTACATCGAGCGCGGCTACGATCGTTTTGATGAAAAACTCCGCTCCCTCGGGGCGGATATCGAGAAGATCGTGATTGAGGAGCAGAAGGCGCAGGATGACGATGCTCTTCCGTCGCTTCGGGAAGACAACAAGTCCGTTCCAACGGGAACGACACGCTGATCAACGGGAGCCAATACCTACTGAGAGCCGTCCGCCTGCTGTACTGTAGGACTATGCATCAGGCGGCCGCACCGCAGGCGCGTGTATCCCTCCTGCGAAGGCAGTCTTTGATCATCGGCTGCCTTGTCATCGTGACTCTTTTCACGTTCATTCCCTCTCTGGCCAACGGGTTCGTGGGTATCGACGACGGCCTGCTCATCACCAAAAATCCAATCGTCCTCCATCTCAATGCACGCACGCTCCGGGCAGCCTTCACCTCGTATGATCCGGAGCTCTACATTCCCTTGACGTTTCTCACCTACCAGCTGGAAGCAGCGACGTTCGGGGTGCATCCCTTTCCATTCCACCTGACGAATCTGCTGCTGCACATCGGTTCGGTGCTCCTCGTCTTCGCGGTGACGCGCAGGCTTGCGTCTTTCCGTCTCGCTCCGCAGGATGCACAGGCTGTCGGTTTGTTCTGCGCGCTTCTCTTTGCCATTCATCCGCTCAACACCGAGGCGGTTGTCTGGGCGGCGGCGCGCAAGGATGTGCTTTCCACATTTTTCTTTTTCGCATCATTCCTGTTCTACCTTCGCTTTCGCAGCGGGGGAGCACGTCGTTCGCTGTTCGTGAGCATCCTGTTCTTCCTGCTCGCCCTGCTCGCGAAAGTTTCCGTTCTTCTGCTGCCGTTTGTGCTCCTCCTTGTCGATACGGTGGAGGGCAGACGTTTGACGCGTACCGTCTGGCAGGAAAAACTTCCGTACTTCGGCCTTGCAGCCCTTTTCGGAGCAGTCGCGCTCTTCGGCAAACAGACGCAGCTTCTTGCTCTGAATCCCTTCGAGAAGGGATTGCTGGCCTGCAAAGCAACCGTCTTCTACCTGCGTTCCCTCTTCTGGCCGGCCGGCCTCACTATTTTCCACCAGCAGGGCATGTCGATTGCCTTGGAAAATCCGGATCTCTGGTTTCCGCCGCTCGTCGTGCTCGCACTGGTGGTCGTTGCGGTGCTCGCCTATCGCAGGCGCCCTTTCGTCTTCTTCGGCATCGCGTTCTATTTGCTCTTCCTTCTGCCGAGCTTCATCACCTTCTGGAAGAACAGTTTCGTCTTTTTTGCATCCGAGCGGTATGCCTACATTGCGATGGTCGGGATGCTGTTCGCACTCGGAACACTGATCCTGCCTCCGCTCAGCAATGCCCTGCAGCAGGGTTCCGCGCGCGGTCGTTTCTTTGGATTTTTTTCAGGGGCGCTTCTTATCCTCGTGCTGGCCGGATTGACGGTGCGGCAATCCCGGACGTGGCGTGATGCCATCGCACTCAACGAACGGGCGCTCGCCGTTGCACCGCGTTCGGTGCAGGCCATGAACAATCTCGGCTCCGCATATTTCGACGAAGGGGCCTATCAAAAAGCACTCGCGCTCTTCGATCGTGCTCTCGTCATCGATCCCACTCTTCCCGTCGCGTATGCCAATCGCGGGCAGACACTGCGTTATCTGGGGGATACGGAAGGGGCGCTTCAGGCCTATGCGAAGGGCATCGATTCCCTGCCGCAGGATCGTCCCCCGCTTCCGCAGGATCTGTCGCCGTTCCTGCGTCTTTCGGAGCTTTTGGACGAGCTGGGGCGGCCGCAGGAGGCGACGCAGGTTCTGCGTGGAGCGATCCAGCGTCTGCCGCAGGCCCCGCTGCCGCATTACTATCTGGGGATGAAGGAACAGCAGTTCGGTCATCTGCCCGAGGCACGCGATCAGTTCCGCCTCGCCACCACGCTCGACCCGGGCATTGCGGACGCGTTCTACAGGCTCGCAGCGGTCTCTGCCGAGCTCGGGGACCTTCCCGGGGCGGTACAGGCCCTTGATCGCGTGCTCACGCTCGATCCGGACAATGAAACGGCACAGGAGCACCTGAAGAACATCAAGTTGCTTCAAGCGCGTTGACGGTTTTTCGTCTTCCAGTACCATGTCTCTGCTCTATGGCGATCATCACTTCTCTCGGCGGCCTCACTCTCAAGTGCACGTTCGGCAAGACGGATTTCATTGTTTTCCCCGCGACGCAGGGCAAGGCGGGCCCCGAAGGAACGGTCTCGCTCTTCGCGCATCCCGATGAGGTACCCGCGGAACGCACTATCAGCTGGCCGGGGGAGTACGATTTCAACGGCATCTATGTCCGCGGCCTCGGTCACGAAGAGGGGCGGCAGGTGTCGTACGTCGTCAATGCCGACGGCGTGAAGTGTCTCTTCCTCTCCTCCCCGATCCATACACTCAGCGATACGGAGCTGGAGTGGATCGGCGATATCGATGTGCTGATTCTGCCAATCGACGACGTGAAGATCGTGCAGAACCTGCTCGATGTGGTGGATCCGCGCGTGTTCATTCCTCTGGCGGCCAAGGATGACAAATCATTTCAGGAGGTGCTGAAAATCTGCGGATCGGTGGGCAAAGAGGCCATCGATGAGTACAAGGTGAAGGGACTCCCTGCCGAAGGACGAGAGGTCGTGCTGCTGAAGGGGAAGAAGTAGGAATAGGGAGTAGGGCGTAGGGAGTAGGGCGTAGGGCGTAGGGAGGATGGTTCTCGTATTTTGTGTGCAGCACAGTACAATGGCGGCACGGTCCCATAGTTCAATGGATAGAACTGCCGCGTCCTAAGCGGTTAATGTAGGTTCGATTCCTACTGGGACCACCATGTTGCGATTCGTTTTACGCGCTGAGAGCGCGACTATATTTGACAAATACTAACTATTAGTATAAATTTGTATTATGAGGAAAATGTCGTTGTATTCGGATGTTTCCTTAGATAGGAAGGATGAAAGCGACTTCTTGAAAGTGTTCCATGCTGTGTCTTTTGCAATAGCTGAATGTCGTCAGCAGGTCGGGTTGCGAATGGTACGGGTGCTTCCACGGGACGTGCATCTCATTCATGATTCATGGACTGCCACTGCAACTGAGCATGGCCATCCACAGAAGGTTGATGGTTTTTATGAGTGGAAGAACAAGCAATGTTATGTGTTAAATCAAATGGCGGTTCCTTGGAGTGAGGGGGAGTGCCCTGTCCAGCGAATACTGAAGACGAGGACGGCTAGTGTTTTAACCCATGAAATGGTTCACCGGGGGTCGAGCGGCGGGTTGAGAGTTTTTTCTCGTTTGTTGAATGAAGGAATGACGGACAGTTTCGCAGCAGAAATCTATAGGCAGAGAATATCCCGGATTCTTACGACTGGTTATTCGCCTTCCTATCCTAATGAGCAATTAATGTGGAGTCATATGAAATGTAGCGAGCCTGAAGCGATACGCGATATTGTCGCGTCTTATTGGCGTGGAAATAGTGAGGCGGGGCGGGAAGCGGTGGTCAATGGTTTTGGACGTAAGCTTGGGACGGCCTTATCAAATATGGAAACGAGCGTCCAGGAAATTATGAATGCACTGAAGCACGCCTAATCGAGTAAATATTCGGCCTTGGTAAGACAAAAACTAGCGTAAAATAAATCGAGAAACCCTGATAACCAACATCAGTCCTTCAGCACGTCCTGCAATTCTATTTTCATCTTCTCAGCAGCTTTGCCTGCCGCTTCCTTCCAGCCCTTCCCTTTCGAGGCGAAGATGATGCCCCGTGAGGAATTCACGATGGCGCCGTTGCCGTTCACGAATCCGGATTTGACGTCCGCTGCCGTGCCGCCCTGCGCGCCGTAACCCGGAATCAGGATGGGCGTATTCGGCATGAGGCTGCGCAGGTATTTGAGCTCCTCCGGATACGTGGCGCCGACCACCGCGCCGATACTGGAGTAGTGTGATTCGGGCCCGAGCAGATCCGCACCCCAGCTCGAAACCAGCTGCGCCATGTGCTCGTGCACGGTCTCATCCCCCGTCGGCAGATCCTGCAATTCGCCCGAGCTTACGTTGCTGGTCTTCACGAGGACGAAGATGCCTTTGCCATTTGTCTTGCAGCGCTCGATGAACGGCTTCACGCCGTCCGAACCCAGGTAGGGCGAAACGGTGAGCGCGTCGATGGGGCTGTCTTTGTGAAGGTAGGCGTCGGCGTAGGCGTCGCAGGTACTGCCGATGTCATTCCTCTTCCCATCCGCGATCACCAGAAGCCCCTGCAGTTTGGCGTAGGCGCATGTCTCCCAGAATGCACGCATGCCCTCCCAGCCCAGCGCCTCGAAGTACGCCATCTGCGGTTTCACGCAGGCGGCCACGTCCTTCACCGCATCGATGATGCCGGTCGAAAACGTGAGCAGCCCCTTGGCGTCTTTGGTGATTCCTTCGGGCAGATTCTTGAGTGCGGGATCAAGCCCCACGCAGACGGGGGATTTTTGTGTAATAGCGCTCGTGAGTACGTCACCGAAGTTCATCGTGATGATGATAGAGGGAAATAGGGGAATTGGGAACTCGGGAACTAGGTCAGACGAACGATGGATTCGGTGGAATAAATAAAGCCAGAAAGCATCTTGCCAACACTATCAATCAACAGCGATGCATGCAGGGTTTGTTGCTTTGTTATCAGGCCAACAGAAATTGCCATATCCAAGAATGCGCGAATCTCTGCACACTCACCTCGGGCGATGATGTACTTGTGCCGTTTATCATTGGGTGAAATCCGACAGAAACCCTCTGCGAAATTTGCGAGCACACTCGTGGCCGCTCTTCGCAGTTGAGATGTCATGGCATAACGTTCATCTGCAGGAAATATTCGTGTTATTGCATAGATTTCTGTCACCAGTTCAATCCCAGCCTGCCAGAGTCGTGTATTGTGCCAATCTTGCATGATATTGGGAGAAGCCGATCCATAATTGCGATTTCCCTACTTCCCTACTTCCCTAGTTCCGCACTTCCCTACACCTACGCCCTACTCTTCGATGCTCTGCCTATACTGCAGCGCCTCCGCCACATGCTCAATGCCGATGTGTTCCGCATCCGCCAGATCGGCAATCGTGCGTGCGACCTTGATGGCGCGGTGGTAGCCGCGGGCGGACAGTCCCATCCGGTCCACGGCCTGCGAAAGGAGCGCATGGGCGTCTTTCTGTAGAGGGCAGAGAGCGTCGATCTCTTTCACACCCATTTCTTTGTTGGTGCGGATCGTCAGGTGCGCGAAACGTTTCGACTGACGCGTACGTGCCTTGAGCACCCGTCTGAGCACGGTCACCGAAGTATCGCCGCTGGCTTTTGCAGGTCGCTGCAGATCTTCGATCGGCACGGGCTGCACGTTCACGGTGAGGTCGATGCGGTCTAAGAGCGGGGCCGAGATGCGTCGGTGGATGCGTTCTTTACTCCCTGCGGTGAAGCGCGGCGGATTCATGGCGGCGACCATGGTAAAATCCGCCGGAAAGGTGACGGAGCCCTGCGCCCGCGTGATGGTGATGCGGCGGTCCTCGAGCGGTTGGCGCAGCACTTCCAAGACCTGCGCGGGGAATTCGGCGAGCTCATCGAGAAAGAGCACGCCGCAATGGGCGAGGCTGATTTCGCCGGGCCCCGGAATCTGTCCGCCCCCGACGATACTGACCCCGCTCGCGGTGTGGTGCACGGTACGGAACGGACGGTTCGTGATCAGGGGCACATCGGGCGGCAGAAGGTTTGCCACCGAGTAGATGCGGGTGACCTCGATGGATTCCTCCTGCGAGAGCGGCGGCAGGATGGCGCGGAACGCCCGCGCGAGCAGGGTCTTGCCTGCGCCCGGTGCTCCGCTCAAGAGCACGTTGTGCCCGCCGGCCGCGGCGATTTCGAGTGCGCGCTTGGCATGCTCCTGCCCGCGGATATCGGCGAAATCCACAAGCTCGGGATCGGAATGTGCGGCGCCTGAGGCCGGTACCGAAATGGGAGCGGCCGCAATCTCGCCCTTGAGAATGGCAATGACTTCGCTGATGTTCTCCGCGGCGATCACCTGGAGTCCAGGAATGAGCGCGGCCTCCGATCCGTTGATGGCGGGGACGACGAGCCGTGTGATTCCCAATTTACGACAGGCGATGGCCGCCGGCAGGATGCCGGTGATGTGGCGCAAGCTTCCGTCGAGTGCGAGCTCGCCCAAGAAGGCGGTCGATTCCAGCATCTGCTCAGGCAGGGTGATGGACCCGTTGACGATCAGAATCCCAAGGGCGATCGCCAGGTCGTAGCGCGGCCCGGCTTTGCGCAGATCCGCGGGCGCCAGATTCACCGTGATCGTGAGGCCGGTCGAAAAGTGGTACCCCCCTGCGCGCAAAGCATGCCTGACGCGTTGTTTACTTTCCTGCACAGACATATCCCCGAGGCCCACGATGAAGATCTTGCCCTCGCCGGGCGTAGAGCCCACCTCGACGGTGATGCGCTCGCTCTCGAGTCCGATGGTGGCAAACGAGTTCAGTTTCGTGAGCATGGAGAGAGGAAAACCTCTACAGGTGTACTATAGTCCACCCATCCTGTCGAGTGGAAAAGCTGGACGAACGTACACCTTGGCATTATGGTGCTATCCATTCCTCCGTGGAGCCATGACAACGAACGCTGATACCGGTCTTAAAGGCGAAGAAATTGCGGCACGTTACTTACTGTCGATCGGATATGACATCCGCGGGCGCAACGTGCGCATCGGCCGCGACGAGATCGATATCCTCGCGCATGATCCGGTCGATGATGTGGTGGTCTTTGCCGAAGTCAAAACACGCTCAAAACTTCTCAAAGATTTTCCGCCGGAACTGGGAATCGACCGGCGCAAGAAACAGCGTCTCATCCTTGCCGCCCGCACGTGGGTGAACCGGCATCACTACGATCGCGGCTATCGGATGGATCTGGTGAGCATCGCGGAAGGCAAGGTCACCGGGCACCTGAAGGAATTGGATTGGGAAGAATAGAAATTGCCCGGCTTCATCCTCGCAAAACTCGGACTTCACCGCGGTATCCCTGCCAGTCATTTCGAATGAGCGCAGGAGGAAATCACGGCGTAGTCACGGTGAAACAAAAAGAAACCGGACGAAGCCGGAGGGGAAAGGGAGTAGAATAAGCAGTGGTTTTTTCCCTCTTATTTCATGATCCACATCAGAGCCTTCGCCCTCACCTGCGGCATTTTCTGGTCAGCTAGTCTGATTCTCATTGCCTTTCTGTCGATGAAGACGGGTCTGGCTTTGAGCTTCGTCAACATGATGTCGGAGGTCTATCTGGGATACGGGCCGACACCTGTGGGGGCGATCATCGGGGCGGTATGGGGGTTTCTCGACGGACTCGTCTGCGGGGCGGTTTTCGCATGGCTCTACAACAAAATCGCAGGGTAGGTGTTTCGTCATGAATACCGGACACGGCAAAGATGCCAAACAGATGCCGAAAGATAGGTGTTTGTTCCTGGCTTATCTTCATTGAAGCTCATCGCATAGCCAATAATCATGGTCTCTTGAAGACAACATCCCTTCAGAATAATGTCAAGGAAGCTTTTCATGGATCATTCCGATGCAATCCATGGGCGGACGGAGAGAAGGATTGAACCATCTTCCTTCTACACGTTGATTCGTGGGGATATCCGGCAGGCGATTCGGGACGACCGGAAGGATGAAGAGGCGCATCTTCAGAGATGTATTGAGGATGCGAAGAAGCAATATGATATAGGTCCCCGCGAGGCAGATACACTTCACAATATGCTTCAAATTCTTATGACCACAGATGAGGAAGAGCGTCTGAAACTCATGTTGGAACTCACGCCCGATCTCCTGTCGCCCCATGATCGCAGACAGGCGGAACTGGGGCATCACTATTGTCTGACGAATGGCAGAGGGCGCATTTGTTTCTTTCTTCAGGCCAATGCAAAGACGCTGTGTGCCGAGTGCATGAAGTCCACGCAGGAGGGCTGTACGGAAACCTGCCCTGCACGTGTTCAAAACCCTGTTTCAGAACCGGTTTCCGAAGAGGAGCCCGCGCTTGCGCAGGCCTAAAAACCCGTCTATAGTGTTCCCGACATCACCGTCCTATCCAGAGAGGCGCTAAGGGAACTGGCCCGCTAGAAGCGCCCCCCAACCTTTCGTCGCTTTGCTCCTCAAGGCAAGCCCGGAAACAGGTGGGACATCCAGCCCCTGCAAGGGGGAAGATAGCCTACAAAGCTCACGCTTCCTCATAACGGGAAGGCGGGATTCTCAAGTCCGCAGCCACGGAGGGCTGCTCTCGTCTCATCCTTCCTTACCTTCCTTACTTCCCAAACCTCCCATGTCTCATCTTTTCACTTCAGAATCCGTGACTTCCGGCCATCCCGATAAGGTCTGCGACCAGATCTCTGACGCCGTACTCGATTACGCGTTGAGCCACGATCCCGCCTCGCACGTGGCGTGCGAGTGTCTGGCCACGACCGGTCTTGTGGTCGTCGCGGGCGAGATCAAGACCTCCATCTATATTCCGATCGCCGAGGTCGCGCGCAAGACGATCGAAGAGATCGGCTACGATGATGCGTCCTTCGGCTTTGACCATAAGGCATGCGCCGTGGTGGTGAGCGTAGGGGAGCAGAGCGCGGACATCCAGCTGGGCGTGGATTTAGACAAGAACAAGGACAAAGAACAGGGCGCCGGCGATCAGGGACTGATGTTCGGGTTCGCCTGCGACGAGACGCCCGAGCTGATGCCGCTGCCGATTTCGCTCGCGCACAGGCTTACGAAGCGCCTCGAAGAGGTGCGCAAATCGAAGCTCATTCCGTACCTGCGTCCCGACGGCAAGAGCCAGGTGACGGTGCAGTACGGCGAGAACGGCAAGCCCGAGAGGCTGCAGTGCGTGGTGATCTCGACGCAGCACGCGGAGAGCGCGACGCACAAGCAGATCGAGGCGGACGTGACGAAGCACGTGATCGAGCCGGTGTGCGGCAAGTATCTGGATAAAGATTCCGTTCTGCACATCAACCCGACGGGGCGCTTCGTGGTCGGAGGCCCTCCGGGGGATTGCGGCCTCACCGGTCGCAAGATCATCGTCGATACCTACGGCGGCTACGGCCGGCACGGCGGCGGTGCCTTCTCGGGCAAAGATCCGAGCAAGGTGGACCGCTCTGCGGCCTACGCGGCCCGATGGGTGGCCAAGCACATCGTCAAGGCGGGGCTCGCGCACAAGTGCGAGGTGCAGGTGGCCTACGCCATCGGCGTCGCACGTCCGGTTTCCATCCGCGTCGATACCTTCGGCACCGGTACATACGACGACCGTGTGCTGGAGAAGGCCGTCGCGCAGGTGTTCGACTTACGGCCGGCCTCCATCATCCGCGATTTGGATCTTCTCAAGCCGATCTATAAAAAGCTCGCTGCGTACGGGCACATGGGTCGCGAAGATCTCAACGTGAAGTGGGAGGAGACGCCGCGCATCACCGAGCTGCTCAAGGCCGTGAGCGAGGCGACCAAGGTATCGGAAACTCACGCACCCAAAGCGGGAGCCATGGTGCGCTGATCGTTATTTTCCCCCTCTGAGCCATGCCAAAGGTACTCGTTGCAGAAGACCTTCAGGATGAGGAAATCAAAGATGCGTTTCTTATGATGCAGGAAGGCGCATCCCCCGGATCGGTGATTGATTACCTCAGAGGAGAGAGAGTGAGGTTGCTCGATCCGGAACAATTTATACTCGAGGTGCAGCAGAAGTTCGAGCAGATTGAGCGGCAAAGAGCACGGACACACGTTGCGGCAACGAATATTGCGCTACCATTGCTGCATGACGGCCCCTCTTCCCACGATCATCTTCCTGCACGGCAATAGCGGAGAAGGCGTCGGACACTATTGGTTCCCGTACGCTGCGCGTGAGTTCAAGAAACTCGGGTTCGCGGTTGTCGCAAAAGACTTCCCCGATGCGCACCTCGCGCGCAAAAGCATCTGGCTCCCTTTTTTGCAGAACGAGTGCGGAACGGATGAACATTCCATTCTGATCGGTCACAGCTCCGGTGCGATCGCGGCCATGCGCTTCGCGGAGAAGCACAAAATTTTCGGATCGGTTCTGGTGGGTGCCTACTACACCGATACGGGCAGCGAGAACGAGCGACTAAGCGGGTATTTCGACGAGCCGTGGGACTGGCAAGCGATCAGGAAGAATCAGAAGTGGATCATCCAGTTTGCGTCCGTCGATGATCCGTTCTTTTCCGTGGAGGAACCGCGGCTGGTCAGCAGAGAGCTCCATACGGAGTATCACGAATTCACGAACAGGGGACACTTCTTTGAAAAGGAGTTTCCGGAGTTGATTAAAGCGGTACGAAAAAAACTGTCAGTCGGATAGCCGGTACGTCTGCAGTGTCTTTCTGTATTCTTTGTATGCGGGCAGTACGGATTCGACCGATGCCCAGAAGGCGCGCGAATGATCGGAATGCAGGATGTGCGCCAGCTCATGGATGATCACGTATGTGCGCAGCTCGACGGGGACGAAGAGCAGTGCCGTATTGAGCGTGATCCGTCCTTCCGGCCCACAACTGCCGAAGCGGCGCAGCATGTGGCGAAGCTTTACCTGCGTGACGCGGGCGCCGAAGGTTAGTGCATTGATCCGGCGCACCTCTTCTTCCATTTGCGGTTGTACCGAAACACTCATCGCTCTCCACAGGAATTTGCGGAAATCTGTGTCTGTACTCTTTGTCCCGCGCCGGACGGACCATCCCTGTTCCGATTTTTGAGCGGATGTTCTCTTGCCGTCTTCTATGACGAAGATTTGGGTGGTGCCGTCCGATAATGCAATCGGGAAAATGCCGTTTCCACGGATCAGCGGACGAAAGGGATCAATCACTTGAGATGCACGATGGTCGGCATAGCGCCGCGCCATGCGTTTGAGCAGGGACGCAATGTGCCGCTGCTCCTCCCGCGCGCTTAGGCGGCCTGCAAGACGGATGAGCACGCCGTCACCTTCGAATAATGCGCTGGAGGTCCGGTTGCGCGTCCGTTCGATGCGGTAGGGAAAGTCCATGTTACTCATTCCCTAGCACGACGGAGCGCAGACCCACGAGGCGCTTGCACGCACGAAGCAGAGAGGGAAGATGGTCAGGGACTGCGGCGGCGAGGGCACCGAGCTGAAACAGCCGGATGGACAGGCGGCTCTCTTTGCGGCGAGGAGTTCCTCAAGTTTGAGTGTTGAGGTGGTCTCTGCCGCAGAGCAGGAGACAAACGATGCGACGGTGTACGTGACGGTTCCGGTCAGAACGTTGTCGACGGAAGAGCTGCTGCTCGCGGAACTCATGGAACTGCTCTGTGACGAGGAGGACAGACTGGAAGCCGCGGCACTGGAGCTCGATGAAGGAGAGGAGGATGAGGACGAGGAAGAAGAAGAGAATGACGAGAGCGAGGAAGAGAAAACGGAGGAAGAAGAGGAGCTGCTCTGGGTACAAAGTGGCACGGCTTGGGTTTTTGCGGAGTTGTTCTCCGCATTCCCGTCCGATTGCGGTTGGAACAGGCGGATGTTGTGGTACAAAACGGGAGCGTTGCAGTCAGGTACGGAGTAACGAAGGTCGAAACTCCTCGATTGCCCCGGCAACAGCCGAAAACCCCCGCCATTGGTTCCTCCGCAATACACGCTCACGGTTCCGGATGCGGAACAATTGGGGTCCGATTGGGCGGGGAGGAAGGGGTGGATGGTGCTAGCGCGTACAACAACATTTTCCTCGGCGATAGTGCCAATGTTTTGCGCCGCTATGGTGTAGGTCACGGAGCCGGGGACGGAGATGAAATTGGCGGGAAACGATTCGTACGAGAGGGCGATGTCCGCGGTGTCTGACGTGGAACAAGACACCTCTATACCATCTGGTTGTAGAAAGTCGCTGTACCCCCCCTCGATGAGGGTATGAGCCTCTCCGATGATGGTAGGATGAAGCAGAGTGTTACAAGGACATGTTGAAGGGAGATAATAGCTCACTCGGAAACTCCTCGACTCTCCCGGCGGAAGTGCAAGACCTTTGCAGGTTACATAGAAATCGGTCGATTCGGAGCACGCGGGATCGGAAAGGTCAGGAAGGAATTCAGCTCTTCCATTGTTGTACACACCCGCATAGCTGTAAACAAGCGGATAATTTGTGACGGCATACTGCGTATAGTCGGCCGAACCGTCGTTAGTAACGGTCAGCGAGAAAGTGGTGGCCCCCATCCGTTTCATGGACTCTGGCGCGGAGAGCGCGAGAGTAAGATGTGCCGTGGGAGGGACAGGGGGAAGCGAAGTCGCGGAACTCGAGCTTGAGGAAACGGGCAAGCAGGTAACGAGGATGTCATCATTGTGGCTGTCGCTCCAGAACCAGAACGTCTGGAGTAAATTGAGATTGTAGCTAAGTAAAGCCTTAAAATCGCCATCATCGAAGCGTACCGCCTCGTTATTCTCCTCATTGTACCGAAACCAATCGGCGACGGAGTCGATGTATAAGTAGATGGCCCCACCAGGAGAGGAGCATTTCCAGTACATGGTTCCGGTTCCCGCCTTCCTTTCGCAAGACATTTGAAACGTAAGTGGTGTCACGTTTTCCGCTGAAACGAAGAGGGGCATAAGCTGCGGCGTGCAGGAATTTCCTGTCAAAAAATCCACGCGGGAACTCACTTGAAAGCTACGCCAGCCCCCCGCAGGGATATCAATTTCGCACGAAAGCTTCATGCCTGACAACTTCCAGCAGGGATCGGAGGTCTCCGGCTGGAATTGCGACCGGGTTGAGAGATATGTGGATACCGAAATCTTCTCATCGGACTCTCTCATGTTTCGTACCCAGATGGTATAGGTCATGATTTCCCCTTCTTCCGCAAGTACCGGCCTCTCCAACCAGATCTCCAGATCCCCGTCTGCAGGCAAAGAAGAGGACGCCGAGGAAGCGGAACTGCTCTGTGCCGCGGATGAAGAGCGGGAAGAACTGGAACTGCTTGAGGAGCTGGACAATGCGGAAGAACTCGAACTCCTCGCAGAACTTACCGCCGAGGAAGAGCTTCCTCCGCATGTCACCGTCGTCGTTACCCTCGACCACGCGGCGGATGGAGGCGGGGGGGAAACCTGCAGGGATTGCGCGGCGACGCTGTGCGTGATGGTGTAATTGCAGGTCTGAGCAGGTACCTGATAGCGGATGACAACGCTCCTGGATCCCCCCGCCTGCAGCGTGTAGCCGGTCAGGTTGTCATCGCTCCGGCAGTACACAACGCCGTTAGTGAGCGAGCAGTGCGGGTCGGACTGATCCGGAAGATAGGTGATGCCCGCGGGCACAAACGGGCTTGTGACGATGCTCGTCACGGCGGCCGCACTCGGGTTCGTGGTGACGACGGTATAGGTGAGCACGCCGCCCGGTGCCACGGTTGCGGGGGCGGCATTCTGCGTCACGATGAGCTGATCACCTGTGCCGGATGCGGTGAGACGTGACTGCACATCGGCCCGCACAAACACGATTGCCAGAATGCCGAGCGAGGCTGCGAGAAAGGCGGCAATAGACAGTCTCATTGGAACGGAGAATCGAAATTCGGCATTAATGAACGATAATTGCCGTTTAAAGGCAAGAAGAATGGGTTGCGCCAGCGAAGGGATCATTTTGCAAGCGAGCCGATTTTCGTTGCCGGATAGTAGTACTGCAAAATCTGTTCCGCGGTCTTGCCTTCCTTGGCTTGCCCCTTGGCTCCGCAGCCCGACATGCCGACTCCGTGCCCCGCCATGGGTAATCCTTTGCACCACGGGTCCGCTTTACTTGCGAATACCTCTTCGAACGGAAAGTCCTTCCAGCCGTTCTCGGCGGGCGAACGTGTGCGGCCGTCATCGGAACTGAAGTACGCGGCCTTTACGATCCCTCCGTCCATCGTAAGCACCTGTCCGGCCGTTGCACGCACCGCCCGTACCCATTGCGGATTTGCCTGCTCCGCAGCCATACCGGCGTATGCCTGAAAGCGCGCGGGGGAATCGTCGCCGTCAAAAGGCATACCGGGGAATTTGCGGTGCCCGCCATCCAGATAGAACACGGCGTAGCTTCGCGCGGCGATGGCGAACGCACGCTGTTTCTCGTAGAGTTCCGTATCGGGTTCCTCCGACATGCCCGCCAGATACTCCTCCAGATCCACTTCGTTGATGAGCGCGGCTTTGCCGGCGATCACCGCGCAGGTCACCTCTCCACGATACTGTTTCTGAAGTGAAACAAGGTCGTAGGCGCTGCACGAAGCGGCTCCGGTTTCCTTCGTCGAGAGGCGGATGCGGATGAGGGGAGAAGCAAGCGAGGAAAGTGAAGAAAGCGAGGATTGCGAGGATTGTTTTTCAGCACGCTGCGCGCCGGGGGTGGGGATGTTGATGCGGTCTGACGCGGTGGAGGTCATGGGAACGGGATCGGAGACGGGACTTCTCGATCGCCGGCCCTGTGCGTCCAGCGTGAGCGTGACGGGGCCGATGTCCACGGAGTACGTTTGGGGGATTTCGGGCACCTGGATGCGCAGGCGGATGGTCTCCACTTCGCCCTCATGCAGCAGCCGCGGCGCAAAAATCTCCTGCCGGATGCGCGTGTTTTCATTATCCAAGAGCTGCCAGATCCCTATGCGGGGGCTTGAGCGCATCACGGACGCGATGCGCGCGTGGCGCTGCACGGAGCTGCCTCCTGCGCGGAAGAGAAGCGAAACCGTCACCTGTCCGCCCGGGCGCACGGGGAGCGAGGAATCCCCGATGACGGTGAGAGTCGGGGCGGTCGGCTGGATCTGGAGCGTCTGTAAGCGCAGGGAGCGGCGCTGATCGGTGCGGTCGACATAATTCTCGTTGAACGGAGCAGGAAAGATCACGCGGGCCGCCGTATCGCCGGAAGCGACGTGCCGGCGAATCTGGTCCAGCACTCCGGCGAGAAAGTATCCGGGACAGGCCGTAGAGACGACGTCGCGGTGGCCGACGATCACCTCTTTGGATTCGCCGTGGAACTTCATAGTGTTCCGGGCGTCGAGCCCGTAGTGATCCGTCAGGTTCTTGAGCAGCCACTGCAGCGCCAGAATCTGGATCTGGCTCGGCTCTTCGATCTCAAAATTCCCCATGAGAGCGATACCCAGTGTCCCCACATTGGCGCAGTAGGCATGGCCTCCGATGACGTTGTCGCCCCCCGCACGTCCTTCGTAGATCGTCCCGTCCTCGTCGATAATATAGTGATAGCCGATGTCGCCCCAGCCGAGTGTCTTGGCGTGATACAGGTACAGCGCGCGCATGCGTTCCAAGGGGCTTCGCGGGTCATTGCGGAGCGTCTGCGCCGTGTGGTGCACCACAATCAGTCTGATACCCGGCGAGTACGACTGCGGCCAGCGCAGTGTTCCCTGTGCATTCTCTGTGACCGTACGCGCCGCCCTGAATTCCTGCGGGTAGAGCTTTTGCGCCTCCCGGCACTGCTTCATGCGTTCCGCGATGCCGTTGCCTTCGTCGGCCGGCACCTGATTCTCGGCGGGCTTGGATTCCTCTGCAGTGGTCAGCAGCAGCGACTCATCCGCGCCCCATTCGGAACGCGGGACGATGCGGGGCTGCCATGCGGCCGAGACGTGGGCAGAGAATGCCAGCGAAAGCAGGGCGCATCCGGACAGGGCGGCAGCAATAAAACGTCGCATGTGCGCGGAGTATAGCGGATAGGGATTGGGGATTAGAGTAGGCTCAAGACTAGTTAAGAGGATGTTTTCGAAAGAGGGACAGTAAGAGATTATACAGGTTTTCGTGACGATGATTAAATCTGAATTCGCATTCTTTCAAGTGAAGGTAGAACGTCTGTTTATGAA